>NZ_JBWYIT010000001.1:0-774419 GCF_056779875.1 Acinetobacter sp. ANC_7634 | reverse complement strand
TTGCTGATGATGTTGATGCCGCGATTGCAGCAGCAACACAAGCGGTTCAAACTGCAGAAGCTAAGCATGATGAATTGGTAGAGGCAATTGCAGCTGAAAATGGTGTAATCAGCCCAACAACTCAAGCTGAATTACAAGCGATCAAAGAAGAATTGAATGCGTTGAAAGGTACAGCACAAGGCTTGGTTGATGCATTACCTGCATCAGCAGCTAAAGATGATCTAGATGCTCGTTTAGATGCTCTGGATACAGCAGTACCGGCAGTGAACGATTTAGATAACAATGGTATTGTCGATGATCTTCAAGAAATAGTACTTCCAGCGGATAACTCAGTTAATTTCATTCCTGAAGTGATTAACCCGACTACTAAATTACCTTCAGCAGAACAACAACTTGAAGATAAAACTGCATTTGCGGTAGCAAGTGTTGGCTTGGGTGCAGTGCTCGAAGCTAATGTTTTAACAGAAGTTCTTCAAAATTCATTAACAGTTGATGTTGCTGATGGGACAGTTCGCAACTTAACATTGAAATCACAATCAGGTGGTGTTTCGATCGTCTCGATGTACGATCTTAAAATTTATCAATTTGATGAAGAAACTGGTCAATACAAAGAGTACATGACTGAGAAACAATGGTTGAAAGCTTATTTACTGGCTGGTGTTTCTGAAGAATTGAACGTGAGCCTTCCTGAAGGTAAATATATTGTATTCTTAACACCTTCTGTTGGGGTAACAGTATTAAGTGGTTATACATTGAAGGTATTGAATGACATTATTCTGGATTATAATGAAGTTGTGTCAGTCGATGGCGAAGCAACTGGTAATGTAATCACAGATGCAGATGCTGTTGATGGTCAGGATGTACTGCCAACTGGTACGATTGTAGAGTCAGTTATGGCTGGTTCTAATGCAGCAATTACGTTGAATAGTAATTCTGAAACCGCGATCGAAGGTAAATTTGGTACGTTATTTATTAATCAAGACGGAAGCTATCGTTACGAGATTAATGAAGACTTTAAAGGTCCATTCGGGCAAGTAGATGAGTTTACCTATTACGTTAAAACAGAACTAGGTAATACAGCTTCTGCAAAGCTTAATATATCGATTGATAATAAAGTTGTTGAGGTAAAACAATCAGAAATCAACGACACTGTTATCATCAATCCACTTCCTGAAATTAAAGATATCACTGGTGAAGTGCCTAAATTAACAAATGTTAAAGTGTTAGATGTAAGTTTGTTAGATCCAGTTATTAAAGCTGGTGCAGTTGATTTATCTTCGTTCATGAATTTCACAGTGAATGAAAATAATGTTCGTGAAATGACTTTCCAAGGCGATGGCGGCGGTGTAAGTTTAACTTCATACTCTTTATTTATTTATAAGTTCAATGCTGATACCAATGAATATGTCCAAGTTCACAGCATAAATAACTGGTACACAGTAATTTTAGGTGGTAAATCTGATGAAGTTACACTTAAATTTACAGAGGGTGACTATTATGCAGTGACTGTTCCAACAGGACTTAATGTACTTGGTGGATCTGGTCTATATGTTAATAAAGACACACTTTATGATTATTCGACTGTTAAAACAGACAATGATTTTGTCGGTCAAACTTCAGGTCAGATTGAATTAGCTAATGGGTCAGAAATCATTATTGCTGGTAATACTCAGCTTGTTGAAGAAACAGAACTTCAAGGTGTGTATGGTAAATTAATTCTCAATAAGGACGGAACTTACCAATACTTCGTAAATAAACCTAGTGAAGGCACAAGCTTACCATATGGTGAAATCGAGACATTTACTTATGTCATTAAAGATCAGAATGGAAATAGTTCACTCGAAACGTTAACGATTAAAATTGATTTAGCTGTTGCTCAAGATGATTTTGAAGAATCTGAAATTGTAATGCAAAATAAATCAGAAACTATTGTAAATGATACAATTTTAGATATTGGTCTGGCTCAACGTACTATCGATGCTAAATTTGCAATAGCTGAAAACTCAGTCAGTACAGTTGCAATTTCTTTTGAAAGTACTCTATCTTTAACTTCATCACGCAGTATTAGTTACACAGTGAAAAATGCAGCTGGCACTGTAGTTAAGACTGGTGAGTTAAATGCTGTTACTGGAAAAGTATTACAGTTAAATGATCTTCCCGCTGGTGTATATACTGTACAAGCTAATCTTGTTAATCCTGGACTTGCTTATTTCGAGGACTCTACAATCACGTTTAATACAACGTACTTGAATGAATTTACTCCAGTTGCTTTAGAACCAGTTATTGGAAACGTTTCTAATAATGATGACGGTTTAAATTCTATTAGTTCTTATACTATTAATGGATTAACGACGTCGACTTATAGTGGTAATCCTAGTGTAACTGTCGAAGGTAAATTTGGTACTCTTGTTTTCAATAATGATGGTAGCTATACGTATACACCATCAGGAAAAGGATTTGGTAAAGAAGAATTTAGCTATACTGTTTCGACAGTGGGTGGAACGACTTCAACAGCTACTTTAAGCTTTGATGTAAACAAATCATTTACAAGTTCGAAATTTAATGACGCATTCACTGGAAGTGATATCGCGGATAAATTAATCTTCAAATTACTTAATGAAGCCGATGCAACGGGTGGAAATGGTTTTGATACATGGTCAGATTTCGAAGTAGGTGTCGATGTAATTGATGTATCTCAACTATTTGTTGATGCTAATACTTCAACTACATTCTCAACAGATTCGACTGATCAAGTTGCGGATATCTTAAGTAAATATATCACTGTTAAAGATTCTGTAATTTCAATCGATCGCGATGGTGAAGGTACACAATTTGAAGCTACTCAATTGTTGAATATTGGTCCTCAAAATGCAGATCTGACGTTGGAGCAGTTACTTCAAAACGGTCAAATCATTTATTAATTCTTTAAAAAACGCATACTTCGGTATGCGTTTTACAAAAAAAGGCGAAACATTGTTTCGCCTTTTTTATGCCAATTTAATCTTTTAATTTAGGAGGAAAACCATCTTCAGTCAAAACTTCAGTGATTTTTTCAAAGTCATATGTTGTTTGAATATCCGCAATTTTGTTGGCAACATCTACATTGACGCTTGCATTAGGATCAAGTGACAATACAGATGCAGTGACACCTTTAGCACAACCCGAACAACTAATATTTTCAATAAATAATTTCATAATAACCTCTTGCGTTAGTTAACATCTATCACTGTCACGATTGAATATGTTCAATTTTATTCAGAATACTGCAGTTTGAAGTCGAATCATTAGAGCACATCTGACTCGCAGCCGTTAATTTTAAAATCATTGATTGCATCGAATGAATTTGTTCTGTCAAAAAATGGATATGTTGATCTGTAATTTTTTTCACATCAGCACTTTTTCTGTCAGGATTTTTCCAAAGCTCAACTAAACTTTTGATTTGATCGATCGAAAAACCAAGATCTTTAGCATGTTTAATAAAACTTAAAGTCGAAAGGTCTTGCTCTGTGTAAACACGATAACCGCTAGCGCTTCTGATCGGAACGGAAATGAGATCGATTTTTTCGTAATATCGAATCATTTTAGCAGTTAAGCCTGAACGTCGTGCTAATTCGCCAATATTCATGATCTTTCCTTTGTTTTAAGCTGCTAATTTAATTTCAAAGTTTTGAGTCTTAAGGCATTCGCTAATACAAATACCGAAGAAAGTGCCATTGCGATTGCGGCTAAAACAGGTGAGAGCAGGATACCAGTCAAGGGGTAAAGTACGCCTGCAGCAATTGGAATCAGACAAATATTGTATAAAAAAGCCCAGAACAGATTTTGATGAATATTTCTAATGGTCATTTCGCTTAATTTGATGGCTTTAGATAAGTTATTCAAATTTGATGACATTAAAATAAGGTCAGCCGTTTCAATGGCGACATCTGTACCTGAACCTATCGCAATACCGACTTGAGCTTGCGCAAGTGCAGGAGCATCATTAATACCATCACCAACAAAAGCAACATTTCCATATCGCGTTTGAAGGGTCTCAACGATGTTTAACTTTTCATGTGGTTTGACCTGTGCATAAACTGCATTGATATTGAGTTGATTAGCCACATATTGCGCTGCATTTTGATGATCGCCAGTAATCAAAGCAATGTGCTTGTCGTTCTTTTTAAGTTGAGCCATAACCTCGTAGGTTTCAGGTCTTAATTGATCCGTTATTAAAATAATTGATGCAAGCTCACCATCGATGGAGACCGCGATGGGTGTTTGAGCTTCATCTAATAATCTTTGATGGTGAGAGAGTGCATGAGAAAGCTTTGCATTTTCTCGAGTAATAAATTCTACAGAACCAATTTTAATATCCTGACCATTCAATTGTGCTTGAATGCCGAATCCTGAAATACTCTTAAACTCAGAAATTTCGATCATCTTTATATGATGATCGGATGCATATTGAACAATCGCTTTAGCAATTGGGTGCTCGGAATGATATTCAACGGATGCAACAGTTTGTAGAACCTGTTGATGTGTAAATGGTGCGAAAATCTCGATATGACTAATCGCAGGTTGCCCTATTGTTAATGTTCCAGTTTTATCAAATGCAAATGTTGAAATTTCTCGAAGTTTTTGAAGTGAAGTCGCATTTTTAAATAAAATTCCGTGTTCAGCAGCACGTCCCGTCGCAACCATTATCGACATCGGGGTTGCAAGTCCCATCGCACAAGGGCATGCAATAATCAAAACAGAAACGGCGTTAATCAAAGCATAGCTCAGATTAGGTTCAGGTCCAATCACCAGCCACGCGATGAAAGTAATCATCGAAATCAAGAGGATAACTGGAACAAACCATAAGGTGACTTTATCGACTAAAGATTGTATGGGGAGCTTTTGTATCTGAGCATTTTCAACCAACTGAATAATTGAAGATAAAATGCTACTTTCAGAAGAATGTTTGGTTTCAATGACAAGAAATCCATTTTGATTGATGGTTCCACCAACAACTTCTGAACCCATCAATTTGTGGATTGGAAAAGATTCTCCACTGATCATTGACTCATCTACAAAGCCTTCACCTGAAATAACCACGCCATCTACAGGAATTTTTTCACCAGGCCGAACTTCAACCTGCATACCGATTGTAATTTTATCAATCGATATATCTTTAGTCTGGAGGTCAGATACTCTAACTCGCGCTGTTTTAGGTTGTAAGCCAATCAGATGTTGAATCGCTGCAGAAGTTCGACCTTTAGCTCGTGCTTCTAGATATTTGCCTAACAAAATAAATGTAATAATGAGTGTTGCAGGCTCGTAATAGACATGTACTGACTGTTGTGGCAATAAACTTGGAAAGAACGTAGCAACAATAGAATATAAATAGGCAGCTCCTGATCCTAAACTCACCAAAGAATTCATGTCAGGATGTAAATTTATCAGTGACTTGATACCTTGTGTGAAAAAATGCCGTCCAGGTATAAAAATAACTAAAGTCGCAAGAATAAATTGGAATAACCAACTCTGATTTTGACTGATGTAAGTACTTATAAAATGATGAAATGAAGGCAAGAGGTGCGACCCCATTTCAATGATAAATATAGGTAAACTGAGTACAAGTGCGATAATAAAATGCTTGAGAATTTTTTTTGATTCAAGTTCGCGATCTGGAAGTGCTGTGATCGCTTGCTGTTCAAGTACAGCTTCAAACCCTGATCTTTCAATACGCTCAATAACTTGATCAACAGGAACTTGATAAAGTAGATCAATGCTTGCTGTCTCAGTCGCCAAACTTACTTGTGCTGCTAATACACCGGGTATTTTTAGTAAAGAACGTTCAACTCGGCTCACACAAGCAGCACAAGTCATGCCTAAAATTTTTAATTTTATTGTTGCCCATTTTTTAGTGTTAAAACCTGTTTTATTTACGGCTTGAATGATTTGTTGATCTTGTACATCTGTTGTTAACTCAATTTGTGCTATTTCAGTGGCGAGGTTCACACTGGCATTTTGAATACCTTCGACTTTTTTTAATGAGTTTTCAACTCGGCTTACACAAGCAGCACAGGTCATTCCTTCAATTTTGATTTGAATAGATTTAGTTGAAGTAGATGACATACTTAACTCCATATGCTGATTGAAATAAGGTCATGATCATTCTAAACCTTCCCATTGTGGTAAGGTCAATAAGATTTGTTTCTTGTTTCATCATTACTGATTAGAATCCAATTTAGGCGTATGTTCTTTCCTCACTTAAATTAAAAACAATATTCCAAAAATCCATTTAAATTGAATAAATTTTCTTAAATAAAAAATCATCAAAACAAATCAGAATAAAAAATAACCAACAAATAGAATTATCGATATGATCTAAAGCATTCAATTTAATTGATTAACAATCTTCAAAATTTCAGATATTTATAAAAAATGGGTAATGATATGAATGATAAATTAAGTTTTGGTTTATTCGCGATTTTATTGAGTACCGTGGCATTAAGTTCTAATGCGCACAGCGCAGATTATAAATGGAAGCTAAGAGGTGCGATTAGCAATATTGATCCCACATCTTCTCCAGGTAGTATTTTTAATCAAACAGCACCCGTCACAATAGATGATGCTTGGGGAGTCACTGGCACGATCTCTTATTTTTATACACCAAATATTGCATTTGATGTATTAGTCGGTTTGCCACCAGGGCATAAAATTAATGTTGCTGGTAATGAAGTCGCAAAAACAAAACATTTACCTCCAATTTTCAGTGTGCAATATCACTTCTTACCCAATGAAAAGTTACAACCTTATGTGGGTCTGGGCTTAAATTACACCTATTTTTTTAATGACCGATTATATAGTGGTGATAAGTTCGATCTCTCAGATTCTTTTGGTTGGGCTGGTCAAATAGGCGTAGATTACCAATTTAACCCTCAATGGAGTGTTGGTGCTGATATCCGATATGCGGATATCAAAACTGATGTAAAAGTAAATGGAGAAAAGGTAGGAAGTGTGGACGTAGATCCAACGGTGTATAGTTTAAATATCGGATATAGATTCTAAATATTAGGGTTTAAAAAAAGGAGTCAATGATAAGACTCCTTTTTTATAAATATCAACAACAACCTTCAATTAGCCATTGATGATCCCAGTAACACCAGTCACGATCATATCAATGGCAATCGTACCGATAAGCAATGCAGCAACACGACCCACGATATCTACATATAAGTCGATATAATTAGAATATTTATGCTGTAAATTATCATGCAAATATTTCATTAATATCAAAAGACTACAGGTTAAGAATAAGGTCATAAAGATGACTGTGATCGTCTGCCATAAACTTAATTGAATGCCAGTGATTACAGATGCAGAGATTGTTCCTGGACCGATCATAAAAGGCATGGCGATCGTACCAGCCAAATGGTTTGGTGCTCCACGCATGACCCCAATCGTATCAGCACCTTCAAATACATAACGGTATCCAATCACCAAGAAAATGATTCCACCAAAAATTTGGAAAGATTCAAATCGTGCATGAAGTACATCATTAAAGAAGGCTTCACCTGTTTTAGCAAAAATGACAAAAACCACAAAGCTAATCAAACTACCTTGGATCAGCGCCATATTAAAAACTTTTGCATCTGAATTTCGAATAATCCCAAGCATATAAATGCTCATTAAAAAGGGATTAAGCAACGAAAAAAATAGAGCAAAGGCGTTTAGACTTTCTGACATGGTCATTTTCCTTGTTTAGATGAGCTACTACTAACTAAATGTCACGATCAGGAAATTGTGGACGTTTACCTGGACTGATGCGGTTAATATGAAGGTACATCATATGACGTTCATATTTGTCCAAAATGTCGTTAATCACTTGTTCTTTGTTGTAACCGACCAAATCATTACCTTGCGAACCTTCAAATAAGTAACTTTCTAAACGATAGTAATAACGCTTTGTTCGTTTAGCACGGGTACTAAAGTTTGGGGTGTCATAACGAACGGGCCAAATCTCATATACGAAATTTTCTTCTTCATTCAAGTGAATAATCAGATCCAAATGATAAAGCTCAGCATTATCTTCAAGAGGCTTGGTATTCACATCGACTTTGACACCTTTGGATAAAAGTTCCTGTGCCACGGCATCCATTGCAGGTTTACACACATCATCTAACATTTTTAATGTTTGTTCATGGCTTGGATGAAGCATTACGCGACTGAGTCGCTTTTTCCAATTGAGAATATCCACATTGCCCACGACTGGCGCGGCATTTAAGCTAGTACTGGCTTGTCTGAAATCTTCCAATCTCAAGGATTTGTATAAACCCGCCATTACAAAGAATATGACAAAGCTAAAAGGCAGACCCATGATGATGGTTGTGTTCTGTAAGGCAGTAATACCATTTGCCATCAGCATCGCCAAGGTGAGTAAACCAATGGCTATAGCCCAAAATACGCTGAGCCATCTTGGAGAGTCATGCTCGATATTGGTGAATTTTGTCGTGAAATTACCCAAAACAAGAGCGCCTGAGTCTGCAGAAGTGACGTAAAATAATAATCCTGTAATTGTTGCTATACCTGCTAAGAAGGTAAAACCAGGATATTGTGCAAGTAGGTCATAGAAACCATGAGCTGGATTTTCTAAAACGGTTGTTGCAAGTTGTGAATTACCATCAAAAATTACATTGTGAAGTGCACTATTTCCAAAGATGGATAACCAAGTCAGTGTAAATAGTAGAGGAATAATCAACGTACCAAATACAAACTCACGAATGGTACGACCACGAGAAATTCGTGCTAAAAACAGACCGACAAATGGCGACCATGCAATCCACCAAGCCCAAAAGAAAAGCGTCCAACTGTTCATCCATTCTTTAGGTTGTTCGAATGGAAAACTCATTAAACTCAATTTCGGGAATTGACTGAGGTAATCACCTAAATTTTGGATTAAGCCTGCGAGTAAGAATTCTGTATTACCAATCAAAAGAATAAAGAGGAGTAACCCAATCGAGACATAGATATTGATTTCAGAAAGTACGCGAATCCCTTTATTCACACCTGCCGTTACTGAGATGACAGTAATAACCACTGCGATCCCGATTAGACCAGCTTGAATCCACAAATTTTCAGGTAGATTGAAGAGAACATGAAGACCATAATTGAGTTGTACGACACCAATACCACAGGTAGTCGCGATACCAAAAATTGTACCTAAGACGGCTGCTGTATCTACAGTGTGACCTATAGGGCCGTTAATTTTTTTTCCAAAAATAGGGTAGAGAGCTGAACGGATCGTAAGGGGAAGGTTATAACGATAACTGAAGTAACCTAAGGCTACACCAACCAATGCATACATGCTCCAACCAGTTAAACCATAATGAAACAAGGTCCATACCATAGACTGACGTGCTGCTTCAAAGGTTTGTCCTTCGCCCACAGGTGGGTTCATGTAATGCGATAAAGGTTCAGCCACGGAAAAGAACATGAGATCAATGCCAATACCCGCAGAAAAGAGCATTGCAGACCAACTTAGTAAACTAAATTCAGGCTTAGAATGTTTAGGTCCTAATTTAATTTCGCCATATCGAGAGCATGCGATAAATACAATAAAGACAAAATAGAGTGTCGCAGCCAACAGGTAATACCAACTAAAGGTTCTGCTTACCCAATTGAGGGTTTGTGTAATGACGTTATTAGCAGCTTCATTAAACAAAATTGTGGTGATCGAAAACAAAAGTATCAATGATGCTGATACATAGAACACGACCTTATTCAAACTATCCTGCGTTTGATCATTTTTGTTATGCATAAATCAGTGACCATTCAATGAGTAATGAAATGATCTACAGCGCAGTTCGATTTATATCCTGATAGAAGCTTGCTTGATCCACAATTACAAACTTTTGCAAATACAAAACAAACTGAGCTGTACATCATGGAAGTAATAGCACTATAATTTTTATTGATTGAACGTTCAATTAAAAAAACGTTTACTAATGTTACAGCGTTCTTATTGATAAACGCTGATTATAATCTCCTGTAGGTTTAGGTCATCTTATGCCAAAAGTTGGTATGCAACCCATTCGTCGTCAACAATTGATTGATGCCACTCTCTCCACTGTGAATGAGCTCGGTTTTGCTGATGCATCCATTCAACAGATCGCGCAAAGAGCAGGTGTCTCCACGGGCATTATTAGTCATTATTTTGGTGGCAAGAATGGATTGATTGAGGCAACCATGCGCTATTTACTACAGCAACTTGGAGAAAGTGTAAGGGATCTAAAATCAGAGGTTGGGCATTCTCCAGAAGATCGTTTAATGGCGATTGTTAAAGCGAATTTTGCAACTCCTCAGACCAATCAAGCCGCGATGAAAGTATGGCTCGCGTTTTGGGCTATTAGTTTGCATCAACCCGATCTACAACGATTACAGCAAGTGAATCACTGTCGGCTACATTCAAATTTAAAACATGAGTTTTTAAAACGTTTAAGCCCCATAAAAGCTGAACAAGCAGCCCAAGGGTTGGCTGCATTAATTGATGGGTTCTGGTTAAGGGGCGCATTAACAAGAAGTGAGATTGATACCGATCTTTCTATCCGTCTTTGCCATGCCTTTATCCAGCAGCAACTTACACAATAATTTTTAATATTTACTATATCTGAGGCTAATCGTATGAATAAATTCCCGTTACAACGTCCTTATATTCATGGACAATTCGTCGATGCTCAATCAGGTCAAACTTTTGATTCGATTAATCCAGCCACGGGTCAAGTTCTTGCGACCATTCAAGCATGTTCTCAACAGGATGTGGATCAAGCCATTCTATCTGCCCAACAAGGACAGAAAATTTGGGCAGAAATGACTTTTATGCAGCGTTCAAGAATTTTAAATAAAGCTGTAGCTATTTTACGTGAAAGAAATGATGAACTTGCCACCATTGAGTCCTTAGATAGTGGGAAAGCCTATAGTGAAACATCGACTGTAGATATTGTGACAGGTGCTGATGTACTCGAATACTACGCTGGAATTTTACCGGTACTCGAGGGTCAACAGATTCCTTTAAGAACAGATTCATTTGTCTATACACGCCGTGAACCTTTGGGAATTGTAGCTGGTATAGGAGCATGGAATTATCCAATTCAAATTGCCTTATGGAAGTCAGCACCTGCTTTGGCGGCGGGGAATGCAATGATTTTCAAAGCCAGCGAGATTACCCCATTAACAGCCTTTAAATTGGCAGAAATTTATACCGAAGCTGGAGTGCCAGATGGGGTATTCAATGTTGTAACAGGGGACGGTGATATTGGTGCCTATTTAAGCCAGCATGTAGATATTGCGAAAATTTCATTTACTGGTGGTGTGAGCACTGGAAAAAAAGTGATGGCTCAAGCTGCTGAATCCAGTCTTAAAGAAGTCACGATGGAGTTGGGTGGGAAGTCACCATTAATTATTTGTGAAGATGCTGATTTAGACTTAGCTGCAGATATTGCAATGATGGCAAATTTCTATAGTTCTGGACAGGTTTGTACGAATGGGACACGAGTATTTATTCCAGAATCATTACAGCCAAAATTTGAAGAAAAGCTATTAGAACGTATTCCTTATATCCGCTTAGGTAATCCGCTTGATCCAGAAACAAATTTTGGACCAGTATCTAGCTTTGCGCATATGAATAAAATTTTGGCATTCATTGATTCTGCTAAAAGGGAGGGAGCACGTTTAGTGTGTGGTGGTTCTAGAGCAACAGATGATCATTTAAAAAATGGTGCTTTTGTACTGCCTACAATCTTCAGTGATTGTCGAGATGAGATGACCATTGTTCAAGAGGAAATCTTCGGTCCTGTGATGAGTATTTTGACATATACATCAGAAGAAGAAGTGATTCGTCGCGCTAATAATACTTCTTATGGATTAGCTGCTGGCGTGGTTACCCCTGATATTGTCAAAGCACATCGAATCATCCACCAAATTGAAGCAGGTATATGTTGGATCAATACGTGGGGTGAATCGCCAGCTGAAATGCCAGTCGGTGGCTATAAGCATTCTGGTGTAGGAAGAGAGAATGGTTTAACGACTTTACAACACTACACGCAAATCAAATCGGTACAAGTGGAATTAAGTCCATTTCAATCTGTATTTAAAGCCTAAGGAGAACACTATGACATATGATTACATTATCATAGGTGCAGGTTCTGCTGGGAATGTACTTGCAGCGAGACTCACCGAAGATCCAGATATTAAAGTTCTGCTCCTTGAAGCGGGTGGCCCTGACTACCGTTTAGATTTTAGAACTCAAATGCCTGCTGCTTTGGCTTATCCTTTACAAGGTCGACGTTATAATTGGGCATATTTGACCGATCCAGAACCACATATGAATAACCGCCGTATGGAATGTGGACGTGGTAAAGGTTTAGGTGGTTCATCATTAATTAACGGTATGTGTTATATCCGTGGGAATGCCATGGATTTAGAGCAATGGTCTCAAATGAAAGGACTCAGTCATTGGCGCTATGCTGAATGTTTACCTTACTATAAAAAAGCAGAGTCTAGAGATATTGGTGCAAATGAATATCACGGTGATCAAGGCCCAGTTAGTGTTGCTACGCCAAAGTCAGACAATAATGAGTTATTTCATGCAATGGTTGAAGCGGGTGTGCAAGCTGGATATCCACGTACGGATGATTTAAATGGATACCAACAAGAAGGCTTTGGTCCAATGGATCGTACGGTGACACCTCAAGGCAGACGTTCCAGTACCGCTCGTGGCTATTTAGATATAGCTAAAGGTCGTCAGAATCTAACGATTATTACGCATGCCACAACCAATCGAATCTTATTTGAAAAAAAACGAGCTATCGGTGTTGAATACATTCTTGGTCAAGATGCAACAAATTTACACAAGGTCTATGCTGAGCGAGAAGTATTGCTGTGCGCAGGTGCTATTGCATCACCTCAAATTTTACAGCGTTCAGGGGTAGGAGCTAAGTCATTATTAGAGTCACTGGATGTAAAGGTTGTGCAAGATTTACCGGGAGTGGGTGAAAATTTGCAAGATCATTTAGAAATGTATCTTCAATACCAATGTAAGAAGCCCGTCAGTCTTTACCCTGCATTAAAATGGTATAACCAACCTAAAATTGGCGCTGAATGGCTGTTTTTGGGTAAAGGAATTGGTGCAAGCAATCAGTTTGAAGCAGGTGGATTCATTCGCTCTAGTGATGAGTTTGAGTGGCCGAATCTCCAGTATCACTTTTTACCAATTGCAATTAACTACAATGGTACCAATGCAATCAATGAACATGGTTTTCAAGCACATGTTGGATCTATGCGATCGCCGTCAAGAGGAAGAATTCGCTTAACCTCGAAAAATCCTTTTGATCATCCGAGCATTTTATTTAACTACATGAGCACTGAACAAGATTGGCGCGAATTCCGTGATGCCGTGAGAATTACACGAGAAATTATGCATCAGCCTGCATTAGATCAGTATCGAGGTAGAGAAATTAGTCCAGGTTCAGCATTAAAAACAGATCAGCAAATTGATGATTTTGTAAAAAATCATGCAGAAACAGCGTATCATCCTTCGTGTAGCTGTAAAATGGGTGAAGATGATTTAGCTGTTGTAGATGGTTACGGTCGTGTCCATGAAATAGATGGGTTGCGAGTGGTCGATGCTTCTATCATGCCGCTGATTATTACTGGTAATCTCAATGCAACGACGATCATGATGGCCGAGAAGATTGCAGATCACATTCGTAATCGACCTGCTTTAACCCCTTCAGATGCACCATTTTATCGTGCAGAAACTTCACCCTCATTTTCTAAATTATAAATTTTATGATGATTAAAACGACTCAAGCAGTGTTGTTGAGCACTGCTAGCTTTATTATTTTACCCAGTTATGCAAATTCTACGAATCAAGAAACAAATTCACCAATTCAAATTGATGGATATGTCACATTAACCTCCAAATACATTTCACGTGGTTTAACAAATGCACCAGAAAATGATGACCTCACAATTCAAACAGGTCTAAACCTCAGTTATAACAACTTCTATGTCGGGTATTGGGGTTCTACACTAGGCTACTCTTATGCTGAACTTCAAGGTGATAAGCGCCGTAAAACTGATAAATTAGAGCACGACTTTATTGTCGGCTACAGTTTTGATACTGGTAGGACAAATTGGAATATTTGGAATGCCACTTATTTCTATCCGAACGCGTCAAATACAACTTCCAATGAAATGGGGGTAACTGCCACACACCAATTCAATGATAAAAACTCTTTATCAACCAGTTTATCTGCATATACATATGATGTCGTGTATGCAAACCAAGGGGATACTTATCTAAACGTAATATATACCCACCAACTCAATGATAAATTATCTGCTACAGCAAGTGCTGCAGCGAGCTATTTTAATGATAATGGGAAATATGAAGGTCTAGAGCTCAGTGATACAAAACGAGAATTTGCTTATCGCTTCTCATCTATCGGGCTAGATTATGCCTTGACACCAGAACTCGGATTGAGTGGACAATATATTTTTGGTGGTAAGAACCGCTATAACGAAAAACAGAAAAATTTAGGTGTAGTGGCTTTCACCTATAGTTTCTAATTTAAGAAAATCTTTAAATGCTTAGGCTTAAATTTTGAATACTAAAATAGCCTAAGCAAAAGTGTAATTTTTAAATTAGACTCGTCAATAAATAAAATCTCGACACATAAAAGATTATTAAAAAAACTTATCAACTTAGTATTTATTTAATGAGTAATAGAAGTGAGGATTGACCAAAAAAAGGTCATGAATATCACGAGGAGAGTAAAATTTTACGCAAAATTTTTCAAGAATCTATTTAGAAATAGTTGTTGTGAAAAAAGTTCACTAAGGTTTTTTGAGGTTACATAGATGACTATAGTCAAGTACTCAATCATTTCAGCCAAATTCATAAATCAACTAGATACTCATACTTATACTTATAACTTATAACTTATAACTAGTGAAGGGCAATGCATTGAAAAATAGGACTATGAATGTTCATATTAAACATAAGGTTAGAATTTGATTCTCTCTCCAATATTAAAAAAGGGCTTTTGATTTCTATCTTCAGAGTAAACAACAAACGTCTAATCTCATTTATTAAGTTTTAATATTTTGAAGAATTTTTTTCTCATCCTTAAAGGCGCTATCGGAAAAATAGCAAAGATTTATGAAGAATAGTTTTAATTGTTTTTATTTTATTGCTGTCATCAATATTAAAAATATACCTTAGATAAATATCTCCCTAAAATCATTGAACTTATTTCGCTTTTTGAGCCGGTATTAAGAATGCTTTTAACCTGAGTGAGCTGGCTTATCTATGAGTAAAATCTCTAATTTAGATATCAAATTGTACTAAAATTAGTACGAGTCACTCAAAGAAAGCAAAAAAATTAAAATTTCAGCATTAAAATTCAGAGCTTTAAATGCTAAAGCTCTGAATTTAATAAGTTAACGTGTAATTTTCCAGGTTTGATATGAATTATTGCTTTGACATCCAATCATTTGTAGGCGTGCCATACTATTTGCACCATCAGCGGCATCAAGGCATAGACCTGTTTTTAAGTTGATATATTGGCTTGTGTGGCGACTATACATCCATCGTTGACTACTATCATTATTGCACGGCGCAACTTTAACGAAATTATCTTTAACATCGCCCATCAAACACGCATCCCGATGAGTTAAATATAAGCGATGGGTGTGATCCGTACTCAGACGTTGATTACCGTTGTTGGGATCACATGAATACAATCCCATTTGTTGACCACCATTCAAGCTATCTGCACAAAAACCTCGTGCACCATTTTTCAAAATGAAAGGTTTTTGCTGGGTGTAATTGGCATTATTCACAGTAGAAATGCAAGTAGAATCATCCGTGCAATGCGCTGATGCCACTTGTACACAATTTCCATAAGTTTTAGTCGTTTGTGATTTAGACTTAATTGAAGAGTTTGCTATTGCAGGATAGGACGCTGAAACAGATGTATGAACATCATTACAACTGTTATAGCCATAAATACCGTTGGGTTGTTGATGCTGTCTGAAATTTTCGGTAAATGTAACTAAACTATCAAAACCACCCCAGGTCTGCGGCACATTGATTTTTGCAATTTCAAGTTGTTTACCAGTACTCATGTTTTTAACAAAGGCTGAGACTGTACTGTCATTATTTTTCACAATCTTAAAATTATATTTCGTGCCTTCCTTCCATTCATAAGGTAAATCACATTGAACGCCATCACCTTCGTGATCGAATTGTCTGCAATACGCAGGGTATCCTGTTTTCCAAGATGTCGCTTTCCAGATTGAGAAATTTAAATATTTCTGATCATTGCTTCGTTGTTGCAATCCAACATAGCCACCATCACCATGCTTGATTGAAAATTGATTGGCCCAAAATGTATTACCATCATTTCCTGGCTCATTGGTAATGATGATTTGATTTTCGAGTGTTGCAAAGCCATTAGCAGGAATATTGTTCCAATGGTAGTCAGTCGAAACCATTCCGCCTGCAACCACGGCATACGCATTTGAAACTCCAAGTAACACAGAAGTACTTAAAGTGGTACGAATAATGAGATCGGTCAAATTCATTGTTATATGCTCATATGATTATAAAAATTAAGTTATGGATTCTTTAGTTTTACTTATGATTCTATAGTGATGAATACAACTTAGAAACACTATAAATAAATTTTATTAAAGTTTAACTAAATAATAAACATATTGAAATGTTATAACATAACAATTATGATTTAGGTTATTTCAAAAATCAAGATCATTCATTGATTGCAATAAGCGATCAAATGATGTGGTTGAACATGAAAAAGAGTAACTCACCATGAATATTGATTCTTCACAACCGTATAAATTACCTGTCACTGTGCTATCTGGATTTCTTGGTGCAGGAAAAACCACACTTTTAAATCATATTTTAAATAATAGAGAAGGAAAACGTGTCGCAGTAATTGTGAACGATATGTCAGAAGTCAATATTGATGCGGCTTTAGTCAGAGAAGGTGGGGCGGAATTATCACGAACGGAAGAAAAACTCGTTGAAATGAGTAATGGATGTATTTGCTGTACTTTGAGAGAAGATTTATTAGTAGAAGTAAGACGATTAGCGGAAGAGAAAAAATTTGATCAACTCGTCATTGAATCTACCGGAATATCAGAGCCTCTACCTGTAGCCGAAACATTTACGTTTGAAGATGAAGACGGCGTATCTCTAAATGAGTACGCTCGTTTAGATACCATGGTGACCGTAGTCGATGCATTCAATTTTTTACGTGATTATCGTTCATATGATCTTCTTCATGATCGTGGCGAATCACTTGGAGAATTTGACCAACGTACTGTTGTGGATTTACTGATAGATCAAATCGAATTTTGTGATGTTATTATTCTAAACAAAACTGATTTAATCGATGAGCATCAGAAGTCCCAGCTTTATGCGATTCTCAAAAAGCTTAACCCTAGAGCAAAAATTGAGTCATCTACATTTGGTCAGGTTGAACTCGATAAAATACTCAACACACAGCTTTTTAATTTTGATGAAGCCTCACAAGCACCTGGTTGGTTAAAAGAGTTGAGAGGAGAGCATAAGCCTGAAACTGAAGAATATGGAATCGAAAGTTTCGTATATAGAGCAAGAAGACCCTTTCACCCACAACGTTTTTACAATTTTATCCATTCAGAATGGAAAGGTGTTATACGCTCAAAAGGATTTTTTTGGCTTGCTGCGGAACCAACAATGGCTATGTCTTGGTCACAAGCTGGAGGTATGGCTCGGCATGGTCAAGCAGGATATTGGTGGGCTTCGGTACCACAAGAGGAATGGCCACAAGATACGCAATCTATTCAGGCAATTGAATCGAGTTGGCATCCGGAAACGGGTGATGCCAGACAGGAAATTGTTTTAATTGGTCAAGAGATGGATAAAGAGCAATTAATCCAAAATTTTGATCAATGTTTACTTACTGATTCGGAGATGAGTTTAGGACCAATCGTTTGGTGTAATTTCTTTAACCCATTTGAAACTGAAAAAGAATTACTCGCCTAAATTGAGCAAGGAATTCCTTAACAAATTAAGAGTAATCTGAGTTGTCCTGCATTATCTTTTGGAGCACGGTGAACACAAGGAAGTACTTTCTGATCAGGATGATCTACAGCCAAACGCCAGAGATGACCAATTCCTAAATTTAAAGGTGTTGCACCATTTTTAGGTTGATAGTGAAGATCCATATAGGTCTCTGCAAGAAAATCGTCAAACTCATGGTCTTCGCCATCAAACAATGATTTAATTTTTTGACGGATTTCTGGAATATGAATTTTTTGTTCAACCTGATCATTGGAAATAATATCGCTAGCCGCCCCGTAATAGGTACATAGATATGTATCCGTTGCTAATGGCGATCGATCTACATGAAAAGAATATACATCAGTGCTGATAAAATCCAATTCTTCATCACGCTGATATTGCTTAATTAAGTTTAAAGACGGCGATGCGCCCAATTCGGTGAGCAACGTTATATCATTAATAATAACGTCTCTCGCTTTGCTTGCAGAGTCTGAAAGTTTGAGTTGCTCTAATTGTGCGATGGTAATTTCAGTAATATCTTCTATGAGTGTAAGTTTTTCAACGATCTCTTCGAAATTGTAGTCTAAATGCCTATACCAACATAAAGCATTGACAGGGTCTTCAAAAACTTCATTCGCTAATGCTTGGAAAGTATTCACCAATTTGGCTTGAGGATATGAGTGAATGAGTTCGAGCATATGATCTAAAACTTTTTAAAAACATATTATAGCTTTTAGCTCTAGACTTGATAAGACTGGATTTAGATGATTGATCGTTGTCCTATGTAGTAGGAGAGTGGGGCTTCCACCCATAACTACACACTGTCAACAATAACGATAGATACGCATTAAGGCTATTCTACAATTGGGTGTAAAAAGCTAAACATAGCTTAAGTTTTTTGTTGGCTACAATTTCTGTTTAGCTTTTTGACGGAGAACAAACAAATATAAGCTTTCAACTTTTTCACGTGCCCATGGTGTAGTTCGTAGAAATCGTAAAGATGATTTAACACTCGGGTCGATGCAAAAACAACGAATTTCAATTTTACGACTTAATCCTTCAAAGCCTCCGTAGTAATCCAATAACTCATCTAAAATGTCAGCAAGTTTTTTGCCATGTAAAGGGTCATTGGATGTGTTCATAATTGATCAACTGAATTGTGTAAGATGGGTATTATAACCTGAGCCAGTCAAAAATTAAGAACGTTGCTTTCTATACTCAATGAACCATCGATAATGACAGATTGTGTTTTGCTTTTAATTTTTTTTTCCTAATTTGAATTCTAATCATTCGTTGTTTTATGCCATGTAACAAGACGATAGGTAGTATTGGTGTGCTGTTTAAGATATTGTATTTAAAATAAAATGAAGTTATGCGACTTCAGAATGACTTGATAAATTAAATTAAGATGAATAGACAGCTTTATAAAAGATACTTTAAACGGACAGATAACGTCACTTTTACTTGTCCTAGTTGCGCGAATCTAAGTTTGAAATTAATTAACGATAAGTTTCTTGCAGAATACACTGCATTGTCAAAAAAAATGCAAGCAGATGATGACTACTGGGAGCCAGAATGATTAACTTCAGTTTTTACTACCGTACTTGTTTGTAATAATTCAGATTGTGCTGAGTCAGTCATACGTTCTGGTATTGGATCTGTCGATTGGGAACTAAAACCTAATGAACATGGTGAAATGGAACAACAATACTGTTCGTTTTATCTTCCTAAAATATTTATCCCTACAATACATTTTTTCAATATTCCAGAAAAATGTCCTGATAGTGTTAATTCATTATTAATTGAAGCTTTTTCGTTAACACTTCAATCATCTGGTTCAGCAGCTAATAAAGTTAGAGCTGCTATAGAAAATCTTCTAACGGAATATGGTGTTCCTAGATATTCTAGAAAAAATGGGAAAAATAATAGGCTAACTTTAGATTCTAGAATTGCTAAAGCAAAGGATAAAAATACTGTTTTAGGCGAGCTTGAAAATGTTCTATATGCCATTAAATGGCTTGGTAATGCAGGAAGTCATGCTAATTCTGAAATATCACAAGATGATGTCTTTGACGCTTATGAGCTTATGAGCCATTTATTGAGTGATTTATATCACTCTAAAGCTGATATATATAAACTAGCCAAAGCCATTAGAAAGAAAAAAGGACCTATTAAAAAATAGTTAAAAAGAGTCCATGTTATCTAATGGTGGACTCTCGTCTTAAATTAAAGAATAAAAGGGCTGTTAATCCTCCTAATTTTACAGCTTCTTTGGGTTTTAGATTCTTCAAGTAATATTTGATCAGAGCATGTATTACATCTTCTTCTTTCATCAAAATTTTTTTCTCAATGACGAGTTTTATCTAAGATTCCTTGATACTGAATTCTTAGCCATCACAAATTATATAAACCAATGTTAAGGGTTGTTGTTCCAGATATTCTATTTAACATAATATACATTATGCGAAATTGTGGAGAATCAATCTCTGGTCAATCGACAAATCAATATTTCATGTGTATACATATGCTTAGTCAATTTTAAAGAAAATCGATTATGGATAATCAAAAAAGAATTCATGCTTTCACGGATGATATATTAGGTACAAGTGATGCGATTGAGCTCTTAAACAGAATTCAATCTAAAGACATCTCAATTGATGAAGTTTTAAGAGCTACGATTGAACGCGCAAAATTCGTAAATCCTCTGCTAAATGCAATTGAATTCGAAAACTTCGAACAAATACTTAAATCGCCTACTTTTAAACCAAATCAGATTTTTTCTGCACTCCCTACATTTATTAAGGATAATTTGGATCTTATTGGTTTTCCTACGCAACAAGGATCAACATCGTTCAAATCCAAGGAAAAGATCAAAAACTCTAAAATTACTCAACAAATGTTAGATACAGGCTTAATTGCTCTGGGTAAATCCAAAATGCCTGAATTTGGCTTAAATGCTTCAACAGAATTTAAGTCTGGGGATTACACACGCAATCCTTGGCATACTGATTATTCGTGTGGAGCTTCTTCAGGTGGAGCTGCGGCACTCGTTGCATCAGGCGTAGTACCAATTGCACATGCAAATGATGGTGGTGGTTCGATACGAATTCCTGCAGCAAATTGCGGTTTAGTCGGTTTAAAGCCGACACGTGGTCGTTGGCATCCAAATGAAGGTTCGCGGTATTTACCAATTGACCTTGTTTCAGATGGTGTTTTAACACGTTCTGTGCGTGATACCGCGTTTTTCTTTGCTGAAATGGAAAAACAATATAAGCCAAAAAAATTAACCGAAATTGGCTTAATCCAGCATCCATCCAGCAAACCTTTACGGATTGGTCTTGTTTATGATTCATTGCAAACCAATACTGATGCTGAGACGCGTCAAACTGTTGAGTCTACTGCTCAATTACTCAGGAATTTAGGTCATCATATTGAAGAATTTTCACTTCCTATTTCAGATTCGTTTGTAGATGATTTCAGCCACTATTGGGGTTTTTTATCATTTATGATTCAACAGTTTGGAAAACCGCTACTTGGCAAAGATTTTAACGTGAATGAGTTAGATCATCTAACAGTTGGGCTTGCAAACTTGTACAAGAAAAATTTCTATAAAACCCCTTTATTTTTATACCGTTTAAAGCAAATCCAGCGCATCTATCAACAAATCTTCCAACAATATGATGTCATCCTTTCGCCAGTTTTAGCGCATGTTTCGCCTCAAATTGGATATCTTTCACCTCAACTCGAATTTGATGTTTTATTTGAGCGTTTAAGGAATTATGTGGCATTCACACCTATTCAAAATATCGCTGGAGCGCCTGCGATATCATTACCAATGGGTATGACCAAATTAGATTCAAGACCGATAGGTATTCAGCTTTCTGCTGATTTGGGACAAGAACGTTTACTGATAGATCTCGCTTATCAGCTTGAACAGATACAACCTTTTAAAAAAATATACGATTAAATTCATACACTAAGGATCATTAATCAAATTCTTGATGATCCTTATCAACAATACTCAGTGCTTGTTTATCACTTTTTATGCATAATATATACATAAATGTGATTTAGAGATTTGTATGGATTTAACGAAGCATTCTGTGGAACGAATCATCCCAGCTTGGAAATGGTTAAAAAAATACAATACTCAAGATTTTAAATCTGATCTCCTTGCATCTGTGATCGTACTTGCAATGCTTGTACCACAAGGCATGGCATATGCCATGATTGCAGGCTTACCTCCAATTATGGGGTTATATGCCGGTATTATCCCTATGATTGCTTATGCATTGATTGGAGGGAGTACTACCCTTTCAATTGGTCCAGTTGCATTAATCTCCATGATGACTTTTGCCACGCTACAGCCATTATATGAAGTGGGTTCACCAGTCTATATCCAAGCTGCCTATTTGCTAGCAGTAATGGTTGGCATAATTTCATTTTTATTGGGACTGTTTAGATTTGGTTTTTTGATTCGTCTCATAAGCCATCCTGTGATTAAGAGTTTTATCATTGCTTCTGCCGTCTTAATTGCGTTAGGTCAAATAAAATTTATTCTTAATATTCCATTGCAATCCAGCAATTTAATCGAATTTTTTGCAAGTTTGGCTCAATACATTTCTTTATATGATTTGGCCAGCTTATCTTTGGGTTTAGCTTCAATTTTAGCGCTCATTTATTTACCTCAATTACTTAAAATTTCAGCATTTTCAAATCATCAAAAATTAATGCAATTTGTACAAAAAGCATTACCGTTATGCTTAGTGCTATTTTCAATCTTACTGGTTCAATCCTTTAATTTAACTGCCTATGGAATTAAGACAGTAGGTGAAATTCCAAGTGGATTACCCCCTATTCAAATGCCGTACTGGACATGGGACATGGTGAAAATACTGCTTCCTGGTGCAGCAATGATCGCTATGGTGAGTTTCGTTGAATCTATTTCGATCGCGCAAGCTACGGCTTTTCAATCACGTAGCAATTTGAACAGTAATCAAGAGCTTGTTGCACTCGGTGTTGCAAATTTTGGCGCTGGAATCAGTGGCGCATTTCCTGTCACTGGTAGCTTATCACGTACAGTGGTCAATGCTGATGCTGGTGCTAAAACACCTATGGCTGGCGTTTTATCCTCCCTACTTATTATTGTGGTCAGTCTATATTTTACAAGCCTATTTGAATATTTACCTTTAGGAGTATTGGCTGCAACAATCATTGTGTCGATATGGAAACTTGTTGAAATTAAACCTTTTATAACGGCTTGGAAATATTCTAAAGCAGATGGTTTAGCAATGGCACTCACATTTTTAGGAGTGCTGTGTGTAGATATTACGACAGGCTTAATGGTGGGTATTATTTCAACATTCGTGTTGCTGTTATGGAGAATTAGCCGTCCACATATTGCAGTGATTGGTCTCGTTGAAGGCACGCAGCATTTTAGAAATATTTCAAGGCACCAAGTCATTACCAGTAAAAGGCTCGTTTCGGTGAGAATTGATGAAAATTTGAGTTTTCTCAATGCAAACACCCTGAAGGAATTTATTATTTCAGAGGTTAGCCAACATGATGAGCTTCAACATGTTGTCATTAACTGTTCCAGTATTAGTAATATTGACTATTCAGCTTTAGAGACTCTTGAAGAAATTAATTCTGAGTTATCTAAACTCAATATTCAACTACACTTAAGCGAAGTTAAAGGTCCTGTTATGGATCGCTTAAATTCAACCAATTGGATACAACATCTGACAGGTAAAATATACCTCACTCATTTCCAAGCAGTATATGAATTAGACCCGCATTTCAGCGAAAATAAATCATCTTTTGCATAAGAATTTGATATTCTTAAGTAAGAATTATCAAAAAAAATCCAGTGATTTGATTCACTTAATTTTTATTATGAATAAGTTTTATATTTAAAATCATTTTTAAGTATAGAATACCCCACTTATTTATCCGATTTTAAGCCAGACTCGGCATTATTAGGTTCAGTTATGTTCACTGCTCTAGCACGTTTGAGTTTAGTCACCAAAATCATTATCGCCATTATTCTTGGCGTTTTGGTGGCTATATTTTTTCCTCAAGTTGCACCACAATTAAGCTTGCTGGGTGATTTATTTATTAAAGCCCTTAAATCTGTTGCACCAATTCTTGTTTTTGTTTTGGTCCTTTCTTCGATTGCAAACTTTAAAGTTGGTGATAGCAGCAGTGCGAAAATCAAACCCATTATGATGATGTATGCCGTAGGTATGTTTTTATCTGCGTTAACTGCTGTCATTGTGAGTAATTTATTTCCAAGCACTCTTTTCTTAGATGTCGCTGCGCAAGCTGATTTACAACCACCTGGCAGCTTGACTGAAATTCTTAAAAATTTATTACTCAGTTTTGTTGCGAATCCTATCGTTGCATTAAGTGAAGCAAACTTTATTGGGATTTTGGGTTGGGCTGTTGCATTGGGTATAGCATTTCGTCATGCCACAGACACCACAAAACAGTGTCTGACGGATGCTGCGAATGCCGTGAATCACGTGATTCGTCTTGTCATCAGTTTTGCACCTTTGGGTATTTTTGGACTTGTTGCAGTGACTTTTGCAGATGCAGGTCTTAAAACCTTAGCAAGTTATGCACAATTATTGTCTGTTCTATTAGGGACTATGTTCTTTGTTGCACTTGTAATTAACCCAATTATGGTGGCATTTGTTACGCGTTCAAATCCTTATCCATTGGTTATTCAATGTCTACGTGAAAGTGGGATCACCGCATTTTTCACCCGTAGTTCAGCAGCAAATATTCCGGTGAACTTGGATCTTGCCAAGCGTTTGGGCGTGAATGAATCGACAGCGAGTGTAGCAATCCCGTTGGGTGCTGCAATTAATATGGCGGGCGCATCAGTAACGATTACCGTATTAACATTAGCAGCGGTGAATACACTTGGTATTTCCGTTGATTTTACCACTATGCTTGTTCTTTCTGTTGTGGCTACTGTTTCTGCCTGCGGTGCTTCAGGTGTAGCGGGTGGTTCACTGTTATTGATTCCTGTCGCTTGTGGCTTATTCAATATTTCACCAGATGTGGCTATGCAAGTTGTAGCCATCGGTATGGTGATCAGTGTTCTACAAGATTCAACTGAAACAGCCCTCAACTCATCTACAGATGTATTGTTTACTGCTGCGGTTGATCGCGCTCCTTCAAAATAATATATTCATGGCATAAACATTTAGAATGAAAGATATGCCATTTCAATTCCTTCCAAACTGGGTACAATTTGGGGCTTTCATGCTTGCAGTAAATGCAGGCATGATCAACGTTTTGGGTCTCATTTCTTTATTACATCAGTCAGTTTCACACATGACAGGCAATGCAAGTTTGCTTGCCATCGGTCTTATTGACCATGATTTCAAAGCTGTAATTTTTCTTATTCTTATTATCCTGAGTTATGTTTTAGGCTCTAGTTTTAGCGGTCTGATATTGGGGAATAGTCAATTTAAACTCGGGCGCAGATATGGTCTACCATTGAGTTTAGTGACTCTTTTTATTCTGCTCTGTTGGGTATTTATTCCCTATTATCCTCGTTATGCACTGCTATGGGCATGTTGTGCGATGGGTGTACAAAATGCCATGGTAAGTCATTATAAAGGTGCGATTATACGCACGACTCACCTTTCTGGTGTCTTAACCGATCTTGGTTTAGCATTTGGATATTTTGTAAGAGGTCTTACAACGGAATCCAGAAAAGTTATTTTGCATTTAGTGATTTTATTTGGTTTTATTATTGGCAGTACTGTTGCGGCATTCAGCTATCCTTATTTACAATTAGAAGCGTTTTTAATTCCTGCAGGTTTAAGTTTTTTACTGACCCTGATCTATTGGATTTTATATTTCCGTCATTGTTATTTTCAAAAATCGTAGTTGGTATTACTCATGGTAAAAAATGCCTTGCAAGCACAATTGCTCAAAGCTGGTTTAGTCGATCAAAAAAAGGCTAAAAAACTTTCTAAACAAGCTGTGCATGAGCAACGCACGGGTCAAAGCAACGAAGCTGAGATTAAAGCTAAAATTGAACAAGATTTAAAGCAAAAACTAGAAAAAGATCAGAATCTTAATCTTGAAATCAAACGCCAGCAAGATGAAAAAGCATTACGTGCAGCAGTAGTGCAAATGATTGGTCAACATAAAATCAAAGATATTGATGGTGAAATCAGCTACCAGTTCGTTGATGAAAATAAAATCAAGAAAATTTATATTAATCAACAAGTTTACAATGCACTCGTGGCAGGCACATTAGTCATCGCTAAAGATCAAGCCGGTTATGCAGTTCTACCAAGAGCGCTATCTGAGCGGATTAATGAAAAAGTCGAAGGATTTATTATTGTGAATAATGCTGAGAAAAATGAAGCTATTACAGATGAGGAAGATCCATATGCAGCTTATGTTATTCCAGATGATTTAATGTGGTAAATTACTCTAAAGCCTAATTTATTAGGCTTTTTTTACGCTTAATGTGTGATTCAGATTGCGGTGTAGCAGGTATAAATTCACGATTAAGATGCTTTAAGTCATATTGCTGCTTCCAACCATCACGAGATGAGTCTATCAATTTTCTGCGCTCGCCTTCTATTCTCTAATTCGATTTTTTTTCAATTGATGGTATTTGGGGGAGCTCAAAAAAATAATGGATTGATTTTCTCACATTATTTTTTCAATTTATAAATGCTGAAAATGCACAAGCTCAATAATGCTTCTTTCAGGAACTTTCGCGAAGGTTAAGAATACAGTGAGATTGAGAATGAAAAAAAATCTGGTTTCAAGATAAGCTTTATAATTTAAAAATGTAATGACGATAATCTAGGAAATTTTATAGTGTGCCTTACTTCACTTTAATTTTATTTAAAATAGAAGTTCATAAAATGTTTCAAGTAATTTATTTAATCTATTCTGTTTGATAAACGTTAACTCTAATAAATTTAATAACTTAAACCATTAAGCTAATGCCAATTCATTTAGAGGTGATCAAGTTGGACAGATTAAATTTTGTAACTCAAATCCAAGAATGGTCAGATCAATTTCCTTGGTTAGAGATGTTGACCTCTCTGAGCATTCTTATTCTCATTGCATTTATCGCAAATTTTATTGCTAAACAAGTGGTCGTCCGTGGTATTCGCAAAATTATTAGTAAACTACGTTTTAGTTATAGTGATGTCTTAGCGGAACATAGCGTTATTCGAAGAATTGCAAACATTGTCCCAGCATTGGTGATTATGAATGGAATAGTGACGGTTCCGCACCTGTCTGAAAAAGTCATTACATTGATTCAGATGTTTGCACAAGCCTTCATTTTCTTAACCATAGCCTTGGCAATTAGTCAGCTTCTCACCATTTTTAATATTATTTATCAACGTAATCCTAAATCACACAATAAGCCAATTAAGGGTTATTTACAGTTAGTTAAACTGATTATTTTTGTTGTTTGTGCACTGATGGTCATAGGAACATTTCTTAAAAAAGATGTTTTCACGCTATTGGCAGGTTTCGGGGCAATGGCAGCAGTGCTGATGCTGGTTTTCCAAAATACAATTCTATCTTTAGTGGCTTCAGTTCAAATCTCTTCATATGACATGGTTCGGATTGGCGATTGGATTGAAATGCCAACCTTAAATGCGGATGGCGATGTCATTGATATGTCATTACATACGGTGACCGTACAAAACTTTGACAAGACCTATACCACTATTCCGACCAATCGTTTGGTGACAGATACTTTTAAGAACTGGCGAGGTATGCAAGAACAAGGTGTTCGCCGGATTAAACGTGCACTTTATATCGATCAAAATAGTGTTCACTTCTTATCTGCAATGGAATACAGCAAGCTCAAAGAATTTCTGATTCTAGAAAAATACCTAGATGAGAAACAAACCGAGTTAAAAAACTTTAATCAGCAATATGCAAATAATGGGGTCAATAACCAACGTCGTTTAACCAATTTGGGAACATTCCGCGCATATATTGAATACTATTTAAAAAATCATCCAGGTATTGCACAAAATCAGTCCTTAATCGTCCGTCAATTACAACCGACAGGTCAAGGTTTGCCTATAGAAATTTATGCTTTTACAAATACGACAGCATGGGTGGCTTATGAGGCGATCCAATCCGATATTTTCGATCATCTTTTGGCGATTCTTCCTGAGTTTGGATTAAAAATATTCCAGATTCCTTCTGGGAATGATTTCAAGATCCCTCAAGACACAGTAAACTGAGTTTTGATTAGATGAATTAAGATTGATCGTATGCTGCAGTGGTTTGAAAAACTCGTTGATCCATATCCATCCAAAGATTTAAATCAGCCCTTGCCGAAGAAATTTTTTCCATTTGTTTGGCAAGCAGCATCAGGAGTTAAGCGTTATCTCTTGGTGCTGGTGTTATTTACTGCAGCAACAGCTTCATTTGAAGCAATTTTCTTTTCCCAAATTGGTCATTTAGTTGATTGGTTGTCCGCATCGACGCCTGAAAATTTTCTCGAAAATAACCAAACAAATCTAATGATTTTATCTGGTTTTCTACTGGCTAATATTTTCTTTGCAAGTTTGCAATCAATCATAAGGCATCAGATATTATTCAGCAGCTTTCCAATGCGCTTGCGTTGGCGTTTTCACAATTTATTACTTCTTCAAGGCTTGGACTTTTTTCACAATGATTTTGCAGGTCGATTGTCAGCTAAAGTCATGCAAACTTCACTTGCTGTTCGTGAATTTTGGGTAATTTTGGGGGATATCGTTACTTATGTGGTGATTTATTTTATTACCATCAGTGTGGTTTTAGGAAACGTCTCCCCTCTACTCCTTATTCCCTTGATGGCATGGTTGATTTTATTCATTGGCGCGGCATCCTTCTTTATCCCGCGACTTGGAAAAATTTCAAAAAAGCAGGCTGATGCACGCGCGGTGATGACTGGTCGTGTGACTGATGCTTATACAAATATACAAACAGTAAAATTGTTTGCACATGCTGGTCGTGAAAGCCAATATGCCAAAGAGTCTATGCAACTTTTTATGAAGACGGTGTATACCCAGATGCGTCTGGGAACTGCTTATGAAATTAGCATTAATCTACTGACCGCAATTTTATTCTTTGGCGTTTTAGGTACAGCAGTTTGGCTTTGGTTTATTGGTGAAGCAAACATCGGTGTGATCGCCGCAACGACAGCCATGATTTTAAAGCTGAATAGTATGGCTTCTTTTATGATGTGGCAAACTTCAGCCTTATTTGAAAATATTGGTACCATCCAAGATGGGATGACCACGCTAGCAAAACCAATAGCAATTCAAGACAAAGAAGCTGCACTGCCACTCGAGGTACACTCTGGTGCAATTAAATTTGATAATGTGAGCTTTGCATATAATCAAAAAAATGTTATTAATCACTTGAATTTAGAAATTAAACCGGGTGAAAAAATTGGAATTGTCGGTCGGTCTGGTGCTGGAAAATCGACACTGATCCAACTACTACTTCATTTTTATCAAACCCAACAAGGTAAAATTTATATCGATGGCCAAGCAATTGATGAAGTCACCCAAGATAGTTTAAGAAAAAACATTGCTCTCGTGACGCAGGATACTTCTTTGCTGCATCGAAGTGTTGCTGAGAATATTAAATATGGTCGACCTGAAGCGACTGATGAAGAAATGTATGAAGCTGTCCGTAAAGCTCGAGCAGAAGAGTTTATCCCTCAGCTTACAGATCTACGTGGTCAGACAGGATATGACGCTTATGTGGGTGAGCGTGGTGTAAAATTATCTGGTGGGCAAAGACAGCGTATAGCAATCGCACGGGTATTCCTAAAAGATGCTCCAATTTTGATTTTGGATGAAGCAACCAGCGCACTCGATTCAGAGGTTGAGGCGGCGATTCAGGCAAGCCTTGATGACTTGATGGAAGGTAAAACGGTAATTGCAATTGCACACCGACTTTCAACCATTGCTCAAATGGATCGATTAATTGTTTTGGATCAAGGAAACATCGTAGAACAAGGATCTCACGATGAGCTAATCCAACAGAATGGAATTTATGCCCAACTTTGGCAACGCCAAACGGGTGGATTTTTAGTTGAACAAAAAGTGAAAGACAAGGAATTAGACGAAGATGCTTTATCTTGATGATTTAAAAGTGGGTGATCAGTTTAAAAGTCGTGAATATGAGTTAACACTCGAAGAAATTAAAGAATTTGCACAAAAATATGACCCTCAAGTCTTTCATACTGATGAAGAGGCTGCTAAAGATCATCCTATTTTTCAAGGTATCGCAGCCAGTGGTTGGCAAACTTCAGCCATTACCATGCGTCTCTGGACTGAATGTTTTCCAATTGCCAAGGGGCTTATCGGTTCAGAGTCAAGCTTAAGATGGCCAAAACCAGCTCGTGCAGGTGATCGTTTGCATGTGGAAGTTGAAATTGTTGCTATCAATCCTTCTAAAACAAAGCTAGATCGTGGGATTGTGAGCTATGTCACACAAACAAAAAATCAGCATGGTGATGTTTTGTTGATTTCAACCACAAAAATTGTCGTTTTTAAGGCTTAAACATCGGTTTCACACTAGATTTGTCCGACAAAATTGGTATTTTCTATCTGGAATTTATGTCAGTATTATTTTCACCAAAAATTATGAAAAAAATTGTGTAAAGCAATGGATCGCACATGAAAACAGTTTCAGTTCGCCCAGATTTAGGCATTCCAGGTGTTTATGGACTCTTACTTTTAGATGTTGTTTCTCGTTGGGGTTATAGTGCTGAGTCGCTATTCGCTCCCTTTGGATTCACCAACGAGCAACTTGCCGATCCTGAATTTAGAATTCCACTCCATGTTGCGAATGAGATGATTATTCTCGCGCGCAAAATGACAGGTGAAAGTTCTCTTGGTTATCATCTTGGTAACCAAATGCGGATTTCTATCCATGGTTTTATTGGCTATGCCATTATGACCTCGAATGAGATTACTGATGCACTTATTTTAGCCAATCGCTTTATACAACTGCGTATGCCTTTTCTGCAATTTCATTTCTCGACATTTACAGAACAAGTTTCTTTGCAGTTACAATGTGATATTGATCTTGAACCGCTGAGAACTGAAATTGTCATGGCTTTGACTTTTGGTGTCATTACCATGGCGAAAGCGCTGACAGGCATTAATGATTTGTATGGCGAAATTAATTTTGACTTCCCGAAACCTGAAGGCTTTGACAAATACATCAGTCGTCTACATCCCAAAACGATTATTCATTTTGACCAGACTCATTTTCTTGCCAGTTTCGATAAAAGTTATTTAGGCTTGAAGATGGTTAACGCAGATCCGATTGCCAGTCAAATTGCAATTAATCAGTGCGAAGCAGAACTATCAGAGCTGGGCGAACGCCGTCGAATTTCAATGCGTGTTCGCGATATTTTGACACATTCTGAACAACACTATTTAAGTATTGAAAATGTGGCAGATCGCCTGCATATGTCTGATCGTACACTGAAACGTCAGTTGGCTGCAGAAGGAACTTCTTTTTCAACCTTAGTGGATGAAGTTCGATATCGTCATGCAACCTCCCTACTGTCACGTACTGACTATTCACTCGAACAAATCGCAGATGAACTCGGTTATTCAGATGTTGCGAATTTCAGTCGTGCATTTAAACGTTGGAGTGGTCGAAGTCCAAGCAGTTGGCGTAAAGATCCATATTTATAGAACTTTCGTTTTTAAATAAAACACTGTATAACACAAGAAAATTTTTCAAATCGAATTGAGGAGTCGTGATGAATCATCCTTCAGAGCTTAAATATGCTCGCACACACGAATGGGTACGTATTGAAGGTGATCTCGTTGTTACTGGGATCTCAGATCACGCACAAGATGCATTGGGTGATCTTGTCTATGTAGAAGCACCTGAAGTAGGTCGTGAATTGACTGCTGGTGAACAAGCGGGTGTAGTTGAGTCTGTGAAAACAGCTTCTGATATTCATGCTCCTGTAAGTGGTGTAGTTGTAGAAATTAATGAAAATCTAGAAGATGATCCAGATTTTGTAAATGATGATCCCTATGGCAAAGGCTGGATCTACAAAATCAAACCATCTAATTTGGCAGATGTAGAACAACTTCTCTCAAATACAGATTATGAATCAGGTTTGTAATATTTATGACCAGTCTACGGACTGGTTTTTTATTTATACATTTTCGGATGAATGGCTCACTTTTTTGCTGTAATTTTCATGTAATTTGATTATAATTAATTCAACTTCTCTCCCTACTTCATTGCTGACCAAAACCAAAAATAATTTTATTTGGCACAGATTGAAGCTTTTAATGGTTCAATATTTCAAGGTTGTCTATGTCTTCTATACATGCTGAGCATCTATGGAATAAATCTTTTATTCTGTGTCTAATTAATAACTTATTTATTTTCATCTTCTATTTTGCTCAGACAACGATATTGCCAATTTATATTCTTAATGATTTAAATGGTAATATTACCCAAGCTGGGCTTGCACTGACTTTGTTTCTAGCTTCATCGATCGCAATACGACCGTTTACCGGTCTCATTATCGAGAAGATTGGGCTTAAAAAAGCGCTTTATATCTCTGAGTCATTTTTTGTACTGCTCTCTTTCGCTTATATCTTTGCTGATAATCTAACCCTATTACTGGTCATTCGATTACTACAAGGAATTTGGTTCAGTATTTTGACCACTGCCATGATACCAATCGTCAATGACTTCATTCCAAATCAGCGTAAAGGTGAAGGCATGGGCTATTTTGTCATGTCAGTCAATCTTGCCATTGTACTAGGACCCATGTTGGGCTTGATTCTCATTCAACCATGGGGATATATTCCAGTGGCTACACTTTTAGCTGCAATTGTTTTTATTGGTTATTTGTTCTGCTTTTTGATTCCGATCCAGACACAATTTCAAACTGTTAAGCGCAAAACTAAAATTAGTGTTCATGATTTTGTTGAGATTAAAGCTTTACCTGTTGCGATGATGGCGATGCTCATTTCATTTTCTTATGCAAGTATCATGTCCTTTATCTCGACATATGCTGAATCAAAAAATTTATTGACCTATGCGAGCTTATTCTTTGCTGTTTTTGCAATTTCCATGATGCTTCTAAGACCCTTCACAGGAAAGTTATATGACTCTAAGGGTCCTGCCTACGTTGTCTATCCAGCGATTGTGAGCTTTAGCATTGGGCTATTCATTCTAAGCCAAATTCATTCTGCTGCCGGATTATTGATATCTGCTGTCTTTATTGGCATAGGCTTTGGGTCTGCTCAGCCATGTCTCCAAACGCAAGCCATTCAAGCTGTTGCACGTGAACGAGTTGGACATGCGAGTTCAACTTTTTACACCTTTTACGATATTGGCATCGCATTAGGTTCTTTTATTCTAGGTATTGTGATCACACACTATCAGTATTCGATTGCATATATATTATGCGCGATATTGACGCTTTTGAGCTTGCTATTTTACCGCTTCGTTGTTCAAACTAAAGTTAAAACGGTCTAGATAGCTAAAAATTTGTCCAAAAAAAAGCCTTCAGATGAAGGCTTTTTTATTTAATTAGCTCTCTGCATCTTCATCAAACATACTGAAGGTTTGTGAAGAGGTTTCAGCATTCTCTCGGACGCGTGTACTTTTTAGCTTAATCTGTAGACGTAATTCATTTTTAGAGTCAGCATTACGAATGGCTTCATCATAACTGATCGCACCTTCGTTATATAAATCAAATAGTGCTTGGTCAAATGTTTGCATACCAAGTTCTCGCGACTTGGTCATAATTTCTTTCAACTCATGAAAGTTACCTTTCAAAATCAAATCAGAAACTAAAGGTGTATTTAGCATGACTTCTACAGCAGCTCTACGTCCGACACCATCTTCAGTTCGAACTAAACGTTGAGAAATAATGGCTTTCATATTTGATGAAAGATCCATAAGCAACTGATTGCGCCGTTCTTCAGGGAAAAAGTTGATAATTCGATCTAAGGTTTGATTGGCATTATTCGAATGCAACGTGCCTAAGCACAGATGACCAGTCTCTGCAAAAGCGATCGCATGCTCCATGGTCTCCGTATCACGGATTTCGCCAATTAAAATTACATCTGGTGCCTGACGAAGTGTGTTTTTAAGCGCATTATGCCATGAGTGACAGTCCACTCCGACTTCTCGGTGAGTGACCATTGATTTTTTATGTTTATGCACGTATTCAACTGGATCTTCTACAGTAATGATGTGCCCTGCTGAGTTCTCATTACGGTAATCAATCATGGCAGCAAGTGAAGTAGATTTACCCGATCCAGTGCCACCAACCACTAGAATTAAACCTCGCTTTTCCATCACCACATCTTTCAATGTTTCTGGTAATTTCAACTTTTCAAAGTTTGGAATTTCAGAGGTAATGGTACGAATGACCATCCCTACATTAAGTTGCTGTTGAAAAACATTCACGCGAAAGCGCGATACATCTGGGACATTAATGGCAAAATTACATTCTAATTCACTCTCGAATTCTGCTCTTTGTTTTTCATTCATTAAGCTATAAGCGAATAGTTTTGTTTTTTCTGCAGTCAAAGCTTGAGAACTTAAAGGCTTCATTGAACCTTGATGTTTCATACTTGGAGGAAAATCAGCTGAAATAAATAAATCTGATCCCTCATGGTCAAAAACGCTTTTAAGCAATCTGAACATGAATTGCCGAGCTTCGCTAAGTAATTCATTACTGAACATTAATTTCCCCAAGTTATAAATATTAAATACTTAAAATACTAATAGAAATATAAGGTTATTTCAGCTGTTTCATCAAATATTTAATGCTTTGAACAAACATTCAAATCTTAAAGGCAAAAAAAAGAACCCATATTTCATGGGTTCTTTTTTACGAATTATATTAGGAGAGTTGTTGAGCAACATCCAAAATCAATTGCTCTGTACTTAACCAACCCAAGCATCCATCAGTCACTGATTGACCATAAGTCATGTGATCAGAAATTTTCTGATTGCCATCGACTAAAAAGCTTTCTAGCATGACGCCACGGACTTGTGTTTGAGGTCGTTCATTCACAATTTGCTTTAATACAGCAGGTTGATTCAATGGATTCTTTGCGCTGTTTCCATGGCTACAATCAATAATCAAAGCTGGTAGTACATGGTTATTGTTTTCTTGAATCTTTTTAATTTCAGATAATTGGTAATTTGTACCCTGATTCGATCCACGTAAGATCAAATGTGCATGCGGATTACCCTTTGAAGATAAAATGCTTGGACCACCATCTTGACTTAAACCAAGAAATTGATGCGGTTGTGAAGCGGACTGAATCGCATCCAATGCAATTTGGATTGATCCATCTGTACCGTTTTTGAACCCAATGCTATAAGGCATATGGCTAGATATTTCACGGTGAATTTGCGACTCGCTTGTTCTCGCCCCAATCGCGCCCCATGAAATCAAATCATCAAAATATCCTGTTGCCATTGGGCTTAAGATTTCTGTGGCCAACGGCAAACCCATTTCAGCAATTTGAATGAAGAGTGATCTAGACTGTTCAAGTCCTTTTTGAATATCTGCTGAACCATTTAAATCTGGATCATACAAGAAGCCTTTCCATCCTACAGTGGTGCGAGGTTTTTCAATATAAGTACGCATCACGATGAAAATCTGATCTTTGACTTGTTCTTGCAGTTGTTTTAATTTTTGTGCGTATTCGAGGGTTGCTTTAGGATCATGAATCGAACATGGACCAGTAATGACCAATAAACGTGGATCATGACCCGCTAAAATGTCTTGTATTGTTTGGCGATGTTGACGAATTTGAAGTGAAACTATCGGACTAACTGGTAAAGCTGATTTTAGTTCTAATGGTAAGCTTAATTTTTTTTCTAAAGTATGTTGAGCTGTGGTTATAAGCTGAGAATTAATTGCATTCATCTTGAATTCCTTTGGGCAGCAATTGCCCTATCTTTTATTTGAGCGTGAGGTGTCTATTGGCTGGGTTTTGTTCTTGACTAAAATAGAACCAATAACCGTTGCTAAAATAAAAAGTATTCAATGTTTTCATGAGATGCTCCTATATTTGTTGAGATGAAAAAAAACCTGATTGGTGTTGCCAATCAGGTATAAACTTGATGGGCAACATTTTTGTTGCCCGAACGCGTCTAGGCAACTAGATGTTAAATTGCCAAAAATAATAATAAGCGTTAGTAATCAAGTGTGTCGTTTTCATCAAATTATCTAAAATATAACCCTTAAAAGTAAAATACGCATAAATAGACTGATTGACAAGCAATTTATATAAAAAATATTGTTATATCAATCATAACTCAAATATATCAATGGTTTATTGCTTATCTGTAGGAAGCCAATCTTTTATAGCACATACTTGTTTGAGCATCAGTTGCTCAGCCTCAGACTTACAAATCGCTTGGCTAAATAAAAAGCCTTGACCATATGCACAGCCAACATCCTGAAGACTTAAGAGCTGTTGGCATGTTTCGACACCTTCTGCGATCACATCCAATGACAGAATAGGTCCGAGCTTAGCAATGCCCTCTACAATTGAATTGATTGACTTCTCCTCATTCATTCGATTCACAAAAGCATAATCAATCTTGAGACAGTCGACAGGATAATCTCTTAAATGCGTCATTGAAGAATGACCGGTTCCGAAATCATCCAATGAGATTCGAAGACCATAATTTTTGAGCTTTTGTAGTGCTCGAATCACAAATTCTATTCCACGCTCAGCCAGAATATGTTCTGTAATCTCAACCTCGATTAAATGAGCAGGAATTTGATGTCGTTCTAAACGTTGAATTAACAATTCTGCATAATTGTCACGCATGAATTCAACTGGAGAGGCATTAATTGAGATCGGTACAAGTTGAACGCCCTTAGACATCCAATCTGCCATGTCACTGAAAATCTTTTGATGCATGATTTCACTGATTTTACTGGCCAGCTCATAATCGTTAAACGCTTCTGAGATTGAAGCTGGATAATGAAGTTGCTGCTGTGTATCATGCCAACGCATCAAAGCCTCAAATCCGATTAGCTGACAGTTATCTAAGCGAACCTTAGGTTGATAATACGGTTCGATTAAATTGTCCTGTATGATATAGCGAGCAGTATCAAGTTGTTGCATCTTCTTTTCAGCAAGTGCAAACATTTCGTCATCATACATACGATACCCACCACGACCTTTTTCTTTAAGATCATTTAGAGCGGTATCCGCACATTTCATCAATCCGAATACATCTTGAGCATCTTTAGGATAAATGGCACATCCAATACTCATCCCACTATTAATCACTTTTCCTGCATAAGTAATGGGGGCAATATTTTGTTTAAGCACTTTCTGTGTAGTTTGATGTAATTCTTCTTCTGAGGTCATCCCTGAGACAATAATTGCAAATTCATCTCCACCTAAACGTGAAACAATACACTTGCGATCCAAACTCTTTTGCAGACGTTTAGATAAGACTTTAAGTAGATGATCTCCAGCAGGATGACCTAAAGTATCGTTAATGTTTTTAAAATGATCGAGATCAATAAACATCATACCAATAAGTGTTTTTTCACGATTTGCTTGTGAAATCGCCGCTTTTAATTTATTTTTGAAGGCACGACGATTCATCAGACCAGTCAGATCATCATATTCACTGCTGATTTTTAGTTTAGCTTCGGCAACACGTTGACGGGTAATATCACGTGATACACAGAGAATACTGGTCGTATTTCCTTGTTCATCATGCACAGGTGTTAAAATATTATCCCAATACATCACAGTATCGCCGTGTGTGCTCATCCCCGCAAAACGGGCATTCTTCCCTCGAGCTGCTGTTTTAATCGCTTTTGCCCCCTGTTCACGTACTTCAGGTGGTAACAGCGTTAACCAATCCATTCCAAATTTCTTAACACGCTCTTGACCCAGTAATGCCATGCATCCAGATTTGTTCATGTGTTCAAGCTTGCCATCTGGTGTGATAATTTTTATACAGTCTACGCTGACATCGAGCATATCTGTATTCGCACGCAAGGCCTCAGCAGTTTCACGCATTTTGATTGTACGATCATGGATATTTGTGCAACTTATCATCCAATTTTGCTGGTTGGATTGAATCACCTTAGGTTCAGCAAGCATTAAGAACCAAAGATATTCACCTGATTTATTTTTTATACGACACTCTTTTTCAAATTTCTGACCGTTTTTTTGAGCATCATTCCAAATCTGATAAAGATGTTCAGCATCATCAGGATGAACAAATTTAAGCCAGTCTACGTCACGTAAGATTTGCGTATCCGCACCGATATATTGTTTAAGTGCGAGATTACAATACCCTGAGTTGGTGTGACTGACCCAAATCAAATTGGGCAGTAAATCGAGTGCAAATTTAAAGTCATCTGACAGTGTTAGATGCAAAGGCACAGCTTTGGACTGTAAATGATCAGCTCTATTCAGATCCAGAATGCTCATAGTTCACCTATTCGAAAATAACAACCCATCAAAATGACGAATACAAAAATCAGCGTAAAAATTTAGAATTTAATTAATCAGTATTTAAATTTAGTTAATAATGATTATTAATCATCATTAATTTTAAAATACGTGATAATAATAACACTTAAATGGACTAAATTAATACAAATACCATTTCTGCATGATACATAATTTTTATCACTTGTGAATATTAAATAGACAAAATGCATAAAAAATAATGAAATACGACACAATAATGAATTTATTTGATAATTCGACATCTTAGAATTAAATAATTCCGATTTTAATTAAAAAAATACCTACTTATATTAAGTAGGTGTTGAATAATATAAAAATAATCTAAACTTATTATTAATTTATTATAAAAAATCTTTAATGTTTTTGATCACCTCACTTGGTTTTTCTGCATGTAACCAATGTCCAGTGCCATCAATCGTCACAAATTTAGCTTTAGGATATTGGAACCGAATAAGATCGTTATCACGCTCGAGATTAATATAATCGGATAATTCTCCTTTTAAAAACAAAGTTTCATTCGATTGTGGATTAAGACGTTCCCATGACAAAATCTGAAAATATTGTTGTTTAAGTGCATCTAAGTTGAATAGCCAATGTCCATTGCGGAAAGATTTGAGCAGAAATTGAATAACGCCAATTTCATTAATATATTTCTGCATCAACTCGGTTGCCTCCTTTCTTGAAACAACTTGAGCTTTTTGAACTTCTTCTAAAGCTTTGAAAATTTGATCATGATGAGATTTTTGATAAGCGACGGGTGCCATATCAAGTACAATCAACTTAACTACTCGATGTGGTACAAGGTTTGCTAAGTGCATGGCAACTTTCCCCCCCATCGAATGACCAATGATGTGAAATTGTTGCACATTCATATCATCTAAAGTTTCTACAACATCTTGCGCCATGAGTTGATAACTCATTTGATTAGAATGAGGTGATAAACCGTGATTACGCAAATCAATTTGGATGACATCATGCGTTTCCTGAAATGCTCTCGCGAGCATGCCGAGGTTCGATAAACTACCAAAAAGACCATGAATCAGAACAAGAGCAGGTTGACGTTGATTCGCATTTGATTTGGTGATCTCAGCATTTAGTCGCATATATATACTCAAATAGCTTTAAAAATGTGATTCAAATTCTAACAGTAGAGTTTGTATTTTGGTGTTAGTTTAATTTTTATTTATATAATTCAGTAAATTAAAGACAATCAAAAAAATTCGGTTATAAGTAAAAGTATTGAGTTTTATAAAAATTAGTCCTGTAATTCGATCTTGTGATCGTGCGGAAATTATATATATTATCCGATTAAACTTTTTACTTTGAACATTTTAGGAAATTTAGACCATGTTTCATCATGTAGATGCTTATGCAGGTGACCCTATTCTTTCACTTATGGAAGAATATAGTAAAGATGAGCGTACTCAAAAAGTGAATTTGAGTATTGGTCTATATTATAACGAAGACAGTATTGTACCTCAGTTAAATGCGGTCAAAGCTGCGTACAAAAATATTGAACCGAGCAACGATAAAGTTAAACTTTATTTACCAATGGATGGTTTGAAATCTTATAACGAAGCGACTCAAGCATTAGTTTTAGGTCCTGATAGTCAAGCGCGTAAAGATGGTCGTGCTGTCACGATTCAAACACTTGGTGGCTCAGGTGCACTTAAAGTTGGTGCTGATTTTTTGAAAAAATATTTCCCTGAGTCAGATATCTGGGTAAGTCAGCCAACTTGGGATAACCATATCGCAATTTTTAATGGCGCTGGTATCCAATCTCATTTCTATCCTTATTTTGATGCTGATACAAATGGCGTTAACGTTCCAGCAATGCTTGAGGAATTAAAAACACTAAAAGCAAAAAGTATTGTTTTGCTTCATCCTTGCTGCCATAACCCAACTGGTGCAGATTTAACGCCAGCAGAATGGGATCAAGTGATCGAAGTACTTAAGACGAATGATCTTATTCCATTCCTTGACATCGCTTACCAAGGTTTCGGTAAAGGTCTTGAAGAAGATGCATACCTTATTCGTGCTTTAGATAAATCAGGTATGAATTTCATTGTGAGTAATTCATTCTCAAAAATCTTCTCACTGTATGGTGAGCGTGTCGGCGGCTTAACATTTGTCTGTGATGATAAAGCTACTGCTCAAAAAGTGCTTGGACAATTAAAAGCAACTGTACGCCGTATTTATTCTAGTCCAGCGAGCACAGGTGCATTGTTGGTTGAAAACGTGTTAAACAACGCAGATCTAACTGCTCAATGGCAAGCTGAATTACAAGAAATGCGTGAACGTATTATTAAAATGCGTGAATTGTTAAATGCTAAATTGAGTGCGGCTCTGCCTGAACGTGACTTTAGCTATCTAGTAAAACAACAAGGTATGTTCAGTTATACAGGTTTGACTGGCGAACAAGTGGATATTTTGAAAGATAAATATGGTATTTATTTAGTCCGTAGTGGCCGTATGTGCGCAGCAGGATTAAACTTGAATAATATTGATTATGTGGCTGAATCAATTGCAGAAGTTTTGAAAGCTACCGCTTAAAAACAAAAAACGGGCATATCGCCCGTTTTTTATTGCCCAATTAAAAATGTACAACTGTACGGATTGATTTACCTTCGTGCATTAAGTCAAAGGCTTTATTAATGTCTTCTAGCCCCATAGTATGAGTAACAAAAGGTTCTAATTGAATGTCACCCTTCATCGCATCTTCAACCATTTTTGGTAATTGAGTACGACCTTTTACACCACCAAATGCTGTACCCATCCATTTACGTCCAGTCACTAATTGGAATGGACGAGTTGAGATTTCTTGACCTGCACCAGCCACACCGATAATGACAGATTGCCCCCAACCACGGTGTGCACATTCAAGCGCTGAGCGCATTACGTTTGTATTACCGATACACTCAAATGAATGATCAACACCCCAGCCAGTCATCTCTACAATGACTTGTTGAATAGGTTGATCATAGTCCTTAGGATTGAGGAAATCTGTAGCACCAAACTGCTCAGCCAATTTAAATTTTTCTGGATTAGTATCCACTACAATAATTCGGCCAGCTTTGGCTTGTTTAGCACCTTGAACAACTGCTAAACCAATACCACCTAAACCGAACACAGCAACAGTATCACCTTCCTGTACTTTTGCAGTATTGTGAACCGCACCAATACCAGTCGTCACGCCACAACCCAATAAACAAACGTGTTCAGGGTTTGCTTCAGGATTAATTTTTGCTAACGATACTTCGGCAACAACTGTGTATTCACTGAATGTTGAACACCCCATATAATGGTAAATAGGTTCGCCGTTATAAGAGAATCGAGTCGTTCCATCAGGCATAACACCTTTACCTTGAGTGGCACGTACAGAGACACATAAGTTTGTTTTATTTGATTTACAGAACAAACATTCGCCACATTCTGCAGTATAAAGTGGAATGACATGATCACCTGGTTTTACACTGGTCACGCCTTCACCAACTTCAACCACAATACCTGCACCTTCGTGACCAAGTACCGCAGGGAATACGCCCTCTGGGTCTTCACCAGAAAGTGTAAATGCATCAGTATGACAAACACCTGTATGCGTAATTTTCACCAATACTTCACCAGCTTGTGGTGGAGCAACATCTAATTCAACAATTTGTAATGGCTGACCTGGACCGAATGCCACCGCTGCACGAGATTTCATGATGAAAACTTCCTTTGTAAATTAAGATTTAACAGATAAGTTACAGTAACCGCTTTTGATAAAAACATTCAACTATTTGATTGATGATATTATAGCCATACAACTGAATAATAAGATTTAGGAACGACAGCTTTGATGCTTATGTTGCGACATATATTGTGTTTACTCACATTCTTTATTTTAACTGGATGTAATTTGGCGATGAATACAAGTATAAAACAAGCCCCAATCCAACCTCATACCGCACTTTGGCTCAGTAATACACCAGAAACAAAACGCAATATTGAACAAGGTTTAACTGCATTTTTACCACTTCATGATCCTTTTATGAGTATGGCTTCACGTGTTCATTTAATACGTGAAGCAAATCATACGATCGATTTACAGTACTATATCTGGGAAAATGATGTGATAGGTCAGCATTTATTGTCTGACCTACTCAAAGCAGCTGATCGTAATGTGAAGGTTCGACTGTTAATTGATGATCAAAATGGCACTCAATTAGACTCGACCTTAAGTGCATTGTCTAAACATCCTAATATCGAAATTAAGCTATTTAATCCCTACAAATTTCGCAGCTTTAGAGTTTTGGATTATGTGTTTCGCTTTAATAAAGTCAATCATAGAATGCATAACAAACTGATTATTGCTGACGGAGCGATTGCTGTTACTGGGGGGCGTAATATCAGTAATGAATATTTTGATGCCAGTGACAATTTTCAATTCGCGGATATGGATATTTTATTTGCAGGGCAATCAGTTTCAGCTGCAAACACGGTGTTTCACCAATTTTGGAATGATGAGCTGAGTTATAATATTCAGCAAATAATTCCTCAGTCTCAAAAAGAATTAGCGTATTTAAGATCGCATTATTCAACCAAGCAAAATTTTCAAGGTGCTGAAACTAAAAAACGTATTGATCAAGCAGAACGTTTTTTAGAAGAAAATTTAAAAAAACATCCTATTCGTTGGTCTAAAGCTCATTTTGTTGCAGACAGCCCCAATAAAATCAGAGCGAAAGCTCAATCTCATGAACTGCTGTTTAATCAGTTCAAATCCATTATGGGGAAACCTGCTCAAGAAATAAACTTGGTGTCTGCCTATTTTGTTCCTACTGTTCATGGTGAGTCTTTCCTCAAACAATTGAGTGAGCAGAATGTCAAAGTTCGAGTTTTAACAAACTCATATTTGGCAAATGATGTCCCGATTGTTCATGCATTTTATCAAAAATATCGAACCCCACTCTTAAGGTCAGATGTAAAACTTTACGAGTTTAAACCTTATATTGAACGGTCTGATCGGACTTGGTATGAAATTATGACGGGTAATGTTATTCCTGCGAAAGGAAAAAATGCGTCGCGTCTTCATGCTAAATTTTTTACTGTAGATGATAAAGTTTTTATTGGAACATTCAATTTTGATCCACGTTCAGCGTATTTGAATACTGAACTTGGACTGATCATTGAGTCAGCCGATTTTAAAACAGAGATATCTCAATCTTTAGATGAAAATCTTCCCAAAGTTGCCTATCAGCTACATTTGGATGCACATCAAAACTTAAGATGGGAAGAACAACGAGGTGAAGAAAAGTTAATACATGATCATGACCCTGAAACGACTCGTTTTCAGAGATTTATGTTCAAGTCTTTGTCCTATCTCCCAATCGAATGGATGATGTAAATTCTTTGTTGTGACTGGTTTGTACAACCAGGATAAATTGCATTATTATTCACGTTTTATTTTTTGAACCCTTGGTTCTACTCTACTCCCATGCAATTTTTTGATCTTAGTCGACAGTATAATCTGAACGACATACTCACCCCTTTTTTATCACTTGAAGATTTATCTCAGCATGAATGGTATTTAGCTAAAATTAGTGTTGATTATGATTGCCTTACTGATGAAGACTTAGTTGAAGGTTCTATCACGTTAAAATCTAACCATAATGTTCAAATTGATTTGGCTTGGTTAATTTTAGACAATGGTCATGAGTTACAAGTTTTTTTCAAAGGCATTGAAACCTCTGTCTCAGAACAAACGCTCGTGATTGTGAAGGGTGCCCGCTTAGTTGATGAAGAAGGACAAGAATTATCTGCTCAAGCATTATCTTTATGGATTGATGGTACTCTACTCAATATGCTTCCACATATTCGTAAAGAAATTAAATCACGTTTAAACTTGTGGGATTATGTAGATTATGATGTGTAATAAGCATCTCGATTGACTTTAACAGGTTGTTAAATTAATCCAATTGACTGGAAAAGTTCACGATAGTATTCGGCTTTCTTTTCAAGAGCTAAAGGATAAGCTCTTGAAGAAGATGGCATACGATGAATTCGGATATCTTTGTTATCAAATTGCAGATCCACGACTGTACCCATTTTAACTTTAGTGTGTACAGACGCATTCATTGACTTTAATAAGGTCTCAGTTGCTTTATCACCTGTGGTCATAATATCTCGACAATATGGAATTTTTTTAAGCAATAGAAACATATCTGTCGGTGTAACGATTTCTAGAAATTGATCTGAGGCATTGTCTTTCAAACGCCGTACTTGATAGGCTGTATCAAATATTGCAATGCCCAACTCATTTAGAAAATCTTTCAGCATTTGCTCTTTGAATTGTTTATTTTCACGGTCTAGAAAATAATGAGAGTCTTGAAAAAAGATTAACCCATATATTTTCCACATATCATTTTGAAAATTCGGATAATAAAAATCCATTTTCCATCTTGCTTTCGGCGGAGGAAAACTGCCAAGCATGAGCAATTTGGCTTGTTGAGGTACAAATGGCTCAAGTGGATGTGTTTCGATATCAGTCATATCAAATTTCGGTCTAACTTTTCGATCTAAAGTGATTTTGAATAATCGAACTAATTTTTTTTGCCCAAAGCTGATAGATTTCTTTACTTGGATGAAATCCATCCTCAGCCATCTTCAAATTGAGTTGTTTATACTCATCCAAATCATATTTAACCAATTCAAATTTTGGTTGTGTTTCAATCCAATTTTCCAATTCAACATTCATTTGATAGGCATATTTTCCAAACAACCAAGCTAAAGGATTTGGTAATGCAGGAAACTCATTCATCGGTGGAACTCCAGTCGCGATAATGAGCTTGGGTGAAAATTTCTCAGCGATCAGTGAATATAATTGTTCTTGTAGGCAGATCCATTTTTGCGGTGAGATGAGCTGTGTTACATCATTGACCCCTATCGAAGTTACTACAATATCAAACTGATCATCATTAATAGCATGTATAGTTCGAATCACATCTGAAGTACAATTTCCAGTTTTTGCGATTAATGACCAGCGAATTTGAAAATGATCTCTAAGTTCCTGTAATAATGTTCCGCTTAACGCATCTTCTTGAAATTGCACACCCACACCAGCAGCAGCTGAATCGCCTAAAATTAAAATTGATATTTGAGGACCATTCCCAACCAAACCATTTCTTTCCCCCAAAGCTTCTGCTAAACGAGGTGTATTTTTCTTGACTTGGTAACCTTGCACAAGTAAAGCTGGAACGAGTGCGATTGTCGCTAATTTAAGAAACATGTAATTGATTTTAGGTTTTGATATTTCCTATTTTAAACGATTTTTTGATATTTTCATTGCTATTTATTATTGAAAATAATTATCATTTACATAATTAATTCAAGGCTAAAATCCATGAATCATCCTATCAAATTTTTTTCTATATTGATGTTAATGAGTTCCGCAGTAAGTGCTGATCTTTCTGTAAATCATTCATTACAAGTCAGCACTCAATCCTATGCCCCTGTATGTGAGGATATGGATGCCAAAAGTAAGGTGCTTCAACAAATCCAAAAACAGATTCAGATGCATCCTGAGCAAAAAAATCATCTCCTCGATCAATTTTGGTCGGAAATTCGTAAAAATCAAACCCCAATAATTGAACATTTTAATGAAACACACCAACGTGTCATTTATTTATATCGTGGTGCAAAACACAATGTGCGATTAATCGGTGGTCCGAGTAATGATCATGAGTGGTTAACTCGACTTAAAGGTACTGATATTTGGTTTAAAGAAAGTATTGTCGATTCAAGATTTATCGGAAGTTATAGTTTTGCTGTGGATTCGCCGAATATCGATGGATATTTATCAAATTACTGCCCACATTTAAACCCAAATTTAAAAGAATCACGAGATCAGCGTCGAGCTATTTTAAAGGTACAACAACTCGACCCTTTCAATCCTCATAAGTGGTTTGATTCTAAAAACATTGCCTTAAAAACGAATACCACGCTGAGGAATGAAAATATCGCAAAACTCAGTCGAGCGCCCAATTTTATTGATCCAACTCAAATGGCTGAAAAAAGTGAAAAACAATTAGTTTCATCCGTGTTGAGAAGTAAAGTTTTGGGAAATGATCGTCTTATTCAGATTTATGCAACTCCACCTCAAGTCGGAAAATCATATATCACTCTGATTTTTTTTGATGGTGAGCAATATGCGCATTTAGTTAAAGTTCCCCAGATATTAGATCAGTTGGTTCAACAACAGCAACTCCCACCTATACAGGCTGTTTTTGTTGGACATCCTAATGATCAATTACGTGCTAAAGAACTTAGCCCCAATCCAGAATACACACAGTTTTTTCAAGAAGAATTATTGCCTTGGATCAGTCAACATTTGCCATACCAACGTGATGACAACAAAACAGTCTTATTGGGTTCAAGTTTAGGTGGTCTGAGTTCTGCTTATTTGGCGTTAAAAACATCCAATGATATTAGTCACGTCGTGCCACTTTCTGGTTCATTTTGGTGGAAATCTGATCCAAATGATACAATCAATGGTATGAGTAAACTGATCAGAGCTTCAACATTAGACAATACAAAGAAACTCAATTGGTATATTTCAGCCAATAGCTATGAATATTCGAGACAAAATAATAGCTTAAGCATTCTAGAAACCTCTCCGATTGTCGCTCAGGATTTAGTCGATCAGGGACACAATGTTCACTATCAACAATATATAGGCGGACATTCATATGCCGTTTGGCAAATCGTCATACAAGATGCTTTGAAAAATTTCTTTAAAAATAAATCCCACTAAATGTGGGATTTATAAGACGTTCTTTTAACTCAGCTTATTGACGAGCTGAAGCGGTAAAACCTTCATTGCAAAACCCAATGGCAACCATGGCCACTTTGGTACATATGCTTTGGCTGGTTGCTTTTCGATTGCTTCAGCTAATAGTCGTGATCCTGTGGCTTGATCGACCTCAAAAGGTAATTTTCCAGCACCTTCATTAATTTCAGTTCGAATGTAACCAGGATAAATCGTTGAAACTTTAATTGGTGTTCCAAGAAGTTCAGCTCGAATCCCTTCGGCTAAATGCGCAATTCCCGCTTTACTGGCAGCATAAGCTGTAAGATGTTTTGGCATACCACGCAAAGCACTCATCGACGAAATTACAACTAAATGTCCTGAATTTTGAGATCTAAAAATTTCGACCGCTGCTTCACATTGTGCCATCGCAGAAATAAAATTAGTTTCAACTGTTGCTTTATTAATCGCAAAATTACCTTTACCGATACGACGTCCTTCGCCCACACCAGCATTGACTATCACTCGATCGATAGTGCCTAGCTCATCTTTAAACTCTTTAAATACACTGAAGACTTGCTCATCATCCGTGACATCCAATACCTTCGCACTTACTTTTACCTGATAGCGTTGTTCTATTTCATCTTTTAAAGCATACAACCTTTCTAAACGACGTGCACAGATCGCTAGGTTATATCCTTTTTTTGCAAACTCTTGTGCCATCCCAGCACCGATACCTGAGCTTGCACCTGTAATTAATATAGTTTTGTTCATTCCATTTTCTCTCTATGGCATATAGCCTTGATCAAATCCAAGTGAGCAAATCACGATCTTGTTCTTTTAAATAATGATGTTCATTTAAACTGAGTAATTGTGGTTCTGTACCAACCAATCTTAAGGTGGTAAAACTGGTATTGGTGATTGCCCAGTTCAATGCAAAAGTTTTGTCTGCACTTAAACCAAGTAAATGCCCTGCAACAACAGATATAACACCACCAGACGTATAAACCACGGCATAGCGAGGTTTTTCTGTTTCAAGTTGTATACATAGTTTGTTCAAGCCTTGAAGTACTCTTTGCTGAAATTGAGGCCAGCTTTCATCATAATCATGATGATGATCCCCCTTAGTCCAACGTTGAATTGCACCTTCAAAAATTTTTCCTAAATAGGCACGAGGATCTACCGCTTGACCAACATCTTTTTTAAGTAATGCAGGATCTGCAAAACGTGGTTCATATTTTGCAAACACTTGTTGATGATTGAACTCGTTCCAATGTGGATCGATATCAATCTGACTGTCAGGAAAACATTCATTCAAAGAGATATACGCCGTTTGCTGATGACGTTTCATCGAGCCAGCTATGACATATGGTCGCTCTTGTAGTAACTTTTGAAAATATTGTCCCAACACACGTGCTTGAACTTCACCTTTCTGAGAAAGCTGATCATAACTTTCAGCACCAAATGAAGCTTGACCATGTCTGACCAAATATATTGTCGTCATCTTGGCAGAATATCCTGTAATTTTGCGAGATAAGTTTTTGCAATTTCATTCGCTTCAAGCTTTTGTATACCTATAAGTTTTAAAGCACGAATATGTAATGCATGAATCACAATCCAAAAATCCTTAAATGCAGGATTATCCGTTTGTTTATGGTAATAACGATAATAAATTTGTTGTGCTATGACCGCTAATCTAAAGATCCCAAATACTTCATAGAACGTCCAGTTAGATGGCTTTAGTCGTGTTTTTTCAAGGTAATAATCCACAACTTCTTTACGTGTAAACATGCCTTCAAGATGTGTAGGTTGTCGACGTGTCGATTTAAAGATCATATTGTCGTTTTCTTCAACCCAATATGCTAAGGCTGATCCTAAATCCATAAGTGGATCACCAATTGTCGCCATTTCCCAATCCAACACCCCGATGACCTCAGTAGGCTGTTGAGGATTCAAAATGACATTATCAAAACGCCAATCGTTGTGAATAATACAGTTGGATGAATCCTCAGGAATATTGTCTTTAAGCCAATTTCGTACAAACTTAAAGGTCGGAACATTGATGGTATGGGCTTTGTCGTAGCGACTGTCCCAACCTTCGACCTGACGACGGCAGTAACCCTCACCTTTTCCAATTTGCTCAAGTGCTGTTCCTTGATAAGGAACTTGGTGCAATTCAATCAATTTGTCTAAAACATTTATACAAAGCTGATGCACATCAAATTTAGTGAGTTTTAGTTCTGGTGGAAGCTTTGCCCTTGGTATAATTCCCTCGATTCGCTGCATCACATAAAAATCGCATCCGAGTACAGATTCATCCTGACATAATGCCAGCATTTTGGGCACGACTGGATATAGATCTTTTAAAGCTTTCTGAACATTATGTTCTCGAACCATATCATGAGCAGATTTGGCTTTGGTTCCTGCGGGTGGTCTTCTTAATATCAGATCTGCATTGCTATATTTTAGCCGGTATGTCCAGTTTGAAGCTCCACCAGAATATTGTGTAACTTCTACAGGCTCAATCACTTCCACACCATTTTGATTTAACCAGTTTGTGACTGAAACGATATCGAGCTCTTCACCACGTCTGACTTGCCCTGCTGTATCTATAACTGACATATTTCTTCCTTAAATCGAGTGCTCATCTTATTGAGAATGACGAGTTGAAAAACCACGTTTCGCAAGTTCCAATTTTGCAATCATGCCTTTATGCACCTCATCTGGCCCATCTGCCAAACGTAATGCACGCGCTTGTGCAAAAAAACCTGTCAATGGCGTATCTCTAGATAGACCTGCACCGCCGTGAATTTGCATTGCCATATCGACAACTTTTTCCAAAACACTAGGTGCAACGACTTTAATTGCAGAGATTTCAGTGAGTGCAGCCATATTGCCCAGTTTATCCATTTTATATGCCGCATATAAGGTCAAAAGACGTGCTTGATCGATGGCAACACGCGCTTCCGCGACTCTTTCCAAATTACCACCAAGTTTCAAAATTTCCTTACCGAATGCTTTTCTTTGCATTCCACGATCAATCATTAATTCCAATGATTTCTCAGCAGCACCGATACAACGCATGCAATGATGAATACGTCCTGGACCAAGTCGCCCCTGTGCAATCTCAAACCCTTGACCTGCTCCACCAATAAAATGAGTGACTGGAACACGAACATTATTAAAGGTTACTTCTCCATGACCGTGTGGCGCATCATAATCACCAAATACAGGTAACATTCTTTCAATTTTTACGCCCTCAGTTTCAACTGGAACTAAAACCATTGAATGTTGTTGATGTCGACCTTTATTTGCGTCTGGTGTATGTGCCATAAATATAATGATTTTTGCATTAGGATCGCCTAAACCCGAAGACCACCATTTGCGTCCATTTAAAACAATTTCGTCTCCCTCAATTACAGCAGTGGCTTGCATGTTCGTCGCATCTGAAGAAGCAACTTCTGGTTCAGTCATGCAAAATACGGATCGAATTTTTCCGTCTAAGAGAGGTTTTAACCATTGCTCTTTTTGTTGTTCTGAGCCATAGCGCCAAATTAACTCCATATTACCGCTATCTGGCGCATTACAATTGAAAACCGTAGGAGCCAATAAACTACGGCCAGTTAACTCAGCAATGTGTGCATATTCTTGAACTGTTAAACCTTGACCAAATTCTGGGTCTGGTAAAAAAAGATTCCACAAATTTTGCGATTTAGCTTTTTGTTTGAGTACTTCAAGTTCTGCTGGCCACATCCATGATGTCCAATCATCACTTGAATTTAATTGATGAGCTTTATGCCAAAATTCTTGTTCTATAGGCTCTATTTCGTCTTGAATAAAGTGTTGTGCTAAATCATAAAAGTGTTTAGCTTTTTCCGTTAATTGAAACATTAATCCCTCGAACTATATTCTCATCACGCTTTACATCAACATAGCTTGAAACCTACTATGAATGAAATGATTTATTTAAATATTACTTTATGAATAGAATTCATCAGGAATCTGTGGATCTGAGCGCTTTTTCACACATTGATATCAATCTATATCCATTATTTATTGCGATATACGAACATCAAAGTATCAGTAAAGCCGCAAATTTGATGTGTATTACACAATCTGCAGCCAGTCACGCTTTACAGCGATTAAGATTACAATTGAAAGATGATCTTTTTATCCGAAGTGGTATAAAGATGGTTGCGACACCCTTTTCACATCAAATTTATCCACGAATAAAAGAAACATTAATCGCAATTCAGCATATCTCGACTCATCATATATCTTTTGATCCACTGACGATTCAATCTATTCGTATAGCAATTCATGATGAAATTGAGCCTTTAATTTTTCCGCAGTTAATTCGTCATTTTCGTGATCTTGGACTGGCGACACGGTTTCAAAGTATCAAATTAGACCGAACTAATTGGGCAAAAGATTTATTGTCACAGCAACTTGATTTAGTGGTCGATCTTCAACAGAAAGTTGATGAGAAAATTTATTTTAACCCTTTAGTGAATGATCGCTTTGTCATATGTGGTTTGACAACCATCGAAAATTTAGAACAATACAAACATGCCCAACATATTGGTGTTTCATCAAGGCATTCTGGTGTGCTTATTGAAGATTTACATTTTAAAAAGTTGAATATTCAACGTGATATTTTTTTACGCTGTCAACACTATTCAACAGCACTACAAATTTTGAAGGAGTATCCTGACACATTGCTAACCTTACCTTTTAGTATTTTAAAAAATTTGAAATTACCTCAAGATTTAAAAATTTCTGAACTTCCTGTTGAATTTCCTTTAATGAAAATGGGAATTTATTGGAACTCACAATTAGCATCACATCAAAAGTTTGAATATTTAATTTCAGAAATTAATAAAATTTTTGCTTAGGCTATTTAGTTGAAAATCTGTGTGAACACCATCTGTTCAATATTGAATCAAACACTCACTTCGAGTTGATTTATCATATTAAGGCTTGTTTTCTCTTGTGTTTTCTATGTTTGATCAACTCCCTGCATCATGGCTTATTGGGCTAGGTGCGATTTTATGCTTATTACTTCTTATCATTTTTAGACAAGTAAGAATTTATCTTCTTCAAGTATTTAAACCTTTTAAAAAAGGAAAAACTTATTGGTGCCGTGTTACAGCGGTGAGTGATGGTGACACCCTCTCCTGCCATCGTTTGAATTTGAGACGTTCTAAAACTAAATTACGCTTTGCTTTTGTAGATGCGCCTGAATCTAATCAAAGTTATGGGCTTGAATCTCAACGTTTAGTTAAGAAAATGGTTCAAGGTAAAATTGTTCGTGTAAAAATCACTGATATTGATCGTTATGGACGTTGCGTAGGTGTGGTCTACCTCTATCGCAAGAATATGAATGAAGAATTAGTGAGGCGTGGTGGTGCGTGGGTTTACGAAGAATACATACGTGATCCAAAGCAATTAAAATATATGATCTCGCTGCAAGATAATGCAAAACGCAATAAACGTGGTCTATGGCGCGGGACCCGTCCTATTCGACCAAGTACTTTTAGAAAACAAAAAAACTAATATTTTCAATACCCTGATTATCAATAAGTTCATTACGCTTGATTCGTCTAATAATTGAGCGTAAATTCAAGCCAACAAACTAGTTAGCTTGGTTAACTATATGCAAAACTCTCCCAAATTCCGTGTCGTATTGCTGCGAAGTGCGCGACTCTTTAGTGACCGTTTAAATGATATCTTGGCTCAATACCAACTGAACTATTCAATGTGGCAGTTGATTTATCATATCTATGATCATGACTCCATCACTTCAATTGATTTGGCTCATGAACTCAATGTTTCGAAACCATCAATTGCAAAACGCATTAATACTTTACATAAATTAGATGTTATTCAGTTTTTAGAATCATCTGATAAACGCCAAAAATTAATTCAATTAACCGAAAAAGGTAGAGATCTTTATCAAATTTGTACAATTCAGATTAATCAATTTGAACAACAGTTTTTGAATCAAATAAATCCTGAAGACATCGCTCAGAGTGCTGAGACACTTCAGCTGTTTTTGTCTATTTTAGAGCGTGATAAAAGCTTAAATATTGTGGAGGAGTTATGAGTATTTCCTCAAATCAGGTTGATCAGCCTCTTTGGACACGTAATTTTATTTTGGTCAGTTTAATTAACTTTCAATTGGTACTGACTTTTTATCTTCTTGTTATTGTCATTGTGGGATTTTCGATAGCAGAACTTGGAGCGACGACGGCGCAGGCTGGTTTAGTATCAGGACTTTTTATTGTGGGTACACTGATTGGTCGTTTATTGGTGGCTAAATTCCTCGTTAAATTCGGTTCTAAAGTCACCATGCTGGTCGGACTCACTGGATTTCTGATATTTTCAGGCTTTTATTTTCTCCATTTAGAGGTTGGAACTTTATTAATCGTTCGATTCTTGCATGGCTTTATGATGGGGGTTGCCTCCACCGTATTTGGCACAATGATCGCTCAAATTATTCCAGCAACTCGTCGTGGTGAAGGTATAGGTTACTACAGTATGAGTAGTACTTTAGGAACTGCAATTGGACCATTTTTGGCAATCTGGCTAATGCTTCATGTCAGTTACAACATTATTTTTTCCCTATCTTCAATCCTTGCGGTTTTATGTTTAATTACAGCATTATTTATTCAAGTTCCTCAATTGCATCAGGTTTCGTCTATACCTGATCAGGCACATACTCAAAATAGTTTTCTATCTCAGTATATTGAAAAGAGCGCCTTACCCATTGCTCTGATCATGTTGGTAAGCTCCCTCTTCTACTCTGGTGTTCTATCGTTTATTAACTTTTATGCCAAAGAAATCGATCTGGTTGAAGCAGCATCGTTTTTCTTTCTCATTTATGCGTTAACAATTCTGCTCTCTCGTCCTATTACAGGACCACTGATGGATAAGAAAGGCGAAAATATAATTATGTATCCGGCCTTTCTCATTATGGCACTTGCATTCTTCTTGTTGAGCCAAGCTAACAGTTCGGGTCTTTTGTTGATTTGCGCAGGATTATTAGGTTTAGGATACGGTAATATCCAATCAATTTGCCAAACAATAGCAGTAAAAAGTACTAGTTTGGAACGGATGGGATTTGCAACCTCAACTTATTTTATCTTTTTAGATGCAGGTTTAGGATTCGGTCCTTATTTCTTAGGTTTAGCTTTAGACTTGATCAGTTACCAACAACTCTATTTATATAGTGCTATTGGTACTTTATTTTGCATTGTCTTATATTATGTATTACATGGGAAAAACGTTCGAAATATGAATATTGCTTAGGCTATTTATGGGTTTAAAAAAAGCACTCCAATGAGTGCTTTTCCATATTTTATTTAAACACTTTAAAACGTGTGGCGTCGTCAATATAGCCTTTATCGAAAGCTTCACCTTCCTTAGATCCAAATACCAATTGTGCGCGTAGTTTCCACGAAGCTGGTATAGCCCATTCAGTTTGGACTTGATCATCTACAATCGGATTATAATGTTGAAGGTTTGCACCTAAACCTTCTGTATGCAAAGCTGTCCAAACCGCAAACTGTGCCATTGCTGTTGAATGTTCCGCCCAAATTGGAAAGTTTTCCGCATACGAAGGATATTTCTCTTGTAAGTCAGTGATCGTATCCATTTCTTCGAAAAATAATACAGTGCCTACGCCCGCAGAAAAGCTATCCATTTTTGCAGAAGTTTTTGCTGCACTCGCCTCGTCCTTCGCATATGACTTTAGCTTCTCTTTCACAAAGCCCCAAAACTTTTCATGTTCAGCGTTAAATAAAATTACCGCACGTGAAGATTGAGAGTTAAAAGATGATGGGCTTTGTTTAATCGCATTCTGAATAAGATCTGTTAAGTACTCAGGAGATTGTTCAACTGCTTTTCCTAAAGCATAAATCGTACGGCGTTTTTTAATTAAATCTAAAAATTGATTCGACATTTTCTGAAATCCTTTGGTATTTCCTCGGGGAAAGACGATACTCTGACTTTTAATTCATTAGAAATACTTAACCTAAGATTAAATATTCAACAAATCAAATATGTTGTAGTGTTACATTAAGCATTTATCAGACCAACATCTATCCATTTTGAACCCTAATTAGAAGATCTGATTTTATTCGTATTTTTTTTACCCAACAGTAAAAAGCCCTCCATAATAGAGGGCTTGTCTTGGCATATGTAAGCTTAAAATTTAGCTTCAAGAACCTGAGCCGATACTTGGTTTTTCCATAGGGAGCGTAAGGTTGGCAAATAGAATTTTTCACCTAACTCCACTAATTCAGCATCAATCGCCGTATGGACTTCATGCATGAACAAATAGTCTAAATCTACCGTATTGAGCTTAGGTTGTTCTTTAGAAAACTTCGCTCTTTTTTGTTGAGCAGTTTTTACTAGCTGATCTGCAAATTCACGATTTTTGAATTGTGTAATGGCATTCAGACGCAGTTCAATCACACCCCAACCTGTCAGTAGCAGTTTGAAGGTTTCAAAATCTTTTGTTGTTGATTCCCATGTCATGTCTTCTAGATTTTCATCTTTAGGTAGAACAGGAAGGAGTAATTCCATAATACTTGGGAAGATTTTTTTAAAGTTAAGAATAAATTTAACAGGATGTTCACCTGGATAATCTTGAAATTGAACATTTTTTTGAACATCTGTTAAATATATATCGAGCATTGAAAATTTCCGTAGATTGGCTGTCTTAAGTCTAAGATAAGAACTTTGATACAACAGCAATTAAAAGCAATGTGTATTTTAACAATTGTGACGAGTTAATCAATCTCATAATAATTACATGACTATGTGATGAAGTTTTTACTTATTTTTTTAATGTTTTGCAGTTATCGCATAATAAATCTTCCTCTGTTGTATATTTCGTTAATTTCTCTATTAATCTCATGATAGCTATCATTATTAGCCACCCTGAGCCCGTTAAAATTGTTAATGTAATGTTCCGAAGATTATTAAATTTATGTTTCTTTCTATTATGAACTTCATCATCAATACCTTGCTTACAATTGATACATTCTGGTTTTTTGTTCTCTTCCCACCTTTTATGCAAAATTTCGAGTTGATTGTAAATTTTAGGACTATCAATCTCTCTTAAATATTCAATTACAGGTTGGAAGAGGTTGTAATTAGCTTTAAGTATTGATTTGAAACTACTTTTTATTAAGTCTTCAGCTAAGTTGTTATGTCTGATTCCAATTGCTACAAATTCCAAAAAATTTAATAAATATGTTACAGCCGATTTTTCCTCATCTTCCAATGAATTAAATTTTTCTCTAGTCAATTGCACTTTATCTTTTGACTCTACGTTTTGATCCTTCCCCAAATTCCTTCTTATTTTGGTTGCAATATCAACCTTAGCAATATACGCAGTAGAATTCCTACTATTCATCAATACTTGTACTGAATGACTTCTTATAGTGTTTATAATTTGCACCCTTGAAGTAAAAATCCAACCAAAACGGCAGCTATAGCTGCTAAAACCATAACTAATGCTGTCGTTTTAAACTGCCCATCTGTATTTTCTATATCAAAATTTATAATCTTCAAAAAAACTTTTCCAAATTAATATTTCTACAAACGTGATACCTAATAAAATTAAGATGAGAAGGAGTTGATTACTACTTCTAATCCTAATAAAGAAATTATCTCTACGATAAATATAAAAATAAGCAATTACAGTGACATATGGAATTATCAGAAGATAATTATAAAAGAAATTCAATTTTATTTTACTCAAAAATAAAGCACCCTAATGGATGCTTTTTTATTACACAAATTTAAATGAGTCTCAACCTAATCCATAGCCTTCTTCAAGGATTAGACGAGCTTTATAATTATTCATAATTGTCTCCTTTGTAAAAGCCTTAAGTGACGTATGAAAGGTCGTTATATAAATAGTATTCTGAAATGAATAATTGGTGAATATATTAAAGACAGTTGCTTGTCAATATATGTTATCAACATTCAAATCAAAAATTCACCAAATCAAAATCACTTCACATTAGGTGAAACCATATTCTCAGGTACAACGACTTCATCAAACTGCTCAGCTGTGACTAAATTCAGCTCTACAGCAACTTGTTTAAGTGTTTTACCTTCCTTATATGCTGTCTTAGCAACTTTTGCCGCGTTTTCATAACCAATCACAGGATTCAATGCAGTCACTAACATCAATGAGTTATGCAAGAAATAATCAATCTTATCTTGGTTCGGCTCAATCCCCACAGCACAATGCTCATTAAAGCTATTACATGCATCACCTAGCAGCTGAATTGATTGCAGTAAATTATAAGCAATAACCGGCATAAAAACATTTAGTTCAAAATTACCTGAAGCACCAGCGATATTAATCGTCGTGTCATTACCCAAAACCTGCGCAACAACCATCGTCATAGCTTCACTTTGAGTAGGATTCACCTTACCTGGCATAATACTCGAACCTGGTTCATTTTCAGGAATACGAATCTCCCCAAAACCACAACGAGGACCACTCGCTAACCAACGAATATCATTGGCAATCTTATTTAAACTCGCAGCAAGTGTTTTCAGTGCGCCAGAAGCAAATACTGCAGCATCACGTCCTGCTAGTGCTTCAAACTTATTTGGTGCAGTCACAAAAGGTAAACCCGTAAGCTCAGCCAATTTTTTTGCTACATTTATCGCATAATCAGGATGAGCATTTAGACCTGTCCCTACAGCTGTACCACCTAATGGCAATTCATATAACCCTTCTAAAGCTTGCTCTAGACGCTTTAATCCATGATCGAGTTGGGATACGTAACCACTGAATTCCTGGCCTAAAGTTAACGGCGTTGCATCTTGTAAATGTGTACGCCCAATCTTAACGATATTTGAAAATTCTTGAGACTTCTGATGTAAAGTTTCACGTAAAGCTTGAACTGCTGGAATCAGTAACTCATTGATCTGTAAACTAGCAGCGACATGAATCGCTGTTGGAAACGAATCATTTGTAGATTGAGCTCGATTAACATGATCATTTGGATGAACGGGTTTCTGTGCTCCAAGCGGATTACCCAGTTTTTGATTCGCAATATTTGCAATGACTTCATTACAGTTCATATTACTTTGAGTACCAGAACCTGTTTGCCATACCACTAATGGAAATTGACTGTCCCATTGCCCCGTGATTACTTCTTCTGCAGCATCCACAATATAATTCGCCAATTCAGCAGGAATCTGATTTAACTCAGCATTGGTAAGTGCAGCCGCTTTTTTGACCAGCCCCATACCACGGATCATCGCACGAGGAAGTCGCTCACCGCCAATTTTGAAATTTTGCAAACTGCGCTGGGTTTGAGCCCCCCACATCGCATCACTTGGTACTTCTACATCACCCATCGTGTCGTGTTCTATACGTGTTTGCATATCAGCCTCAAATATTTCGCTATTCATTGGAAGAATCATGTTTGATTCAGATTGATCCACCGTTGATTTGATGCTAATCAAAAAAACCACAAATGTAAATGATTATCATTTTAATTATTAAAGGTGCTTTGATAGTATCGCCATTGATCTTCAATCATTTGTTCTAGTGATCGATGTGCTTTCCATTGCAATAATTCAAATGCTTTTAAACTATTCGAACCAATTTGATCTAATTCTTGGAAAACATAATCAGTTTCCTCAGTTCGAATTTTTGTTTCAGTCACTTTTTCTACCGTATTGATCAAGTTTTGAATTGAACTTGGCTGACCTGCGATATCAAATGCTTCGCACGTAGATCTTTGATTAAATAACCACTTTAAAGTTGCAATGACTGCCTCACACACATCAATGACATGCACAAAACTTCGTTCAACCGTTTGGTCTTTTGTCTTGGCATTCTTTTGTAATTGAATGGAATCGCGCTGCATGGCTGCGACTTGTAACACCAAAGGCAAAATATTTTTAGGTAAAGGGGCAACCACTTCACCCAAAACTCCATGTTCAAAAGCACCAGCTACATTTGCTAGTCTCAGGATCGCAATACTCCATTCTTCGTCCGTTTTAGAGGTATCACGGATGATCTCTTCAATCATTTGCTGGGATTTAATATAAGGGTTTGGATTGGCAAAATTGAGAGGATGTTCTTCATTTAAATTCAAACTCGAAGTGCCATAAACCGCCATACTTGAAAGATGCAATAATGTTCGTACACCTGTTCGTTGCATTGCACGCATCAGACTCATAATGCAACTGACATTATCATTATAATATTCAAGCGGTTTTAAGCGAGACTCCTCTAAAGACTTAAATCCTGCAGTATGTATAACAGCACGGATTGAGTACTGCTCAAAAACTTTATTCAGAGCAGGCGTATTTCTAACATCTAGCTTTACAAAAGGTACATACATCCCAGAAATGTATTCGAGACGTTCAAGTGTTTGTAAATTCGCATTGGCAAGATTATCTACAATGACAACTTCTTGACCATGTGCCAATAAGCTTAAAACAACGTGTGAACCTATAAAGCCTAATCCACCTGTCACTAAAATCATTGTATACTACCTTTTTGTTTAAAAGCCTGAACAAGCTATTTTCAGTTTGATCACCCTATGCGAAGTTTTAAATGAGTACGTTATTACTAATTACCTCGGCACCTAGCTCAATCCATGCTTGGCATGCATTAGGACTCGCACAATCATTGCAAGCGAAAGGCGAAATTTTTCGAGTTTTCTTTTATCAAGAAGGCGTTCAAGTTGCAAACAACTTACAGTGGTCGCCAGATGATCAAAGAAGTCTCAAACAAGAGTGGCAAAAATTAAATATCAAACTTCCTGTTTGCGTAAGTGCTGCCCTAGCACGTGGAATCACTGATGCTGAAAATGCTCAACGCCATCACATTGAGTCCCATAATCTGGCTGAAGGTTTTCAGCTGGTAGGACTCGGTGAATTGGCAGATGCTGTCTCAACTTCAGCACGTCTAGTTCAATTCTAAATTATTCATTTTTCATTGATTGTTGCAATTGAAAGGTAAATTGTGTGAAATCTGTACTGGTTATATTAACCCAATCAAATCTCAACTCGCTACAAGTTCATGAGAGCCTTTCTGCAACCATGGTTTTAGCAACTTTTGGCGCTGAAGTAAAAGTTTTATTGCAAGGCGCAGCTTTAAGTTTACTCCGTTCCGAATTAAGCTTCGAACCCATTAAACATGCGTTTAAACTGGCTTCCAACCTCGTCGATAGCTTTGAGTTTTACGATCTAAGCCCTATTTTGGTTGAATCCAATCAACAAGATAATCCCTTTGTTCAACATACTACGCATGAAATTAAATTTATTGAATTTAATAAAGAGTTAATTCAAAGCTTTGACCATGTGCTGTATTGGTAACTCATATGACCGATAAAACGCTTTATTTAATACAATCTCAATTTGCAAATACTGAACATTGTATTCAACAGGTTCAAAAAACACTGGATACCAATGATGCTTTAGTGCTTATGGGGGATGCGGTGTTGGCATTGTTTACACCATCTGTACTTACGATTCAAAACAAGGTCTACGTTTTAGATCGAGATGCTGAGTTATTACCTTCGCATCTATTGAACGGCGAGTATTTTCAAATTGAAGTGATTGATTACACCACTTTTGCAGATATCATTTTGGGCTTTACACGCTGTATTAGCCTTAAATAAAACAAATTTATTGACTTAGGTTTTACCATGACCACTGAATTATCCCTTGAACTCGATCAAGATGGTCATTTAGTTGACTATACCATTTGGAATGAAAATGTAGCGCAAGTACTCGCGAATACGCTCGAGCTTGAGCTAACAGCTTGGCATTTCGAAGTATTGCATGCGGTTCGCCAGTTCTACGCTCAATTTGGTCATTCTCCTGCAACTCGTCCCTTAATCAAATTTTTAATGAAACACGTCAGCGCTGACATTGATAATGCAGTATTGCAAGAAAGGTTTAAAACAGGCCTAGTTGCTCGCCATCTAAGTCGATTAGCCGGAATACCAAAGCCTGCCAATTGTCTGTAAACCAAAATTACTTTTTGATTTAAATAGCATATCGAGTCAGTTCGTAGCTTTAAAAAATGAATTAATCAGTGAAATAGACATCAAAAAACCCGCTATGCAGCGGGTTTAGACATCACCTAGACTAATGATGGTTAAGATGTCGCGTGTCAATCAGGGAAATTGGAATACGTCAACTCAACGCAAAAAATTATAATAAAGTTCGAGTTATCAATTCAGTCCAAATTCATATCAATATCTGACAAATTTGCTAGTTTGCGCTACACCAATCATCAATTGTCATGCCCGATTGCTGAAAACTCGTAGATTGCTGATTTAAATAAAATTGCGCAATACGTTTCATTACATGTGCTTGTTCAACTTGAATAAACTGGTCTGCTAAACCAACAATGTTTTGATAGGCCTTTAACCTTCCGCATAAAGCAAGTTGTTGCTCCATCGGTGTGGCTGTACTGTGTTCATCATCTAAAATCTGCTTGGTTTGTTCGATCAGCTGCATTTCATGATCCAGTTTTTGCTGATACACCATCTGTTGTGCATCAATCAAATCATTCGCTACAACCTGTTGTGATACAACAAAACTTAAACCTACAAAAATCAACCTCACCCATAACATGCGCATTAGATTCCTAAATCAGGCTCAGCTTTCCAAACATCCTCATAATCATCTCGATCAATCATAAAACGGAAACCTGTTTCCAATGCAAGAAATGGAATTGCGTCGGGTAAAATTTCTTCAAGCTCTTTCACCGTCATCGTCTCAAAAAAATCTTCGCCCTCGCCTAATTCACCACCATAAATAAACCATGCCACTTTCTCACCTGGTTCAGGCTTATTACGCAAACCGACGATTGGCTCTTGATCTAAAGTATGCTTAGCCACAGCAACAACATCATCTTCATTCACTTTGATGTAAGCAGAATCAAACTCCTCACAGACTAATTTTTGCTCTTCAATAAAATCTTGCAACATGGATGATTCCATTTTCATCATAAATTCAGACCTAATTTTAAGCATAGTGTCGTATAAGCACAATCAATCCGACGAAACAATCTGTTTTTACAATGTTTTTTTTGCTATCTTGATTTTGTTACATATTCAAGATTAAATGGGGGGAATTTCATATGAGCAGCAATTCAAATATTTCAGCAACAAATACCGCTTCTCTACATGGTGGTAAACGTGCCAATGCAGGTCGAAAATCACAGTTTTCAGAAAAAACAGTAGTAATGCGTGTTCCTGAATCAAAAGTGATTCAAATTAAAGAATGGTTAAAAATACGACCTGAAGATGATTTCAATCAACAAATTGAAATTTCACCAATCCAATTTAGAACACGTTTAAAAATTGCCTATCCTATTGAATCTGTGGCAGCAGGCTTCCCTTCCCCAGCACAAGATTATGTAGAAGGACATATTGATCTAAATGAATACTTGGTTCACAACGTAGCATCTACTTTTATACTACGCGTAAATTCTTTATCAATGAAAAATGCAGGGATTGAAGTTGGTGATCAAATCTTGATTGACCGGAGTTTGAATGCAGAACATGGTGATATCGTCTTGGCGCTGATTAATAATGAATTCACAGTAAAAAGATTAATGTTAGAAAAACAAAATGATGGAACGATCCTTTTATGGTTAAAAGCCGAGAATCCAGACTACCCTGACATCTATCCTCGTAGCGAAGAACAAATCATGGTCTGGGGTGTAGTGACTTGCATTTTAAAAAAACTGAAATAAATTGATCTAAGCAGTTCACCCTACTCCTATGCAAAATATTTATCATCAAGAGATTTTTGCGCTCATTGATATTAATAACTGCTATGTCAGTTGTGAGCGTGTATTTAATCCAAGTTTAAATGGTCAACCGGTCGTTGTTTTAAGTAATAACGATGGTTGTGTCGTATCCCGTAGTGAGGAAGCGAAAGCTCTCAATATTGGCATGGCCGTGCCATGGTATGAAATTGAAAAAGATATGCTTAAAGCTGGTGTTAAAGTATTCTCAAGCAACTATGCCCTCTACGGCGATATGTCTAGTCGTTTTTTCACTATTTTAGAGCAACACTTTCATGCAGATTCAGATTTAGAGCCCTATTCAATTGATGAATGTTTTATTCGTCTAACACATTATCAAAATCTTTTTGATTTAGAAAAATTTTGTCGAGAATTAGTCGACCGTATTCAACAATGGATCGGTTTACCTTGTTGTATCGGGATTGGTTACAGTAAAACACAAGCTAAACTCGCCAATCATTTTGCCAAAAAACGTTCTGGTTTTAACCGAGTGTGTTCTTTATTGGATTTGGATCCATGCAGTTTTGATCAATTACTTATAGAAACCTCAGTATCGGAAATTTGGGGCGTAGGTCGAAAAATTAGTAAACAACTTGAAAGTTACGGTATTTATAATTGCTATGACTTAACTTTTGCCAATGAACACTATTTGATGAAGCAGTTTTCAGTGCTCATGGGGCGTACCATTCGTGAGCTAAAAGGTCAGTCCTGTATTTCACTAGAAGATCCTGATTTACCGTCTAAACGAATCTTAGCATCACGAAGTTTTGCATCAGCATTAAAGGATAAAGCATTAATCAAGCAAGCCATGATTTTTCATTTAAGTCGGGCTCATGAGCGTTTAACCAAGCAAGAACAATTATGCGCCTGTGTCCATGTGTCTCTTTATGAAAAAATTCCAGTAAAACCATTCAAGAAATCACATTCTCATGTAATTGGTTTGGAATATCCGACGGATGATTTATTAATCCTGACCCATGCAGCACAACAGCAAATTGATGTTTTATTTAAAGAAAATATACGTTATGTAAAAGTTTCCGTCATGTTTTCTGCTTTGAGTGCTAAAAAAACACATACACATGACCTTTGGCAGCCTCATGATTTAATCCAGCAGCGAGATTCACTCATGACAACAATTGGCGCTATGAAAAACCGCTTTGGAAAGCATTGTATTCAAGTGGGCTATCATACCAATCAACAACAATGGAAAATGAAGCAATTGCACCACTCTCCACGCTATACCACCTCATGGTCAGAAATGCTGACTATTGATGACTCACATATGGCGGTTACACAAAACAAATGAATACTTTTGGTCAATTCGGTTTAAAATAGCAGACTCGAAGAATTAAAAGAAAAATGTAATTTTTTAACATTGCCAATTGACTGCAAAGTTCTCAAAATACAGCTCATTGACGACATTGTTTTTTTGCTATTTTTGAAACAAAATATAAATGAAAAGCTTAAAAACATGCCATAATATGCAAACTTTGCAGACATCTTGCAAGGTTATATTGCAACTTTCATATTGGAGCTGTCTTCATGAGTTCGACCATTTTGGTCATACATGGACCAAATTTAAACTTGCTAGGAAAGCGAGAACCTGAAGTTTACGGACATTTAACTTTAGACGATATCAATCATCAACTCATACAGCAAGCTCAAGAAAGTTCAATTCAACTTGAAACCTTCCAAAGCAATTGGGAAGGTGCCATTGTCGACCGAATTCATCAAGCCCAAATTGATGGTATAAAATTTATCATCATCAATCCTGCTGCACTGACCCACTCCTCAGTAGCAGTACGTGATGCCCTATTAGGTGTTGCGATCCCATTTATTGAAGTTCACCTTTCAAATGTTCACGCACGTGAAGCATTTAGACACCACTCTTATCTCTCAGATAAAGCTGTCGGTGTCATTTGTGGACTAGGCGCACAGGGTTATTCATTTGCATTAACTCATGCCGTGCAAAAAATTCAAACTTCTACACATCTTTAACCTTAGGAATACGAATTCATGGATATTCGCAAAATTAAAAAGCTCATCGACTTAATGATTGAATCGGATCTTCAATCTATTGAAGTAAAAGAAGGTGATCAATCCATTGCTTTAGCGCGTCGTAATCCTATCGTAGCCGCTGGTGTTGCACCAATACAATCTGCTGCGCCAGAAGCTCCAGTTGTGAAACCAGCTTCTCGTGGTGCTGTTGAAACCTCACCAATGGTTGGCGTGTTCTATGCTGCACCAAGTCCAGGCGAAGCACCATTTGTAAATGTAGGACAAACTGTTTCAGCAGGCGAAACGCTTGGAATTATTGAAGCAATGAAAATCATGAACCCAATTGAGGCAACTCAAAGTGGTGTGATTGAAGAAATTTTAGTTAAAAATGGTGATGTAATCCAATTCGGTCAACCTTTATTCCGCTACCGCGCGTAATCGTTGGGGGTTGGTATGTTGCAAAAAGTTCTCATTGCCAACCGAGGTGAAATTGCACTGCGTATTACACGTGCTTGCAAAACACTCGGTATTAAAACAGTCGGTATCTACTCGGATGCCGATAAAGACCTCATGCATTTACGCTTTGTTGATGAAGCCGTTTGTATTGGTCCTGGTGCAAGTAGCGAAAGTTATCTAAATATTCCTGCAATTATTACAGCAGCGGAAGTGACTGGTGCAGATGCAATTCATCCAGGTTATGGCTTTTTATCAGAAAATGCTGAATTTGCTGAGATTGTAGAAAGTTCTGGTTTTATCTTTATTGGTCCACGTCCTGAACATATTCGCCTTATGGGGAATAAAGTGTCAGCGATTATGGCGATGCGTAAAGCTGGTGTACCAACCGTTCCAGGTTCAGCTCATGCTGTAACACCAAACAATGCCTTGGCCGAAGCAAAAGAGATTGGCTTCCCACTTATCGTTAAAGCTGCTGCTGGTGGTGGCGGTCGCGGTATGCGAATTGTTGAACGTGTTGATACACTGTTGGAGTCTGTACAAGCAGCTCAACGTGATGCTGAAATGTGGTTCGGTGATGATACGGTTTACATGGAACGTTTCCTTCAAAAGCCACGCCATGTTGAAGTACAGGTGATTGGCGATGGTAATGGTCACGCCGTACATTTATATGATCGTGACTGTTCATTACAACGCCGTCATCAAAAAGTGCTTGAGGAGGCTCCTGCTCCGAACCTTCCAGAAGAAGCTCGTGCTGAAATTTTAGCAGCTTGCGTAAAAGCATGCGAATTAATGCAGTATCGTGGCGCAGGCACGTTCGAATTCTTATTTGAAGATGGTGAGTTCTTCTTTATTGAGATGAATACACGTGTTCAAGTAGAACATCCTGTGACTGAAATGGTAACGGGTGTCGATATTATTGAACAACAGCTTCGTGTAGCCGCTGGTCTTGGTTTAAATCTAGAACAAGATCAAATCAAAGTACACGGTCATGCAATTGAATGCCGTATTAATGCAGAAGATCCAACCACCTTCCTCCCATCACCAGGTAAAATCGAGCAATTCTACACACCAGGTGGTGCAGGCATCCGTTTAGATTCTCATATCTATCCAGGTTATAGCATTCCACCTTACTATGATTCGATGATTGCTAAATTAATCGCACATGGTAAAGATCGCGAAACCGCTTTGGCACGTATGAAACAAGCCTTAGATGAAATGATCTTAACTGGAATCAAAACCAATATTCCGCTACACAAAGATCTCATCCTTGAAGATAAGAACTTTGCAGAACAGGCTATGGATATTCACTACTTAGAGAAACATTTGTTGAAACAGGTACAAGGACATAGCGAAGCTGAGTAATTACAGCTTTACAAGATGAATAAAAAAGCCTCTTTTTCAGGAGGCTTTTTTTTATTGAAGAATACGCTGGAAAGATTTTAGCTCATGGCAATATACGATTAAGTTTTGCAAAACATTGTCCACCCTTTTCAGATGCACAGAAATTGATTTGATTCGGATTGTCCCATTTTACAAAATATTGAGACAAATCTCCTGCCTGATCTACTTGATTACCAGAGCAGTCTTTTTCGTTGTTCTCATAATTGACTTGCATGACCAAGGTAGGCAACAAGCCCGAAGAGCTGTCTTGAGATGGTTGATACTCAAATAAACCGACCGACCACTCTTTAGCACTATTCACGACCACCTCATTGTTACCACGGAAATTATAATACTCAACACATTTTTTATTATTTGGAATTTCCATTCCCCATAAACCTAAAATTTCTGGGCGCATGTTGATTCGAATATTATTTTCAGGCTGTTGTAAATCAGCACCTTTAGCTTGCGCTTGGACATTTTGATCGGCAGAAGAAAAAGACGTCATTAATAAAAGTAAAGGTGCAAAAAAAACTGTTTTTTTCATACAACATCTATAGGTCAACGTTTAGAGCTAAATTAGCACATTTCAGCAAGAAAACTCATAGAATTAACGTGATAAGAACAATTTTATATAAGAAAATGAATTCCCTATTGATGAAATTTAAATCATCAGCAGTTTAATGCGATCTATTGATTTATTAGTGCAAAAATATATTCTTATCAGAATAATATTCATTCTATACCTCACAGAAAGCTTAAAAATATAAGATTTTATGCAAGGGAATATACGTTAAGTATGACCATATGGATACGAACAGAGCTGATTAAAAACAATGCACAATCTTTTTTGATTGTCATGCTCATCATTACACTTTGTGCTTTGGCTGGAATACTTGGTCGACCTCTCTCATTTCTCGCAATTTTCTGGCCTGCAAATGCCGTACTACTTGGTCTTTTTTTAAGATTTAGTTATCTCAATAATCTTGGTGGCTGGCTTGGGGCCTTTTCTGGGTATATGCTTGCAGACCTAGGTACTGGCAACACTTTACAACTTACTTGGTTGTTAACTCTTGCTAACTTGCTAAACCCATTAGTGACCTTATACCTACTGAACCGGTTAAAAATCAATTATCAAGAATTCAATAAAGGTCTTACATTTGTTTACTTATTTTTAATTAGTGCTTTTGGAGGGTGCCTAGCGAGCCCAACCTTTGCGATTTTAACCATCCCTTATGTTCCTAACAGCTTTATGGAGCTCAGCCGTATTTGGGTTGATTTTGGCATGTGGTGGAGTGGTGAAATTCTTAACTTTGTCGCTTTTTTACCTATTGTTCTCGCATTACCAAGCAAAACTACAGTTCAACAATATTTTATAAATCAAAAAAATCAACGTTTAAGTTTGCCCCTTGTCTTACCCTTCATATTTGTCGTTGTATCTGTAATTCTAACTCACTTTTTTATTGGCCCTGGCGCCATCATGTTCCCGATCGGAGCACTCATCTGGGCAGCATTAACCTACAATTTATTGTTGGTTGCAATCATCAACTGCTTTGTATGTATGTTCTTATACAACAGCTTAAGTGCATATTATCTAACAGAATCTCCAGAAGCATTTATTTCGACAACACTGTCTGTTCGCATCGGTCTTTTCATGCTGGCTTTAGGCCCACTAACATTATCAATTATTAGTTTGAATCGCCAAAAGCTATATCACCAAATATTATATTTAGCGAACCATGACAGTTTAACAACGACCATGAATCGCCGATATTTTTATGAAGAAAGCGAAAAGACGATAGACTCAACTCATAGGGAGGCGAAATCCAATATACACAGCGTGTCTATTCTACTACTCGATATTGACCACTTTAAAAAAATTAATGATCAATATGGACATGAAATAGGTGATATTGTTCTCAAAGACTTTAGCAATATCGTCAGATCTCTAATTAGATCAAATGATTTATTCGGTAGAGTTGGCGGTGAAGAATTTGCCATCTTAATTAAAGATAGTAACCTACCAGCCTGCATTAAAATCGCACAGCGTATATGCGACCGCGTGGCAGAAACACCGATTATGATCAGGCAAAATCAACATCTCAATATTAGTGTAAGCATAGGTTTAAGTTATCAACAACTTCCGTCTGGCACCCCATTCCAACAATTGATTAATCGTGCAGATGTTGCCCTTTATCAAGCCAAATCTGAAGGACGAAATAGATTATGCGTGGATCCGCAATTACTATTTACTCAAACATCATAAGTCACTATCTTGCTTCAGTGGGCTTGAGATTTGGTAAAGCGGATAAAAATATGAAACCAATCAACGTTGAAGCTCCTGCAATGATAAAAATATAGCTGCCAGAAATCAGCTCCCAATATTGTCCTGCCAATACGCTTCCAGATGCCACACCCAAGCCCCACATCGTACTATACAAAGCTTGAGCTCTACCCTGCTGCCCAGCAGAAAAGTGCTCAAAAATAATGCGCATCGCCAATAAGTGAAATAAACCGAAACTGAATGCATGCATTGTCTGGGAGAGAAATTGGAGAACAAAACTTTCAGGAAATAAACCAACAATCAAAAACCTAAGCCCAGTCATCCATAAACAGATCGCAACCAACTGACGCCATGTAAAACGATTTAAAAAAAATGATGCATAGGCAAACATCATGATTTCAGCAATAACACCTGTTGACCAAAGAAATCCTGTTGCTGTGGTACTAAATCCAGATGACTGTAAGTAATTGCTATAAAAACTATAGAATGGTGCTTGAGCAAACAACATAATGAACTCAATTAAGAAAATTGCTTTCACAACTGGTTGTTTTAAGACTGGAATAATGGATTCAAGTGTTTTTTGGGCTTTTGGTGCGCCCTTCGGTTCTTTTACTGTAAATGACCATAAGAACGCTAGAAATGAAATACTCAGTAATAAAATCGGGAGATACTGAATATCGATGATTTCAAGAATTAGACCAATAAAGAAAACACCAACAATAAACCCAATCGATCCCCATTTTCTCACTTTGCCATAAAGTTCATTTCGTTTTTCACCTAACCAAAATAATGTAACGCCTTCAAATTGAGCAAGTATCGCATTTTGAAAAAAGCTGAAGATCAACATTAACAAGGCAATTGATTGAAAATTATTGGGTATAATAAAAATGAGGAACCATATACTCGCTTCCATCCATGTTGCGATTCGCACCAATAGCATTCTTTTACCCGTTTTATCCGCCACCCAACCCCAAATAAACGGCGCAAAAAAACGTGTCATGATTGCAATTGCACTAAGCCACCCAATCTCTAAAAAGCTAAATCCTTGATCTTGCAGATATAGACTCCAATACGGCATGAAGGTACCGACAATCGCATAGTAGAAAAAGTAGAATCCACCTAATTTTGTTTTAATTGGCAACGCTTGTATCATATTGCAATTACCAGTATTTTCAATAAGTTAATATCATTTAATAGTTGCATACATTTGTTACCACTTAGGTGTAATTGCACTTCATCAGTCTACAAATCAGTCTACAAATTTATTTTTTTGTAGACTCTTCATTTTTTGTAGACTGAAGATATTTACGTCTTAGAAAATAATTCTGTGATCATTTTCATCAGAATTAATTGTTAGTAAGTTACTAAAGAAATTTTATACTTTACCTATAAGGTTTCCTACCCAATTTTGCTATTTCTCTTTTTTGAGTATTCAGCGGATAGCATAACTTGCAAAGTATTGAAAAAATTTCAATCTATAGATTGTGTCGCACTAGACTGGGATAATAGAGTTTGATGAGGAGATTATTGCTAAATTGCTAATGTAAAAATTTATAACAATGCATGAGTAAGAGTTTTTATAAATTACAAATATATTAATTTAAATATTATATTAATAATCGATTAATATCAGGCACTCATAATAAATATTTCTAAAACTATAAATCTTGATACATATTCAGGGTATCTATTAAAAAATATAAGGCACATGCTGAGTTTGTCGATAATACTATTGACAATTCAAGGACAATCATTATGTCAAATTTCACAAAGTCAAGTGACTCTAAAACCCAGCAACAGAACCAGCAACAATCAAACCCTGTAGGCGATAATACGCAAAAAGCTCAGCAAGAAAAAAATAAGGAACAGCAATTAAATGCTGAGAACAGACAAACTAAAGATGCTCCGAAAGAGCATACTGAGGTTGAAGTTAAAAAATAACTTATAACTCAGAATTCTTAAATCATTTAAAAGGTTTAACTCCTTTTAGGTGATTAGGATAAATAATGAATATTGTTAAAGTTAAAGTCCATAAAATGTATGAAAACTTTCACAGAAATCCAGCTATTCAATATGTTGGGTTTTTTGATGATAATAATGTATTAATCAGCTTATACGATAACAATAATATTAAACTCATTAATAAAATCGGGACGTTGCAATGGGTAAGTATTGCTACCAATCAAGCTTACTTTGTTGAAATACCAGATCATATTAGTGCCGAGAATTAAACTCATGATGATTAAATACCCTCAAGTAATCCTCGTTTTTCACAAAGAGTCAAACCACAGTGATCGTAGATGTGCTTGGGCAAACTATAATTATCAAGGGAAACTAAATAACATTACGGATTTTTATGGCCAGAATTTATCTCTTTACGATGGCAATAAAGTTGTCATCGATGGTGATATTTGGGTTCTGGAAAGTCATCTACACAAGGTATATAGAGATAGAGGTCGCAAATGAAAAAAATTCTAAGTGCATTCGATTTAAAACGTAATTTATATTTCAGAAAATTAATGCTCGATGGTGATTACAAACAAAATGTATATGATTTAAAGCATAGGAATAATTATGATTTATATGTATATAAATTAATAGATAGTGAATCAGGCAGAAAACTGTACTTTAAAAATTTTGTTATATTTAAATAAATTAGCCCTCATTTAGAGGGCTATCTCTTTACTGGTTAGCGATAATTACTTTTGAGATTTCTCTTGCAATCAACCATGCTCGATCTTGAATTAGCTTTGCTTCAGCATCATTAGAGATAAAACCAACTTCAAGAATTAAACCTCCATTTTGTACGAAAGCCAATTTGCCTCGAGCTGATTTAGACTGATCAATCCAACCATTATCTCCACGAAGTCGTGAACCAGTGATTTTCTGAACGGCTTTAGAGATCTGTTGAGCCAATTTCTTATCTTTAGGTAATGAGATTGTTTCAATACCAACAGCAGTTTTGTTTGCTGCTGCATTCATGTGAATCTCTAGAGCAATTTTAGAGCCTTTGATCAATTTGAGTGCTGAAGACAATGGATCGTTCTGAGTACCGATACCATCAGTTTTAACCTGTAAGCCCGCCTGCTTTAGGTAATAAGCTAAAGCATTTCGAATGGTTACAACAAAATCGGCTTCTTTAAGATTGCCATTTACCGCACCAGGATCAGAATTTGAATGCCCTGCTGTTACAGTTACAAACTGATTAATGCTATGCAGTTCAGGTTGAGCCTTCAAGCGAGCAAGAATCATAGCTATACCAACAAAACATCCGACAAATTCTTTCCATTGTTCGGGAATGTAGGTTTTTAGCTCTGGTGGAATAACATTCCACACCTGTACAAACTGATCACAGAATAAAATTAAGGCATAAAAAAAAGCGCTAAATGCGCCTACTTGTACTGACTTGAGTTTCCAAGCCTGTTTCCAATTTTCAATTAATTTCATTTTCTATCCTCTCTGAGGCTTTTCATAATAGCCACATCTTGTTTGAGTTGATTGATTGTATTAATAGTCCACGAAGCACTAGTTATAGATATGCCGAGTAGAATAGTTGATGCCCATTTAAGTAAACCTATCGCACCTTGAGCACGATTGTTTTCACGCTCTAGGGCCTCAATCTTGATCCGATGCTGATCAAGTGCTTGGTGATACCCTTTGTTAATGGCATTTGATTCAATAAGTTGTTCAGACACTTTTTGGAGTTTGTCTGTTACTTCATTTAATTTTTTCCAAATTGATGCACTAGGTTCATTCACTAACGCCCCCTTAAAATCGGCAATAAAAAAACCACCCAGAGGTGGCTATACATTAAATGGGTTATAGTCCCATTCAGTAAATTCAGATATTGGCTTTTTATATTCCAAAATCCATTGATCAGGTGGTGGTAATGCTACCCATTGCTGAAAATTAAAAACAAACCAAGTTCCGTTTTCTTCTTTAAGATAATAATGTTCGCCAATTTGACTGCGATAATAATCTGAAAAAAACTGAGTACCTTCAGGCGGCAAGTGCATACTGATCTCCTATATAAGGTTTGCCAACAGCAATAAATTGTACAATCGCACCAACAGCATTGGTTAGAACCATAGCTGCTAACAAGCCTGCAGAATTCGCGGTTTTTGCTCTACCACGTGCTCGAGTAGTTGTAATACTCGAAGGAAATAGACATGCAAATGCAGCATTCCCAACAGCAGTATTAGTTTCGGGATTTAAAGCAAATCCTGTGATGAATATTTTGGGTGGTTCAGCAAATATGTTTTCAGGAATGTTGATTGTAAAGAAAGCATCCGATTCGTCTGCCACAACCTCACCTTCGTAAACAACTCTAGGCCCACCACTCGAAGACTTAAGAACATTACCTACCCGATTCCAATCAACATATAGTTGATTGTTATGCAGAATAAAGTCATCCGAAAATTCTTCAAGCTCAGGTACTTTTACTTCACTCGGAAACAATATCGGGTTGTTCTGGCTCATAAGGTAAAATCCACCCTTTAATATCACCTTTTAAATTTCTCAAGGCGACCGTAAACATACTTTTAATCAATGCACGCACATCAGCTTCACTCATAAATTGTGTCAAATCAATTCGCACTTGATCACCTGCAGTATCAGTGAGCACTAACACCTTTCCCTCAACCACACCACCATTTACGTGGACATCAGTCATAAATGCTGAAAAATTTAATTCTGTCGTTTGACCAAGCTCATTAACATAAGTGATAAAACGTGCACCTGACTCTGCATCGACTCTTGAAGAGAGAGCTGTTAATGTTTGATTGGCTTTAATAACATTAATCAATAATTGCGATTCAAAACTTAAGGCTATGGTTCCGTTTGGCTTGATATGAATAGATTCATTATCGACATTTACTTGCAGTTGATTATTCGCATTGATTGCTAGGCTCGGATGCAGATCATCCTTTAGTAAGATATCAAGTATCTGAACCATATATATTCCCCGCTAAATCTCTGAACAAAATTCTATTTTCATTAATTTTTTGATCAATTCGATCATCAACCTCATCTAAAGTTAGTCCAGGATCGCCTTTGGGTCCTTGACGACCAGCTTCATTTACTTGAACGACTTTGATGGGCATTTTCGCAACTATTGCTTTATTTGATGTGCTGACTGTCACCTTAAGCGCTGAATTTTTCACAATGACTTTCTGTGTGTTTTGACTCATAGAAATACCCTCCATTAAGAGATTCGTTCATCAACAATCCATTTGCTTACACCTTTGTCTGGCATAGGAAATACATGACCATCTTTCAAATAAAAGTAGACATCCCAAACATGTTCTCCTATAGGCCAATCATCAGTAGGACCTGTTTCTATAATGAGTCGACCAGGTGTTTCCTCATCAATGGAAATGATGAGTTCTGCAATAACCTCACGACTAATATTTCGTATCTTGCTGCGGATCTCAGTCACATCACTAAAGTCATATGGTGTGCCATCACTATTATTAACGTCTAATGGAATAGGCTTATTCGTACCCTGTTTAATCACGATATCTCGCAATTGATTACCCCTTTAAAAATGAAACCACCCGAAGGTGGTTTGTGATTAATCCGCAGTGGCTTGTGTGATTCGTGTTGAATAGTTCCACGAGGTCGGCTTCCATACGTCCCGTGCAGTAACACGCACATAATATGTGGTCGTTGATTGCAAGCCAGTAATCGTGCAAGCATTTTCAGTACCTGTCCAACGTGCAGCTGTAGTTTCGGGATCAAAGTTCGCATTAGTGCTGATCCACACCTGGTAATCTTTCAGATCAGGCACTTCACTTGGAATCCAAGTTACTGTGATCGAATCTGCAGTTGCCGATGTGTACACGTTCAACAATTGAGGTGGCACTGGATTACTGATATTCAACTCAGCAAAGGTACTGACAATTGAACCGTTTTTACTTGCGACACGTACCGTATAAGCACGCTGAATACCGTCGATTTTTGCTTCATCCATGCTGTATGAATAATCGGTATTCGTTGTATCAACAGTTCGAAGTAATACACCATTCGACCAAATCTGAACAACATAACCTGTCGCACCAGCTGCACTTTGCCATTGAACTTTAAAACTCGTCCCTTCAAATGCAGACTGCAGCGATAAACCTTTAACACCTGCAGGACGACCACCATTGATTGTGTAACTGTATGCCGTCACTTCATCCAAGGTTTCTTCCTTTTGCTCAAGACCATTGAAGCTTGTGAACTTCAGATAAATCTGCTTACCAACCATATTTTCATTGTAATCATGGCTAAAAATAGCACGATCAATACGGACAAATGCTTCACCTGAATTATGTGGACCTGCATCATCAAAACGTCCACGGACCACATCGCTTAATGTATACAGCCCAGATCCATCCAATGTGGCTTCGACGTAGTTAATATATTCGTCACCAACGCGGCATAGAGTTGCATCAACCTCAGCATCTTCAACCGTACCACTGAACATCTGGCTGGATGTATTCAACTGGATCTGCATCTCTGTATGATCGGCCTCAATCGCTGAAACCAAAGTACCATACCGAGCAGAACCGTAGATCGTACCGACCATTTCATAAGTCGTGTTATCCAGGCTGACCCAGACGTTACAGCCACCCCAATTGATGCCACCGGATACTGCTACCCAGATCTGATTTATACCGCCAGTCAAGTCTAATGGTGGCTCAAAAATATCAGGTGCAATAACGTTTCCAGGCTCTTCATTTCCGCCTTGGTACCCATTAGAGGATTGAAGGTCATATTCAATGGCAGAACGAGATCCAACAGCCAGCTCTTCAGCTGTAATAGAAAGCACTCCATCTTCATCTTCCTCAACACGAGTGATCCGTACTGGAAACTGATTCAATCCCAAAGATCCATCAGTGATGGTCACGATGTCCATTGGCTCTAATCGACAGTACTTCCAGCCTAATTCAAACTCATATTCATTTCGAACATAGAGTTTTCGCTGTAATAGCAATTGCACCGCATGACGCGCAATTTTTGGCTCACAGAAAAAGTCGTACTTGATCGGATCTTGGGTACGAAGCCCAAACATTTCAATATTGGCTTGGTCCTTGGCTTCAACCGTTTCAGTATTGTATTGGTTAAAACGATTCACGTACTCAATTTGGCAATGATTATACGCATCTGTATCACGACTTCGACGTACCCGAACTGGCTGATCTTCACCTATAAAATCGTCATCAGTAAGGTGATAAACCGGCTCCAGATCAGGTACGAACGTTACCCCATTTCCACTGACGACACTGTCACCATAAGATCGGATCTTCAAACCGTCTGGACTAGGTACCACGGCACAATTCACCGCTTCAACAATTTCATTGATGATTTCGAATGCTTCACGCTGTTCTGTCAAAGCAGGACTGATCAACAAATTGGTTGCTGTACAATAGGTCCGAAATTCAGACAAATCTGCCATTTGCAAAGTTGGTGATGCGCCATATCGTGGATTGGTAATGAAGTCTTCAATTACATCTGCAGGATTGGCATCTTGAATCGTTTCTGAGAATGTAATGTCGCTAATTACTTCAAAATTGTGATTCGATAAGCTGGCACTCCCCCCCAGATCGTAGTTGGCACATGCGACATAACCGAGAAATGGATAGTGCAATGCCTGGTCAGGATGCTTTGATGTGAGATAGCCCCAAACAGGATTATGATCACCATCAAATAATTCAAACCCTAGCTGATCAATGGGTTTAAGCTGGATACCACCTTCCGTTTTAGGAACAATCTGTTCTTTGTCACGCCAGATAATCCCAATATCTTTGATTTTATTTTCACAAAGCCCCAGCATGAAGGACGCGCTATAGGTATAAGTCGTGTTTTTGGTTTTTACACCACCACCCTTCCCCCCTTGCTTTTTCGTTGTTGTGTGGGCCGTGGCTGTAAAATCCCCATACCAGAACATATTGGCAGCGACACGGTTTTTACCGTAAACCAGAGGCTGGCAAAGACCATAGGCTGACTGCTGGATACGCATTGAATTGATACGTTTGTCAGATGTACTGACGGTACCACCACCAAAAACACCACCCATTTTATAGCCCTCTTAAACGATAAAACCCGGCAATTCGCCGGGCTAAACTTCCTTTGGTTCCATCCTGAAGAATGACTCCCTGATGGATATATGAGTGGATAATCGTTGGCCACTCAATGACAATTGCAGCATGACTGATGCACTTGCCAAAATGATAAAGAACAATATCACCAGGCTGAGGATCGTTTACCTGATCACAAAAGTTTTGAATGTGCTCAAGATAGCGCTGCCCCATCTGGTGCATATGCCAGTCAGGTGGGTATGGGCCTGGATCGTAATGATCAATCAGCCCCACTGCTTCATAGACTTCACAGATCAGTGTTCCACAGTCCACACCCACGCCTTTGACACGCCCCTGATGATGGTAGGGTGTGCCAAGCCAAGTGAGCGCTTCTTGTACTGCAAGTTGGTTTTTTTGCATCACTTCACCAAAATTTAGACATAAAAAAAGCCGCTCAATGGCAGCACCTAGTTCATGATTTTATTTACAATTTACCACTGACATGAGCCCAGACATAATCAAGATTAGTTTGTGTCAAACCATCCAAAACTTCATGCGTAGTAGCCGCGTTATCAATGATTGACTTGAAGCCAGGGAAAGGCTCTTCAATATCTGAGATAGATACATTGGCTCCTGTTTCAATCGAAATAATTTCAATGCGGCCATCATCAATGCGGACGCTATGAACTTCTTTTTGGCCATCGTTGTTTACAATTTTTAAAGTCATGTCAAATTATCCTTATGGTTTGTAATAAGCTGGGCGTGAACCTAAAACATTTATTGAATTACTGCGACTATCTCCTAATCTGAAAGAGAAAATATTTGCACCATTACCTTCGGAAAAGTGACCGCCACGACTCATCACAGTTTCTTCAGAACTCACATTAACATTGTTTCCACCCATTGTATTTTCAGTCCATATATCAAGAGGTAGCCAAATAGCAAGCTTGCGTAATACATTTAAAGCTTGAGATGAAACTGGAAAACTAGCTGAAGCTTGAGTGTTATAAACATTTGTTCCGGTAAGTTTCAAAGTGTAGGGATCTGTATTACTTGCATTATTAGTAACGCGAACAGCATAAGGAGTTGTACCACTCCCATTTGGTAAAATTAGATCGCCAGTTCGAGCATCAATCGCTCTCCACATACTACTTTCATTTGTTAATAAATCCAGCGATGCTGAATCGTTATTGGTCGTGACTTGCAACTCACCAAGAACTGTTCGAACACCTTGGAGCATATCTTTTGCATTCCCTGCTAAATCAGATATACCGTTGTATTTTCCGTTGTGGCGAAAAGAAACAGGGCCAGAACCTGTTAAAATCCGTGGATCACCTGTTGTTACACCAGCTTGCGAATCAACACCATCAACACGACGACCAAATTGTGTTGCATCTAAATGGCTTCTGCCATAATACCCATTTCCATGCGGCATCGTGCCGTCTTTCCATGCCTTTAGAGCTAATGCAGCCCATTCTGCATTTGTCATCATGTGGTGTCCCGCACCATTTGCTCTAGATGCATTAAAGTAAGCTGTATAGCTTGAGGCCGCGGGCGCTTGGTTAGGCAAGCTCAGTAACTCGCCGTTTCGAATCGTACCAGAGTACGTGCCAACATATATTTCGCTCTTTTCAATACCATTGATTATGAATGCTGGATGTGTGCCTGCTAAACCTTCGACAACCGAACTCATATCAAACTTTTTAATGATATTCATGAATGTTGGCTGACCTTTAGCTGTGTACAATACAGTCTGAGATCCACCGCTTGCAGCTTCTACTGAAGCACGTAAAGAATCTTTAATTAAAATCGTACTCATGTTGAGTTGCTCCTGATTTACTAAGATGAAAAATTGAAATAGCTGTCACACAACGGCAATCGTATTGAAAGCCAGTCATATATTTGTTTTGTTGATCCAGTTTGTTGAAGTGTTTGATAAATCGTTCCACCAGGAACTAAATTCCATCTGGTATTTTCAGCTTCAAAAAGCGCAGTTGGAAATTTACGTGTTAGGCTCTCGCAAACATTAAGAATGTTTTCGATACTAATAATATTTTTTCGTCTTAAATCAGCATAACGCGCATCAATTTCAGCACCATAAATCAGTCTGAACTTTGCCAATGTACCCCAACTGCTATTTGCAGCAGTACTTGGTACTATTAGTTTGTTGGCTGGGTGCAATTCCGTTACACCATCTGCATCGTAATAAACACCTGTAAAATGGAGCCCAAAAACAGTATCAACGTCATAAGGTAGGAAATGCCAAATATTGCCATCCCACGTTGTATACAGAGTGTTTTTATGAAGGTGATCCCACAAGTCACAAACTTGGCAAAGAATGATGTAATCCATCATGCTCTTACGGTCTATGTAGTTATCAATTCCTGCAGTCTCCATTCCAGACTTTGACATCTTCAAGAAAGCACTAAATCGATCATAATAGCCTTGAGATTCTTCATTCCAGGTTGCAGGCCGTCTGACATCAAATGCAGCCTTTGTTAAACTACTGTTCGCAGGATCATACGGAGTCGCAGGCAATGCATAGAGATTGACACCGCCTTCTGGATCAAGCTGTATATGTTTTGGTGAATCTTTCTTAAGATTATAGTTGTCTCGCTTTTTACCAATATTTAAACAACCTAAACCGTAAAACTCACCATTGATATACATCACAGCTGGAAAACCATCTACATGCCCAGTTGCACCCGTCGGTAAAGACCCCAAACCAACACCGCCTGTCATATTTACAAAATCAGGTTCACGCTTTGGCCAACCAGAACGTGACATTTGCATTTGATCCCAAATTCGATTTACAGCAATATTCCTGCAATGCGTGTTGTCAACAAAATTTGCTTTGAATACAAGTTCATCATGTGGCATTAAATGCCCTAGTTTTACTTTTATCGCATCTTCTCTTGATTCATTATTAAAGAAACCTAATGTCCAATTTTTCTTTGGAAAATTTGCACTTGATGATCCTTGAACTTCAAGTGTTCCAAAGCAACTCAATACCTGCCCTGCAACACTAATCGTGTTAATTGTATTAATTACTGGGCCTTTAGCCGTCGGCAATGCTTGATTTGTTTCTACATCAATTCTAATCAGCTCATCTGGTGATGATAAAATAACTACATTTTCAGATTCAATTTTTGCATTACTGCCAGATTTTTCAGGATCAAATCCATCTAATTTAGAAAGCTCAACTGTTTTCTCATGCTCACTCATCAATGCTTTTAGCTTAATAGCTTCAGGTTGCAATTCATTAGCGATGAAATTAACACCCTCAACTAAAGAGCTAATAGCTAATTGATGTTTTTGCGATACATCAGCATTATTTCTAGTTGCTAAATTAACAGCATCTAAATCATCTCTACATTGTGATACTACTGTTATTAAAGTAGTCAGACCTGTGTACAAGTTCAAAATATTATTTTGATCTACAACATCACTCGCTTTAATTTTTTCATCAGTGCTTATTTGAAGAGTGCTGATCACATCAACTAACTGTTGAACTGCTACAAATATATTAACAACATTGTTCTTAATAGAATTATTTTGAGACTGAATATCATTAAAATTAATGTCGTATTCTGTCAAATAACGCGCTATCGTATCGATTAAAATCTGGATTGAAAATAACAGTTTGGCATCATTCATTCCCGTTTCGTTACTTAAAGCTATTAAATCACTTTTTTCAGGAACACTACCTGCCATTTCAGCAAGCATTTCACGCACTTCAGAATGCTTTTTGGTTTTATTGCGAAAATCCGCAGGACTCGGAATTGGCATGATTTCTACCCCATAAAAAACCCAGCTCAATGGCTGGGTATGGATTAATACAAATTTAGTTAAACTGCGGTTTCAGGTACTGGTATAAATGGCGCACCACGGAAACGACTAAAGTTATTAAAACGGTTTTGACATGTCTCAAGACGTTTATCACACCCTGGATAAACTTTAATTCGTTGCCCTGCCTGCGGTGCTTCCAACAATGGCAAAGTCAATAACAAAGCACCCGATTCATGCATGCGAATGGTTCGTTTTAGACCAGCATTGCCACCGTCTAAGAACTCAATCACACCTTGAGTAAACCAACCTTGAGGCTGATTCACCTGGCATAAAATTCGTGCTGTAGTACTGCCCGATTCAATCGTTGTTTGCACCATAAAGTTTTGACGCAATAGACCGCATGCCGTATCAAATAGCGTGTTGGTACAGCTTGGCTGATATAGGTTTCTTGGCATTTGCACGTTCAATTCGTCCAGATCTGAAGCAACACTGGCTTGAATTGAATTTCGATCTAAGTCAGGCTCAATGATTCGACCTTCGAACAATTTGATGGTACCGGCACTGGTGTCCGTTGGTGTATTCATATCCATAAATATGCGTTCTAACTTAAATCGAGCACCGTCGAGTTGGCCATTATGAAACGCTTGAACAACATTGATACCGTTCCATTCATTATCATCAATACAATTAATACCGATCGATAAATTATCAACCTCAATACCCAGTGACAGGCTTATCCCTTCACGACTGATGATGGGACCACTTGAACTATATGTTTGACCTGCAACAGTCAAATCAAAGTCATAATTGGTATATCGAAATACATCACCTTGAACTGTCGTGATCGTATAAAGATCTGCCATCACAAACTGATCAGCATCAAGTAACGCAATTAGTTTTGCAGAAGCTGCTCTCATACTTTATTTCCTAGAGATCCAACGAGATCAACTCTTTTTGCATTCCAAAGTTTATGCATGAAATTCGTAAACTGTTGTTCATCATCAGCAAATCGACAGCGGTAGTAATATGTTCCATCGACTTCAAACTTAATGCCTCCATCTATTGGTTTGGATAACGTGATCTTTCCATCTTTTGAAATAATTGCAGTTGTATCATCCCAAAACAGATCGTCGTCGTTATCACTCCAAAATTGCTGATTGTCATTTTCATTCCAAAATGTTGGATCCACATCAAAAATTGTCTCAGCCTTAGTGTGAGCCAAAGGTATTACGGATGTATGCATCTGCTTATAAAGTTGATAGCTTGTTGTCGTGCCATCACCTTGAAAAGTGCAATTAAACTCATAATCATCAGGCATTTTGAAAAGAAATGAATCGAAAGCACCACGGCGCTCTAAAAAGAAACTTTCAAGTTGCTGTAATTCATTCCTACCATTGTATTCACGTAAAAATGCAAATGACATTGAGATTTCATACTTAGGAATGGCTTGGTAACTTGCGCGAAGTTCCCGACCGTTCACAGACGTCATTATTTTGGTATTAAAAATGGGAGTTTTTGACAACTCCCATTCAAGACCAGGTAATTCAGGAAATAATACATCAGACACAAAAACCCCCTTAGGTACCGAAATTACGGCGATGGCCCTTTAATCCACTCGCCAATTCACGACCATGCTTTTCAAAGAAACGCTTTACGTCACGTGAGTCAAAGGCTTGAATTGAGAAATGGTTACTCACTTGCTGACTTGGAGTTTGAGGTGTGCCAAAGCCTCCATCTGCACTTAGAGACTTACCTAAGGCACGAATCGTATTCGCGTGCTGTTTGGGTAAAACCATTTCTTCTTCGTGAAGTTGTGTCATAGGGTTTACACCAGCAGGAATATCGTACCCGCCTCGAGCAGATGCCACTTTTCCAACAATTGCAGATACACCCGCAAATGCGGCAATACCAGCAGCTACACCCAAAGCAGGACCTACGATTGGTATTGACGAAAGCGCTGCCCAAGCACCAGCCATAGCCTCCCAAGCCGACATCATGATTGACTTTAAGACTTCCATGAGCTTTAAACCTAAACGAGCAATTACACCTGTTGAAGTTGCAGCGGTTTTCATGCCTTCACCAGCTACCACGGCGCCAGTCTGTGCAGCTTGCCCAGCTACTTCAGCCGCCGTCTCTGATTTGATAAACCCTAATTTAATCGCCATACGAGTTGCTAAACTTGCAGCGTATTTTTTCAGTGGTTCACTAATCATGCTTTGAATAAATGCCCCTGCCAGTTCTGTAAAAATGGCATTCATGGCATTTTTCCAAGTCAGCGTGCCATTCATCATGGACTGAATGCCTTTATCCCATAGACCAGACATTCGTGACGTTAGATTCCCAAACTTATCCTCAAAGTCTTTCATTTGGGCATCAGAAATCATGCCTGGTACTTGGATATCAGACACCGATCTTTGATGATCTAATGCACTGATTTCATTGGTTACGCCACTTACCCCAGAACTATTCCCAGTGAGTTGACTTAGCTCTTGTTCAAGATCTAGGCGCTCCTCCAATCCAATACGCTTGATAGCATACAACTGTTCTTCAAGTTGCTTTGCAAGACGTACCTTTTCAACATTATTGATTCTTCCAGCATCAAGATCAGCATCCAAACGTGCCATTTCTAGCTCGAATATTTGCTGAGACAAAATCATTTTGCCTTGAAGCTCTTCCTCATGAAGCGTCTTGAGTTTTTCAAGTTGTTCAACACGAATCGCTTTGATTTTGTCGGCGGCTTCCTGCTCAGCTTTGATTGAAAAAGCTTTCTTTTCTTCAGCTGACAATATAGAAGAATCAATGTCACTTAGTTCTTTCTTAAGATCTAAAGCAACCTGCTTGCTTTCATCTGCATATTTATACTGCAGTGCTAGCATTTCCTTTTCAGCTTCTTCAGCTTTGCGGATTTGCTCTTGAAGTGATTTATCAAAATCTGAAGATTCAGTCCCTGCTTCTACACCGTTAACGCCAGCCATGTAACCCTTGACGTTTTTCACGTACTGGCGATTAATTGGACCAATACCGGTACCACGATCAACATTCCCTTCACCTGCATGATAAGCAGAAATAGCCTTGTTGATATCACCATACTTATCTAGCAAGAAACGCATGTATTTGGCTGCGCCTTCAGCAGCTTGTTTTGTGTCGAATGGATCAGATACGCCAAAGCGCTTGGCGGTCATATCCAGCATTTGAAAGTTGCCTTTCGCCGTGCCGTATTTAGTCTGAACGCCTTCAACATTTCGCCCCTTAGTCTCTTGCATGTTAAGAGCTGATAGCATGCCACTCGGCAAGCCATACTTGGCTTCAAAGCCTGAATAGTTAAACTTTTCAGCATTCGCTTTTACACGTGCATTGACCTGCAAGATCTGTTGCTGTTTTTCAAGCTCCTTAGTTTGACGTTTTTGAGTCTCCTCAGCTTTCTTTTCAGCCTCCTCACGCGCTTCAGCTGCTTGTTTACGCTTCCAGTCCGCTTCTTCAGCCTGTTTAACAGCTTCAGGCATTGCACCGTCTTTAGCGGTGTATCCCATACCAGCCTTATCACGAGCATCTGCCATGTGCTCAGCACGCTCACGCGACACACCACCAACGTTCATGTTGTGTTGAATATAGCGTTCTCGTTCAGACTGTTTGTTAGATTCACGAACATACTCCATCTGCTTTGCAGTCAAATTGGCTAATGCATTTGCTTTATCGTTGATGGAATTGGTGTGTTCCTTATTATCCTTAGTACCTTGTGTCACAACTTGGTTATAAGTTTTTAGAACACCCTGAGCATCAATGACTGCTTTACGCTCTTTATTAACGGCAGCAGCTTTCTCATCAATTCCAGCCTTATGTTTAGACTCAACTGTTCGTAGGTTATTAATACCTGTGGCTAGTTGATCTGAATTCAGCTTGCCTTGAATATATTGATCGTGGAGCTCTTTAGCTGCTTTTTTATCAGCATCTGATGCATCGGAATGATTAACAACCGCACGCACCAAGCCAAGTAATGCAATTTCCTGTTTACGGAAACCCTGCTCAGCTTTGGATAGGTCTGCCGTGGCTTGTCGCGTCAATACACGCTGTTGGGCTTTATCAAGCTTTTCATATTCCTCACGAAGTTGAGCAACACTTTTACCTTGTGTGCTTAAAGCTGGAACAGCTTCGTCACTGCTTCGTTTCATGTAAAGGAATGCAGCACCTGCCGCTAGACCTTGAAATGCCAACATACCTAAGCCAGCAGGTCCACCGAGCAATGCTGAAGCACTACGTAAGACACCCATCGCCGTCGCGGTACGCATTGCCTGCCCCTGAAGCGCAGACAATTGCATCTGATATGCCATGCCTTGGGCTAGGCCGATCACAAACTCTTTAGCCAAAACGGCGCATTGAACAACCAATTTAGCTGAAATAGCAGCACCTAAAGCGATGGCTACAGCTTTAATATTGTCAAAGTTCTGCGCAATAGCAGTCACTGCAGGCGTTACTGAATTGATCAGCATTGCCTGAAAGCCTTGGAAATGAAGCTCTAGTGTGTAAAGGTTTTCTTTAGCCTTACCGAGGTTGTCCACCATATCTTTAGACATGATAGCGCCAGCATTCTTGGCTTCTTCACCCCATTTTTTAAATCCTGCACCGCCGTCTTTGAGTAATGGAATAAGCAAACTGCCATCATTGACGATCTGCTCCATGTAAGTGATAGTTTCAGCGTGCGATAAATTGGCTTTTTCCAATCCATCGTAATATGCCTGGATAACTTCTGGACCACTTAAATCTTTGAACATATCGATGGTCACACCAATTTTAGGCGCAACCTTTTCAAAGAAGTCCATCATTTCGCCTTCACCACGGCGTGCTTCACCGAGCCGATCTAGCGCGTCCTTACCCATCATGCCGAACTGTTCTAATGACAATCCAGCTGTTTGAGCACCCTTGGCAAAGTATTGGAGGTCTTCTACCGATTCACCCAGCATGTCAGACATTTTCTGAACTTCTGAAGCGGTGCTAATTGCATTGCGAGTGAAACTGACCAATCCATCTACAGCTAAGGCAGAACCAATACCAGCAGCAATTTTTTTACCTAGGCCCAGCATCTGCGTTGAGATATTGCTTGAAAGATTATCAAAGGTCTTTTGCACACCAGACACGTCAATCTGAAAGTCCACTTTTTTACCTGTGACTTCAATCTCCTGCGCCGTATCTTTGACAATACTTTCAGCTTCATTCATGCCTTTTTTAAGTTCGGAAGTCTTCGCACCAACGTGCACTTCCACTCGATTGTTGCTCATAATTCCTATCTCGCAGGCATAAAAAAACCGCCGTGAGGCGGTATAGAAAATTTTCAGGTATTAAAAAGCACCCTAAGGTGCTTCTTTAAGTAAGTTTCAAAACTATGGGAATTACTGTTTTGTTCCTAAGTACAGTACTGCGTTCTGCCTATTGCTATTTTCTGCCACTGCATAAAGTGATTTAATTGATGAATCATAATAAACCACACCCTTTACAGACTGTCCCGCTAAGAGACAAGGTGAATAACCAAAAGCTAAATCAACATTGTAGTAAGGTGCATTTTCTTCAACTGCTATTTTCCCCGAGAACGTGCAGCCACTTTGTCCCTTACCTGAAATCACTCCCGTATTTGAAATTGTTAAGGTTGCTTCTTCAATACCTTCAACTATCGCTGATTGACCTATATAAGATCCTGCAATTGTCGTGAGATTGGATACCGAGTTATTTAATTCAGCATCATATAAAGTGTCAAATGTAACCTGATTTGAAGGCGTATAAGTGATCGTTCCATTTAGGCTCTTTTTAGTTTCAAAAGTACCATTAATAGATGTGTCGTAAACTGCACTACCACCAAAATAAAAGTCTTTGCCTTTATTCGCTTTTACTGTATTACCAGAAACAATTAAGTCACCAGTCATGAAGCCAGTAATTCCGTTAGAATAAGGTGGTGTATATAAAAACCAAAATTTATTTTTTTTATCTACCAACCCAATAACATTCTGCGCTTGATTGGTCTTGCCAGTGTAAATACCTGTGACTTCAGCATTAGCTACAGGTGTTTTATCTCCCTCATTATTAGAAGAAGAGGAATTACCCCCGCCACCACCGCAAGCAGTCAATGCCAAAGTTAATAGACCCAATCCAATTACTTTTTTCATGGTTATATCCAAGTTGTTATAAAGTTCCCGCGAACTTTAACCAACTCAAATACTTTAATCAATCAGGGCGGCCTTAGCCACCCTGAGGAAAATTCTGCAGATCCGCGAATAGATCATCTTCATCATCGCTTTGCGTATCATCTGAACCTGTAATGTCATCAATCCCCATAAATGCTTCAAGGATCCGACAAAGACGCTGAATACCAACATGGCTGGGAGGACACTGCTTATGGTACGCATTCAATGCTTTAACTCTTGGGAAATCCAATTCATTACGCACATAGTCGTAATCCTTGCCCAATGTCAGCACCAAATGCGTGTACAGCTCCTCCCAGTCTATTCCCCCGAATCAGTGGCCTGCTCGTCTTCACCTGTATAAACCAGACCAGAAGCCCCCATGACCGTTTCAAATACGGCGTTCACGTGGCCAACGTCAAGCAGTTCATCAGCAACAAATTCACGTGTAATGTCAGGATAGTTACGCTTTAAAGAGCCATGCGCAACATCCACCACTAAAGCAAAGTCACTTGGATCAAAGGTTTTAAGCTTTGGCATCAGCTTTTCAGCAGTACCTAAGGACAACGGCGCAAAAATCCAAATCTGGCCATTAATTTTAAGCGGGTTACCACGTGGGTTTTCGACCTGATTAAATTGCATATGGTATTACTCCGAAGTAGTCCATTTGAAGACACGGCCTAAATCATCGGCCATTGGCTGGAATTCAAACTCAGGTAGATCGTAATCATCCTGTTTTGAACTGAACGCAAGCTTATTGCTGACACAGCGGAAGAATTCAATACCAAAGAATTTACCCTTGTAGTCACGCATCAGATCAACACTGAATTCAGGCGTATAACCCATATCCAAGTTGCTTACGACACCTGATTTGGCACCTGCCACCGTCGCTGTGTATTTAAAGCTGATAAATACCGTTTTACCCACATCGGCAGATGCAAAGGTATAAACACCTGTCGATTCATCCACACTGTATTGACCTGCAACCGGTGCACTCGCCACACGCTTTAATGGAATAGCTTTGGCATCAGTCACGCCTAAATCTTTCAAGAATGTACCGCTGTTCGGAACGACTGGTGTTACGGATGCTGCAACGACTTCACCATTGATGGTTTGTGCGACTGCAGTAATACCACCTTCAGTGACTACGCCACCAAAGAAAATGGAATTCAACAATGCGCCGTTGATGCGACCCATTGTCGCTTTACACTTAATCGAACCCTTACCGCGTGCGGCATCTACGGCGAACTGACCACGGCCATAGAGTTCTTTTAAGTCATAGCTGATATCAACTGACGTTGACTGCAGTACGCCCACTTCAACGGGTGTGCCATTGGTGATTGGATTACCGTGCACATCCTGTAATGGTGTGGCAAAGATTTTACCGGCACCAAATAAATATTGAGCCATATCGACCTCTTAAAAATGAAAAACCGCCGTATTGGCGGTCATGGAATTTATAAATTGCTTTAGGTAGTGGTAATGATCCGTATCGGAATGATGGCAATCCCTTGGTCATCGAGCATGTTTTCAACTGCTTCAAAAACTTCGATTGTGCCCTCAATCCAACAATGCTCGACCAATCCCCCTAAGGTTTGGTATTCGCACATATCAGGATGATCAGGTGCAAGCTTGGCACGTACTTGATCAATCATCTGATTCAACTGTACCGACGGCGGTATCGTTGGATCTGATTCATGAATGTATACGTACACTTCCGCTTCAAGTTCAACCTTGGCATCCAAGCCCTTGATAGGCACTTCAGTTTGATTGCCTTGTGTCACAAATAACGCTGGACGCTGTTCGGGAGTAACATGGTTAAAATGCTTCAAGCGTCGACTGGTGGTTTTAATCCCATCAATACATGAAAGTCGGTCAAACAATGCCTGGTAAATGGCTTCACTATTCACTGCTCAATCCTCTTTCAATTGCTGCATCAATATTCTTCGGCACGATCTTCGCCACTTCATCCAATGAATCACGCATAAAACGGCGCTCTTTCATATCCACTTTACGTGAATGGGCTTTGATCATGACTTGGCGTGGTGTGATTGGCTGACCAAAGACTTTCTTGATTATCCGAAGATGTGCCTTAATGGCCATCGCACCTTTAAGCCCAAATTCATGCGCAAAAGCATACGGTACCAAGGCACCACCAGCTCCGACTGTACCCTCGATCCAGTCCTTATCCTCTTCCACCTTGGATGAAACGGATCCTCTTAAACGCCCAGACTGCACATTCAAACGCTGACCTGTCAGCATGTCTTCCTGAATGGTGCGCTGAAGTTTAAGTGTGAGTGCATTTACCGTGCGCCGTATTTCAGCACGTACACGTTCATTGACCTCGTTAAAATCAACATCAGCATCGACACGGTAATCACTCATACATCACCTACTTTGCAGCAGCAGTTTCTTTTTTAGGTTCTGCTTTGGTTTCAGGTACCGCACGTTTAAAACCATGTGGTGCCAAGATGTGTGCAATGTCGGTATCCGACTCGATCACACCTTTTTCAACCTTGTACGTGGTGCCTGCAATTTCAAGCGAAGTCGCTTTGAAGTTTTCAGGCGCTTGATACTTAAATGACATGCCTTGCTCCTAAACAACGAAAGCACCAACACCAATACGATTGGGATTAGTACCATCATTGCCAACTGGAATTGAATTTTTTAATGCCAGGTAACGCTGACCATAAATACTTTGGTTATAAAATGCATCGGTACCCGAACGTGAAAAACTCACGCTCTGACCTGCAATAGTCATACTTGATGCATCTGAAAAGCTGTTACCTGACTTTGATTTATGTGCAACTCTGAGAATATGTGCTGCATATAGACCCACAGCACGTTCTTTCAGATCACCAAATTCAAGCGCCGTTACAACAAGACCAGCTTCTTCTAATGCATCGGCAATTTCAGCATCAGAAGTATTTAATAATGTTGTGTCGTACTTAAACTTTAATTTAAAAGCTTGTGGGTCCATAGTTCACCTTATTCAGTAGCTTGAGCAAGTTTTTCTTGCAGCTGTTCAAGGGTTTCATCGTCAGCAAAGGTGATTTCAAGATCAGTCAACGCTTTACGCACATCATCAATCGTGAGCTCAGCAGTTTTGGATTCATCCTTGCCTTTACCTTCATCAGTTTTACCTGATTGTGCACCTTTACCACGACCTGAAGCAGGTTTTTCAACCGCTTCTGCAATCTCTTCAACAGCCAGCTCACCAGCATCAATCAAATGCTTAGCAAACTTATTTTTTTGAAGTGCTTTGTGGTGATTGGCTTCAACTACTACGGCGATACCTTTAGGTAAAGTTACCAGGCCTGCAAAAACAAAAGCGGCATTAGAGCCGCTGTAAGTGTATGAATATTTAGCCATGAGATTTTAATCCTTATGCATGATCAAGGTAACGAAGTGAATCAACACGCTTTAGCCAAACACCTTGGTATTTGTAGTGGCCTGGCACAAGTACATCCAGGCCTTTCGGTTGCGCCGTCAGGAACTCAACGCTGTTACCTTTAAACTGGATACATGATGGATCACGGCGATAAATGATCGAACGGTCAGCACCAGCGGTACCTTTGCCATTACCACGACCAGAACCACGAATAGTTAATGTTTTGCCCTGAGTGGTGAAGATGTTGTTTTCTTCAATGTACTTCAGGAATGTTTTACCGCCTGAGTTTGGTACCACACGTGTTGAAAGGTGTGTGTACTGCGCTGATGCCATCAAGTAGGTATCAGGCTCAATAGACGCATCACCGTCAAACAGGTCTGCTGAGTCAGCCAGCGAATTATTGAAGTCGGATAAAACCTCTTCAATGGTAGCCGTAGACCAATCATGCTGCCCTGTCACAATAGTGACGCCTGTTTGGTTTAAGAAGCCATTCACCTGTTCAAGTTGACCACTCGCATTGGCTTTGGTGTAACCATACCAAGCCACATTCGACATGTGCTTTTCAGCTGCCAAATTTGCAGCCTGAACTTTATCCGCTTCAAGCGTGAGGTTCATTTGCTGTGCGGTCGCCAATTCAACCACTGAATATTGGTAGCCAATCACACCCACCTTCACAGGTAGGCTTACAGTATCGTATTCAACTTCTGCAAGCGGAATATCATCACCTGTACCAGCATAGTCTTCGCCGATACCCACGCCTTTTTTACGAGACAGAATTTCACCACCACCATAAACCGCATTTACATTGGTCACTGGGATGAACTTGGCATAGTCAAGGACCTGTGCAAGCTGTGGTGTAATTTCGTTTTGTTCTTCGATCTTGACGAAGAGCTGTGCCAATGCATCCATGTTGAACGCATCGCCAACTTGTGCCTGAATGGCAGGTGAAATCGGCGTTAAACGCGCTTTCATTTTTGCTAATTTGCTCATGTTTAATTAAGCTCCACGAAGATTAAGAAGGGCTAAACCATCGGCACCTGTCACGGTTTCCCATGCTGCACCTGGTAATACTGTTCCGTCAGTTGCTAAGCTCGACAAAGAACCCAACGGCGCTGCTGTGGTACCGTTTGCAGTTTTTACGTAAACCGCAGTAGTAATGTCAGTGATTGGCGCTGAAGGCTTAACCCAAATCGCACCTTCAAACATCACTGGCACCATATCAGCCGCTTTATAGGCTTCTTTGTCAGCCGCCGTTTTGCCTGTCTTACCAACGCCGTGGCGTACCACCACACCAAAGCGTGTAGGTGTAGCACCTGCCACAGCCGTTACTGATTTGCCATCAGTCGTGCGGACAACCACATCACCATCATTGACTAAAGTCAGACCTGAAAGCGGTAATGACAGTACAACCTCTTTGGCAGTTAAACGGCCACGTTGACCGACCACCGCATTTAATTGCTGAACCATGATTCAAGTTCCCCTTAAATTGTTTTGTATGCAGCAGACTTGTCATAACCCTTATTTTCTTTAGGGTCCTGATTATTGTTTTGCTGTTGTTGCTGTTGATGTAATGCATCACCGACGGCATTGCCTGGTGTAGTCGACTTAACTGCTGCCAGGGCACGGAACACCGTGTCGATCTGCTCAGGTTTAGCATCACCGACGGCGACTCCACCCAGTACAGCGGTCACCAATGTGTCACCTGCTTTGGCTGCAATCACATCACGTTTGATTTGCTCACATGAACAGCCTTCAGTTTTGATACCTGGTACCAAGGCAATGGCGTCCGCAACCACTGACGCACGTTCAGCGACGACCTGATCAAGCTTTTCCGGTGTGATTTGGTTTTTTTCAAGATCACCGACTTTTTGCTTCAGTTCTGCATTTTCAGTCTGCAAGGTATCAACCACCGCTTGTACAGCTGGCAATTCATCACCGACGGCAAATTGTTTGTCACCGACTTTAAGTTTTGCTGCTTTTAAGTTTTCAAGCTGGTCTTCTTGTTGCTTTACAGCATCAGCTAGCGCTTGGTTGTCACCAATCTCAAAGCGAATACCGTTTACTTTAATTTCCATCTTTTTCCCCTTTGGGTTTGGGTTTTGGTCACCGACGCGACAATCACCGCCACAGCGACCGTATTTCACCAGCGCCACGTGATTGCCTTTAAAATTGATAAATTTGGCTTGATACGGCGTACCATCTGGCGCCGTGCCTTGTTCAAGGACAAGATCAGCCGCGTAGCCCAATGAGATCTCAACGCGCTCATTGTTTTGGATTAGACCGATACTGTTTTGATCTTTAATGATCAGATCACCGACCAAGAAATCACCCTCTTGGCGCACATTGAAACATTCGCCAATGTGGTAATCCTTCCAGTTGGAAGCATTGATTTCATTCTTAGGTGGGTGATAGTCCGTTGTGTCTACGCCGTCGAATCCTTTAATGACTTCAGGTTTGAATAGGTCCTCAGCTGCCACATAGACATTAATGACCTGATCCGCTGAATAGCCTTCCAGATTTGGAAATTCATAAGCGTAGTATTGACGGACTTGCGGTGCTTTGGCCAAGCGAACGTTGACGCATTTCAGGTACCCTTCTTGAGTAAATGAGCGTGTACTTTCGCTTGGTGCAAAATCACCAATTTTGAGTTGGTAAATGAGTTTCATGAGTTAATGACTCAGCTTTTGTAAGATTCCGCATAATAGAAGTGCACAAGCTACGATTGCTGCCATGTGTAATAAGCATTGACCAAACAATCCTGAGTCATTATTAGGCTCAGATGCTTCAATTTTTTCCAATGGTGGAGGTGGCACAAATTCAGGTTTAGGCTCAGGCTGTTTTGCTGAATTTTGGGCATTAAAAAAGGGCTTTTTAGCCCTTATTTCTTCCGCTTTCTTTTGTATGTTATTAGCAATGATTTCTAAATCTATTCGATCCATACAATTACTAAAATCTGGATAAATTTGGCAGTCCGAATAACCACCCTGCATTACATCCCAATCCGTTTCTGACTTGGATACTGCTTTTTTGTTTTGAGCTTCCAGACGGCGATAAAAACGCTCTTTGGAAAATTTCTTTTTACGCATGACATCACCTTTCTGTTGGCAATAAAAAACCCACCGAAGTGGGTTAAATTAGATAAAACAACAAGTGACTTTACTATTGATCTTTAAGCGAATTCATCATTACCGAAGCATCTGCTGCCCAACACTCTAAAGCACAATCTTTATCAAATTTACTTAAACCAATCCCTTCACAACAATTTTTAGTCACTTGTAGAATTTCAATTGAATCCATATTCAATAGCAACTCGATATCGAAGTTTGATTCTTTAAAAACATCAAATAAAGGCTGAAAGTGGGGATCAACCACATCCATAGAAAGATACTTTCCAATCCATTTATTTGCTCTATTTTTTACATCCAACAAAATATCTAGTTTTTGGTCTTGATGCATCTGTAATCCCCTGCATATCGAAAGATACTTTAAATCAAACTATTAAATCAGTCGATCAAAATATCCTCATAGTTTGGCAACGCCGTGCATCGACATCCAATCTTTTGACCAGGATGACCTCCCTTTGGCGGTGTATCCCATCGAAAGGTTTTACCATGATGGCTTCGGCATAACGGACGAACCTTTTCATCCTTTGATGTTAAATAATCGTAAGTCGTTACACCTAAAGACGTCTGACGTTTCTTATTGATAGCGCCGTTGATCTTACCCATCTGATCGGCTGCAATCAGTCGTGCACGATAGTCTGTGCTATGACCGAGTTTTTTTATTTCCTGAGCCAGTTCCTGATTAGTTTGCCCTGTCTGCAAGGCATTCATCACCAATGCTTCAAGCTTATCAGTGTACTGACTTGGAATCGATTTAATCAAAGATACGTTTGCAGCAATCTGATTATCGATTTCATCCTGAATATCAGCGCCACGGAAAAACGGCGTAAGGTCCACACCAAGAATGGTCTTGGTATGACTAGCAATCTGCTTATCAACATCCTTGCTGGTATCCATAACCACTTTAGTGGCCAAAGATACCGACACTTCCATGGTGTACTTGACCATCTTTTCACGTAACGCCGTGAATAGATCCGTCACCCAGCTATCACCGATGTTCTGCCCTACCGTAGGTAAAACAAAATCCTTGGTTTGTTCCTGACAATATTTAGAGATTTCCAAAAGCTGACGTGTATAGAACAGCTCAACACGGCGATTGACCTTGACTGCCTTGGGCTTAGCCTTGCGTCCTTTCTTGCTTTTCTTGATCTGCTGAAGCTGAGGCTTAAGGATCTGTATGATCGTCGTCATTTGGCTTCACCATGGTTTCCAGTAATTTGATGTGTTTTTCATCAATGACTGAATAAACGCCGTCGATATTAAGCTGACGTGCGATCTGTGGTTCAGTGATGATGCCCATGTTGAGATACTTTTCATCACGCTCAGCATTGGCTTTTTCCACCTCCGCTCGGACTTTCGCATCCAATTGCCAAAGCGGATTAAATACGACATCCAGCTCAGGTATTTGACGCCCAAACGTGGACTGACAGATCATAGCGAGAAACTTCATCAAGATCGGCTTAAGGTCCCATTCCTGCTTAGTAGCAATCGAGTCGTAATAATTACGAGTGTCATGCTCACCAGTTGCATTCATACCTGCAGGTGATTGGCCAAACAGAATCGTATAAGGGATATCTGCCGCGCCTGCCGTCTGAACAGAGAATTCACGCATCATGTCAGGCAAGCCGCCGAAACTATACGTTTTTGATTCGTACTTTTCTTCAGCATCAAGGACTAACATACCGTTTAGGCTTTTCATCAGCCCCACAGACATGAAACGTTCCATGACGCCTTTCATATCCTCTCTAATCTTATCGACCAAGTTCGGCGTTTGAATGACATCAATCTTTGATTCATGAATAAGGCTAGCAGATCCACGCTTCACACTGGCATGATCCAGCAGATCCTCATAGACCTCTTGCAAGATGCTTTGAGGCTCTTCATTCACCACATCGGCATGAGCAATGCGAATTAGACGAGTATGGTGAATGCGCTTTTTCGCTTCATTCCCCATTTTCATTTCGTAAAATTCAGGCTGTTTTAGCAATCCACAGCATGCCGACGGCGGCAAATAACTGTTTTTATCCGCCGTGATGTATTTCTTTTTCACGACCGTAAAGAATTCCAAACGACCTTGACCAAGTTTAGAAATATCTAAAGGTTGATCTAGAGCAGCTCCGTCTGCCGTTCCAAGCAGAATGTACACAACGCCGTAGAGGCGAGAAAGGATTAAGCCCGATAAAAGCACATGCTCTAAGTTAAATGCCTTACACGCTTCCTCAAGGCGTTTTAAATCATCACCTTGAATGCCTTCATAGAACCATCCAGCACGCAGCATGTCAGATGCAGGACGATTCACAATACGGCGTGCGAGCCAGTTCTGGTACACCGCTTCAAGCTGATCATCATCAATGTCTTTACGGACGAACTTGCCACCTGTGGCTTTGTCACGCTCGGTACCAATATTGGATACCAAGTTGGTATATGCACCAGCATCACCAATAGCGTTGATTGCCTGTTTTACTGCATCTGCTACAAGCGTTTTAATTTTACCGCCTGTATCAGACTTTTTATCTTTAGCCATAAATACCTCTAATCAAATACAGTCGGCTTTTTCGCAAGTGAGTCATTAATCGCATCGATGGTAGGGTCCCATTGGTCATCATGCTCATGTGTGAAGTCGGCTTTAAGACCCTCGATTTCTTCAACATAATTCAATAACCACGTCGCACTCACAGGTAGAACAACACGGCGATCTTCAACGTAGAACACCACATCCATAGTACGAGTCAGCTTGTCTGTATCACGCTGAATCGCTTTGATCGGTAATGTGGTTTCACGCGAAATGTTTTGAATCAGCATCGTGCCTGATGCTTTATCCTCGATGGCCATGTATCGAAGCTTGCCGATCTTGGTGTTGCTTTCCTTATGCTTATTGATGAAAGCCTTAGCTTCCTTAATCAGCTCAGGTGCTTCCCATTTGCCACGGCGCACGTCGATGATGTACAGGCGATTGTCATAACCAAGCCCTGCACATAAGAACACTGAATAGTCGTTATGCTCTTTGGTTTTTTGCGCCGTATCTGCCCATATCGCACGCCACTTGAGTACTGGTAACTCATGGTACCGATCGAACCATTCAGCCTTAACAAGATCACCACCAAGCTTTTTAGGCTCTTGCTGGTACTGACTGCTGAACGTATAACGCGACACTGTAGCGCCGTCTTTATCCTGACCGCCTTTCTCTAACTGCAGTAATGACTGTAACGACTCTTTCAATGGCCAATAGCTTTGACGCCCTTTCTCGTCACGCTCCACATCGCGCGGGACTTTCTTACGAATATGCTCAGGCAATGAGTTGATATAGTCATCATCAATCAGTGCTGGTATCGAGATCTGATGCCATTTCCCTGGCACGTTGCCAGTCATCACAAAGTTAGTCGGATCCTCAACGTGTAAACGCTGCATGATCAGAATAATCGGAGTAGATGATTTGGCTTTACGTGAGTTGACTGTGTTCAGAATCTTACGATTTGCCTTGTTACGTGCCGTCTTACTAAATGCATCTTCAGGCTTGAGCGGATCGTCCAGAATAATCGCACCGGTAAATCCAGCATCTGCCAAAGTACCTGCACGGCGGCCCGTAACCTGACCACCCATTGAGGCGCTATACACGTGCCCCGCTTCATATCCATCTACAGTCGTTTTCCAACTTGCCTTAGCATCGGTACTGGTTGAGATCTTCACAGGCCATAAGCCCTGAAAATCAGCCGATTTCACGATGTTTCGCGCCGTGGATGACACATCCTCTACAAGTGATTGCGAGAAGGACAAATATAAAAATCGTGAACGCTGATTCCGTGCCAGTCCACGTGCGATCAAATTGGTCAGTAGTTCAGTCTTACCTGAACCAGGTGGAACGTTAATAACTAAATTTTCGATTCGTCCGGCAATGACTTCATCAATGGCCCAAGCTATGTATTCATGGTGCCAATTGACTGAGAACTTAAACCCCATACGAGGCATGAAAAAACGGCGTGTGAAAAACAAATGTTCACGTTCGCATTTCTCACGTTCAATCTTTATCTCAAGCGGTCTAGTATTTACTTTCGAGTTCATCTAACACCTGCTTCACTAATTCAGGGCTAGCATCCACGTAGGTAACATTTTCGCTTTGTAATGGTCCACCGTCAGCACCTGTGATTTCAAATTTCTTTTCGTAAAAGCCCTTGATGATTTTTTGAATCTGATCGGAAAGCTTGATTGCATCACGTGTATTGTTTTTCTTCTTAATCAGAAGATCACTGAGGATTTTCAGCTGAACAATGTCGTTTGCACCTTCAATGTTGTAGATCGGCTGATCAATGTATTTCTTGCGTGCCTCATGAAATAAATCCACAAACTCTTCAGATAAATCAGCACCAGCCACCTTTGTTGGGTCGTAGCATTCGACTTGCTGAGGTGTGACATCAATATTGAATTTTACCTTGATCTCTTCTACCACCTGAGTCGGTGTCATGAACTGCGCAAGTGACCGTACAATAAAGGCTTTTTCGAGTTTTTTAAGTCTTGCCATAAATCACCATCCATCAAGGTACATCAAGGAAAGTGGGCAAAAAAATTTGAATCTAACCGATTAGACAATTCCCACAGCACGCAGCCATACTTTTTTCAGATACAAACGGCGCTTGTTTTGAAAGTTCAACTAATCGCTTCACAGATTCATCTGCTCCCCATCGTTTTACTTCACCAAAGAACACTTCAACGTCATGGCCAGCTAAGTAATGTTTAGGTAAGCCTGTGTGATCGCTATAAATGATTTCACCGTCTGCATCACGCTCAACACCAATGTGATATAGCTCATGTTCAATCAAACGGCAGAATTCACGGTCAGTGGCTTGTTCACAGAATGCAGCATCAACAGTAATCAGGTATTGAGGCACAAAGCCGAACCAATCTCGCATTTGTTGTTCTTGGCGTGCTTTTTTCCATCCACCTTGGTTAAACATCACTTTTTCGCATTGACCAAGGACCATACGCTTTTTTGACACGGCGGCACTTGATGCCCATGCGAATGCAAGGAATTCTTCGTTGTCATGTATGAGTTCAGCAATATGGTCATGGTCAGGGTTGTGAAGTTCACCACCCAAGGTGAGCCAATTCTTTACTACCCACTGGTAAAGTTCAGGTGCAGGTGCTAATCGAATAGCATCTTCATCTTCGGCTTGATCAATCAGATCTTGAGGTGGAAACGGTCGAATTTGTTGTTCCATAAGAAGCCTTCAATTGTTTCAACCAAATATACGCACGACCCATCATAATGTCGGCAGGCAAGAATTGTTGGAATCGATAACCCATCTCTTCGGCATGGTCATATCGATCCACACTCCACGCTTTTTTAGCTAATTTACCTTTACGACCACCTGACCATGGACCACCAGCGATTTCAATCAGCATTCGATATTCAATAAGATGCAGATCAAAACGCCAATGTTTCGTGCTTTTGAAATGAAAATACTCTTCGTATTTGATTTCCAATAGATCAAGCATGTATTTGATACGATCAAATGCTTCTAAATATTTTTCTGATGCTTTTGGCAACGGCGTATTACGTGGTTTTTTCTTTGGAATGGATTTATCAGTCATGGCTTTATATGCTTTTTCATCCATATTTCACCCATTAAAAAACCCGTCATGTAGACGGGTTTTTTCTTTACAATTTAATTAAGCATGAAGCATTCTTTCTGCGCTTGCAGCCAAGAATGCTGAACGTGATTTAAATCGAGCATCTTGTTTTACACGATCATCGATAAGATGGATTAAGCGACTTGGCAGAGTAACATTTACTTTTTCAGCTTTACCCAAATATCGACTTACATCTACATCAACAACAGCCCAAATCATACCTTTGTAATCTTCATTATCAAAAAAATTAGCAGCTGCTGATGCTAAAGGAATATCCTCACCATCTTCTGCTAAAATTTCCAAATGACCAGCGATTGCCTCTTTTACATTCTCAAGTGCCTCTTCAAAAGTATCACCTGCTGAAAAACAACCTGGAATATCAGGGACAATCACACCGTAGGCTTCTTTATCTGAGCCCCTCTCTACTGCGATTGGATATAACATTTTCTCACTCCAAAAAAGGGCTAAATCTATCTGGAAAATGCTGCGGGTCATTTGAGACCCGCTTGCTTCAAAATGCTATTCACAGTGCCCGGTGGTAAATCCTTTTTAGGATGAGGAATCGTTACCAACCCCTTCTTGGTTGGATGTTTAAAGTGATGATGATCACCCTTACACCTAACCTGGTACCAACCGTCTGCTTCAATCATTTTGATCAAATCCAGACTCTTCATTCAGCCCTCCATATTAACGTTATGGAGCAATTATAACCCTAGAGGTATATTTAAACAATAACCCTAGAGGTATATTTTTTATAATATTTGTTATCTGATTAGCACATTCCGTAAATTACGAATGCGCTCTTTCAGCTCAATCATGATTTCATCAATCGCAATCATCTGATGACGCTTTAGACCTGAACGACTCAGATTCTGATATTTCGCCAGCTCCGCACAACAGAACTGTAAATCTTGTTTGGCTTGTACACGGTCTGTCATCGATACTCTCCGCACGGCGCTACGTTGAATTAATAAAAAACCCTGCATTTAGCAGGGTTAATTTATAAATTTCAGAATTATTTATCTTGAATCTCACCTGTTCGTAATTGGCGAGCTCTTTCCTCAGTATTTATAGTGTCTATTTTCTTACACCAGTACATAATCACGTAATAAAATTTAAAAATGAATGCAATGATTATGAAAGTTATAAAATTGTGAATTTGGAAGGTATCAGTATTCCCTTTAATAAAATCATATAACGCTACACCCAAAGCAAATAGACTCAGCAATACAAAAATTTTATGCAAGATTGTTAGATTTCGATCTGTTATTTTAAGCATTTGAAAATAAATCTCATTATCAGTTATCTTGATTATATTATCAATAGATGACTTTTCAAGCAAAAAAATACCTCCCGGAGGGGGAGGCAAAATTGAAGAACAGGTTAGGACCTGCGTACAAATAATATTCAATTTATTAAGGCTTTGCATTAGCAATAAGTTACAAATGAAAAAAATTAAAACCCCGCCAATATCTAGCATGTGGCAGGGTTTTATACGCCGTAATCCGTTCAGCAAATAGTGAATATGGAGGCGGTAATTTAATTAAACCACTACGATTAATATTAGACCGCCATTGGTGCCCTGATCTTGCTTACACATGACATTTCTCAGGGCAATAAAAAAGCCCACCATTTGGCGAGCTTTTAAATTAACTTCATGTATCAACGTACACTTCGGTCACTATATCACAAATATGCCATACCCCGTATATACACGTCAAGCACAATTATCAGACTTTAAAACGATTGGTTTTTTGGTGAATTTTTCAAAACTAAATTGAGGATATCGAGATTTAATAAAAGCTAAACCACATTTTATATCCTGTTGAATTTGAGATACGTACGTATCATTGCTAGCAGCAATATCTCGTATCGATTCATCCATGACATAATGCGACCAAATTGAACCAATCCAATCTTGTAAAACCTCATCTTCAATGACTTGTAAATCCAAATACAGTTTATGAATAGCACGTGCTTCATTATTATCAATTTGACAACATGTGCCTGTACGCTTAGCTCTCAATCTATCAACCAGACTTTCATCTTTCATATACATTGCCAGCAATGCTTCACGTTGCTTTTGAGTGATGCGTTTTGTAGGCATGGTTTTCACGATCATTACTAATCTTTCATTATCACCATTAATCCATGCGCCTAACTGTCTTGACCACTCTTCAAAACTATATTTTTGCCAATTAGTCGCTTGCATAATTGTTAGCGCTGCATTCATTCCTTCACCCAATTATTTAAATAATTTGCATGTATGTTGGGTACCATTAACCCAGTACACATCCTGACTTTTACAAACCTGAACCGTATTCCATGTGTTTACAGCAACAACAAGCATCATCAACAAGATGAAACCAGCAATCCAAAGCCAGTCATTATTTCTACGTTTCATCCCAAATCCCCTACCATCTTTTCAATTTGTTCAATCGCTGAGCCTGACTTCACTTGCTCTGTACTAAACCGTATTACCTGGTAACCCATCATCGTTGCTGCATTATATTTTTCCATGTCCCCGATATACCCCTTGCCTCTGGTATGGCGTCCACCGCTCCATATACCGCCTTCGACCTCAATCAATATTTTCGTGCCGATTAGGTGAAAATCAGCTTTCCATTTGCGTTTGGGATGGAACCTAAATTCCTGCTCAAACTGAATTTTCACCGCACGTAATTGCATGGCCAGTTTGGATTCCCCCACACTTTCACGTGCTGCTTTAACCGTGGGACGCTTACGCCCCTTTTTCGGTTTTTCGATTCCTAGCATCTTGTGGTATTCAGCCAATGAGTAACTGGTCATTCAGTTGATCCATTGGCCAACTCAGCAAATAACTGTTTGGCATGATCTGTGAGGCTAAAACCTTGTGGGGTTTCTCCGTCTTTAGCCACTAAACCCCACGATGCAAGACCGTTCAAATAGCGCTGTAAGCTTCGTATTGAGATTCCCATGTTTGGTTCTATCGCTTGATGAATCTGTTTCACAGATACTCTTCCAGGCGTTGATGCCAAGGTTTTAAATATCATTAGATTGGTATACGTCCGTTCAGCTTCAGTCATGCTGCAACCTCTGGGAGATGCCCATTGAATCCAACTTGCTTGAGATACGACTCCCATTTTTTTGCTTGTGCTGGATTCTCTAGCTTCACGGCGATACGTGCTGCTAATTTGTCGTATGATTCTCCTGGTTCACTGAACTTGCCAGCAAATTCAGGATGATGAGCAAGTTTTTGAGCGAAGGTTTGAATTTGTTTTTCGGTGAGTCCTATTGAATTGGTTTTCAGTGAACTCGAATTTCTAGAAGTGCCTGAACTTGGTTTTTCAGAGTATTTGGTTTTGTAGGCGTTGATCAGCCAATCAGCGAAGTGATAAATCATCAAATCATCGCTCATGGATTTTTCAGCGTTGAAAATTTCGAATGCTCGTTTTTCTCGTTCAGCCCATTTGGAATTCATGATGAATTCAAAATCGATTCCGTCATCTGCTAAGAAAATTTCTTCACGAAGTTTTTTAAAGCAAAACCAAGATTTTTTATTTTTAGATTCTATTGATAGATTCTTTGAAAGATTCCGTGTCCCAACGTTGGGACTCTTTAACGGAATTGTTGGGACTCTTTCATGGAATTGTTGGGACTGTTCCATTGTTGGAACTGTTCCACTGTTGGGACTCTTTAAATCATCATTTTCAGCATTAAAGGGTTCCGTTGTTGGTACTGTTTCTCGACCATTTACACCTATTAATTGATAGACTTTAACTTGTTTAGTTCGGCCTTTGCGTTCACCAGTATCTGCAATTAATCCATCTTCGATTAGCTCATCAATGATTTTAAGAACAGTTTTACGGTCCATTTCTGTATCTTCAACCAATCTGCTCATGCTTGGATATGCACAATGATCTTCACTGGCACGATCAGCAAGTGAGAGCAATACTAATTTTTTAAGGGGTTTTAAAGCTCCGCCTTTTTTGGTGGGCATTTCAACTTTCCATGCCCATACACTTGCATCTAAACTCATGGATTTTCCTCACTCACCTTTGGCTTTACGTAACCACCAAATGCCACCACTTGTTCCGCTTTAATTAAGCTTGAGATTACTTGGTGTGCTAACCACATCGTTATACGAAATCGGTATGCCATCTTTTGAGCGAGTTCTTCTTTCGTTACTGCAGCGTTATCCTGGTTATAGCCACGACGTTTAAGGTTTTCTTTTTTTACTGCTAAAACTTCATTTAACAACTGCAGTGTCGGCTCATAGAATGACTGCACACCTTGTTGCTGTTTATAGTCAGGTTGCTTTTGAAATTGAGTATTCATGAAACCTCCGCTAATGCCATTTCAGCATCTGTTAAACGGCGTTTTAATTTGAGCTCTGTTGGTGTTGCCAGTCGGATATCCGCGCGATGTACAAGTTGGCCACCTTCTAACCAGTAATATTGTGCAGGTTGAAATGCCTCAACCATCACGAGGTCATCAGTTTTGATATGGTTCACGTACACCACGACATCACCAGTCAAGAAGTCTGTGTCTGGATTGTTTTGAATAAGGTCTTGTGATAGATTTGTTTTCATTCATGATTTCCTAAATTATTGAATGCCTAAAAGCCTGACCTCGACCGTCAGGCTTTTTCGTCTACGCATGCATGAATTTGTGAATCTAGCTTTGCTAAAAATAAGTGCAGTTGATGTATGACTTTAGACATGTCCAAGGCTTCTCCTTGCGTAATTCGACCATCTGCCATCATTTCTCTAAAGACTTCACATACATCCCCACCGCCCTTACCTATGCTTAAAACTAGATCTGTTAGCGCCGTATCTCTACATTCGGGAATCTGAGGCAGATCAATAGAAACCTTTCCGTGTTCAGCATTAAGTGCTTGCAAAATCCTGTAATCCCCTGTGATTGCAATTAACTTTGAAGCTTCGACAAGCGTTAGATGATGTGTTTCCGTATTTGGATTGACTTTACTGTTCAGCACAGCAGGACTTTTAATACCAAGACGTGGCGCGAGTGCATTTGCTCCGCCTGGATAATCGTGAACTGTGTTATATGCAGCATCAGTGATGTTCATTCGTATTCCCTTTGAACGTGTTTTTAGGCAGATGCTTTATTACTATTTTTAGTAGAACGAATAAACGCCCAGTTTATATCTGGACGTAACTGCTCTGCCTTGACTAACTCATTTGTAAATTCCTCAATTGGCAGACATCGATCTTCAGGAATTCTATCGAAATTCCATTTACTTAAAGCCCAAGGCGTTATACCGAGTCCACGAGCTAATGCTGATTTGCTACCCGCAATTTCAATTGCTTTTTTTAATGCACTTTTTGGAGATGACATAATGCAACCAATAACACTACTTAAAGTAGAAGACAATATACTACCAAAAATAGCATTGGTGCAACCAAAAATAAGGGGTAAACTTCTACCATTGGTAGAAAGTGGAAAAAGATCCAAAGTGCAAACAGTTAAATATCAAGAATTTGCATCTAGACTTAAAAGTCTTATGGAAAAAAAAGGCTCACCAATAAAATCAGTGACCCAATTAAAAGATGCTATTGACGTTACTTATGAGATGGCACGGCGTTATACATTAGGTATTGCTAAGCCGCGTGAAGAAAAATTATTGGTATTAGCTGAGATATTTAATGTTGATATAAGTTATTTATCTCATGGTACAGGGTTAGAACCAAATATTTCTTCCCCAATCCCTATCGCTGGTCGCCTAGTTCCAGTTATTTCGTGGGTACAAGCAGGAACTTGGACTTCAGTCGAATCTGTACCAAATGGCACACAATTTGAAGAATGGTTGCCCCCTAATCCTAAATGCGGAAAGAATGGATACGGTTTAGAAGTCGTCGGAGAATCTATGATGCCTGACTTTAGACCAGGCGATAAGATTTATGTAAATCCCGATTTTCAAACGGCGGATTTGAAGACAGGTGATCTTGTAATCGTTGCTTGTGAAGGTGATGCTGAAGCCACGTTTAAAAAATTAATATTAGAAAGTGGGAATGTTTACCTACAACCGTTAAATCCTCACTGGCCTGAACAAACAATCGCTTTAATTGATGGCTGCAAACTGGTCGGTAAAGTGGTGGGGTTGTACAGGGATGTTTAAACGTTGAGTTACTGTTGGCTTGGGGGATATTAGATGTGCAAACGATAGAAATCAATTCCCACAAGATCAGCTATGTGCTTTATCAGCACAACCTTCTGACAGTGGGACTTCAGACGGGTGAAAGATTTCTGTATCGCCTGATTGAATCTAGCACATTTGTTAAATTTATGGATTCGGTCGATAAAGACAAATTTTATAAAACTGAAATTGAAGCGAATAAAAATTTTAAGCGCATTCAGCTTTTTATATAGCTTAAAACTGCGAACCCGACGCAGCCTTTAGAACAGATCGGGTAGTAAATTATAGAGGGTGGATTGCAGTATGGTATTGGAAGAATTTATAGATAACCACTTATTGTATGGTAGGGCTTTAATTGATTTGCAAGTAAGCAAAAAGGGCTCTAACCCTTTATGGACTGGGTTTGTCTCAACAAATCAAGGAGAATTTCCTGCATATATTAAAAAATGCAATCATAAAGATGGTTTATGTATCGAGATTATTAGCTCATTATTAGGGTTAATGCTTAATATTCCCATCCCAAAGCCAATCCTAGTTTTGGTTGAACCCAACCACCCTCAGATAGTTGTGAATGAACCCACTTTTTTGTTTGGGTCTCAAATGTATGAAATGCCATCGTTTGAAAGATTCTTATGTGATCATAATTTAAGCGAAGAATGTTTGCTTGATTATCCTAATCTTCATTCTATTGTTGCGTTTGATGAGCTTATTGCTAATCCAGATAGAAATAATAGTAATATTTTATATGATGGCGAATCCTTTAGATTTATTGATCATGAAAAAGCATTTTCTGCTACTCAAGACCCGAGGCAATCAATCAGTGAGATGAGTAAAATTGCTAACATCTCAGATATTGTGCAGCACTATAAAGGAGAGAATGATGTATACATCCACAAATTAATGTCGAAAATAAAAAAATCAATTAGTGAAGAAATGTGGGCGACAAACTGTGACTCGCTTATTAAAAAAGCTAAAGATAATTCGGTACTTAGTGAATATAATTTAATTCTTGAAAGGGTGCGTAGCTTTTTACTAGCTAGACAAAGTGTGTTGGCAGTTCTAATTGAAAATGCTATAAAACCACCACAAAACCCTCAGCAATTGGACTTAATAGGAGGTTATGATGTTTAATAAAGTTTCATTTCCCTCTGCACCTGATTTTTTTGCTGAATGGCGAACTGTGTATTTTGAGCCAATTCCAAATAGTGGGGAACGTATTGCTATACTCATAGTTATTAAGAATGTGAATGGTAGGATTGAAATTTTTGATGCACTACACCCCACTGTTATTGATAGTCTATATGGTTCAAAAGCATCGTCATTTAACGGGTATTTAAAATTAATTAAACTAAATATTTTAAAAAATAATGGTGAGTCAACCATTGATGGAGTTGATATTAGCCCTTGGCATTCATCTCAATCTGTAAATATTCAAGGAGTAGTTAAACAAGCCCTATATAAGACTGCAAGTCTTGGAGCGGTTGCTTTAAAAAGTCTGTTTGAACAAGACGATAGTTCTATTGAAAATGAGCAAGTAGATAATCGTTGGTCTAAACGGATAAAAAATGAAGTGTTAGAAATTGACCCATCATATGAAAAATCATTCGATATAAAAATTCCCATTAGAAAAGATGTAAAAATCCTTTGTGGTTTTCATACATCAAGATACTCTGCAAAATTTAATGTCTGTACATCACAGACCATAACTAGAATGAAATCAAACTTAATGGATCTCCAAATATTTGATTCTCACAATGTGTCCGATAAATTTGACTTAATTATTCAAATGCCAACAGATGACAATCTTCAAGTTCCACTTAAGACTTTAGCTAGAATGAAAGAAAATATTGAGTTACTAAAAGAGGAAGTCGCATCGAAAGCTAATATTAGTATTTACACCTGTAATTCAGAGAAAGAAGGTGCAGCAAGAATATTTGAAATGCTTAAAGCTAGTTAAGATTAAATCCACATCCAACCCACCCAGTGTGGGTTTTATTTTGCCTAGTATAAAATAAAACAACTTAAAGTAGAATTATTTTCTACTTAGTATTGACAATATTTCTACTTTAAGTAGTATTTATCTCACAGACAATAAAAAAGCACATCGACTCTCTTAACTTCCGATGTGCTTTGCATCACTGCGAGATCAATTATGAATTTAAATTTCACACCATTCAATACCGTCGCCGTAAGTTTATTGGTATCTACTGTAACAATTGGTGCAGTAGTATTCACTAATCAACCAGACCCTTTGGACTTAAAGCTTAGCTATTCAAGCTATGTACCTAATCAAACATCTGTTGCAGCACTAAAACTGACCTCTGAAACGACTGGCTATGCAGTAGTACGTCTTGATGAATACACGCTCGACGTGTCATTTGACTACGAAAAATTTACGAATGATTACGGCGTTCCTGGTAGTGAATTTGACGATGCAATGATTACATCTCTGACGATCGACAAAATTCACGATGTATTAGGTAACTCTGTATCAGATTTCACAGATCACAATGACCATTACAACATTAATCAAATGTTGATCACTCACATGCACAAGAATCGCATGTTAGGGGGTGTGTAATGTCGACTGTATTTTTTAAAAAAGCGCAACGTAAAAATGCAAAATTACGCCTTGCTCTTGCTGGGCCTACCGGCTCAGGTAAAACCTTAGGTGCACTTCTTTTGGCTAAAGGAATTGGTGGGAAAATTGCTGTCGCTGATACAGAAAATAGTAGTGCTGAGCTGTATGAAGATATTGTTGAGTTTGAGCATGCGAACATTCAACCTCCCTACACTCCTGAAAAGTTTATTGATGCTATTCATGCTGCAGAAAAAGCAGGTTTCGATACCTTAATTCTGGATAGCATTACTCATGAATGGTCTGGCGTTGGCGGTTGTTTGGAGATTGTAGACAAACTTACCGGCACAACTTTCAAAGGTAATAGCTGGGGTGCATGGAGCCAAGTTACACCAAGACACCGTAAGTTTATCGATGCAATGCTTCAATCTAGCATCAATATCATTGTGACCATGCGCAGCAAGATGGATACCGTTCAGGTTGATGCAGGTAACGGTAAAAAGAAAGTAGAAAAAGTGGGGATGAAAGCTGAACAGCGTGATGGTATCGAATATGAGTTCACCACCGTTCTGGATCTAACTCACGATAACTATGCAGTTAGAACAAAAGATCGTACCCGCATTTTTAATGAACCCATGCTTCTTTCTGAACAGGCTGGTGTACTACTTAAACAATGGTTGAACTCTGGATCTGCTAATGCGTGTATCAATGGCAATCAATTCTTAGAACTTGAGGCACTTATGCAACAAGCTGGAATTGATATTGAAAAGTATTGTGCCAAACGAGGTCTAAATAGTCTTCACGATGTTCAACAGCAGAAGTTTGATGAAACATGCGCAGGCATTCACGCAATCATCCAGCGTAACCAACAAGCACAACGAGCTAATGAACAGCAGCTACATGCTGAAAATGAAGCACGTCTAGAAAATGATTATCAGGCTGCGTTGAGAGATATTCGGAATGCTAATCACGTCAATGATCTAAATCGGCCTGCGGACTACTTCAAAGGCACAAAGTACGAACAACAAATTTTAAACGCCTGTCAGGCGAAATCAGATATGGAGGGATGGTCAGCATGAAAATTTTAAATGGTAAAGAAGCCTTTGAAGCAATGATGGCTGGTAAAAAAATTCTGTGCCGTGCCATTGGTGATTTACTTGAATTCAACGATCTGGAAAATTTTCCGGCAACTATCTTTGCAATGCCTGGCTATGAGTTCTCTATCAAAGTTGAAACTATGGAGTTGGCAGGTATTACTTTTGCTAAGCCTCTAACGCTTGATGATGTAGTGGAAGATCAGGAAATCTTTATTGTTCATCCTGATCACGTTTCCCTGGTTAAATACAGTAAACAGAATGAGGAATATTTTGCTTGTGTGCGTAATGGTTTTGCTCAAGCAGATAATAAAAATGCAGTGTTACAACTAGAGGCAATCGGTAAGCTATTTGGTCGAGTCATTTGTTATTCACCAACAATCGATAATACAGCCAAAAAGAAACGATCAACCAAAGCTAAGAATGATGTAGACCAGGTCAACACACCAGTTACCCAACAGCCTGAGCAGGAAATTAAAACCATTTATGGATCTGATGTTAATTCTGAAGAAGTTTTTAATACGTATAAATCAGGTATCACTAACACCAGTAGCACTGAAACAATCGATGGATTGGTTTTCCAGGTCAAAACAGACCCAATATTAAGTGCTGACCAGATAAATGAATTGGTGAATTTTGCTGAAACACATCGAAAACAATTGAGTGATGCAGTTGAGCAAGATGAACCTGTGCTTGATGATACGGATCCTGCGATTCGGAGATTTATCGAAGCTATTGATAAATGTAATTCAGATTATGAGTTGCAAGGTGTTGAGCGCAACCTGGAAGGCAATAAAGACAAACTTGCTGATGATGATTACCAGGATCTGGTCAATCGTATTGCTGGTAAACGTGAAAGTTTCTTTGGTACCAAGCAATCAGGTGTACATCATACAGAATCATCAACCGGCAATTTAAGTATTGCTGAACTTAAACGACTGCAGGAAGAAGCTGAAAAGCTAACACAAAACAAGGATCAAGATGCAGATGGAGAATATCAATCATTGCTCGCTGATCTAGTTGATCGTGCCAGTAAGGCCAATACACCTGCTGAAGCCAATACCTTAGTTCGATACACCAAAACATGGACAGAAGAGCAACGCAAACCACTGCTTGATGCTATCCATAAACGCTTAGTTCAGCTGAATGATTCAAATGAACAACCATCACTGGCGGTACGTATTCAACGAGCTGAGGATCTGACTGAACTGGATGTTCTAGAGATTGATGTATCTGCATGTGATCCGGTTATTCAACCTAGATTAATAGATCTTATTGAGCAGCGCCGTATTGAGCTTGAATCACTTACTGAAGCTGGTGAGCCACAATGAAATTCAACTATTCCTCTATTACCCGAACACTCACAGTGTTCGGGACGCGAATGACCCATATTTTCGAAAATGTTGGTATTGGTGAAATTGATTCTTTGGTCATCAATGCAAAGTTTAAAGAAGCAACTTGGAGAAAGTAATGAAAAAAATTTATGTATCAGATTTTCAAAATGAAAAACAAATACAAACAACAGAGGTGTTTTCATGGCTTTGAAAAGTTTTAAGAATATCAATGAAGATGAACGATCTAAATTATTAAAACCATTTTTAGATGCTCCAGATGATCAAAAGTTTGGACAAGATTTGGTAGCTCTATATTTAGATTGTTCCCCGTGGACGTTAGCAAGAATGCGCTGTGATGGGTCTGAACTTCCTTACACCAAAATAGGTCGTCGAGTTGCTTATAGAAAAGCTGATGTACTCGCTTTCGAAAAAAGAAGAACTGTCACCTGCACAGCACAATACGCATAATTAAAAAGGCAGGTTTATCCTGCCTTTAATTGTTTGAGTCTTTCATCCCAGACACTTTCGTAGTTAAAACAATCAATTTTTCCTTGGTATACAGCCTCAATCATATTCATGGAAGCTCTTAATTCCTCCATCGGGATTTGAACATAGCCGCCCGTGACATCTAACCGTGGTCTAGCAGTATGGTTAAGGAGTCGTTTAGTCACATATATGTTAAATCTTAGTAAATTACATATCGTCGCGAAGGTGCGCCTAAAATCATGCATCGATACATAAAAATTAACCTGAGCACCTATTTTCTTGAGTGCAGTATCTACTACAGTAGCGTTAATATTGTGAGAAGTTGGAAGTTTAGTCGCTGGGAATACCCAATCATTTTCTTTTAGTAAGTATCTTTCTTTTAGTACGGATAGTAAGTGGTCCCCTACTGGAAATTCATGATTAGAACCATTTTTCGTATCTCTAAAAATAACTATACCTTCTTTAAAATTCACATCTTCCCATTTAAGACCACAGACTTCTTGACGACGGCAACCGGTATACATGGTAAATAGGATGATATCTCGATGCGTATTGGATCGTGCAGTATTTTCTAAATTGAGCTCATCCTCATAATTTATAACGGCGTTGTAGTACTTATGAATGATACTTTTATCTAAGTGCCTATTACGACTTTCAATCTTATTCCAACCTTTAGTTACGGCAATTATATCAACTGGATTGCTTTTTAAAATTGGATTTTCATCGGTAGAATAAAGCACATGAATATATTTCCAGACTGTGCCTAGCAATGAAATTGCACCATTGGCTGATGACTTGCTGAGCTCAGATACTTCGATAAATTTATCCAGGACTTCTTTTTTTGTTATTTCGAAGAGCTTACGATCTGACCACTTTAAGTATAAATCAAAGTATTTTTTATACTGTCTAATTGTTTTAGGTTTGAAATCATTTCTATCAATGTAAATTTTTAATGCTTCATCCACAGTGATATTTAAAAAATTATTTACGCTTACTTTTTCATTTGGACTAATGTATTCCCCATTGGAGATTTGAGCCAAAATCATTTGGGCTTTTGCTCGAGCAGAATTTACGGATATTTCATTCGCTTTCCCAATCACGACTCGATAAAGTTTCCCCTCGTGTCTACGTTCAACAATATAGGATTTTGATTTCGTGGTGACTCGAATCGCGAAACCGATCAAATCTTTATCTCTGATAATTTTTTGACCAGAATCCGTCAATGGGATAGCATCAACATTAGACTTGTTGAGTTTCATGATTAATCCAATAAACCTTCAGTAAGTTTATTAAATCATGCTTCTCAATAGTCTACAAATAGTCTACACGTGATTTTTTAAGACTTTTATAGCATCGTTAATATTAATATAAACCACTAATAAATATATAATTTTAATTTAATAATAATCCACAATGGTGCTATAGAAAAAGTAGAATCCACCTAACCTACTTTGGATTGGGAATGTTTGGTGCATATTGAACCGTGCTTAATTTCGAATAGAACTATATTATAAAATAGATTATGAATAGTGATGAGAATAAGAAAGGCAGCTCAAGGCTGCCTTTAAATTAATTCAGTGCGATGACTTTAACTAAGATTGTTTGTGATTCTTCAAAGTCATCAAATATTTGCTTTCGATTAAGTTCTTTTGACTTCACTTTAAACTCATGATTCTGGTACTGAATGACTGATGGAATTGAATCGAAATACGCATAGTCTGCCTCGATGGTTTCTTCAAACAATGGAGTGCCCAATTGATAGTCTTTGCTCTTCAGCACCACATATTTCACAGTCGTTTTCATTTCATACTCTTTTATTAACGCTTTATTTTTAGTTATATCACCTTTTGAAAAGTGTTCAATCAAAAATAGAAACGTTTGACCATAAAGGACTCAATCAATTATTTTTTAACGCCTTTAAGCTTAATTAAAGTAACATGACAAGCATCACCACAAAGAAAAATAGCAAAACAAGACAATAAATATATATTTTTTGATAACTGGTTAACATTTATATGGATTCTATGCTAAATTTAGCATATACAAAAACAACATCTATTTAACTGGTTGATAATAATGAAAGTTCAATTTATATCTATTCTTACTGCTCTTTCACTGAGTGGGTGTATCGTTGTATCCAATAAACCAAATGCAAGTTCTGCAAAAGCTTATGCATCTAATGTTATTGATTTTAAACCTTCAGAAAATGCCAAGCGAATTGAAACACGTGGTCAGGTGATTTGTGAACCATCAAAACCATGTACTGAGTTAACATTTGATTGGAAACAGCAGAGCAATAATTTATTTAGAGTACATACCAATCTATTTGATCGAAAATCTTTTGATATCAAGCAAGTGATTTTCACGCTAGATGGTCAAACTTATCCTTACACAACTTTAACTCAAACCAATACACGCTCAGTCAACAATTCCGATCTCATTAACTCTACAAATTACATTGATGTACCAATGAATTTTGTCGTTATGTTTGATCAGTCTAAATCTATCGATATTGCTGTAGTGACAGATCAAGGTGCTATTACGCATAGCATTTTAAAAGATGGGCATGCATCATTTGCCTATCAAACATTTAAAAGTGGCTACCAACAATTTAAACAAAAGTAAAAAAAGACCCACTATGGGTCTTTTTTTAATCATCGATACAAAACTGCAACGTGTTATTAGACTGCTAGGCATTTCATTTTTTAGAATTTTTCGTTAGATTTAACAAATTGTGTACACAGTTATAATAAACAAGACAATAGGTAAAATCATGAAAATCAAACTAGCGCTTATTTCAGCATTGGTTGTATTAACAGGTTGTGCAGGAAGTTATCCAGAACGTGTTGTAACCAAAGGACCTCTCATCTGTGCTACTGATGAAATTTGCCCTGAGCTTGCACTCCGTTGGAATGATGAAAAGCGTAATGGTTTTAAAATAACTGCAGATGTAAATGACACTATACAGCACGATATAAAACAATTGAACTTTATTGTTGATGGTCAGCCTTATGTCTATTCAACAATTCAACCAACCCAATATGCAACTGCAGCTGGTGTAACGAATTCATCTAATTTTATTGTCGTTCCTGTAAGTTTTTTAAACTCATTTAGAGACGCAAAACAAATTGATCTAAAAATCGTGACAGCTAACGGCGAAGTGACTCGTCCCATCCTGCAAGCTGACGGTCAGAAGTCTTCTGCTTACTTAACATTTATCAAAGGTTATACAGGTCAAACTATCGAATAAATGAATTATTCACTAAAAAGCCAGTTCGTTGAACTGGCTTTTTTTAAGGCTTACAACTTTTTTGATAACTTGTTCCTAAATCTTGGAATGATAACTCAAAAGAATTTCTCATTTTTTTTGCAAATAATGCTTCTTCTTTTGCTTTAGCCATATGAATATTCTTTTGTGCTATTCGCTCTAAAGCATTTAATGCATCTGCATATTCACAAGCTCTTTGAATGATCAACGAAATATTCTGCTTACTATCGACCGATTGATGTAATCGAATTTGACTCGCTTCAATTTCGTTATAAATTGATTTCACTTCAATATCAAACTGAGATTGTGTTAAGCCATTCGCATAACTATACGATAATCCGCATAAGACCATCGCCCCAACCAATATCCTTATTTTCAATTGAATTCCCCATAAAACGTTCAATTGCAATTTTAAAATTATATTAAAAAGCCAGATCAATCATCTGGCTTTTTACATCATACGTTTTTTTACTTTGGTTAAATTGGCTCAAATGGCGCAACAACGTCGGCATTTTGGGCACGATGACGCATAAAGTGATCCATTAACACGATTGCAAGCATCGCTTCAGCGATTGGTGTCGCACGAACACCCACACAAGGATCGTGACGACCTTTAGTAAGAACATCCGTATCTTCACGATTAATGGTAATCGTTTTGCCTGGTGTGGTAATAGAAGCAGTAGGTTTTAGTGCAATTGATACACGAATATCTTGACCACTTGAGATACCACCTAATATACCACCAGCGTGATTCGCTAAGAAGCCATCAGTTGTCAGTTCATCACGTGTTTCATGACCAAATTGTTCAGCCACGCCAAAACCATCACCAATCTCTACACCTTTAACCGCATTAATTGACATCATCGCATGAGCGATATCAGCATCTAAACGGTCGAAAACAGGTTCTCCCCAGCCTACGGGTACTTTAGAAGCAATAATTTCAAGTCGTGCTCCACAGCTTGTTCCTTTTTCACGCAATGATGTCACAAGTGCTTCAAAGCGTGGTACGGCATCAACATCACCACAAAAGAATGGATTATTCGGCACTTCATTCCAATCTAGTTTTTCTGTTTTTTCAGTTCCGATTTGTGTTACATGCCCTCGGATTTCAATACCAAACTTTTCAAATAAGAATTTTTTAGCAATTGCACCCGCTGCAACACGCATCGCTGTTTCACGTGCGCTTGAGCGACCACCACCACGGTAATCACGGAAACCATACTTTTGTGTATAAGTATAGTCTGCATGACCTGGACGGAAAGTTTGTGCGATATTACCGTAATCTTTAGATTTTTGGTCTGTATTACGAATTAAAAGACCAATGGATGTCCCAGTGGTTTTACCTTCGAACACACCTGAAATAATTTCAACTTCATCTGGTTCTTTGCGTTGTGTTGCAAATTTAGAGGTACCTGGTTTACGACGATCTAAGTCTATTTGTAAGTCCTCAGCTGATAACTTTAGACCTGGTGGAACTCCATCTACAATCGCCATCAAACCAACACCGTGAGATTCACCACAAGTTGTTACACGGAACAATTGTCCAATACTATTGCCAGCCATGTTCAACAACTCCTTTAAACTTGAACAGATTGAATGAATAAATCACGATATTGACGGCATTGTGCTGCAGTCAGTGCAAAAATACCTGATCCACCACGTTGGAATTGCAACCAGTAGAAATCAACAGTATTAAAGTTTTGCTTCATCGCCCATTCTGAGTTGCCCACTTCAATGACGATTAAACCATCTTCAGTTAAATAGTCTGCGGCTTGAGCCAGCATTTTACGCACAAGATCCAAACCATCTTGACCCGCTGCCAATGCCAATTCTGGCTCGTGATGAAACTCATCTGGTAAATCTGCCATATCTTCAGCATCGACATACGGCGGATTAGAAATAATTAAATCGTATTGATTTTCAGCAGGTATTTTAGCGAAAAGATCAGATTCCAATAAAGCTACTTGATACTGTTTATTGTGATGCTCACAGTTGATTTGAGCAACCTCAAGGGCTTCTTTTGAAATATCAGTAGCATCGACTTCAGAATCAGGGAATGCATATGCCAAAGCAATTGCGATACAACCAGAGCCAGTACACATATCCAAAATACGCTGTGGAGTTTTAGGATTTGGATTCACTGGCAAATTATTGACCGCTTCACCCATTTCACCATTTTCAGTCAAACAATAAGGTGCAAAACGATTTTCAATCAGCTCAACGATTGGTGAGCGTGGAATCAGTACACGCTCATCTACATAAAATGGTTTACCAAAGAAATAAGCAAGATTTAATAAATATGAAGTAGGAACACGGTCATTGATACGACGTTCGAGTAAACTCAAGAATTCCGCAACTTCGCTTGGCAGCAATTTTGAGTCTAAAATCTCAGCATCGGCATTCCAGTCTAGTGACAAAGTTTGTAAAACTAAAGCAGAACTTTCAGCAAAATAATCTTCAGTACCTTGACCTAAGTGTGCATCGTATTGACGTAATGCTGTAACTCCAAAACGAATAAAATCTCGAATAGTTGTTAAGTTTTCAGCGGCTTCCTGTAGATGTTCAGGGCTAATAGTCGGTCGATCCACTTAAGGCGTCTCCAAGGTCAATTTTTTAAAAACGGTCTATGATACCTTGTTTTATCCTATTAATAAAAAGTTCTATCCGTGTTATTCGGCAAATTTGTATTGAAAATTTGAATAGTTAGAATTATCCATTGAATAAGGTCTACTCATTCAGGTTTTAAAATAGCGAGAAAGTTGATTAAAACTAACGATATTGAAAATAATCGTGTATACTCGAAGCCAACTAGAAAATTTATGTTGTTTCATTAAATCTTTTATTTCGCAGTGTTAGTCATAATCCTACGTTTGGTTTCAGATTTTAAGTTTCATTTTTTTTCCAAGTTACATCATTGAGTTCAAACTCATAACATTAAAGTTTTATTAGGATTCCTATTATGTCTAATACTGTTAAAGGTACAGTTAAATGGTTCAACGAAACTAAAGGTTTCGGTTTCATCCAACAAGAAAACGGTCCTGACGTTTTTGCTCACTTTAGCGAAATCAAAGGTTCAGGCTTTAAAACTTTGGCTGAAGGCCAACAAGTTGAATTCAGCGTAACTCAAGGTCCTAAAGGTCCTAACGCTGTTGACATCGTAGCAGTTTAATTAACTGTTAAAAAAAAGCGGGCTTTGCCCGCTTTTTTTGTCTCTCGAAAAGCTCACCAGACTTGAAAAAGAAAATTTAGACTCAAACTAATAAAAGTTAAAGTGAATTTCAAAAGTTAAAGTATGAGTTATAAACACAATAATTTAATGGCAATGCGTCAAAATTACTGGAGTGATGATTCTTCCCCTCGTGTCACAACAGAAAAACAATTTCTTAAGAAATTTTTGATGGATCATCAAATTTTTGAAAATCCAAGTTTGGATGATGTTAAATATTTTTTCTTCAGCTTACCTAGCGTCATTATTATCAAAGCATATGCCCTTGGATTTATTCATGAAACTGTTGTCAACTTAATGAAGTTATTCATCTCTGAGTATCGCGTGTCTCTGTCTACTCGAGCTCAACTCCCAGTTAAATATCGACTTTAGAAAGCTTAGGCTATTTAAGTTTGAATAAATTGACCATTTATACACCTGATATTGAAATACTTGAACTATTTTAATACGTTCATAACATGTAATATTCAATACAATGATTTCTCTGCGCGATTCGCTTAAAGGACCTAAACTTCATGTCAGATCAGAATGAAAAGCTTAAACAATTAAAAACCTCTTCAATAGATCGCCGTCTTTCGATTGCGAAAGCTTCTCTACTGGCTGGCACACGCTGGGCTGCTTCAAGTGCGAGTTCTATTTTTTCAAGCGAAGAAGAAAAAGAAAAAAAACGTAAACAAGCGATGAAAGAACAAGCTGACTATCTTGTTGCTGAAATCGGTAAATTAAAAGGCTCTATCGTCAAAATTGGTCAAATGATGGCGTTATATGGTGAACATTTTCTACCTGAAGAGATTACGCAAGCCTTAAACACTTTAAATAATCAGACCGTTGCCCTCGCGTGGCCTGCGATCCATGAGCAACTGCGCAACCAACTTGGCTCTAAACTCGAAGATCTTACCATTGATCATGAGCCTTTAGGCACCGCATCATTAGCGCAAGTTCACCGTGCAACACGTAAGTCCGATGGTCTTGAATTGGTGCTCAAAGTTCAATATCCAGGTGTAGCAAGCGCAATTGACTCAGATATGAGCTTGTTTAAGAACATGCTCAAACTTACACGCATGGTTCCTCAAACTCGTGAATTTGATCAATGGTTTGATGAGGTTCGCGAAATGATGCATCGTGAAGTAAATTACAAAATTGAAGCTGAAACAACACGTCGTTTTAGAGCGCGTTTAAAAGATGATCCGCGTTATGTTGTTCCACAAATTATTGATCAATATTGTACAGATCAAGTGCTTTGTATGACTTTTGAGCGTGGTGTTCCGATTAATAGCCCAGTCATGCTTTCACTCCCTCAGGAGCGTCGCAACAAATTAGGTGAAGCATCGCTTGAAATTGCCGTTCGTGAAGTGTTTGAATGGGGCGAGATGCAGACTGATCCTAACTTTGGTAACTACCTAGTACGCTTAGGTGACGGCGCGCAAATTGAAGATAAAATCATTCTTTTAGACTTCGGTGCGATCCGTCAATTTGATGATCAACTCCTCAAGGTAGCTCGTAATTTAATTACCGCGGGCTATCATCATGATGCTCAAGCCATGGTCAATGCTATGACAGGTTATGAGTTTTTCGATGCAATGCCATTAAGCATTAAACCTGACATGGCAAAAGTGTTCCTTCTAGCTACTGAAGCTTTTAGTACTTATAGCAATAATCCAGACCTACCAACAGGCATTATGGATGAACAGCAGCGCTATGATTGGAAACAAAGCCAACTGCATAGCCGTGTGATGCAACGAGCATCCAAGTCGATGGCATCGCGCTATTTTTCAGTTCCACCGAAAGAATTTATGTTCATCAGTCGTAAGTTCATAGGTGCATATACATTCATGACTGTGATCGAAGCAAAAACAAATGTGCGCAAAATGATCCAATCATATGTTTAAGGAACAAAGACCATAGTGATCTATCGTGTCACTATGGTCAATTTATTAAATAAAAAATTTAATTACTAAAAAGAATATATCTTAAATTTCATTAGAATACCTATTCAATTACCATTTATCTGTTTGGTCAAAAAAGTCTTTTAAGCTAGTCATTTTCGACATAGTCATTTCACTAAACACATGTCACGATCTTGTTGTATAAAAAAACCATCAGGGAATTTACAACAATGAATGATATCGCAAACAAAGCGCAAGGTTTAGGCTTAGCCTTGATCACTAAGCTCGCAGGCAGTGATTTAATCGATCAATTAAAACTAAGAAAAATTATCGAACGCTCGCTTTATCAAGGTTCTAAGGCTGGATTTAAAACCTTGGGCTCTACACAGAAAATTTTTAAACAAAAATCCAATACTCCGACTCAACGTCTATCCAATCAGCAAAAAGGGTTATTTGATCTCAGCCTTTCTGAAGAACAACAGATGACTGTTGATGCGATGCAACAATTTGCTCATGAAGTTCTCTACCCCCTAGCACATACAGCCGACCACCAAGCTACTTTTCCAGAAAACTTATGGGCTCAATTTAAAGATTTAGGTGTCAATTATTATGCATTGCCTGAACAATACGGCGGCGTTGCTTCAGAAAAGAATGTGGTTACAAATGTGCTGATCGCAGAGCAACTTGCACAAGGTGACTTCTCATTAACAGCTACATTACTCTCCACGTTCTCAGTCATTAATGCAATTACACAGTGGGGTTCAGCAGAGATTCAAAATAAGTATTTGTCGGCATTTAGCGAACAAGATGATCTATTTGCAACTTTTGCTGTTCAGGAAAATACACCTGCTTTCAACCCTTTCCAATTAAAAACAAAAGCGACACGCCAAGGCGATCATTTTGTCATTAATGGTGAAAAAACTATCGTTATTCTAGGTGAGCAGGCAGATCTTTTATTGGTTTCCGCAGATTTAGATGGAACAGCTCAGGTTTTCATTGTTGAGCGAAATGAAACGATTTCATATAAAGCAAATCCAGCAATGGGGCTTAAAGCAACCCAATCTGTGAGCCTAAAATTTAACAACACACCAGCATTTAAACTAAATGAGCAAGATTTTGATTATTCAGCGTTCATTGATCTGGGCAATTTAATGTGGTGTGCAATGGCAGTGGGTACATGCCAAGCGGTTAAACAATATTGCATTCAGTATGCCAATGAACGCACCGCATTTGGTGAACCAATATCCCACCGTCAAAGTGTTGCATTTATGATCGCGGATATGGCTATTGAAATTGATGCTATGAAAATGTTGGTTTTGAATGCTGCAAGCCGCGCAGAATCAGGTTTAAGTTTCCATCGTGAAGCATACTTAGCACGAATTTTGTGTGCAGAAAAATCAATGAAAATTGGCACTGATGGCGTACAACTCTTAGGTGGACATGGCTTTACCAAAGAACATCCAGTTGAACGTTGGTATCGGGATTTGCGTGCTACTGCCATTATGCATTCTGGTTTACATGCTTAATCAAATAATAAAAATTTAAGGACAAAGATGATGAATTTAGAAAATCCGAAAAAATTTAAAATGCTTGTTGATCAAGCTCATCAGACAGCGTTAAACGTGCTTCGCCCTATTTCACGCAAATATGATAAAGCTGAACATGCTTATCCCAAAGAACTCGACATGTTAGCATCCCTATTGGATGGTATGAATGAAGGTGGCGATGGCATGAATGCTGGCGCTGCCGTCAATAAACGTGGAGATACGACTCAAGGCAACAAAAATGGCGTGAACATGTCTACTGCTTTGGGTGTAATTGAGATGTGTTATGGCGATACTGGTTTATTACTTACCATGCCTCGCCAAGGATTAGGTAACTCTGCAATTGCTGCTGTAGCCAATGAAGAGCAACTTGAACGCTTCAAAGGAACTTGGGCTGCGATGGCAATTACCGAGCCAGGCTGTGGATCTGATTCTGCAGCAATACGCACCACAGCGACTAAAGATGGTGATGATTATATTTTAAATGGCGAGAAAATTTTCGTCACTTCTGGTGAACGAGCTGATTCAGTCGTGGTTTGGGCAACACTCGATAAAAAACTTGGGCGTGCAGCAATCAAATCATTTGTTGTTCCTAAAGGCACGCCTGGCATGACCGTTGAACGTCTTGAACATAAACTCGGAATTAAAGCTTCAGATACTGCTGTCATTCGCTTTATCGATTGTCGTGTCCCTGCTGCAAATTTATTAGGCAATGCTGAAATCGATGTTGCAAAAGGTTTCGCTGGCGTCATGGAAACTTTTGATAATACACGCCCTCTTGTGGCTGCAATGGCAGTTGGGTGCTCTAAAGCGTCTTTAGAGCGTATCAAGGAAATTTTTAAAGACCAACTAGATGCTGAATATGCCACCCCCTACCTTCAATCCTCAAATATTGCAGCTCAGATTTATCGTATGGAAGCAGAATGGGAAGCTGCTCGTTTATTAACCCTAAAAGCTGCATGGATGGCTGACAATAAAAAGCCTAACTCGCGTGAAGCTTCAATTGCAAAAGCGAAAGCTGGACGAATTTGTAATGAAATTACATTGAAGTGTGTCGAACTTGCTGCAAGTGTAGGCTATACCGAAGATGAGTTGTTGGAAAAATGGGCGCGTGACTCCAAAATACTAGATATCTTCGAGGGTACACAACAAATTCAACAGCTTATTGTTGCGCGCCGTGAACTTGGAAAATCATCAAGCGAATTGAAATAAATCACGTTGAATTAAACTCAACTCCGATGAAACTTAGATATACTCTGTGAAGATTTAATAAGTTTCATCGATTATGTACTTTATTCGAACTATTCAACCCCAAGATAATCCCCATATTGCAAAAATCATTCGTGAAGTCTCAGTGGAGTTTGCTCTCGCTGCTGAATCAGGCTTCGCAGTAGCAGATCCAATTCTAGATCAACTCTATGACGTTTATACAAAACCTCACTCCATATATTGGGTTATTAGCAATGACCAACACGAGGTCTTTGGTGGTGGGGGCATTGCACCTTTGCTGGGCCACGAAAACACCCTAGAGATACAAAAAATGTATTTTATGCCCTCAATACGAGGTTTGGGTTTTGCAAAACAAATTCTAGAAAAATGTATCCAATTTGCACGAGATCAGAGTTACACGCAAATTTATCTCGAAACCACAGCATCTCTCTGGCAGGCTGTAAAATTATATGAAAAATTAGGTTTTCAACATCTACAACACCCATTAGGAAATACTGGACATAGTGATGCATGCGAAATACGCATGTTAAAAGTATTATAAAAAAACCGACCCATGGTCGGTTTTTTTATTTTTGAGTGTTAGCCCAATAATTTATCAATAACACCAAATTTTTTAAAAATTTTTGCTCGTCGTTTTGGATGAATATTGGCTTTATTTAAATCGCCACCATAATGGTCAAATACGCGCTTATCCATAATTTTAAACCATAACTTAGGTATTAAAACTGGGATCAACATCGTCGCATATCCACTTGGCAACACTGGCGCTTCTTCAAAGTTTCTCAATGCTTGGAATGGTCGTGTCGGATAAGCATGATGATCCGAATGGCGCTGCAACTGGTATAAGAATAGATTGGTTGTGATGTTATTATTATTCCAACTATGTTCAGGCATAGTACGCGAATAACTTCCATCTTCTTTCTTTTCTCGCAATAAACCGTAGTGCTCAAGATAGTTGACCATTTCAAATAAAGTCACACCGTAAAGTGACTGTATGGCTAAGAATGGTAAAATTTTCTTACCATACAGTTTTAGCATCGTTGCGTGAAAAGTTGCACTAATGGCTGCGCCGTGAAATAACTCATTTTTCAGTGAAAAGAACGACTCACCCTTACGATTTAATCGATGTTTTTCAATCTGTATTGCTGACTTCAAGCCACCGCTAATGGTTCTTGGAAGAAACTCGTAAAAGGTCTCACCCATCTTAGAAGTCGCTGGATCTTCTGGAGTAGCTGCGCGCTTATGATGCCCATATGGGTGCTCAATACGGAAATGATTGTAACCAAGTGGTGCTAGTGTCACGTGTGACCAATAATGATCTGCACGCTTCGGTCGATGGCATAGTTCATGGGCAGTATTCACACCAATACCGTTGATCAACCCCATAGTACAACCAATCAACAACTGATCCAACAATGGGGTTTCTTTACGAGAGACCACGTATCCAGCAAAAAAATTGGCTGCATATTGTAAAGGAACAAACATTTTTACTATACGATCATAGTAAGGATCACTGACTAATTTTTTGATCTGCTCATCACTCGGATTATTCTCATCAGTACCGACCAAAGCATCAATGGTGGGAATAATTACGTGTAATAATAAAGGTCCACCTAATGCAAACAATTTTTTAGTTGCTTTAGGTCCGTATTGATATCCAGCCAAAAAGCCCATCCCTAATACAGGTAGTGCTGGACTAAGCAACCATAAGTAACGCTTCTTATCCAGTTGTAAGCCTTGCGCTATCGGGTTCTGACTCAATAACTCTTCAACTTTTACCTTTGCATTCACTTGCAATTTTCCTTTTCTATTTCTTATTTTTATCTTTGTTCATTTCAAATTTCAAATACAGTCGTAATCGTCCAAAAAAGCTATTGAGTCGTATTTCCACAACGATTTTGAAGCTAAAATACATTATAGAAATCTTTACACATGTTAAGATTCAGCAATTGTAAGCGTATAGGGAATATACGAAAAACATGGATGCCCTCAGTCAAGTTTTTGAAGATATTCACCTCAAAAATACGGAATATCTCTACCTTCAAGCACAAGGTAAATGGGCTTTTGAGTTAAGTCATCAAACAGCCATGATTACCTATATTTTATTATACGGTGAAGCCTTTTTTAAATTTCAAAATGGCGAACAGCTACACTTAAAAGCTGGAGATATGGCAATTATTCCTTCTGGAATGTCACATCAAGCCTATAGCCATCAAGAACAAACATTAGTCAACATTACTCAAATAGATCATTTATTTAAAGGTTTAAGAGATGATGAAATTATCCTCGGTGACGAAGATGATAAATCTGAGAAATCTCTCATCTTCAGTATACGATCTAACATGGACAGTATTATGGGTGGACCATTGATTCAAGCCTTACCCACTTATATCCATTTAAACAATGCACTGAATGCTAGAGAGCCGGAGTGGTTAAGGATCGGGCTTTATTTCGTGGCTGATGAAACCAAGATGAACCGACCTGGTCGCCATAAGATTATGGATCACGTGGTGAGTATTATGTTAATCGAATGCGTGAGAGATTACATTTCCACGCTTACAGATCAGAATAACTGGTTAAATGCACTTACTCACCCAGAATTGAGCCCTGCATTTTCAGCGATTCACAGCCAACCAGAACGAAACTGGACTGTAGAATCATTGGCAGAAACTTGCTTTATGTCGCGTTCAAAATTCGCTCATTTATTTCAAAATATGGTGAATGAAACACCATTAGCATACTTACAGAAACACCGTTTAAGATTAGCCAGTCAACTTTTACGCTTGAGCCAGCTTTCAATCCAACAAATCGCGCACAAAGTTGGTTATTCATCAGAGACTGCATTTAGTCAAGCCTTCAAAAAACATTATCTATGCAGTCCAAGCCAGTATCGGAATACTTATTTGAATTAATCGAATTAAATAAATCATAGCAAAATAAAAAAAGCACCGAAGTGCTTTTTTTATGAAGATAGAATTACTGGTGAGTTACTTAATTTTTGCAACTGACTTTAAATACTCAGTGTAATCTTTAAGTAATTGTGTACCACGATAGTTTTGATAAAGCTGTGCAAGCTGCTGTTTTTCTTCAGCCGAAATCGAATCCATAGATGGTTTTTTTACCTCAGCCACACCGATAATTACCATTTCATTTGGTAATTGAGCTGTAGTCACAGACCACATTCCTGCTTTAGGTGCAGGCACACTAAATGCAGCACGTTCAATTTCTCGTTTAAGACCTTGAGAACGAGTAAAAACACCAGCATTTACGAAAGATTGCTGATGCTTAGATAAAACCTGCTGTGAAGGTAGTGTTTTAAAATCCTTTAACATTGCAGCAACTTTTGCTTGAGCAGCTTCATATGCCTTTTGATTCAACAGCTTTTCTTTAACCTTCGCTTTGGCTACTGATAAAGGTTGAACACCAGCTTCACGGTATTCACGAACTTTCAACCAAACTGTATCACCATTCGCCAATTGTATATTGCTGGTCGCATTACGATCACCATTTTTTACATCTTGACTAAAGATCTTAGCTTTTACAGCAGGATCCGCTAGGACTGTATTTTGAGTGGCAAGAGTTACATTATTCGCAGTAACCAATTTAGCCGATTTTAATTCCTGAGGGACTACATCTAAAGCATCGCTACTTACAACGAGCTCATTCAAACCATTTACTAGATCAGAATAAGCATTGGCATTTTTAGATTTTAATAAATCAGCTTCAAGACGTGCTTTTTCAGACTCAAAACTAGCAACATTCACTTGAGCAGCTTTAGCTTGAATAATATGTACACCAAAATCGGTTTTTACTGGCTTAGAAATCGTACCTTTTGAAGCTTGAACTGCATTATCAAAAGCATCACCGAATACACCGGCTTCATAACCATCAACTCGACCCGCATTATCTTTGGAACTAGAATCTTCAGAATACTGTTGAGCAGCCTCTGCAAAAGATAATCCTGATTGAATTTTTGCATAGACATCATTGGCTATTTTTTCAGCCTCAAGCGCAGTACGATTATCTGTTGTAATCAAAATATGTTGGACTTCAACTTTGGCATTTTTATTTTGTTGAGTTACATATTGATCATAAGCTTGTTTTAATTCTGCATCTGTAACAGTTGTTGTGGCATTTGCTACCATAGCAGGCGTTACCAATACATAATCAAGATCAACTGAGGCAGGTTGCTTAAACAGCACTTTATGTTTTTCATAATAAGCAGCGACTTCAGCATCAGTTATTTTTACAGACGTTTTGTAATCATCCAATTTTACAGATGACATAAATAACGTACGTTGCTCACCTTGTAGATTTGCGATTTGCTGAATATCACTTTGGCTTACCAAAGAATTATCACGAATGCTTGAAACTAACATTTGAAGCGCATGATCTTGTCTTAAATTTTGGATTAGACCCTGGCTCGTCATATTAATTGATCGAAGATAGTTTTCATAAGCTTGTTGTGAAAATTTACCATCAACCTGCAGACTTGGCTGTTGAGCAATCATTTGTTCAATCTGAGCATCACTTAAACTGATGCCTAACTTTTCAGCCTGCTGAACCAATAAAGCACGATCAATTAAACTATCTAGAGCCATTTGTTCTATATACGATTGATTCAGAAGTGATTCATCACCTTGAACCATTTGTAAGAATTGATCTTTATAATTCTTCGTTTGAACTTCTAGCTCTTTATTAGAAATTTCTAAATCATTAACGGTTTTAGCAATCCCATCTTTGTTTCCACCACCGAAATAGCCTTCAATACCGACCAATGCCAATGGTGTCAAAAATAATACTAGAAGGACTTTGCCGAGCCACCCTTTAATGAGTTTACGAAACGATTCCATAGGTATTCCAATATTTTATTTCAAAGCGATTCTAACTGATAATCCAAACCGAATATATCAGATGAAGCCATAAATTTTCTTTTTAATAAAAAACGCGCCAAGTCGGCGCGTTTTGGACTTAATAAGAATTAAGCTACAGAATCTTTTAAACCTTTACCAGCTTTAAAGCTAGGAACTTTGCTTGCTTTAATTTGTAATTCTTCGCCAGTTTTCGGGTTACGACCAGTGCGTGCAGCACGATCTTTAACGCTGAAAGTACCAAATCCTACTAAAGTAACAGAGTCACCTTTTTTCAGCGCTTCGCCAATAGAAGCAATAGTCGCGTCCAATGCCTTACCAGCATCAGTCTTAGACAATCCCCCTTTCTCTGCAATCGCATCAATCAATTCTGATTTATTCATGAAGATTACGTCCTCTTATATCGTTTGTTTAAAATCCAAGGCTTGTATTTTAAAAGGCCATGACGACTTTATAGCAATGCTTTGGGGGGAAACGCAATACTGCTCGACCTGTTTTGATCAAAATAAGCGACAAAAAATACCAAAATTACAGTTTTATCTCTAAATCCATCATTTTTTTTCGAGTTTGGCTCGTAAAGCTTGATTTTCAGCAATGAGCACATCTAATTTCTGGTGAATATCTAAAATCATATTCTCAAGATGTTGTACATCTTTAGTTGAGACGAGCCCAATACGATTAAGCGAAGTACTCACCCCATGATCTAAAAGTTTTTCGACCTTATCTTTTTTATCCGTAACAGACTCTTTAGTTTTTTCCGCAACTTTGTTTACTGTTTGATCTGTAAATTCAACCGTTTTTGATTCAAGCTCTTCACCAACTTTGACTAAAGAGTCAAACATTTTATTACCTTCTTCCTCTGCGCGAGAAAAAGCACCTAAACCAGCAAGCCAAATTTGTTTAGTATATTTACGAAAATCAAGTGTGGACTTACGTTGATGCTTTGTTTTACGTGAGTTTGCAGATTGTGAGTTGTCCATTAATTCCTGTTCTTTATTGTTATTTACATCTTGATCCACCGTTACACTCCTGTATATTTTAGCCTCTAAACTGACTATTCGTGCATAAAATACATTGATAATATCAAATATCGCTATTGAACCTTGTTCAAAACTGTTCTACAAAGCAATGATAAATGATGTAATCTTAGACTTAATTTAAGTTTGTGTTAATAGAACTTTTTAGATTTATTAAATTTGAATAGGATTTTTTTATGAGTGAATCGCAACAACAACAAGGTCATACCCGTTTGTTGCTTAACATTGTTATGTTAGTTTTAGAGACATTCTATTCTTTCGTCTTAAAACATGACCGTGTTGTTCGCCTTCAAGCAAAAAAATTTGTAGAACAACAAATTACAATTAAAATGAATAGCTACATCCCCTATTTTGACTTTTATATCCAATTTACGGATAAAGGCATCTTATTTGACCTTCAAGCGCCAGAAAAAGAACCTGACCTCAAGGTAAGTAGTACTTTAGTCGATATCATTCAAATTTTCGGGTTCGCAAACCGCAGAAGTTTGAAAAAAATGCGTATTGAAGGTGATCAAACCCTTAAAGACGAATTCAGAGATTTAGCATTGCATCTCTCAACACCGAAATTACTTTCAGATTGGAAAAATTGGTTAACAACAGCTTCTGAAGACCAAGATACAAAGGCTTCGAGAAAACGCATTGCACCATTACTTGAAAAAATTGACTTACAAAGATCTAAAATCAATACACTTCAAGTAGAGGTAAAACAATATAAAAATCGTATTCGTCGCATGCAATCCAACCAAAAACGTATCAACATTGCATTCGGGATAGTTTCGGTTCTATTTGTGGCTTTAATCGTGTATAATTTATTGAATAATTATTAAAATAATAAAGTTTTATCTGTTTGAATCCTCGCCATATTTAATTCCGATTAATTTAGTTGGTTTTTAGAAAAAATACTTGACTAAATTAGTCGGAATTCATAAAATTTCATCATCTAGCCTTTTACACGTGTATCGAATCATGCGCTTAACCACTCGCGGTCGCTACGCAGTGACTGCATTACTTGATCTAGCTTTGCAGCCGACTGAACAAACCATTACTTTGGCAGAAATTGCTACTCGCCAAACTATTTCTGTGGCTTATTTAGAACAACTATTTGCTAAATTAAAGCGTCATGGCTTGGTTTCGAGTGTACGTGGTGCTAATGGTGGATACCATTTAGCGCGTAATGCTTCTGATATTACGGTCTTAGAAATTATTGAAGCTGTAAACGAAACTGTTGATGCAACACGTTGTGACCACAAAGGTAACTGCCAAAATGGCGCAATGTGTCTAACTCACGATTTATGGCAAGAACTCTCCCTCCACATTGCCGATTACTTAGCTAAAATCTCTCTTGCTGATTTAGTTGCTCGCGATAACGTTCAAACTGTTGCGATCCGCCAGAATACAGCTCCATTAGATTCAGCCCTTTTATCGGTTACAGGTATTTGACATGAAACGTCCAATTTATCTTGATTATGCTGCAACGACTCCAGTCGACCCACAAGTTGCTGAGCGCATGATGGAATGCCTTACATTCGATGGGACTTTTGGTAACCCTGCATCACGTTCGCACGCATATGGTTGGCAAGCTGAAGAAAAAGTTGAATACGCTCGTGAGCAAGTTGCAAATCTTGTAAAAGCAGATCCACGCGAAATCGTTTGGACATCTGGCGCTACAGAATCTGACAACCTTGCATTGAAAGGTGTTGCACAGTTCTACGCTTCAAAAGGCAAACACATCATTACGAGTAAAATTGAACATAAAGCAATTTTAGATACTTGCCGTGAATTAGAACAAGAAGGCTTTGAAATTACCTATCTTGAACCAGAAGCTCAAACAGGTCTAATTACTCCTGAAATGGTTCAAGCCGCTTTACGTCCAGATACAATTCTTGTTTCATTAATGATGGTCAATAATGAAATTGGTACTGTGACTGATGTTGCCGCTATTGGTGAATTAACTCGTGCGAATAAGACATATTTCCACGTAGATGCCGCTCAAGCTGCTGGTAAAGTTGAAATCGATTTATCAACCATGAAAATTGATTTAATGAGTTTCTCTGCTCACAAAATTTATGGCCCTAAAGGTATCGGTGCACTTTACGTACGTCGTAGTCCACGTGTGCGTCTTAAAGCTCAAATGCATGGTGGTGGTCATGAGCGCGGTATGCGTTCTGGTACGCTTGCAACTCACCAAATTGTTGGTATGGGTGAAGCATTTGAACTTGCAGGTAAAAACCTAGTTGCTGAACAAACTCGCTTACGCACTCTACGTGACAAACTTTGGAATGGTCTACAAGATCTTGAACAAGTTTTCTTAAATGGTCATCCGACTCAAAACGTAGCAAACTACTTAAACGTAAGTTTTAACTTCGTTGAGGGTGAATCTTTAATGATGTCACTTAAAGATGCTGCTGTTTCATCTGGTTCAGCTTGTACTTCTGCAACATTAGAACCTTCTTATGTTCTTCGTGCATTAGGCTTATCTGATGAGTTAGCACACAGTTCAATTCGCTTCAGTTTTGGTAAATATACGACTGAAGAAGACATTGATCACGTACTAGAAGTGACAAAAGCTGCTGTAGAAAAATTACGTGACCTTTCTCCACTTTGGGATATGTACAAAGAAGGGATTGATCTGTCGAAAGTTGAATGGACAGAACACTAATTTAAACCAAACACATGCATCTTATTAAGCTTAAATATTGAAATTTAATAAGATGCACCCATATTAAATATTATCAGCCGACCCTGAGGTTTGGAGACGCATCATGGCTTATAGCGAAAAAGTGATTGATCATTACGAAAATCCTCGTAATGTTGGTGTTTTAGATAAAAACGCAGAAAACGTAGGTACAGGTATGGTCGGTGCACCAGCTTGTGGTGACGTTATGCGTCTTCAAATCCAAGTGGATGAGAATGGTGTAATTGAAGAAGCTCGCTTCAAAACTTACGGATGTGGTTCTGCAATTGCTTCAAGTTCACTTGTAACTGAATGGCTAAAAGGTAAAACTTTAGACCAAGCACAGCAAATCAAGAATATTGATATTGCAAATGAACTTGCGCTTCCTCCTGTAAAAGTACACTGCTCTGTACTTGCAGAAGATGCAATTAAAGCTGCTGTAGAAGACTACCGTAGCAAAAAAGCGAAAGCTTAATTTAGCGCTTGATGATTGAATGGAGTTTTCATGATCAATTTAACTGAAAATGCTGCAACTCATATCAGCAATTATTTATTGAATCGCGGTAAGGGTGAAGGTATTCGCGTTGGTGTGAAAACTTCAGGTTGTTCTGGATTGGCTTATGTTCTCGAATTCGTTGATGAAGTTGACGAACATGATCAAGTCTTTGAACAGTTTGGGGTTAAAGTTTTCGTTGATCCTAAGAGCCTTGTTTATCTAGAAGGTATGGAAATGGACTATGTTAAAAATGGCCTAAACGAAGGTTTTGAATTCAACAACCCAAACAAAAAAGGTGAATGTGGTTGTGGTGAATCTTTCACTGTTTAAGATAATCATTCTCTTTTTACCTGATTAAAACAGTGCCCTGCACTGTTTTAATTCTATTCAGCGCCCACTTTTATTTTTCACTATTTTGGAATTTCCAATCCATGAATCATTTTGAGTTGTTTAATCTCCCTGTAGCACTCGATATTGATTTAGCAACTTTGAAAGCTAACTTTCTAAAATTGCAGCAACAATATCATCCAGATAAAGCTGAAAATAAAGACCAAGCCTTGATCAAATCTAGCGAAATCAATCAAGCTTATAAAGTTTTATCTCAAGTTGACAGCCGTGCTGGATATTTACTTACACTCAAAAAACAAGACTATCATTTAGATCAATCCATCAATGATTTCGAATTTTTACAATCTGCATTAGAAATTCGTGAACAGTTAGATGAAGCTCAAAGTTCTGAACAACTTTCATCTTTAAAAACTGAAGTGCAACAATGGATTGATGGTTTAGTTCGCGAATTCAAAATAGACTATGAAGCTGAAGATTGGGCTGATTCTCGCGATACTGTTCGAAAATTACGTTTCTTCCAAAAAGTGATGAATGATATACATCAAGCTGAAGATCGTATTCTCGATGATGAAGATTTTGACTTAGATGACCAATTCTAATTTTATTTTTTTGTTTTATTTTCAAGGGATTTAACACATGGCACTCTTGCAAATTGCTGAACCTGGACAATCAAGTGCGCCACATGAACATCGCATTGCTATTGGTATTGATTTAGGTACGACCCACTCTCTTGTAGCAACTGTGCTTTCTGGCAAACCTAAAGTTCTAAACGATGAACAAGGTCAAGTGTTACTTCCTTCTATCGTACATTATGCTGAAAACTCTACTGTGCTCGGCAATGACGCAAAACCGTTTATAACTCGTGACCCACAGAATACTATTGTCTCTGTAAAACGTTTTATGGGACGCTCAAAAGCTGATATTAAATTTCAACACCCATATCAATTGGTGGGTGAAGACAATCAGATGCCTGCTTTTGAAACAGCGCAAGGTCGTAAAACACCTGTCGAAATTTCTGCTGAAATTCTAAAAAATCTAAAAGATCGTGCTGAAGCAAGTTTAAAAAATCCCATAAATGGTGCTGTCATTACAGTACCTGCCTATTTTGATGAGGCACAACGTCAAGCAACACGAGACGCTGCACAGCTCGCTGGTTTAAACGTACTGAGATTATTAAACGAACCTACAGCAGCAGCTGTAGCGTATGGTTTAGATCAAGCAACAAATTTAAGTACAGATCAAAATTATGTGATTTACGACTTAGGTGGTGGTACTTTCGACGTCTCCATCCTACGTTTCTCACAGGGTGTATTTGAGGTACTCGCTACAGGTGGACACACTGCACTTGGAGGCGATGATTTAGATCGTCTTATCGTCAAGTGGGCTAAAAAATCACTCAATATCGAGACCTTAGATGATAACGAGTATGCACACTTCCTTGTTGCAGCACGTAAAGCGAAAGAAGCTTTATCGGACCAAGATCAAGTTAATCTTCAGCTTTTAGAAAACGAATTAACTTTGGATCGTTCAACGTTTGAAAGCATCATTAAAGTTGCTCTAGATAAAACGATTTCAGTGTGCAAACGAGTATTACGTGACGCTAAATTGAAATTAGACGATATAAAAAATGTCGTTTTAGTAGGTGGCTCTACTCGCTCTTATGCGGTACAAAAAGCTGTAGCAGAAGTATTTAGTCAAGAACCCCTGTGTACCATTAATCCAGATGAAGTCGTTGCAATCGGTGCTGCAATTACTGCCAACCAATTAATTGGTAATAGTACAGATGGTTCTCTACTACTTGATGTAACACCATTATCACTTGGTATTGAAACCATGGGTGGACTAGTAGAGCGATTAATTTCACGCAATACTGCAATTCCTGTCGCTCGTCGTCAAGAGTTCACCACGTATCAAGATGGTCAAACTGCGATGTTAATCCATGTTGTCCAAGGTGAGCGCGATTTAGTAGAACATTGCCGTAGTCTCGGACGTTTTGTTTTACGCGGCATTCCACCGATGACTGCTGGTCAAGCACGCATTGAAGTGACTTATCAAGTCGATGCTGACGGTCTCTTATCGGTATCTGCTCGTGAAACAACATCTAACGTCTCAGCTCAGATTGATATTAAACCATCATACGGTTTATCTGATACTGATATGGAGCGCCTACTACTTGATGGTTTTAAATTTGCAGCAGAAGATAAAGCCCTTCGTCATTTACATGAAACTAAAGTTGAAGCTCAACGAGAACTTGAAGCTCTTTCTCAAGCGCTTAAAGCTGATATTAAACTCTTGACTGAACAGGAAGCTCAGGATTTAATTTCTGCACAAACTCATTTGGCTCAACAACTTGAAACTTCTGATATTGAAGCAATTGAAGCTGCTGTTGCTGCGTTAAAAGTTCATAGTGATGCATTTGCTGCAAAACGAATGAATCAACATATTGATCATGCTCTCAAAGGCACTAAGCTTGACGATTGGTCAAACTCAAACTAAACATAGGTAAAAATTTATGCCACGTATTAAAGTTCTTCCACATGCGCAAATTTGCCCTGAAGGTGCTGAGTTTGAAGTTGAGCAAAATGCCAATCTTTGCGAAAGCCTTCTAAAAAATGGTATCAAAATTGAACATGCTTGTGATATGTCTGCAGCTTGTACGACCTGCCATGTCATTGTTCGTAAAGGTTTTGACGGTCTTGAAGAAATGAATGATGTAGAAGCAGATTTACTCGATCGTGCTTGGGGTCTAGAGCCAGATTCACGTCTTTCTTGCCAAGTAAAAATTGAAAATGATGATTTAGAAGTTGAAATTCCGAAGTACACGATTAACCATGCTTCTGAAAATCATTAATCATTTGTAAAACCATATAAAAAAGGTCACTTAAGTGACCTTTTTATTTGTGTAGATATAAAATCCTAATTTAGATATTTTACTTCATCAGATAGTTTTAATTTCACAATACCAGAAGAGTTGGTTAAATCCTGCTGAAGTTTAATACGTTCAATCATTTTTTCTAAAACTGCGATTAATTCAGCATATTCGTAATTTTGTACTTCTTCCATATTCAGCACCAGCTGAAACCCTTTGTACTCATAATCAAACCAATGTTGATGGGTTTGCTTGGTGCTATATTTTTCCATTACCTGCCAACTCTTAATCGAACCATGAATCCCTTTCAGTTCTACAGGTTCCTGAGGTGCACAAAGATAATAGTTTTTAACTAACTTATAAGTCTCATCCGAGATTAGAATTTCATCAATTTCTGCAGCATTTTGAAGTCTTGCAGCTAAATTTGCATCCCGCCCAACAATGGTATATGCCATTCGATGAACTGCGCCATAGTTACCAACGTGACAATAACCTGTACTAATGCCCATACGTATATGCAGTGCTGAGTATCCCATTTTCACCCAGCGTTCACGCAAAAATTTCATTTGTTGACGCATTGCCATCGCCATATCGATGCAATTTTTGGCATCCTGCTCAACCCCTTGCGAATCTGGATCTCCAAAGAAAATGAGAATCGCGTCTCCCATAAACTTGTCAATTGTTCCACCATATTGCTTGGCAATTTCAGTCATATGGCTCAGATAGTCATTCAAAACAAAAGCTAAGTCATCTGGAATAAGAGTCTCTGAAAGCTCAGTAAACCCTTGAATGTCAGAGAAGAAAATCGTAATTTTTTTTCGTTTATATTCAAGTTTCGCTTCAGTTTCACCACGCATGATTGATTGCCACAATTGAATTGGTGCATAGCGGCTTAACTGATTCGATAACTCAATATATCGATTCATTTCTTTAAAATAAGTTTGACGTTGAACATCTAATTTTTTTACACGTCGATTCTGATAATAATTAGCAAAATTCACAAAAAGAATCGCACATATACACGAGACTACGGACAATTCGATTGAAGTTTGCTGGAAATAATCTTCAAAACCAAAAATAAAAATTGTACAAATATAAAAAACAATGATCGCAACTAAAATTGCAATTGAACTCACCATCATCGAAATTTTATTATTAACGGCAGTAAACACCAATCCAAATAGGAAAACAAATGTTGGCAACAAACTTAAATGCACTGCTGCTAAGGCGGTAGCTACAACAACTACATCAATAATAAAGAACGCAAAACGTCTGGTTTTACTACCATAACGATATTGGATACTGTGTGAAATTCGGGGTGCCAATAGAATCAGCAAGAAAATAAATAGAGGGTATAAAATCTGATAATTTTGGTTTTGTGAAGTGAAATAATAGATCACAACAAGAATCGCGATCATCACATACCCCATCATCCTGAGGAGTACTTCAAACTGCTGTGGCTCTTTATCCAGCATTCGTTCAAATGGCAATTGCTATTACCTCAATTCACATTATTTTTATTCTTCCTTGAAATTGACGTATTTACTCCATACGCCAATCGAAAGGCATGTCACCTTGACCACGTAGCGCGAGCATGAGCGTTTGACGCATATGCGCTAAAACATCATTACTGTAAGGAACTGCAGGTGAAGCACCCCAAACAGGCTTAGGCCATGCAGAATCATTCTGATAACGAACTACATGATGAAAATGAAGTTGAGGAACCATATTTCCTAGTGCTGCAACGTTCATTTTATCCGCACGGAAAACTCGAGATAATTGACTAGATAACCAGCTAGATTCTCTTAAAAATTGTTCTTGGTCTGCTTGGCTTAATTCATATAATTCAGTTACACCAGGAACACGCGGTACCAAAATCAACCATGGAAATTGCATGTCATTCATTAAACGACAAGTTGAAAGTGGAAAATCGCCAACAAAAAAAGTATCTTGAGCAAGTTGTGGATGCAAACTAAACATATATTTATAAATGACGCAAAAATTAAATGGATAGCTAATACTAACACAACAGTTTTAGACTGAGTATTATTAGTCATGTGTTTCGATACAAAAAAATATGTATTTCATTGATTTGAATCTCACTCATTCATTGCAATGCATCGCTAAAAAATCAACCTATAAGGTTGACTGTCAGCCAGTGCATTTTGAGCAATGAACAAGTATTGATTCAAGCCCAACTTAGATCAGTTGAGCCCCCTCATCAACTCATCTAAAAGATCATTAATAAACTGAATTCTTTTATCATTTTCCTCAAGCATAACCATCACTTTCAGACGTTGACCACCGTCCATTCTAAAAAATGTCGGATGTTTTTGCATCATTTGGATAATACTCATCGCTTGAACAGGAGTATCAGGTGAAAATTCAATTTGGCCACCCTGCTTACTCAAATCAATCTTGGTAATACCTAATTTTTCTGCTTTTATACGCACCTGATGAACAGTAAAAAGATATTTCACTTGTTGAGGTAGCACACCAAAACGATCGATAAGCTCCATACGGATATGATCGAGTTTTTCTTGTGTATCCGTATTACTAATTCGCTTATAGAACAATAAACGCTGATGCACATCACCTAAATATTCATCTGGAATTAATGCAGGCATATGTAAACTAATTTCTGCGGTGAGTGACAAAGGTGCATCAAAGTTAGGAGTCTTACCATTTTGGATGGCTTTAGTCGCTTTCTCAAGCATTTCCATATATAGACTATATCCAATTGCATGCATTGAACCACTTTGCTGCTCACCTAGAAGCTCGCCTGCTCCACGTATTTCTAAATCCTCTGTCGCCAATACAAAACCAGCGCCTAAAGTAGAAGCACGCTGAATGGCATCAAGTCGTTTTTCAGCATCACCTTTTAAGCCTTTAATAGACGGAACCATCAGATACGCATAGGCTTGATGATGAGAGCGCCCCACACGACCACGCAGTTGATGAAGTTGTGCCAAACCTAGCTTGTCTGCTCGCTCAATGATAATTGTATTGGCATTTGGTACATCAATTCCCGTTTCAATAATGGTCGAACACACCAATACATTATATTCTTTATGATAAAACTGCTGCATGACCTGTTCTAACTCACGCTCACGCATTTGACCATGCGCAACTGCAACCCGAGCTTCAGGAACTAACAACCGAATATTTTCAGCCGCTCGTTCAATGGTATCCACTTCATTATGCAAAATATAAACCTGACCACCACGTAATAGTTCACGCAAGATCGCCTCTTTCATCGTGGCATCGGTCTGCTCATTGACAAAGGTCTTAACAGCGAGACGGCGTGCAGGTGGTGTAGCAATAATTGAGAGGTCACGCATACCTGAAAACGCCATATTTAAGGTACGCGGGATTGGCGTAGCGGTTAGCGTCAGCATATCTACATCGGCACGCATCGCTTTAATACGTTCTTTATCTCGCACACCAAAGCGATGTTCTTCATCAACAATCATCAATCCAAGTTGTTTAAACTGGACATTTTCCTGCAAAATTTTATGCGTTCCAATGACGATATCAACTTTACCCTCTGCCAAATCTTCGATCGTTTTTAAGTGTGTTTTATTTGAGCCAAATCGAGATAACACTTCAATACGGATAGGCCAATCAGCAAATCGATCTTTGAAAGATTCATAATGCTGTTGCGCAAGTAAAGTTGTTGGAACTAAAACAGCAACTTGCTTATTGTTCTGTACAGCAACAAAAGCAGCTCTCATCGCCACTTCTGTCTTACCAAATCCAACATCACCACAGACTAAACGATCCATTGGTTTAGCTTGTTGCATGTCGTATAAAGTCGCTTCGATAGCATTCGCTTGATCAAGCGTTTCTTCATAAGCAAAACCACTAACAAACTGCATATAAGTAGTGTGATCTAATTCAAATTGAATACCTGGTTTTGAGTGGCGTCTTGCTTGAATATGAAGAAGTTCGGCTGCAACATCATGTATTTGCTCTAGTGCTTTGCGCTTAGCTTTATTCCAAGCATCAGTACCAAGTTTATGTAGTGGTGCTAAATCAGGATCACCTCCACTGTATCGACTAATCAGATGCAAATTGGTGACAGGAACATAGACTTTGGCATCATCAGCATAATTAAGTTGCAAAAATTCGTGGTCTTGCTCATCAATACATAAAGTCACTAATCCCGCATAGCGACCTACACCGTGATCAATATGAACTACAGGAGCACCTATACTTAATTCAGTTAAACTTTTAACTAAGAACTCTTCAGAAACTTCATGCTGGCGTTTTCTACGGCGTTGTACAACACGATGCTCATAGAGTTGATTTTCTGAAATGACAGATATTTGTCCTTTAATCTCCAAGCCACGTTCAAGTGGTGCATGCGTTACTGCTACTGAATATTGTTGATTAATAAACTCCTGATAATGCTCTACAACAGGAATTTCACCCATACTTGCTCGCAAGGAGTCCTTTAACGATTCACGACGTCCCGCACTTTCAGCAACGAGTAAGACAGGGTGTTGCGCAGCATCAATAAATGATTTTACAGCATGAAATGGCTGTTGATGTTTAGGCTCTACCGCTAAACGAGGTGGCTGTTCAGCAGAGGTATTGATTACACCCGCTTTAGGTTCAAAAACTTCGTCAGATGCGATAATACGAGGAAACTGATTGAGTTGTTCAAAAATTTGATTTTGTTGAAAGAAGATTTGTTCTGGAGCTAATAAAGGTTGATCAACATTATGACGTCGGTCTTCATAACGCTGATAAATATCTTTCCAAAATTGAGTTAATTCACTTTCAATATTTCGATCTGTAATGACAATGGAATGATTTGGTAAGTATGATGTAATACTACTTTGTTCTAGCATTTCTTTTTTTGAAAAGAACAGCGGAAAGTAATAGTCCAATCCGGGTGAAGATATACCCTCCATTACATCCTGATAAATCGGATTTTTTTTCGGGTTCGCCGTTGGAAACTCTTCAGCATAACGGTCTCGAAATTGAGCTCTACCTTCTTTTAAAGGAAACTCTTTAGCTGGTAAAACCTTAAAATGTTCAAGTTTCGTCGTGGTCCTTTGAGTTTCTGGATCAAAAAATTTCAAAGAATCAATTTCATCATCAAACAAATCTATTCGAATTGGAGCATCTTGCCCTGAAGCAAAAATATCAACTAAACTTCCCCGAACAGCAAATTCTCCATGATCATATACAGTATCGACCAAATGATAACCAGCCTGAATCAGGCGTTGTTTCTGCTTTTCTAAATCAAATTTTTGCCCAACGCTAATATCAAAATGCTCACCTAACACCCAAGACGTCGGCGCAACACGTTGTGCCAAAGTTGTGCTTGAAATGAGTAGTATCCCTTTTGCTGGCATATTAGAGAGCACTGATAATCTTTCTGAGACAATATCTTGATGCGGAGACAACCGATCGTAAGGTAAGATCTCCCAATCTGGAAAGATGGTGGGCTTCACACCATAAAATTCAAGTTCACTCTCAAGTTGAGCTAAATGTTGATTATTTCTAGCTACCAGAACAAAGAGTCGATCAGAGTTTTGACTTATTTCTTTTAAAAGCAAAGCGATGGCAGAGCCTTTAAGCGCCCCTAACCATCTTTTTTCGCCAGATTTTATTTGTGATAGATTAAGTTGAGAAATTTCTTTTTGGAACATGAAGATCGCTTTAAAAGTCTGGTAGGACATTGCACTATTTTATCATGTTCAAAATCGAGAATGAGTTATTTTTAGATATCACAAACATTCAGTCGCAAACATTAGCGCTCACGTTTGAATTCACGATAATAATCATTGAGCAATATAACGAATTTTTTTAACTGTTCTAGATTCTGTTGATTATTACCTAATCTCGTAGTAAAACGACCTGTATTCAACTCGAGATCTATTTTCTCTTTGATCAACATTCCCCGATAAAATAAATTTTCCAAATCATCAAAACGAGTAACCTTTCGGTTCGAAAAATATGACAATCTTTCATTTAGTTCATTCAAAACAACATCATCGATAATATATCCTAATTCAGGATCATGACGAATTTGATGGGTCTGTAAATAAACTTGCTCAGCCGATGGTTTTTTTTGAAACAAATCAGAAATTTTTTTAAACATAGTTCGATAAGAAAAGCTGAAAACTCAAAATAATGTTTTATCTTAGCATTTGGTCACGAATACACCTATATTCATGACCAAAAAGCACTCAAACTAAAATTAACCGTAATTTTTTCTTAAATATTCTACAATCTTCTTCGATTCGAACAATTTTACGCCTGTATTAGGATCAACTAAATACGGGACTTGTATATCCTTCCCCTTGCGATTCATTACCTTTACAACCTGCTCGCGTTTACCGCCAGCCAAAGGAATATATTTCCCAGGCTTCAATCGTAAAATCGCTGGTCCTTGATCCTGCCAACGTTCTTTAGCAACATTATGAAACTTAAATGGTAATTCAAGTTCTGTGAGTTCAGCGCGCACGATTCTGGTGTATGGACTCGCTTCAAATCCCCACAGCTCAATTAAATGCTCGGGTTGTGGTCTCTGCTTAATCGCTTTATTTATAAAAATCCCACGAGCACCATTAATCAGTGTTCCAGCTAGAGCAACTACAGGCAATTTGGGGTAGTGTGAGAATTGCTTCGGTGTTTGACCTGTCTCACCATAATACTTAAAAAGATAGTGAATAATATCCTGAGACTCGTAAAGTTTAGCCCCAGTATTTTCATCAATTAAAAAAGGAAATTGAATCTTACCACCAAGTGTTTTTACTTGATCTCGATAGACCCTTCCACCTTTCGGACAAGGATACACTTCGTAGTCAAGATTAAGTAAAGTCAACACCTCTCTTACACGACGACAGAATGGTGATCCTTCAAATTCGTAAAGCTTTAATGCTTTTTCTGGCTGTTTAGGAAACGGTGTACCTGAAGTCCCACGTCCACCTTCTGCAACAGCTGAAGCTAGCGCCTGAGCCACTTTTAATTGATGAATCACCATACTGATTACCTCGTTTTTGTTTTATTTAAATTAATCGACTAATTTTGTCTTGGACACAATAATTCCATTATTGTCTGCATAGATATAATCACCTGGTTGGATTGTGATATTTCCAATTTGAATCGTGATATTGGTTTCGCCCACCCCTTTGCGATTACTTTTTTGAGGTATAGCCGCAAGTGCGTGCACGCCTAGATTTAAACTCGCAATAGCATCAACATCTCTAACACAACCATTAATAATGACACCACCCCATCCATATTTAACGGCAGACTCAGCAATCATATCTCCCATCAATGCACAACGCATGGAAGAACCACCATCTACAACTAAAACTTTGCCTTGCCCATCTGTAGCGAGTAACTCTTTTACTCGTGAATTGTCCTCAAAACATTTAACAGTGACAGCTTCACCCCCAAAGCTTTTTACACCGCCGTAACTTTTGAAGAATTTTCCATCAATAGATGGATACAATACTTGAATATCTAAATCAGGATGGTCATCCAGTAAATCACACGTCACAAATGTTGGCGTTGTCACTTTTTATACCCTCAGTTATGTTTTTGAATCTCTAAATTATCATAAATCTTAATTTTTTCATTTTGAGTTCTTGCGCTCACGACCATAGTATTAGCGACTTGCTCTGCTGTCACTGGCTTATATTTGAATGTATTTGGCAGAAATTGCGATACTCGCTTGAAAATACTCTGAGAAATATCTTCGAGTGTCCTTGTTTCAGCTCTTTCACCAATTAAGAGTGAAGGTCGAATGATCGCCAATTGATAGAGTGATAATGATTTTAGATAATTTTCTAACTTTCCCTTCACTTGATTATAGAAGAATGGAGATCTTTCATTCGCACCTTCCGCACTTACAATTGCAAAAAAAGTATCGGTATTCACGAGCAAATCAGCAAAATGAGCATTTATCTCAAAATCGATATTGTAAAAATTTTCTTTAGAGCCTGCTTTTTTAATTGTACTTCCTAGGCAACTAAAAGCATGTGAGAATTCAGAAGCGTCCTCATCATTTAACATTAAAAAGTCATCAATGACCAACTGATCAACTTTGGTGAACTGTTCAAATTGTTCATCATGCTTACGAACAACTACGACAATTCTTTCGCAATCTACCAATTGATTCAAATGATTTACCAAAGATCGACCAACTAAACCAGTTGCCCCTATAACTATTGCACTTTTAATATTTTTAATCATTTTTTCGCCATTCCTTCCAATATTTATCTAATCTAACGTGCTAACCGCATTTTATCTGCATCAAAAATGTTGTCAAAGCATGTCAAGACTTGACTTTGCCGCATCATTTAATCACAATATGGCACTTGTTTACGGGCTGGTGTAAATTCTTCTAATGTTTGTATTTAGTTGAAATTTCAGCCCGCCCAGACCAATCAATTTCAAGGAGTGCACGAGTGGCAAACTCTGCTCAAGCAAAAAAACGTGCTCGTCAAAACGTTAAAGCACGTAAACACAACGCAAGCTTACGTTCTATGGTTCGTACTTACCTTAAACGCACAGTAGCAGCGATCGCTGCAGGTGACTATGCAGCAGCTTCTGAAGCTTACAAAACTGCAGTACCTGTAATCGACCGTATGGCTGACAAAGGTATCATCCATAAGAACAAAGCTGCTCGTCATAAGAGCCGTTTAAATGCACAAGTTAAAGCTCTAGCTTCTAACTAAGTTGCGTTAAAAAAAGCCCTTTAAGGGCTTTTTTTATATTTTAAATTTATCAACAATACTTAAATAATATTAAAATTACTATCTTTCTTGCTCTACAAATTCACGAATAGACAGCTCATTACATTCACCACGCCATATCCATTTCAATTTTGCATCTATGAATGCTTCACCTTCAAACCAAACAAACAAACCTTCCATCATTTCTGGCCAATCCTGCTGAATAATCTGTGTTTTACCTGAAATCACAGCCAGAATACCAGCCAGAATAGTGTCATGGCTAACCGCCAAACTTAATCCATGATTCTGTTGAGGGTGAGTTTGATAAAGCAAATGTAAAACATCAATCACACCTGTAATTGGCTGCTTCATCCCAGGTAAAGTATTGTTTACAAAGCTATTGATAAATCCCAAAGCACCTTGTTGCTTAAAATATGGCGCAGCTTGCTCGATATCTAAAACGAAGCTACCAGGCTCGACCAAAAGCCCCTGCTCAACAATTTTAATATGATGGGTATTTGACTTAGGATTGATTTGATCAGCACCTTGAATCATCAGTGCTGCAGTATCAATACAACGTTGAATTGGACTAGAAATACAGTGTTCAATCACACGATCTGTTTGATCAATAAGATAAGCCCCCCAAGCCTGCGCCAGATCCTTACCTTGATCTGTTAATTGCAAATCATATCCAGCGAGTCCTTGGCCCACCACCATTTCACGAATTGAGTGGCGAGTAAATAGTGTAACAGGCACAGCAACATCGGGCAGTAAATCAACCGCTCTGAGCATACTTGGAGGAAGCAACTTCAGCGACATAATAATTCTATTAAATGAAATTAATTTGACTATAACACGATGAAATTATAGTTCCACTCCCCTAAAGTACATTTGACAACGCATCTAAAGCCAATTGCCTCATTTCAGGATCACGATAGGCGATAAAACCATTATTCAAAACAGTATCACGCTGATTATAGGTAAATGGCACAGAATCCAAGGTCAACAAACCACCTCCTATGCTCTCTAGCAAGCCTTGTCCAGCACTAGTGTCCCACTCGGAGGTTGGATGAAATCTTGGGTAAATATCTATTTCACCCTCAAGCATCATACAAAATTTATAAGCACTTCCAGCTTCACGACGTATAACCGGTATTTCTCTTTCAATATAATCAATATAGTGTTGATACTTAGGATTTTTACTACTATGACTCAGTCCAATTTGGATGGCATCGACTGGTGAGACTTTAAATTTGCAATATTTTTCCCAAATATTGTTCATAAATGAATATTTATAAGGAAGATCCGTCAAATAGCCCATATACATAACTTGCTCTGTCGGCACGACTATGACTGAAAATACAGTTTGATGGTTCTGAATAAGACTCAGATTAATCGTAAATTCATCACGCTCATGAATAAACTCCTTCGTACCATCCAAAGGGTCTAGCATCCAACATTGAGGCCATTCATGTCGCTCCGAATAATCACTTTCTTCAGAAATGATTGGAATATCAGGTGTAAGTTTTGCAAGCTCTCTGAGCAGATATTGATTGACCTTTAAATCTGCTTGAGTTACAGGAGAATGATCATCTTTTTCATTGATTTTAAAATCACGTCCAGCACAATAATTTTGATATTCTTCTAATAATATTTGGCTTGCAACAGCCAAAATCGGAACCAAATTTAACATTTGTTGATCTTGGGGAGCATGCGTTGTGATAAACATGGATAAAACCTATTTTTTCTGGCGCTACACACTCTAAGCACGACGATCATATTAAGAACCTCAGCCTAAAATGCAGCGTGATTTAATTTGCATTGTTGGATTTATATTTATAGTAGCAAACCTATAAAATATAACCACTTTGAAACACATAACCCATTTCAATCATAAGAACTCTAACACTTTTAAAACAAATTCCGAAGCGTGATTGCCAACAACCCTCAATTCATCTTAAATAACACCCGCAATAGTTCCAAAAATCAGAGCGCGCCTTAGAGTTAATATCACCATAAAAAAACAAGCCTTCTTAAAGAAGGCTTGTTTTTTATTTTTGCTCTTTGACTGGACTTTCAGGCTGTTCATTCGGTTTTTTTACAGGCTCTTTATTTTTAAAAGAGTCCTGATTCCCTTTATCCTCATTAGATTCTTTGTGTGGTTTCGAACTATTATCATGTTTTGTCATACTTCAAACTCCTATGCACCATTTTCAAAAAATATGATGCTTTCATAGCGACTTCTATACTATTTTTGTATTCATTATCAAGATCTAAATTTGTGACCTCACACATCTAATTCGATATAATATGAATGGAATGAAATATAGAAGTCACCACGCACACCCATTCTTGAAGTTCAATTTTAAAATGCTGATGCGAGTCCAACCTTTTGCATCAAATGATGGTGTAAATCGATATTTAAATAACACCCATTTTGTTGTTTTTATTTGTGCTAAATTGCAACAATACCTGAGGAAAGATGAATGAATAAACCCATCATCATGTTCGACATGGATGGAACCCTACTCGATCTTGCTTTTGACGATTTAATTTGGAATCACAAACTCCCTGAGCGACATGCCAAAACTCATCAAATCAGTTTAGAGCAGAGCAATCAAATTCTATTTAAATTTTATCAAGATCATAAGCACACGCTCGATTGGTATTCTACGCGCTTTTGGACAGCCAAAGTCGGCGTTGATACTTTTCAGCTTCAACACGATCACAAAGAATTCATCAAGCCGAGACAGGGATGCATTGCGTTATTATCAAGCCTTAAGCAAGCTGGATACCGAATATGGTTAGTCACCAATGCTGATGAAAGAGGTTTGGCATTGAAAATGAATCAAGTTGACCTCACCTCTTATTTTGAAGTGATGATCAGTAGTGAAACAATCGGTTTTGCTAAAGAGCGTTTTGAATTTTGGTATCAATTACAGCAAATGCACCCATTTGAACCTCGTCACTGCGTTCTCGTTGATGATACTGCGGTTGTACTCGAAGGTGCTAAATCTTTTGGTATTGAGCATCTAATCACAATTACCCAACCATCTAGCGCTCAACCTGAGCGCGAAAGGTCTAAACTTCAGTATCCTGCAATTAATGATCTAAGATCATTAATCCCCTATTTAGACCAAATTAACCATGAGAAAGAAATGAATGTCAAAACAGCATGAAACTAAAATCACTGATTCAATGCGAATTGATAAGTGGCTTTGGGCAGCACGCTTTTTTAAAACCCGCTCAATTGCCAAAGCAGCAATCGAAGGTGGTAAAGTTCATCACAACAATGATCGTGTTAAAGTTTCCAGAGAAGTACGTGTAGGAATGGAGTTAACGATTCAGCAGGGATTTGAAAAGAAAACCGTCATTGTGAAAGCATTATCATCTGTACGAGGCGGGGCACCTACTGCACAATTACTCTATGAAGAAACTGAAGTCAGTATCGCGCGTCGTGAGTTGCTTTCTGCACAAAGAAAATTGCATAATCTTGCACGACCAGATCATCGACCAAGCAAAAAAGATCGACGTGATATTACAAGATTCCGTCAACAAAATGGTCAGCAATATGACGAAGTTTGGTCATACGATGATGAATAAGTTAAAGCGACAAATACTGTCGTTTTGAAGTTTAAAATTATAGAACAGTTCGATTTTTTCTGTCACTATAAATGCCGTGGACATTAGACTTAATTAAAGACATCCACTTAAGTTATCAGTGATTTACATCGTTTTGAGGTTATGAGATGGATGATAATAAAAGCAAAGCACTGAGTGCTGCTTTAAGCCAAATTGAAAAACAATTTGGTAAAAATACGGTAATGCGCCTCGGTGACAATACTGTTCAAGCTGTAGAAGCTGTATCTACAGGCTCTCTTACATTGGATATCGCACTAGGTATTGGTGGTTTACCTAAAGGCCGTATTATTGAAATTTATGGTCCAGAATCATCAGGTAAAACCACCATGACACTTCAAGCGATTGCGCAATGTCAAAAATCTGGTGGTACTTGTGCATTTATCGATGCTGAGCATGCTTTAGATCCTCAATATGCTCGCAAACTTGGTGTTGATATCGATAACTTATTGGTGTCACAACCTGATCACGGTGAACAAGCACTAGAAATTGCAGATATGCTGGTACGATCTGGCGCTATCGACTTAATTGTTGTCGATTCTGTAGCAGCCTTAACCCCTAAAGCCGAAATTGAAGGTGAAATGGGTGACTCTCATATGGGTCTACAAGCACGCTTAATGAGCCAAGCATTGCGTAAAATTACAGGTAATGCAAAGCGCTCCAACTGCATGGTGATCTTCATTAACCAAATTCGTATGAAAATTGGTGTCATGTTTGGAAGTCCAGAAACCACTACTGGTGGTAATGCGCTCAAATTCTATGCTTCTGTACGCTTAGATATTCGCCGCATTGGTCAAGTGAAAGAAGGCGATGAGATTGTTGGTTCTGAAACACGCGTTAAAGTGGTGAAGAACAAAATGGCACCTCCTTTCCGTGAAGCATTATTCCAAATCATGTACGGTAAAGGTACAAATCAGCTTGCTGAATTGGTCGATCTCGCTGTACAACAAGAACTTGTTCAAAAAGCTGGTGCTTGGTATTCATACCAAGGTAACAAGATTGGACAAGGTAAGAACAACGTGATTCGTCATCTTGAGGAAAATCCTCAACTTGCACAAGATCTTGATCGCATGATTCGTGAACAGTTGTTAACCACAGCAACACCAGCTCCAACCGAAGAAAATGACGAAGAAGCTGATTTATTTGAAGTATAATTTTTCAAAAAATTTGAAATCGAAGCGCCCAAATTATGGGCGCTTTTGTTTAAGAGCATGGATTTAAAATGTCAGAGAAGTTTCCCAAGTTCATTCATTATGAGGACTTAAAATCAATAATGAATGAAGATGAACCTCAACATCCCATCAATGATCAACACTCGGCTAGTCAACACCTAACCGATCAAGCACCAGATGAATGTGATTTAGATGATACTCATTCATCAGTTCTAGCACAGAATAAAGGCTTAACAGGGACTCGTTTGAGATCGTATGCATTTGCAGTCTTAACTCGCAAAGAATACTCAAAAAAAGACTTAATTGATAAACTTGCTTTGTATGCACAAAATAAGGAAGAGGTTTTGAGCTTAGTTGATGAGCTAGCGCGAGAAAATTATCAAAGTGATGCTCGCGTTGCAGAAATGACGGTACACAGCCAATTACGTAAAGGAAAAGGTCCAAATCGAATAAAGCTAGCGCTTAAAAGCAAACACGTTGATAAAGCGTTGGCTGAACCAGAAATGGAAGAAATAGATTGGTATGAACAAGCATACTTATTGAAGGTCAAAAAATATGGCTATGAAGTTGCTCAGGACGCAAAATTAAAAGCAAAACAAATTCGCTTTTTACAATATAGAGGCTTTGAAATGGATGCGATTATGAAAGCTATAAAACGAAAAGAGAATGAAGAATAAGAAATAAAATTATTATAATGGTGGCAACCCTACTAGCAAAACTCCGGCACATCATAGTTCTGATACCGTTGCTACCTTCCGGTCCTGGCGGGGTTCTCAGAGTACAATTGCGAAGCCACCAGCAGGGCTACCATTGCAAGAACAGAGTATAGAGATTTTTAACGATCTTGCAAGACCATAATGGGCTTTAAAGGCACTAAAAAAGTTCAAGTGAATATTTACTAATCTATTAACAACAAACTTGATATTTTTCATCTAAATAACTTCAACTTAAATTTCTTCATTTATACAGTTTCATTGTAAATTTATATTGATTTTAAATGCTATGACGTTTTTAATGATCTGATTATTAAGAATTGAAAATACTCAAAGTTCAAATTTGAGTATGGACACAAATGGAATAATGAACATGCTCAATAAGCGTACTTTTCTTGCACTAGCATTGATGAGCTCAACATCAGTTTTTGCCAATATTCCTATCGAATCAAAAGGATTAAGCCAAAATTCGAGTTTGAACCAAACAGCAGTCGCAGCGAATAACACCGCTACAGCCCCTACCAACACCAGTTGGCAGCTTATCCAACAAAATCAACGCTTAGAAAATCAAATTCGTGCACTTCAAGGCAAATTAGAAGAACAAGAACATCAAATTAATCAACTGACCAACGAATTAAAAAATCGCTATACAGATCTAGATCAAAGATTAGAACTCCTTCAACAAAAAATTGATCCTGTGGAGGAGTCCAATGCCGAAGATCCTAATACTGCACCACCCATTCCTAATGAGCCAACTGCACCAAGCACTAGCACTAACTCCAATACCACAGCATCACAAAATGCAACGAACTTGAATCAAACCAACCAACAAGAACTTGATAAAGCGGCTTATACAGTTGCCTTAGATGCATACAAACAAGGTGGCGCAAAAAAAGCCATTGCACCTATGCAAAACTTTGTACGTAACAATCCAAATAGTGTGTATACAGGTAATGCCTATTTTTGGTTAGCTGAATTCAATTTAGCAATTGAACCACCCAATTATGAAGAAGCAAGAAAACACTATGAAACTGTCGCTTCGAAGTTTCCAAATTCAGGAAAAGCACCGCGATCTTTATATCAGCTGTATAGCATCGCGAAAGATGTAAATAAAAACGCTCAAACTGCTGAAATTTATAAAAATAAACTACTGAGCACCTATCCTGACTCTGAAGAAGCTGGATATTTCAAAAAAAGTTGAATAAAAAAAGACATCATAAGATGTCTTTTTTTTTCTAGCAAAAGCTCTTAACGAACAATACCGCGCTTAGATTCATTTAGAGAATCTATGAGGAGCTGAGCTTCAGAAACATTTGGTAAAATTTCAGCAGTAATCTGCTCAATGGCTTGTTGTGTCGTTAGACCACTTTTATAAATTAACTTAAATGATTCTCGCAAACCATTGATTACATCTTTTGACCAACCCTTACGACGCATACCTTCTACATTCATTCCAAATGCATGCGCCGGATTACCAGACACCATCACATAAGCAGGAACATCCTTCAAAATCAATGATGCTCCACCAATCATGCTGTATGAGTCGATTTTACAGAATTGATGAATACCGGAGTTGCCACCGACAACAACGAAGTCACCAACATGCACATGACCTGCGACACCAACATTGTTTGCAAAAATGTTGTTATTACCCACCACACAGTCATGCGCAATATGCGTATTGACCATCAACAGATTATTACTACCAATTTTAGTAATACTTTGATCCTGCACTGTACCGCGATGCAGACTGCAATGCTCACGAATTTTGTTGTTGTCGCCAATCTCAAGCCAAGTTTCTTCACCAGCATACTTAAGATCCTGACACACCTCACCCACACTGGCAAACTGGAAAATTTCGTTTGATTTACCGATGCGAGTATATCCACCAACCACCACATGAGAATGTAACACTGTCCCACTATCAATCGTCACATGAGGACCAATAATCGAATAAGGACCAATTTTTACATCAGAAGCAATCGTTGCCGTAGGATCAATAATTGCTGTAGGGTGGATTAAATCACTGTTACTCATGCTTGCTCTAATTTCTGATGAGAAATAATAATTTCAGCTGTCGCTGCAATTACACCATCAACGCTCGCACTACAAAGATACTTGTAAATACCACGTTTCTGCATTACAAGCTCTGATTTTAACACGAGTTGATCACCAGGAACGACTTGTTTTTTAAAACGAACTTTTTCAGCGCCAGCGAAAAGAAAAAGTGAACCAGGTTTTGGTTTTTCATTGTTCATGATAAAGCCAAGAACGCCAGAAATTTGTGCCATCGCCTCAACGATTAAGACACCCGGCATGATTGGATAACCTGGAAAATGACCTTGCATAAACTCTTCATTTATGGAGACATTTTTAAATCCGACAATTCCATTCTCAGTCACTTCTGTAACACGGTCTACCAATAGAAATGGATAACGATGCGGCAAATATTCACGAATTGTTTGAATATTCATCGGCAATTCAGGAATTGAAAAAGATAAAGTAGACTCTGTCATATTATTTACGCAATTTTAAAGTTGATTCGATTGACTCTAACTGAGCCTGCATATCATCTATTTGTTTGACTAATTTGGTCAATGGCACATCTGCTAATTGTCTTAGACGAACAACTGTTCGTTTCCAACGAGAATTTTCGAGCAATCCCATTCCTGAAGAATATGTACCAGCTTCTAAAATGCTACCTGTGACCATTGACATTCCAGTTAGCGTCACATTATCTACAATTTTTAGATGTCCTGAGATACCACAAGCACCTGCAAGGATACAGTTTTTGCCAATCACAGTACTGCCCGCAATACCGCATTTTGCAGCAATTGCAGTATTTTCACCGATTTGAACGTTATGTGCGACTTGCACAAGATTATCAATAATCACACCATCATGAAGTATAGTGTCATCCAAAGCGCCACGATCAATACTACAGTTGGAACCAATTCTGACATCATTTCCAATTTGAACAGACCCGAGTTGAGCAATTCGGTTCCACTTACCTTGATAAGGAGCAAAGCCAAAACCCTCTCCTCCAATTACGGTATTCGCATGGATACGAACACGTTTAGCAATTTTAGATCGACCCGTAATCGTGACATGCGAATCAATGAAACAATCCTCACCGATTTCAACATACTCATCAATTTTAGTTTGCGAATGAATGACTGTATTTGAACCAATCACGGCATGCGGGCCAACCACCACATAATGTCCAATATATACATTATCCCCTATCATAGCACTCGGATCGATTACTGCGGTGGCCTCGATACCACGTTGCACAGTTTTAGATTCGAACACATGAGTTAAAATCGCGAAAGCAAGATACGGATTTTGTACGACAATAAAATTATTATGCTGATTAAGCTGAGCCTGCATCTCAGAAGTGACAATTAAGGCACCTGCTTGAGATGAAATCGCTTCGTCTAAATACCTATCAGAATTTACAAAAGAAATTTGGTTTGAGTTCGCTTGAGTTAAACTTGCAAGACCCTCTAGCAACAGATCTGCATCACCAATAACTTGGCCTTGTACAAGTTTGGCCAAGTGATCGAGACGAAATTGATTTGATTTCATTGACTATTTGATTGCATTAACCTTTTGAATCATTTTAGCAGTTAAATCGTATTTTGGGTCATATGCCAAGGCAGCATTTTTATTTAAAACTAAATCAAGATTATTTTCTTTGCGCAATTGTTCAGCAACTTGTTTAATTCTTGAGTCGAAAACTTTATTTGTATTTTGAATGGTACTTTGAACACGTGATTGAACAGTCTGTTGCAAAGATTGAAATTCGTTCATCTTCGTTTGATATTGAGAGGATAGTTGCTGGGCATTCGATTGATTGGCTTGAGCTGATTTAGCCAACGCTTCAATTTCTTTACCCAATTGTTCTAATTTTACCGTTTGCGGTTTAATTGTCTGCTCAAGCTGAGTATTCTGCTGTTTTAAGTACGTGCTATTTTCAACGACTTTTTCTAAATCAATTACCCCATATCCTGCTGCATGCGCAAAGCCAACTACAGATGTGAGTAAAACCGTTGAAATCGTTGTTTTAAACATATTCATTATTATTCCTTAAAGGCAAAAGGCCGTACTAGAAAGTACGACCAATTTCAAATTGAACAGACTTAGTTTCATCACCAGGCTTATCATTCAGAGGGTACGCATAGCTTAATGATAGTGGACCAATCATCGTAATCCATGTGAAGCCTACACCAACACTATATCGCATATTTCCAGCATCGAAACCAAAGTTGTCTTTACAGTATTGTCTAGCATCGAATGCAGTCGAATTGGTTGCGCCAAAATAAATATTTCCAGTAGGTACGTCACATTGAGTGTCGAACACTTGAGCACCTTCTGCAAAAATAACAGGACGGACCTGTCGCGCCCAGTCGCCTTTAAAAGGAACTGGTAAGATTAATTCAGTACCAAATTGAACTAATGCATTACCCCCCACCTCTTCAGGGTTTCTATCTTCTCGAGTTAGAGCAGCATCTGTAATACTCGGATATTTTGGACCTAATGTACTATTATCATAACCACGAACAGACCCATAACCACCAGCGTAATAGTTTTTATAGAATGGTAAATCATTACCGAAACCTACCTTACCATAACCACGCCATACAAAATCCTTTCCTAAAGGAATAAAGGCTTGAGTATCGTATGTTACCTTCTGATATTCAACATCACTACCCGGCAATGCAATCTCTGCATTAACACGATGAGACATACCCGACGTTGGGAAGCGTGGATTATTTAATGTGTTATAAGACCAACCTAAATTTAAACTATAAGTAAAGAAATCACCTTTAAACTCATTACCGTACTCAACTTCAGGTTCAGAGCAAGGTTCATAACCAATTACATTACCGTTATCATCTTTAATTGGCTCTAAGTCGACTGGACAATACTTACCAGTACTTGTTTCCCTACCACCATTGGCAAGTAAATAATCACGCACATAAGTAGAAACAAATGGACCAGTCGTTACTTCAGTTTGATCAATATTAATACCAGCACTTAAGCTCTGATTCTCATCAATTGGGTAACCAAAGCTCAGACCACCACCGAAGCTATCTGTAACATAATTGTTAACGTTATAGTCTTCATCTAATTTCGTCTTACGATAATAGAGATTGTAACCACGGCTGACACCATCAATTGTAAAGTATGGATCAGTAACACTTAGGTTATAATAATCTTGTGTCTCAGAACGAGAAAGATCAATCGCTACACGGTTACCTGTACCTAAGAAGTTAGTTTGACTTAAGCCTGCTTGGAACGTAATACCCCCGTTTTGCGAATAACCAACAGCTAAAGTACTTGATCCTGAGTGTTGTTCTTCAACAGCGATATTCAAATCGATTTGATCAGGCGCTCCTGGAACACGTACCGGCTTAACATCAACTTTGCTGAAAAATCCAGTACGCATCAAACGGACTTTTGAAAGATCAATTTTTTCATTACTCGCTAATGCGCCTTCCATCTGGCGCATTTCACGACGTAAAACTTCATCAGCAGTCTTGGTATTACCTGTAAAATTAATACGTCTAACCGTAACTTGCTGACCTGGATTGATGTAATAATTCAAATTAACTTTTTTTGTTTCATTGTCAATTTGAGGCACAACATTAATTTCCGCATAGTAATAACCAGCATTACCATACTTACGCTGTAATAACTGTTTTACTGCATTCACCAACTCTTGTGAGTAAGTTGCATCATCTTTATAAATCTTTAGTGCACGAAGATCTTCGTCTTTATATAAAGCATCACCTAAAAATTTGGTTTCACCAAATTTAAATTGCTCACCCTCATTCATTGAAACTTCAATGAAAATATTTTTTTTATCTTCACTGATATTCAAATTAGAGTTGGTAATTTCAAAATTGATATAACCTTTATTAAGGTATAATGCTCTTAATGCTTCAAGGCTTGCTGCCATTTTTTCACGCGCGTAGCGATCATTTCTGGAAATGACAGATAACCATCCGCTTTCCTTGACAGCAAAGACTTGCTTAATTTCATCGTCTTTAAATACAGTATTACCAATTAAATTAATTTCAAAAACTTTAGCTGGTTTACCTTCAATGAAATTAATATTGACATCTACACGGTTATTAGCTTTTGCAACAGTTTCAACCTGAATATCAGCATTGTAGCGACCTTGTTGTGAATACTGTTGTTCAAGCTCGGTTTCTAGCGTCTGAAGTGCAGATTTAGTGAGCACCTCACCTTCAGCTAGACCCATTTTCTTCAAGCCCTCTTCCAAGGCTTCTTTTGGAATGAGCTTATTACCCTTGAAATTGATTTTAGAAATAATAGGACGTTCAACGACTTTGAAAACCAAAACATCGTTTTCTTTGAAAGCTTGAATATCATCAAACGAATTAGAGGCATACAACGCACGAATCGCATTCGCAATCACTGGATCATTAATGCGATCCCCAGCATTCACCGGTAACATTGCGAGTACATTAGCTTGCGTTAGTCGAACTAATCCATCAACACGCACATCCCGCGCGATAAACTCGTCTGCTGCATATACTTGTTGTACTGCTGCCATTGCGCTAACGAGTGCCAATGGCATAAATAAATGTTTGTGCTGCATGCCTATTGTTTTCCAGTAAGTTAATTATCCATCTATAACGCTTATAAACGCATAAAATCATTAAATATTGCGAGAAACATCATACTTCCCAGCAACACCATACCAATTTTTAATCCAACCAATTGTATTTGTTCAGAAACAGGTTTACCACGAATTAATTCAATTATGTAATAAACTAAATGCCCACCATCCAACATCGGAATCGGAAGCAAATTTAATATACCCAAACTTACACTCATTAATGCCATAAATGAAATGAAAGTTTGCCACCCCATTTCAGCACTTTGACCTGCAACTTTAGCAATCGTAATTGGACCCGAGAGATTATCCAACCCAATCAATCCACGAATCATTTTGACAATTGAGCCAAGTATCATAGAAGATAATTGACCCGTTTTTTCAACCGCAACCACGAAAGCTTCCGCTGGATTATATTGAATTGTATGCTTATATTCAGCAGGAATATTGATCTGACCAGATTGAGCTTGCACTCCCAACATTCCTGTCGTATTGCCCATATTGTCACGCTTTCCTTGCGGCATGACCTTTAATTGAACAATCTCGCCTTGACGCATCACTTCAATATTCAATAGTTTTTCTGGTGATTTTTGTACTATATCAACAACTTCAAACCAATCGTTAATTTTTTTATTATCAATCGCGACAATTACATCACCTTCTTTCATCCCTTGGCGTATAGCAGCACCATCTTCAGATAATTTATGCACAACTGGTTGAATATGAGGTCGATATGGTAAAAACCCCAAGACATCCAAAGGTGATTGAGACTGATCTTTTAAAAAATGCTGAATCGGTAAATTAAAAGTTTGTACCTGACCATCACGATCAGCTTGAATTTGAATCGTACCACTTTCACCTACGCGATCAATCAGCGCATAATTCAATTTTTCCCAAGTTGGCGTCGCAGTTCCATCCACAGCTATGATTTTATCACCAGAACGCATCTCTACTTGTGCGGCTGGCGTATTTTCAATCACTTTACCAACTCGAGTGTTTAATTGTTCCTGAGCTGGTAAGAACAGAATCCAAAACAGTAAAACAGCAAAAATTAAATTAACAAGTGGTCCCGCAGCAACGATTGCAATTCGTTTTAAAGGGGATTGCCGATTAAACGCATAAGGTAAATCTTCTGCACTTACATTACCTTCACGCTCATCTAGCATTTTTACATAACCACCTAAAGGTAATGCAGAGAGCTGATATTGAATGCCTGACTTTTTAGAGGTCCACTTTAGAACTGTTGGACCAAATCCAATTGAATACACAAGAACCTTAACGCCAAGTTTTCGTGCTACCCAGTAATGTCCAAATTCATGAATTGCAATCAATGGACCTAGAAGCAAAATAGCCGCGACGATAATGAAAAGTATATTCATCTTAGGTACTCAGTGAATTCGTGAGTTGAATAGCATAGCGACGTGAAAGCGCATCAGTCTCTAGGATTAGCTCTAAAGAATCAGCATTTGAATTTTGAATATGGTTCAAAGTGGATTCAACAACTTTAGGAATATCTAAAAATTTGATTTTATTTTTTAAAAATGCTTCAACCGCGATTTCGTTTGCAGCATTTAAGATCGCAGGCGCCAATCCTCCAGATTTCATTGCTTCACGAGCCAATTGCAACGCTGGAAAGCGTACAGTATCAGGCTGCATAAAATTAAGCGTATCGTTTAGAAATAAATCTAGCGGAGGAACATGTGTTTCAATCCGATCTGGCCATGCAAATGCATGTGCAATCGGCGTACACATATCAGGATTACCCATTTGAGCCAAAGTACTACCATCAACATACTGAACCATTGAGTGAATAATACTTTGTGGGTGCACAACCACTGTAACAAAATGTTCTTGAATTGAAAATAAATGACAGGCCTCGATCAACTCGAGACCTTTGTTCATTAGCGTTGCCGAATCAACTGATATCTTCTGCCCCATAGACCAATTAGGGTGCTTACAAGCCTGTGCAGGTGTCACATTACTGAGCTCATCTAGCGTATGATGCAAAAATGGACCGCCAGAAGCAGTCAACAAAATTTGTGAAACACCTAACTGGGGTTTACCACCTGTATCTAATTGTAAATAATTTTGAGGCAGGCACTGAAATATTGCGTTATGTTCAGAATCTACAGGTAATAATAAGGCTTTATTCTCTTTAGCGGCCTTCATCATGATGTCACCAGACATCACCAACGATTCTTTATTTGCTAGAAGAACACGCTTACCAGCTTGAACAGCAGCGAGTGTTGGCAATAATCCTGCCGCACCCACTATCGCCGCCATCACGATATCAACCTGAGGATGCTCAGCAACAGCGATTAAACCCGACTCATCAGAGAGAATTTCGGTTGAAGTGATATTTTTTAATTTGAAAAATTGATGTAGTTCATCCACCTTGCCTGAAGGTACAACAGCATAATGTGGATGATATTGTTGACATATTTCGCTTAACTGCTCTACACGACTAAATGCAGATACCGCAAAAACATTGTACTTCTCTGGATGTCGATCAATGACTTTTAAGGTACTTTGTCCAATTGAACCCGTTACACCTAATATACATACTGATTGAGACATCTATAAATCTACACCAACAAGTTTTAAAACAAATATTCCCGCAGCAAAAATAGGTGCGGCAGCAAGCAATGAGTCAATGCGATCTAATACACCACCATGACCAGGCAAAATACGACCTGAATCCTTAATACCTGCACGACGCTTAATCATTGATTCAAATAAATCACCTTGAACTGAGCTAAATACTGTCAGCACAGATAGGAGTAAAAATAGAATATGCTCTACTGCGGTTAAATCTAAATAGTTAAATTGTACAAATAAGATAACAATGATGACTGTAATTACACCACCGATTAACCCTTCAATAGATTTATTCGGGCTCACCTCAGGTGCAAGCTTACGCTTACCAAGCTTCCTACCTACAAAATACGCCCCACTATCAGCACCCCACACTAAGAGGAATAGATACATGAGCCACCAAGGTGAACTTATCCAGACTTCGTATATTGCCGATACTGCAGCGCTAATAATCACTACACCAATCCAATTCAGTGAAGTGTTATACCACGCATCATAAAGAGGATATTGCTTAACCCAATAAATGGTAATAACCCAAGTAATAATCGAAGCACTCCACAACAGCAGTACTAGATCATCAAAATAAAGCGCAATTGCAGAAAATACCGCAGTGATTACACCAAAGCATCCTGCTTTAAATTTATTCACTTGATCAGTTTGACGAGGCATGAGTTTAAACCACTCATAGCCAGCCCCCCCGGCAGCGATAATCATTAACGCTAACATTGGATAAATGGATGTAGTTGCAAACATACAGCTCAAGACTACAGCCACTAAAATCAATGCGGTAATTATCCGCTCTAACATTATTAGTTCTCTATTTTCTCTTGTTGGACCTGCTCAGAGGTTTTTCCAAAGCGCCTTTCACGCCCTAAAAACACACCAAAGGCATGATCCAATTCTTCTGTTGTGAATTCTGGCCACAACGTCTCAGTAAAATACAACTCAGCATATGCAGATTGCCATAATAAAAAATTAGACAATCGATAATCACCACCAGTACGAATCAATAAGTCGACTGGAGGTAAGTCACCTAAACTGACATGCTGAGCAAACAAATCAACATCAACTTGATCAACATCAATTTTTTGTTCTTTGACGAGTTGTGCGATTGTTTTAGCAGTTTGTGCGATATCCCACATTCCACCATAGCTCACAGCAATTGTGAGCGTCATTTCTGTGAAAGTAGCAGTCCTTTGTTCTGCTTGCAACATTAATTGTTGCAATTCTGGCGATAAACGAGAGCGATCCCCGATGAATCTAAGCCCAATCTGAAACTTTATCATTCGAGGAATTTGTTCATTAATCGTCTCTTCCAACAGTTTCATGAGCAAATCAACTTCGTATTGAGGTCGATTCCAGTTTTCACTTGAGAAGGCATAAACAGTAAGTGCTTTTACACCCACTTTACGACAATGCTCTACAATCGGATCAAGGACATTTTTTCCTTCACGGTGTCCATCACCTTTTTGTAGATGTTTCTTTTTTGCAAAACGATTGTTGCCATCCATAATGATGGCAACATGTTGAGGCAGAAGCTCTGCTGAGATGGTCATTATATAGCTTAGACCTTCATCAACTCTGCTTCTTTTGCTGCTAAACGCTTTTCAACTTCAGCAACAAATTTATCTGTGATTTTTTGGATTTCATCGCCAGCACGACGCTCATCGTCTTCAGAAATTTCTTTTTCTTTCAGCAACGCTTTAATATCACCTAATACATCACGGCGAATATTACGAATCGCAACTTTTGCATTTTCAGCCTCGTTACGTGCCACTTTTTGCATATCACGGCGTGTTTCTTCAGTTAATGCCGCCATTGGTACACGAATTGAATCAGCAGTAATTGGGTTCAAACCTAAATCTGACTCACGAATTGCTTTATCAATTGCAGCAACCATATTGCGCTCGAAAGGTTGAACAAGCAATGTACGCGAATCTTCAACACCAATGTTAGCAACTTGGTTTAATGGCACATCAGAGCCATAGTAAGGAACCATTACGCCGTTAAGAATTGATGGATGTGCACGACCTGTACGAACTTTAGCAAAACCATGCTCTAATGAGTCCAATGATTTATTCATGCGCTCTTCAGCATCTTTTTTAAGATCGTTAATCATGTGATCTTCCTTACCTAATTCTCAAAATTTAATTCAAAATAGTGTTTAGTATAAATAGCTTTGAAAGCCACGTACATCAATTAGTAACGTGAGTACCTTCTTTTTCACCCATAACCACTGACAATAACGCACCTGATTTATTCATATCGAATACTTGAAGTGGAACATTATGGTCACGGCATAAGCAAATCGCGGTTAAATCCATTACACCAAGTTTCTCATCTAAGACTTGGTCAAATGTTAATGCATCATATTTAACAGCATCTTCGTATTTGCTTGGATCTTTATTGTAGACACCATCTACCTTCGTCGCTTTAAGAATTAAGTTGGCCTCAATCTCAATACCACGTAAGCAAGCAGCGGTATCTGTCGTAAAGAATGGATTACCAGTACCCGCCACAAACACACAAACTTCACCATTATTTAAATGACGAATCGCATCACGGCTAGAATATGATTCTACAACTGTACCGATTGGTAATGCTGACATTAAACGGGTTTTAATATTACGACGTACCAATGCATCTCGTAGCGCCAAACCGTTCATCACAGTTGCTAGCATACCCATTTGATCACCTGTTACGCGACCAACCAACCCATCTTGCTGTAATTGGCTACCACGATAAAGGTTACCACCACCCACAACGATACCAACTTGCACACCTAGACCAACCAAGTGAGCAATAGATAAAGACATTTGATCAAGCACTTGTGCATCGATACCCATATCTTTATTGCCTGCTAGCGCTTCACCCGAAAGTTTTAGCAGAATACGACCAAAGCGTGGTTTTTTAGAATCTAACATTACAAACTCCAATATCCGAATTCATTTATAAGTATTACTTCAAACAATTATGCGGTTTTAATTTCAATCAATTCTGCATAAAGGTCGTATTCATCCGCATCAGTGATTTTAACAACCAGTAAATCACCTGCTTTAATCATGCTCTTATCAATATCTTCCACAAAGACATTTCCATCAATTTCAGGGGCATCTGCATAAGAACGCGCCACTGCAACTGGAAACTCTTCTTCTAGATCATCAACCAGCACAGTCATGGTTTGACCAATACGCTTTTGTAGTTTTGCAGCAGAAATTTCTTGCTGAACCTGCATAAAGCGTTCGTAGCGTTCCTGTTTAATTTCTTCAGGCACATGATCTGGCAGATCATTTGCAGTTGCACCTTCAACTGGAGAGTATGTAAAACAACCAACGCGATCGAGCTGAGCTTCTTTCAACCAATCTAGAAGTTGCACGAAATCTTCTTCAGTTTCACCCGGGAAGCCAACAACAAATGTAGAACGAATGACTAAATCAGGACACTTTTCACGCCAAACTTTTAAACGCTCTAGCGTGTTTTCACTATGCGCTGGACGCTTCATCAGTTTTAAAATTTTAGGGCTAGCGTGTTGGAATGGAATATCTAAGTAAGGCAAGATCTTACCCTGTGCCATCAAATCGATAACCGCATCAACATGTGGATATGGGTAGACATAATGCAGACGCACCCAAATACCCAATTGACCTAATGCTTCACACATATCGTAGAACTTAGTTTTTACAGGCTGACCATTCCAAAAATCAAGCTTGTATTTTGTATCAACACCATATGCCGAAGTATCTTGAGAAATAACCAAGACTTCCTTCACACCAGATCGTTTTAAAGCCGCCGCTTCTTCTAATACAGAACCAACTGGGCGAGATACCAGATCGCCACGCATACTTGGGATAATACAGAAGGTACAACGATGGTTACACCCTTCAGATATCTTCAAATATGCATAATGTTTTGGTGTTAGTCGAATACCTTGTTCTGGTACAAGATCAATAAACGGATTGTGTTTAGGGGGTTCAGGAACATATTGATGCACAGCTTCCATTACTTCTTGATAAGCTGCTGCACCAGTAACTTTAAGTACGTTTGGATGCATTTGACGAATTTTTTCTTCATCTTTACCCAAACAACCTGTTACGATGACGCGACCGTTCGCACTCATCGCCTCGCCAATCGCGTCTAATGACTCTTGTACTGCAGATTCAATAAAACCACAGGTATTAACAACAACTAAATCAGCACCGTCATAATCCGACGCTACATCATAACCTTCAGTTTTTAACTGAGTAAGAATTCGCTCGGAATCTACCAATGCCTTAGGACAACCTAAAGAAACAAAACCGACTTTGGGGGATTTCATGAATCTGCGCTCCACTAGAATCCGCGTATTGTATGTCTTTTCAATTCATAAAAACAGTTGAAAACCCCACTCTTTGCATAACGCACCAAAATATTCCCATAAATTTTAAAAAATATTGCAATCGCACCAATATGATGCATTATTAAATAAACCCAACTTTGCATGAATATTTTGCAATCGCTTCGCGCTTTTTTTCTTAATAAATGAGTTCATTTTAGTTATTTTTAACGATTTCAAACAAAGTTGGCTCATATTTTGCTTTATTTGAGGACGTTAAAATTAAATAACTCCCTCTTTGTGAGCAGTGATGGAAAAATACATAGATGCAATTGCTCTATTTTAAGACAGGATTTTAAGGTTAATGAATCAACAACCAACGATTGATTACCGTTTACTCGTAGACAACTTGAGCACTGCGATACTTTTAGTCGATAGTGAATTAAATATTTTTTATTTAAATTCCTCATGTGAAGCACTCTTTGATATCAGCTTATTAAGAGCATCAGGTCAATCTGTGCTCAGTATTTTACAATCTCCAGGTGATTCATTTAACACAGAAGAAGCACTCACGAATACATTACTCACGGGGCAAGCTTATACCCGCCGTGAAGCGACTATTATTGTGAACTTTAAAGATGTACATGTTGACTATTCTGTTGCCCAACTTAACACTGGCAAAAGTTATCACCCCCTCCTTCTGATTGAACTCAATCCAATTGATCGAATGTTGAAAATTTCTAAAGAAGAAAATTTTATTCAACAACATCAGGTCGCACGCCAATTAATCAGAGGTGTCGCGCATGAGATTAAGAATCCATTAGGGGGCATACGTGGCGCAACTCAATTATTGGCACGTAGTTTAAATGATCCTGAATATAAAGAATTTACGGACATTATTATTAGTGAAGTAGATCGCCTGAGAAATCTTGCTGACACAATGCTCGGTTCTCGGCAGTTACCAAGCTATGAACCTGTAAATATTCACGAGCCTTTGGAACGCGTTCGTTCTCTGATTGTGAACCAAACAAAAAAGAAAATTAAAATTACTCGTGATTATGATCTTTCTTTACCTGATGTTGAAGCAGATCGGGATCAACTTATTCAAGTGATGTTGAACATCAGTGTAAATGCTATTCAGGCCATGACTGAAAATAAAGAGTTTTTTCAAGACATTCAACCTGAATTAACCCTGCGTACACGTATTCATCGCCTTGTCACGATTAACGGAACTTTACATCGCTCAACTGTTCGAATTGATATCGAAGATAACGGCCCTGGCGTTCCAGAGGAAATTTTAGAGTCCGTATTTTATCCATTAGTCACAGGACGCGCTAAAGGAACAGGCTTAGGTCTGAGCATCGCACAAAATATTATGCATCAACACAATGGAATGATTGAATGCCAATCTGTTCCAGGCAAAACCGTATTTAGTCTTTATATACCTTGGGAGTTAAACCATGTCGCGAAATAAAATTTGGGTAATAGATGACGATCGCGCCATGCGTTGGGTTCTAGAAAAAACATTTAAAGAAGAAGGTTTAGATGTTACCAGTTTCGAAGAAGCTCAATCTGCACTGGATCAGTTACTTGATGATACACCTGATGTAATTTTGACAGATATACGGATGCCAGGAATTGATGGTCTTACCTTTCTCGCTAAAGTCAAAGGTCATTATCCTGATCTACCTGTGATCATCATGACGGCACATTCGGATCTAGAGTCAGCAGTATCAAGCTATCAAACGGGTGCTTTTGAATATTTACCAAAACCATTTGATATTGATGAGGCTTTAGCACTTGTCAATCGTGCCATCATGCACATTAATAAGCTCCAACAACAAGAATCTGCGAAATCATCCGTACAGCCAATTCAATCAACTGAGATCATTGGAGAATCTCCTGCAATGCAGGAAGTCTTCCGAGCAATTGGACGTTTGTCGCAATCACACATTACGGTATTAATTAATGGTGAGTCAGGTACAGGTAAAGAGTTAGTCGCTCATGCATTGCATCGTCATTCACCACGTAGCAGCAAGCCATTTATTGCGCTTAATATGGCTGCCATTCCGAAAGATTTGATTGAAACTGAATTATTTGGTCATGAAAAAGGTGCATTCACTGGCGCTAATACTCAGCGACAAGGTCGTTTTGAGCAAGCCAATGGCGGTACATTATTCCTTGATGAAATTGGGGACATGCCATTCGAAACCCAAACGCGTTTATTGCGTGTTTTAGCTGATGGCGAGTTTTATCGCGTCGGTGGACACATTCCAGTGCGTGTTGATGTCCGCATTGTCGCTGCGACTCACCAAGATCTAGAAAAATTAGTACATGATGGACGCTTCCGTGAGGATCTTTATCATCGTCTGAATGTAATTCGTATTCATATTCCTAAACTTGCTCACCGCTCGGAAGACATTCCGATGCTCGCACAACACTTTCTCGCACGAGCAGGTAAAGAACTTGGTGTAAGTCCAAAGATTTTACGTACAGAAACTATTGAATACATGAAACAGTTGCCTTGGCAAGGTAATGTACGTCAACTTGAAAACACATGTCGCTGGCTGACAGTGATGATTACTGGAAGAGAGGTTTACCCAGAAGATCTTCCTTCTGAGTTAAAACAACTACCAATCCAAAAATCTGATGATCCAAATCATCCACACAATCAAGCAGATCGTATCGCTATTCAGCATTGGGATGAGTTGCTTAGTCAGTGGGCTGTACAAAAACTCAAAAATGGCGAAATGAAATTATTGGATATCGCCACGCCTATGTTTGAACGCACCTTAATTAATGCTGCACTACAACAAACTCGAGGAAGAAAACGCCATGCTGCTGAGCTTTTAGGTTGGGGTCGCAATACCTTGACTCGTAAGCTAAAAGAATTAGGAATGGATACTGCTGAAGATGATGAAGATGAAGTTGTAAGCACTACTGCCGAGTAAACTTCTAGATTTAGGTTAATCAACACATTTGATTAACCTATTCTTCATCATAATTCTAAAATTTTAAATCATGCTCAATATAAAATACAAAAAGATGAGTCCAAATGAACAATAATCACTTAAAGCATAAAACTTATCTAGGTATCATCTTCTGCCTTATTTCTTCACCCTCCTTTGCCACAGTCGGCGGTCCGGAGACAATAGAAGTACTAGGTTCAGATATTAAAGATCAGAAAATATATTATTTACGCCATTACCATGATGAATCTGGTCGACTACCAACACTTTATTATTATTTGCTCAACAGCAGAAACCCACATAAAGCGATTGAGGTTCAATCCATTTATACCCCATTAAATAGCCGAAATCACATTACTGAAACTCAGCATACGCTTCGCAAAATTCAAAGTATTCAAGCTCGCCTTGTCAAACCAGCGCCATTAAGCCCTAAGACTGCTAACCTAAAATTAAATAAACAAAGAGAACAGACTGGAAATTTTTGGTTAAACGTGCCTGAAATTAAAGTAAGTAAATTCCAATCTCAGGTACAACTCAGCCAACGTTCTAAACCTTCAATGTATAAAAGCCAACAATTCGAGAATATTCGATATCATCGTAATTTACCTCAGATCAAAAAACTTTACGCATTTCCTCACACTTTCCCCAATTATCGCGTTGCAGTTATTAGTTATATGGGTATTCCTACTGAAACAGGCTACGAAAAACAAGATGCCATTTTACTCTGCTCAACAAAATAAAAAGCTCCCGAAGGAGCTTTTTATTATGCTTTTCAAGCACGCTGTTCAATTGGTAAAACTTTGCGTAATTCAGGTCCTGTGTAATCTGCACTTGGTCGAATAATACGGTTGTCCGCACGCTGCTCCATCACATGTGCCGCCCATCCTGTTACACGAGACATCACAAAAATTGGCGTGAATAGCTTCGTTGGTATACCCATAAAGTGATAAGCAGAAGCATGGAAGAAATCAGCATTACAGAATAATTTTTTCTCTCGCCACATGACTTCTTCACAACGTACTGATACTGGATATAAAACAGTATCTCCTACGTCCTTAGCCAAGCGCTCAGACCATACCTTAATAATCCCATTACGTGGATCATTGTCTTTGTAAATTGCATGACCAAAGCCCATGATTTTTTCTTTGCGTTCGAGCATACCCAGCATTTCGCGCTCAGCTTCTTCAGGAGATTTCCATTGCTCAATCATATCCATTGCCGCTTCATTTGCACCGCCATGCAGTGGACCACGCAAAGAACCAATCGCACCTGTAATACACGAATGTAAATCTGATAACGTCGAAGCACACACACGTGCCGTAAATGTTGAAGCGTTAAATTCATGTTCTGCATAGAGAATTAAAGAAACATTCATGACTTGTTCATGCAATTCATTAGGTTTTTCGCCACGCAATAAATGCAAGAATTGAGCACCAATTGAGTCGTCATCAGTATTTTCTTCGATACGAACACCATCATGGCTATATCGATACCAATAACAAATAATGGCTGGCAATGTTGCCAAAATACGATCAGCTATATCTTGCTGTTCACCAAAGGACTGTTCTGTTTCTAAGTTACCCAACATAGAAACACCTGTACGCATAACATCCATAGGATGTGAATCTGCTGGAATACGCTCAAGCACTTCTTTTAGTGCTTGTGGTAATGCTCTCAGTGATTTTAGTTTTGCTTTATAGTCCGCAAGTTGTTGCGCCGTAGGTAGTTCACCAAAGAAAATTAAATATGCAACTTCTTCAAATTGGCAATTTTCCGCCAAATCCTGAACATCATAACCACGATATGTTAAGCCTGCACCACTTTTCCCAACGGTTGAAAGTGCTGTTTTACCTGCGACTTGTCCACGCAATCCTGCGCCAGTCAATACTTTTCCTTCAGCCATTTTTTTATTTCTCCTGAGTGAATAGCTTATCTAGTGTGTTTTCGAAAGTATGATAATCAAGGAACTCGTATAATTCTTTTCGTTGTTGCATTTTATCAATAACATTCACTTGCGTGCCGTCTTTACGAATAGAATGCATCACTTCTAATGCTGCTTTCTGCATCGCACGTGTCGCAGACAATGGGTATAACACCATAGAAATTCCCTGTTCTGCTAGCTCTTCGGTCGTATAATAAGGGGTATCACCAAATTCAGTGATATTCGCTAGCACAGGCACACCTACAGCATCACAGACTGTTTTATACATCGTTATATCAGTCATCGCTTCCGCAAAAATAGCATCAGCTCCAGCTTCAACACATGCACATGCACGATCAATGACAGCTTGAAGCCCTTCTTTTTGCAGTGCATCCGTACGTGCCATGACCACGAAATTAGAGTCAGTTTTTGCATCAACAGCAGCCTTAATACGGTCTACCATTTCTTGTTGTGACACAATTTCTTTATTCGGACGATGTCCGCAGCGTTTTTGCGCAACTTGGTCTTCAATATGAACTGCAGCAGCTCCAGCAGCGATCATTTGCTTGATACTTCGTGCAATATTAAATGCACCGCCCCAACCTGTATCAATATCCACAAGCAAAGGCGTATCTACACGTTCAGTGATACGACGAACATCTTCAAGCACATTATCTAAACTCGTCATTCCCAAATCAGGAAGACCATAGGAATAGTTTGCAACACCTGCGCCTGATAGATAAATTGCTTTATAGCCAACTTGTTTTGCCATCATTGCTGCATATGCATTTACAGTTCCGATGATTTGTAATGGCTTTTCCACTTCTAATGCTTGTCTAAATCTTAAGCCTGCAGACGATTGTTCTGTCATATTCCTTTCCACAGTGTTTACTATAATTATCGAGTTTTTAGTATATCTATAAATTTAGTTTGATATATGACCGTTTAGTATTTTTGCTCTAAAACTTTAGTCATATAAAAATGAATTATCATTCATTTTTTGATTTTGTTATTATTTTGAGTGTCAGGCGTTAAGTGCTTTAATTTGTTATACTCCATCTTCAATTTCATTTTCGCTATTGATACTGCATGCAACATCCATTTCCGCATATTGAAACTTCTGGTTGTGATATGCCCCATACTCGCCGTGGTCAAGAACGACGTTTAGCATTATTGCTAAGCGCCAATACGCTATTCTTGGAACGTGGCTACGATGCTGTGTCTTTGGATGATATTGTTCAACATGCTGGAGGCTCCAAAGCATCTATTTATAAATATTTTGGCGGCAAAGAAGGACTTTTTACTGCTATATGTGATTATCGACGTGAACTCTTTTTTAAAGATATCTGTGTTGCATATGATCCAGATCATGGCGATTTTAGATCTTATCTGATACATACACTACTTAACTTTCATCGCCACATTAAAAAAGAAGATCACACTGCCTTTATGCGCCTCGTGATTGAGCAATCCCAAAAAAATCCAGAACTTGCTCTTTATTTGCACGAAAAAGGCCCTAAACATATCCAGTTAGCGATCGCAAATGCATTAGAAAATGCGCATAAACTTGGTGTGTTAAAATGTGAAAATCCTTTATTTTCTGCTCAATTATATTTTGGAATCTTAAGAAATTTAGAATGGAAAATTTTAATGGGGATACCAGTACTTGAAACCGATCAAGAAACCATCGAATACATCAGCTATTCTGTCGATCGCTTCCTAGATGGGCACCAAAAAGTCTAGTTTTTTTGCAATTCTCTTTACATATAGTATATTAGTCGATTCTCGTTTTTTTTCATCAACCAACAATTATTGGTCGTCTCATTCACTATTTTGACGAAACAATGATTGTGGAGTAACCATGGCTCTACGACATTTTCTTACTTTACGTGACCTTTCAACTGCAGAATTAAATCGCATTATTGATCGTGCTATAGAATTAAAACGCATGCAGCATAATCATGAAGTCTACCAACCCTTTGTTGGTAAAGTAATGGGAATGATTTTTGAAAAATCGAGCACACGTACCCGTGTTTCTTTTGAAGCTGGTATGACCCAATTTGGTGGTAGCGCAATTTTCCTCTCGTCCCGGGATACGCAATTAGGTCGCGGCGAACCGATTGAAGATTCAGCTCGCGTTATTTCAAGCATGCTTGATATTGTGATGATTCGTACTTTTGGCCACGATATTGTCACACGTTTTGCAGAATATTCTAAAGTCCCAGTTATTAATGCACTGACCGATGATCACCACCCTTGCCAATTGCTTGCTGATGTTCAAACATTCGTAGAACACCGTGGCGCTATCCAAGGCAAAACCGTTGCGTGGATTGGTGATGGTAATAATATGTGTAACTCATATATCGAAGCTGCACATATGTGGGGCTTTAAACTTAAGATTGCATCACCAAAAGGTTATGAACCAAAACCTGAATTTCTCTCTGAATTCGCGCACTGCGCCGAAGTTGTAGACTCTGCTGAAGATGCTGCAGTGAATGCCGACCTTATCGTTACTGATGTTTGGGCCAGCATGGGACAAGAAGAAGAGCAAAAAATTCGTGAAAAAGCTTTTGCTGATTTTCAAGTCAATGAACGTCTAATGGATCTTGCTCATCCAGACTGTTTATTTATGCACTGTTTACCTGCCCATCGCGGTGAAGAAATTTCAGAAAATATGCTCGATCACAAAAATGCTGTGGTATGGGATGAAGCTGAAAACCGCCTTCACGCTCAAAAAGCACTTGTTGAGTTCCTCATCAATGAAAGCTTAAAAAAAGATTAATTTCATCCACTAAAAAAGCACCCTCGGGTGCTTTTTTATTTTCTAAATCTTAATGATCATCTTTTAAATATTTAGGTTCTTTGGGAAGTTGCCAACTACAAAAGAAACATACGATTAAAATAATGATCACGTAAATAAAAAATGAATTTTCAATTCCTGCGGCCTTAAACTGCAAGGCAACAGAAGGTGCAGAACCACCAAATACGGCATTACCTATCGCATAAGAGAAACCTACACCCAACGCACGTACATGCGGAGGAAACATTTCAGCTTTTACAATACCGCCAATAGAGGTATACAAACTAAGCAATAGCATCAGGAAAATCAGTAGCATCGCGACAATAAATGGAGTTTCGCTAAAATATCTCATCCCGATTGCCATGACTGGATAGATAAATATAGCCATCAGACCACTAAATAACAGCATAGAATTTCTGCGACCAATACGATCTGACAATGCACCAAAGAATGGTTGCGCCACCATGAGTACAAAAATGCAGGCTGTCATCATCAACCCTACCGTTTTAGGATCTATTCCAATATTGGTAAGGTAAGTTTTTGAGTAAACTGTAATCACATAGAAACTAAGAGAGCCTGCTGAAGTATAACCAACTACCAAAAGGAAAGTTTTCCAGTGATTTTTAAAAAGCTCACGAAGTGTACCAGAATCTTCTTTATCACTTTCATCACTGGATAAAGTCTCTTCTAATCTACTTCTCGCTAATAAAGATAAAATTGCTGCAACACCACCAATAATAAATGGAATTCGCCATCCCCCATCATAAAGCTGCTGTTCAGACATAAAAGCTAAGAATATTACACCCAATAAACTTGCAAGGAGTTGACCACCCGTGAGCGTTACGTATTGAAATGATGAAAAAAAGCCACGTTGACCTTTTAAACCCAATTCACTCATATAAGTCGCCACAGCACCATATTCACCACCAACGGATAAGCCTTGAAGCAATCGAACCATTAATAATAAAAACGGTGCAGCCATACCCACTTGCTCATACGTTGGTAACGCTGCAAACATGAAAGAACTTATAGCCATCAATATAATTGAGATGACCATTGATTTTTTTCGACCGTGTTTATCTGCAATTCGACCAAAAAGCCAACTACCGATAGGTCGCATAAAAAAGCTTGCTGCAAATACACCCCACACATAGATGGCTTGGGTAGAACTATCCATATCTGGCGCAGTTAAAGCTTGGGTAAAATATACAGCAAATACTGCATATATATAAAAATCAAACCATTCAACTAAATTACCAGAAGCTGCACCAATAATTCCTTTGATACGGCTGGTTTTTTCTTGCTTGGAATATGTTGTAGACAAATGAAAAATCCTTATTCTAATTACATTGTTTATTGTCGAATAATGATGAAACTCTGAAGTATTTCAAAATTATAGGCGGAAAATATATGCCTATTTCATGCCAATTTAAAAAGCCTTTATGTAAATTTTATTAAATAGGCTTCTAAATTTTTATCAAAAATATTCAAGGTCGATTTATTATTAATTTAATTAAACAGACTTTCTCCTATAACAGCTCACCGAATTAAGCCTTGTGGCTGTAAAATGATAATCAGCGCCCCGAAAATAACCACTCCGCCACCAATGATATCCCATTTAGTAAGATCCATTTGATCCACAAACTTTAACCACAACAATGCCGAACAAATATAAATACCTCCATATGCAGCATATATTCGACCTGATGCTGCTGGATGCAAAGTCAATAACCACACAAAAGCAGCGAGTGCGACAAAAGTGGGTAGCCACAACCAATGCGAACGCCCTTGATTTAGGATCAAATATGGAAAGTAACACCCTAATATTTCCATCAGTGCTGTCAGAAAAAATAAAGCTGTCGTAGATATTACTTTTGTAACTTGTATGTCCATACTTTCACCCAAAAATTAAAGCCCGTTTAAATAAACGGGCTTTAATACAATTAATAACACACTATGCTGGTTCAGCTGCAGAATCTTCAAATACTTCCAACTTTAATCCAACGGCTTTGCCATCTTCTTTTTTAACTGTTACTGCTACATTACCGCCGTTTTCAGCCAGCTCACCAAATAAAATCATTTCAGCAAGCGGCTTTTTCAAATGCTCTTGAATCAAACGCTGCATTGGACGAGCACCCATCAGACGATCATAACCGTTTTCACTTAACCAATCTCGTGCAGACTGATCTACTTCTAAAACAACTTTTTTGTCATCAAGTTGAGCTTGAAGTTCTGTAAGGAATTTATCTACTACAGAATCGATTACTGTCGTAGGTAGAGCTTTAAATTGAATAACCCCATCTAAGCGGTTTCTAAACTCTGGTGTAAATGCCTTCTTCATTGCTTCCTGATTATCACGACTATTATCTTGCTCTGTAAAACCAATACTTGTACGGGAAATACTTTCAGCGCCAATATTCGTTGTTAACACTATAATGACATTTCTGAAGTCTGACTTACGACCATTATTATCAGTTAATGAACCATGATCCATGACTTGCAGCAATAAATTAAACACATCAGGATGTGCCTTTTCAATCTCATCCAATAACAATACACAATGTGGATTTTTATGTATTGCGTCAGTCAGTAAGCCACCTTGATCAAAACCAACATAACCTGGAGGTGCACCAATTAAACGTGAAACCGCATGGCGTTCCATATATTCAGACATATCAAATCTGACTAGTTCAACACCGAGTAGTTTTGCAAGTTGTTTTGTTACCTCAGTTTTACCTACACCAGTAGGTCCTGCAAATACAAAACTACCAACTGGCTTATCTGGTGCTTTAAGCCCAGCTCGTGACAATTTAATTGCAGAGGATAATGCGGTAATCGCCTCATCTTGACCAAATACAACTCGTTTAAGATCACGCTCTAAGTGCTCAAGTACAGATTTATCATCTTTAGACACAGTTTTAGGTGGAATTCGTGCAATTTTCGAAACAATATCTTCAATATTTTCAACTGTAATCAAAGTGTTATCTTGATCAGCTCTCAAACGTCGTTGTGCCCCTGCTTCATCTATTACGTCAATCGCTTTATCTGGGAGGAAGCGATCATTGATAAATTTAGCCGATAACTCAACTGCAGAAACAAGAGCTGCATCATCATATTGAACTTTATGAAATTCTTCAAATTTAGACTTGAGTCCACGAAGAATATCAATTGTTTCATTAATTGATGGCTCATTAACATCAATTTTTTGGAAACGGCGTGATAATGCATGATCTTTTTCAAAAACTTGACGATATTCTTGAAACGTTGTTGAGCCAATGCAACGTAAAGTACCATTTGCCAATGCAGGTTTGATTAAATTCGATGCATCCATAGTGCTACCCATACTTGAGCCTGCACCAATGATCATATGAATTTCATCTATAAACAAAATTGCTTCGGGCTTCTTCTTTAGGGCATTTAACAATTGCTTTAATCGTTTCTCAAAGTCACCACGGTATTTTGTACCTGCAACAAGTGCACCGATATCCAAACTATAGACTTCCGCATTCAGCAGTGGCTTTGGTGCTTTATTGTTAACAATCAGCCAAGCCAAACCTTCTGCTATGGATGTTTTACCCACACCTGGATCACCCACCAAAAGCGGATTGTTTTTACGACGTCGACATAGAATTTGAGCTGCACGCTCAATTTCTTTTTCACGACCAATCAAAGGATCGGTTTTACCCTTTAAAGCTTCTGCATTGAGATTTAGGGTATAAAGTTCTAATGGACCTGCATTTGCTGAGGCTGAGTTTTCACCATCTAAGTCATCCGTTTCTTCTTCAGCTGGAACATCTTCCTTACGCGCACCGTGTGAAAGATATTGAGTTAAAGTAAGACGATTGATTTGGTGGCGTTTTAGCAAATAAACCGCAAATGAATCTCTTTCTGAGTACATTGCAACCAGTACATCTGCACCTTCAACTGTCCGATCTCCACCACTAGACTGAACATGGAAAATTGCACGTTGCAATATACGATCAAAGCTTTCTGTAGGATGAGGCGCTTGCTCAGCATTATCGCCTAATTTAGGCGTATGTTGCTCTACATACTCTTCAAGTTCTTTACGCAAACTGACAATTTCTGCACCGCAGGCTTTTAGTGCATTCACGGCAGAATCATTATCTAAAAGTGCGAGTAACAAATGTTCAACTGTAAGAAACTCATGTCTCTTTTGACGAGCCATGCTAACAGCCAAACGCAGTGATACTTCTAATTGACGACTGAGCATGTGATCCCCTCATTCTTGTGGCTCGATCTGGCAAAGCAATGGATGACTTTGAGAGCGCGCATAATTGTTGACTTGATTAGCCTTGGTTTCAGCAATGTCTCTAGGATAGACACCAGCGATACCTTTCCCTTGATAATGTACTGTTAGCATTACTTCGGTAGCTTGGTCAAGATTCAATGCAAAGTATTGTTGTAAAATTTCAATTACAAAATCCATTGGCGTGTAATCATCATTCAACAATACCACATTGTATAAGGGAGGTCGCTTAAATTGCGGTGGTGCTGTTGCTACAGCTAAATCGCCATCGGATTCATCATTTTGTGCATCACTCAATCGTGGATTGAAGTGCCAATCCACCAATCCAGATTGTTGAAATGATAATTTAATGTCATTGAGACATTTATGACGTTTATTACTTCGCATAGCACTCTATAATCTATTATTGAGAATTTGCCGCAGCTTGCGGTACTTCAGCTGCAAATGCAGCAGTTGATTCGATTGCTTCACCACGTTGCCAACTAAAGCGCTTGGTTTGAGCACTTGAGCCTTTTACACGGATTTCAATAAATTGGGGCGTAAAGCCTTTTGGCATGGTCCAACGACCAGTTAATCGCTGATAATGGTCGAAATTGAATGATTTTTCTGAAATTGGAACAACCAAGACTTCCGTACCTTGAATTAATCTGATTTCAATTTCACCAGATGCTTTACGTTTATTCGGACTGACTTGAACTAAATCAACCTGATATTCATATACATTTTCTGGAAGCGACTTAACAGCTAAATTTTGCACAGTTAAACTCAATCCACCACGTTGTCTCAGCACTTCTCGGAAAATCGCACTCTGACCTTCAATTTGAAGTTTTTCAGCGTTGGCTTGATTTAATGCAGCATACATATCGTTTGAGTTAGTTACAGCAACATCACGTTCTTGAACTGAGGTATTTAATTTCTTATTCAGTTCAGATAATTCTTTTTTTTGTTTTTCGACAACTTCAACCAATTGTTCCGCGTCAGCATCATAACCAACTACAGTTAGACCTTGACGATGACCAACCGTATAGCCCAGAAGTAAACTGCCTGCACATAAGATGATCCCACCCGCCATAAGGGGTTTATTCGATTGAAAAAAACCGATATTTTTTTCATCTTTATGCTGTGACGTATTATTTGATTCTGAGTTTTGCATCGTCATCTCTAATTTATAAAATCAAAACACACATTTAACTGCAAAGTTAAATGTGTGTGAAGTCAAAAAAGGTTTTTTATGGTAATAAACCAATCACGTTAAGGCCTGCATTTTCCGCAAATTCAAACATTAAATTCATGTTTTGAACAGCTTGTCCTGCTGCACCTTTCACCAAGTTATCTTGGGCAACTAAAATGACTAACTTTGTTGGTTGTGGTTTATACAACGCAATACGTAAATCATTTGATCCACGAACAGAACGAGTTTCTGGTGAACTTCCTGCCGGCATAACATCAACAAACTGCTCGTTTTGGTAGAACTGTTCGTAAATTGTTTGCAAATCGGCTTGCTGACCTGCTTCTGTTAAGTCGATATATATTGTAGATAACATGCCACGAATCATCGGCACCAAATGTGGAACAAAAAGGATATTGTCAAATACACCTTTCTGTCCTGATATATTTTCAAGCGCTTCAACAATTTCAGGATGATGGCGATGCCCTGCTACACCGTAGGCTTTGAAGTTATCAGCATTTTCAGTATAGATCATGCCTAAACTTGCTTTGCGTCCAGCTCCAGATACACCAGATTTTGCATCAATAATAATACTTTCAGGTTTTACCAATACTTCTGAAGATCTAAGTACAGGCGCCAAACCAATTTGAACTGTCGTTGGATAACAACCAGGATTACCAATCACTTGAGCTTGTTTAATTTTTTCACGATTGAGCTCAGAAAGCCCATACACTGAATTTTTAAGTAGATCTGGACAATCATGCTCCATACCGTACCATTTTTCAAATTGCGCTAAATCCTGCAAACGAAAGTCAGCGGCTAAATCGATTACTTTTGTATTCGCTGCTACTAATTCTTCAGCGTGTTTCATCGCTACACCATGTGGTGTCGCAAAAAACACAACATCGCATGACTTTAATAAATCTAAGCTTAAATCTGAAAACTCTAGATCGGTATGACCACGTAAACTTGGAAACATATCATCGACACGACGACCAGCCTCAGTACGAGAAGTCAGTGCTTTCACTTGAACATTTGGGTGTCGCAGCAAAAGACGCAAAAGTTCAACGCCTGTATATCCTGTACCACCAACAATACCAACTGAAATCACGATATCTACCTCTAAATGACTGTATTCGTTACAGGCAGTAGTATGACAGGAACTTGTGACTTTCTGAACCCTTTCATATGGGAATGCTGTTATTTTATAAGTTTAATAATTTAGATGGCTCTGTTAAGCATCTAATAAAGTCTATCATGTGACTTCATTGATTTACCTGCCAACTCAAATAGCATAAATACAGTGCAAATATAAACCCTGGGAGAGCAAGAAATACGATCGGATCCTGTTTCACAACAAAAGGAGTTACTCCCCATACCGAACATAACCCTCCACTCACGGAAAGCAATTTAGAAATCTTTTTTTTGATTTATCTATAAAATTGCCATGATCAATAATATCAACCACGCTATAGCCCCGCCAAAAAGCGATAAATAGTTCGTCCAATGAAAGTGAATAGGATTACTCAGGTTCAGTAGAATATACATGAGGATGCTATAAAGCATTAAAGCAGGTACAGACAAAATTAGAATCAAAAAAACACACACCAATTCGTCTTATGAGCATATTAGAGACAAACTAACCAAACAGAGCAATCATGATAGCCAAAATTTAGAATACCAGTCGCCAGATCAGACTAATTGACTAGCGCTAAACAATTGATTCTTTAATATCGACAAAGCAATCCCAGCATAATAATTAATTATGCATCCACCAATATGGCAACGGCGTTATTTTTAATTTTTTTCGGTTAAGTTTAAAATCTGGATCATACTTCGCCACTTCCGCCCAAAACTGAGCACTATGATTAAAATGCTTTGTATGTGCTAATTCATGCACACAAACATAGCGTGTTATTTCCTGAGGAAAAAGCACCAAAGCACTATTCAACATAATGTCATGACGTGCTGTACAACTTCCCCACCGCGTTTTTGGCTGACGAATCTTACAGCCATGATAAGCTAAACCACACTGATCAGATACTTGAGCCAGATATACAGGCAGATGCTGTTTAGCATAATCAATAACAAAGGCTTTTAAATATTGTTGAGGCTGACGATCACTCACACTCAGCTCATTCATCACTGAATCAAACTTATAGTTTAATTTCTGCTGAATATATTGAATTTTAATAGAATTTTCTAAATTAAATAACTGTAAAGATAAAGGTAAAACGCGATCAATCTGTTGAATTTTACTTTGTTGTGCCTGCCAAGTTTGAACGATCCAAGCTTCTGAATCTTGAACAAACTGTTGTATTTGTTTATGGGTACAAAACCATGGCGCAGTCACACGAATTGACGTTCCATCTATACGTAGACGTAGTCTTTTCGATCGAATACTTTTGGTGATTTCAATATCAGGAAGGTCGGATAAAGTCATTGTTATTCTTTAATTATTAAATCCCCATCTCCCCCTTTAAGAAAGGGGGAAGAAAAGCCCCTCTATTTAAAAAGAGGGAGTTTAGGGAGACTAGCTCGTCAAGGAGTTAAAATTAAATCGCTGTACGCTCTTCAATACCGTTGTTGGTCGCAACAATCGCAATGTCTGCTTTATTCAAAGCAAAGATACCGTTGCATACCACACCAGGGATATCATTCAATGTTTTTTCAAGCTCAAGTGCATTTAAGATATTTAAGTTATGCACGTCTAAAATCACGTTACCATTGTCGGTCACTACACCTTCACGGTACGCTGGGTCGCCACCTAAAGAGACAATTTTACGAGCAACAGCAGAACGTGCCATTGGAATCACTTCAACAGGAAGTGGAAAATCACGCCCCAACTGATCTACCCATTTAGAATCATCTACGATACAGACGAATTTTTTTGCAATCGATGCCACGATTTTTTCACGTGTCAATGCCGCACCACCACCTTTGATCATGTGCATATGACGATCAATCTCATCTGCACCATCTACATATGCATCAAGACCACCCACTGAGTTCATATCTACCACTTCAATACCCAGCTTCTTCAAACGCTGCGCAGTCGCTTCCGAACTTGCAACTGCAGCTTCTAATTGAAGTTCAGGAAGTAAATCAATCAAAAAGTTAACAGTACTGCCTGTGCCTACGCCTAAAATGCCCCCTTTCGGTAAGTGTTTTAAAGCTGCTTGTGCTGCTGCTTGTTTTTTCTCATCTTGGGTTGCATATAGACTCATGACTTCACTCAACTAATTTGGACTTTTGCAGTTATTTTAAACCGCTAAGCCTTATGGTTTGTTACAATAAGCGCCTATTTTAAACTGTTAGATGGAAAATTAACATGCTGTCTCGTTTGGTTCGACAAATTTTACAAGCAACGGTATACGACGTTGCTATCGAAACCCCACTCGAAGCGGCACCACGAATTAGTGAACGTCTTAACAATAATATTCGTTTTAAACGTGAAGACCTACAACCCGTATTCTCCTTCAAACTCCGCGGTGCCTATAACAGAATCAGCCAACTTCCTAAAGCTCAACTAGAACGAGGTGTCATTACCGCTTCTGCTGGTAACCATGCTCAAGGTGTAGCACTCTCAGGAAAAAAATTAGGAATTCGCGCGATTATTGTGATGCCTAAGACAACACCAGACATTAAAGTCCAAGCTGTAAAGCGTTTAGGTGGTGAAGTCGTACTTCATGGTGATTCTTTTGACATCGCAAATAAATACGCAATTCAACGTGCGCAAGAAGAAGGAATGACTTTTATTCCGCCTTATGACGATGAACTCGTTATGGCTGGTCAAGGTACAATTGCCAATGAAATTTTACGTCAATGGCGAGATGTGGATTATGTATTTGTTGCCGTTGGTGGTGGAGGCTTGATTGCAGGTGTTGCTGCTTACCTTGGTGATGTAGCACCGCATGTCAAAGTTATTCCTGTGGAATATGACGAGTCAGCTTGTTTAAAAGCTGCTTTAGAAGCAAATGAACGTGTGATTCTGCCTTCAGTTGGTTTATTCGCCGATGGTACAGCCGTGGCGCAAATCGGTGAAAAACCTTTTGAAGTGATTCGTCTGCAAAAATCTGACAATTCAGGTCCAATCGTAGAACCAGAAGTTGTTCTTGTGAATACTGATGAAATATGCGCAGCAATTAAAGACACCTATGATGAATGCCGTAGTATTGTTGAGCCGTCAGGTGCGATGGCACTTGCAGGGATTAAAAAATATGTGGCTGAGCACGGCTTAGAAGGTAAAAACATCGTTTCAATTGTATGCGGTGCAAATATGAACTTTGACCGTTTACGTTATATTGCAGAACGAACTGAATTAGGTGAACGTAAAGAAGCTATTTTTGCTGTCACGATTCCTGAACAAAAAGGTGCATTCCTCAATTTCTGTCGTGCCCTTCAAGGTCGAAATATTACTGAATTCAACTACCGTGCAAGTAGTGCGACTGCAGCGCAAGTATTTGTTGGAATTAGTTTAAAAAGCGGCGAAAAAGAACGTCAAGAAATATTCGAGACATTAAAGTTTCAGTATGATGTGGATGACTTATCTGACGATGAAGTTGCCAAATTACATATTCGCTACCTGATCGGTGGTCATGCTGATATTGAAAATGAACGTTTATTCCGCGTTGAATTTCCTGAACGTCCAGGTGCATTATTAACATTCTTGGAACGTCTTGGTCCAACGCATAACATTACCCTGTTCCATTATCGTAATCATGGTGCGGCTGAAGGTCGTGTATTGGTTGGACTCGAAGCTGAAGATGCACAACAAAACCCTGATGGTTTAGTTGAAACGTTAGAAAGTATCAATTATCCATACGAAGAAATTACCAATAATCTTGGTTATCAACGTTTCCTCAAATAAAATCAATACAGCCTGTCATTTTGACAGGCTTTTTTAATTCAATAATTGATATACAATTAAAATCGAAAGATAGAAAAAACGATCACTTTAAAATTTTAGATATTAAGATAAATCATGCAAATATGGTTCAGTTTTGTAGTAATTCCTTTTCTCATGTGGATCATCTTTTCCGCACTTCTGTTTATTTCGAAATATCTATATCCTGAAGTTACCACCTTAAGCAAATCCCTCGAAGTTTTTATTTTTTTAGGTTATGCAGCACTCCCCTATATCATGTTGGGATTAGCACCTATTTATCGTTATCGTATGACGTTGATATATATGATGGCAATTGTGCTCATGACAAGTTTCGTTCATGCTAACTTTATGATCGATCATATTCATTTAACTTATATTTACTTAGCACTTTCATGGACATTGATTTCAATTACGATTTACTATTTTTATAGTGATCACAAATAATCCTCAATAAATGAATTGAATCAACTCAGATCAACAAGATAAACTCACTCGAAGCGAAATTAAAATCAAATCATTACTTTCTGATCTTTAAAATTTTAGGATATTCAATGGCGCTATTTGCAGTAATTGGCTTAGGCAGCTTTGGTGGTACAGTTGCATTAGAACTCACTCAATTAAAACATGATGTGATTGGAATCGATACTGAAAAAAAATACGTTGAAAATATCTCTGATAACATCAGTCATGCTGTCATCGCCGATGCCACAGATGAACATGTACTTCGAGAACTGAATGTACAGAATTGCGATGCCGTCGTTGTCGCAATTGGAGAAGATATTGAGGCCAGTATTCTATGTGTCCTCAACCTTAAAAATTTAGGCGTAGAAAAAATCCTAGTAAAAGCAAAATCGAAAGCCCATCATATGATTTTGACGCATCTCGGTATTGGTCAAATTATTCATCCAGAAGAGGACATGGGAATTCGCGTTGCACAATCATTAAGCTATCCAATGGTCAGACGCTATATGGCGTTGAATGATGACCGTTATATTGTCAAAGTGGAAGTGGGTGAAAAACTACAAGGTGTAGAATTTAAAGATATCATGGAGCACAGCGACGGCGTACAAACATTATTATTACAACGTGGCACACATGTAATTTATGACATCGCACCTGGTACATTACTGCAAAAAAATGACATTTTAATTGTTGAAGGTCCTGTCAATCTTTTACGTAAACTCTCATCGAGATTTATTTCGAAATGATGAAATTTTATGATCAATTGATCAATAAAAAAACGCAAAGTATTAATTTGAGTCCACCAAGTTTGCTTGCTTTGGGCTTTCTCAGTTTTATTATCATTGGAACATTACTACTAAAACTTCCCTTTGCTCATGAAGGAAATGTCTCTTGGCTAGAAGCCTTATTTACTGCCACATCCGCAGTGACAATTACGGGACTTTCTGTGGTCAATATTGGCGAGGCGTATACGACTTTTGGTCAGCTCATCATTATGCTACTCATCCAATGTGGTGGCTTAGGATTCATGACCTTCGCAATTTTGGCTGCATTGAGCCTTTCCACTAAACTTGGTTTAAAGCAACAAGTGATGGCTCAAGAAACAATTGGTCAAACCAGTTTAGCAAGGGCCTCGTTCACTGTTAAAGCCGTCTTATTGTATTCTCTATTTTTCGAAGGGATTGGAACATTCATCCTGACATTTACATGGCTTCAATACTACGATTTTAGTGATGCTCTGTTTTATGCAGCCTTTTACAGTATCTCAGCATTTAATAATGGTGGTTTCTCTCTTTTTCCAGACAGCTTAATGAGCTTTTCAGGTCAATATGCTGTAACTCTAACCATCAGTATGTTGTATATCATTGGTGGAATAGGTTTCGTGGTACTTATGGATATCAAACGCGCTCATAAGTGGAAAAAACTCTCAACCAACAGCAAACTCATTCTTTCTACTATCGCAGGACTCAATCTATTTGCCTTTATTATGATTTGGTGTTTAGAAGCAAATAATCCATTGACCCTCGCCCCAATGTCAATTGGAGACCAAGCATTAAATGCTTGGTTTCATGCCACAGTACCACGATCCTCTGGATTTAATAGTATTGATATGGCCAGTATGAGTGATCCAGCAACCTTGGTGACTATGCTATTAATGTTTATTGGAGGCGGATCTTTAAGTACTGCTGGTGGTATTAAAGTAGGTACATTTATTATTGTTGTATTGAGTGTGATCACGTTTTTGAGACGAGCTGACGAAGTCACTGTTTTTAAACACTCGATTCCCGCAACGGTCACCTATAAAGCTCTTGCGGTCATTAGCATAACTGCTATGCTCATTTTCATTGGTTTCTTTACGCTGTTAATTTTAGAGCCTAATAAACGTTTTCTAGATTTACTATTTGAAGCTGTTTCCGCGGCTTGTACAGTCGGATTATCTAGAGGTATTACTTCAGAATTACAACCTGCAAGTTTATATATGCTCATGATACTGATGTTTGCGGGTCGTCTCGGTCCTTTGACATTAGCATATTTAATTGCAACCCCTAAAAAAAGCAGGTTGAGTCATCCTAATGCTGAAATCCAAGTGGGTTAGATAGAATTCACTTGGATCTAAGGTGAAGTTGATCGATAAAACACGAACCAATCCAAAAGTAGATCAGATGTTTATAGCCATAAGTGCATTTTATAATAGCCGTGATTTCTTTATGCAAAGCATTGAACTTATCATGAATTAACACAAACTTAGAACTTTGCAATCAATATCAAAATACAATGAAATTAAAAGACTCAAGGAAACCCCAAGTCTTTTCACCATATGCGTGTGATTAAAAAAATTATGATTGGAAACCAATATAACGATTGAGGTTTTCGACACCCAATGCAACTTTATAAATTTTAAACTGAGGTAAATCAGAACGTGTAATCTCAGTAAACACATCCGAGTTTTCATCATCTGCATGAATTTCATCTACTGTGCGAGGCATAGTTGCTTCAAATTCATCCGAAATAAATTCAAATCCCAAGTCCATGGCAACAAACAATGTATGCTCACAAGGTTGAATATATTGCTCTTCATTCCAGTCGATAACAGCATGTTGACAATGCGGGCACTGTACATTTTCTTGAGGATCTTGAAGTTCAATTGTTGTATAAGCCATGTCAACCTTAAGTATTACGCGCTATAAAACATAAGTTTAACCATTGCTTTTAGATTTTTAAATAGCCCTGTTTATTCATTACTACATATAACAACCTTAGATTTTTGAGAAAACACAGCAACTCAATTGACTATTCAGAACAATAATGTATTTTTTAACAAAACGTCGCATATATGGAATGAATCCATGCTTTCAGATTTAGATGATTTTTATTGCTTTGCCCTTGTTGTCGAACATGGTGGTTTTAGCGCTGCCGAACGAGCAACCGACATTCCCAAATCAAAATTGAGTCGACGTGTTTATAATTTAGAAGAAAATCTTGGTGTAAGGCTTATTCAACGTAGTTCACGTCATTTTGCTGTCACTGATATTGGAATGAACATTTATCGCCATGCGCAAGTAATGATGAATGCTGCCCAATCTGCTCATGATTTGGTAGATCATTTAAGTGAACAACCAAGAGGCTTAATTCGTGTTAGTTTACCCGTATCAATTGCTCAGCATGAAATGACCAAAATACTGCCAAATTTCCTTAAGCAGTATCCTGAAATCAAAGTTCAATTGATGGTTACTAATCGACGTGTCGATATCATCAATGAAGGAATTGATTTAGCGCTTCGTGTTCGCTCAAGTTTGGATGATGACCCAAGTTTGGTCATTCGAAAATTTGAAAATATTGAACAACATCTTTTCGCCAGCCAGGCTTATCTTAATGAGTTTGGATCTATCAAAAAACCTGAAGAACTCTCAAATCATCGAATATTAAGTATGGTTGATGAACATACTGATCAACAACTCGTACTACATGATTCAAACAACAAATCGACTAAAGTCAAAGTGAGTCCAGTCGTGATGGGCTCTGATTTACTTATGCTTGCACAACTTGCAAGTGACAATTGTGGGGTAGCATTACTCCCAGACAGTATTGTTGTAGATTATATTAAAGATGGGCGTCTAGTTAAGGTTCTGCCTGACTGGAATGCACCACACGGTATTTTTCATGTGGTTTACCCTTCTCGCCGTGGTTTATTACCAGCTGTACGAGTGTTCATCGACTACTTAGTTGAGCACCTCACCAAAAGATAGTCACAACAGCATAAAGATTTAGAAGAATGTTGGCTTATTATTTGCTACCATTCACTCTGCTTTGTGCTAGTTTTTTTTAGATTTTATGACTTCTATTTATCAACAACAACTTGATGCAAAAATTGAACGTATCCGCAATCAATTTGCTGAATATCAACCACCTGAACTAGAAGTTTTTTCATCTCCTGAAAAACATTTCCGTATGCGAGCTGAGTTCCGTATTTGGCATACAGAAGATGATATGTTTTATGCCATGTTTGAACGCACGGAAGATGGTATTCAAAAGAAAGTTGTACGTGTTGATGAGTTTCCAATCGCGGATAAATCTATTAATGATTTAATGCCAGTTCTCCTGTCTGAACTAAAATCAAATGCAGTGCTCTCTAAGCGTCTGTTTGAAGTACATTTTCTTTCAGCGTTGAACGGTGAAATGCTGGTTTCATTGATTTATCGTTGTCCGCTTGATCAAGACTGGGAACAACTAGCAAAAAATTTATCTTCAAAACTCAATATTAAGATTATTGGTCGCAGCCGTGGTCAAAAAATTGTATTGACGGATGAATATGTAGTTGAAGAATTACAAGTATTTGACCGTAGATTCAAATATAAGCAAATTGAAAGTAGCTTCACGCAACCTAATGCGCAAGTTTGTCAAAAAATGCTGGAGTGGGCATGTAATGCAGCTCAAACCAGTGATAAAGATCTTTTAGAGCTTTATTGCGGTAATGGTAATTTTACCCTTCCATTATCGCTAAAGTTTAATCGCGTTCTAGCAACAGAACTGGCTAAATCATCAGTTTATGCAGCGCAATGGAATATTGAGCAAAATCAAATTAATAATATTCAAGTTGCTCGCCTTTCAGCTGAAGATTTTACCTTAGCATTCAATGCAGAACGTGAGTTTAGACGTTTACAAGAAGCCAATATTGATATTCAAAGTTATGACTTCGATACTGTATTTGTAGATCCACCTCGTGCAGGCATTGATGATGATACCTTGAAGCTGCTTCAACGCTTTAACCGTATTATTTATATTTCATGCAATCCAGATACTTTGCACGACAATTTAAAGATGTTATCGGAAACTCATAAAATCACTAAATTTGCGCTGTTCGATCAATTTCCTTATACCCACCATGTCGAGTCAGGCGTTCTTTTAGAGAAAATTTAAACAATTTATTTCTTACTAAATGGACAGTTCTTACACTGTCCATTTTTTATGCTTTTTGAATTTCACTTAAAAATCATATGAATAAAGAAAAATTTAATTTTTCAATGTCATAATTTCGTTAAACTTTAGGTTTATCATCGAAATATTTATTTTAAAATGTGCCTTAAATCACGATTACAAACTTGCATTAAATTTTAAATCGACTATATTTCGACCTATCTTTGGTTGCAAATGAAGGCTCTATGAGTTTTTGGCAAAAGCTGTTTTCATCAGATTCGCAGCAGAACGAGCATAAAAATCAAATTGCTTGTGTTGAAAATGATTGTTCATGTAAGACTAACGATCAGTTGATCGAGGCTTTACAAAAGGCATCAGATGAAGATGTAATCCGCGGAATCAAAAAAGTTCTTATTTCGCGTGGCTATTCAAAAAAAGATCTTACTGATTTATTGAGTAACAAAATCACCCTTCAGTAAAGAAAAAAAGCACTGCATAGACAGTGCTTTTTTTATGATAAATTTTCTGTTCAATTTAAAAATGTTCAATTAAGATAAGCTCATAGGATAATTAAAAATACATTTGGGGATTCAATGAAAAATATTCTATTCATTATTTTAGGGGCGACTTTCATATCGCTTAGTGGTTGTAATAAGCTACCTTCAGCATGTGAGGAAGTTTGGGGCAACATTGAAAAATTAGCGAAAGAGAGCGGTATTCCTCAAACTGCCATAGATCGTCAAAAAAACGAGTTTGAAGAGCAAATTAAACAGCTTCCTAAAGAAGATGCAATTAAAAATTGTGAAGCACAAAATGCTTTCTTCTCATAACTTCATTTGAGTTGAATAAAAAATTTAGGCACCTTTTTTAGAGTGCTTATATTGTATTTATACCTCATTATTTATTTCCAATTCGGTTATACTGTGGACTCTCTTTCAATAAATGTACATCTGTAAAGTTATTGGAATATTTTATAAATGCGGCATAAACACGTCAAAACATTCCCTCTTGGTGCTCACTTAATTGTTAAGCATTTTGGTTATTCACATCATGGTATTTATGTGGGTAAGGGTCGTGTTATTCATTATTCAGGTTTTGCTCATCTCTTTAAAAAACATCCGATCGAAATTACATCTCTGCAAAAATTTGCACATGGCAAAAAAATTACGATTCGGCATTATAGCACCCCCAAATATTCAGGTCGTGCTGTCGTAAGACGAATGCGCTCTCGAATGCATGAAAATAACTATCATCTCATTATTAATAATTGTGAACACTTATGTTCTTGGGCGATCACGGGCATCGAAAGTAGCCCACAAGTCATCAAAATGATGAATAGACTCACCACTATTGGTTATATCAGCTCACTCATGAGCTACTTAAATAGTCTTCTTTTAACTTTAGCAACCACCTGTTTTGCTTTGGTATTTTATATTAAGAAAAAGTTAAATGATCAGCGCAAACTGAAAGGCCCTGTGTATATCGCTTTACAGCAACATCAGAAACTAAAGCAAAAAAAAGCCCCGCTTAAGCAGGGTTTCGAGGAAAACAAAGTTTCAAATTAACCTTTCGGTTGAATTAAATATGCGCTTGAAAATCCAAATAGTCAAATATATATTTGAAATATAATGTTATTTTAGTTTTTATTTATAACTTATTAAATTATTCTTAAATACTCACCTTTATCTAATCATGTGAATTTAATCACAAAAATTATTTATTAACCTAAATTTGAATAAAAAAAAGCCTGAATCAATCAGGCTTTTTTTGATATTACCAAACTTTATTTTGCAGGCTTAAAACTATCTTTTAAATCCAAAATACGGTTAAAGACAGGTTTTTCAACAGTATGATCAAATTGATCAGCGACAAAATAACCTTCACGTTCGAATTGGAATCGATCTTCAGGTTTCGCTTGAGCTAAAGCAGGCTCAATTACCGCTTGAACAATTTTTAGAGAATCTGGATTTAAATTCGCTAAGAAATCATCGTCCGCATCAGGTGCGGCTTCAGTAAATAGACGATCATAAATACGAACTTCAGCAGGAATCCCTTTATTTGCAGATACCCAATGAATAACACCTTTGACTTTACGACCTTCTGGATTCTTACCTAAAGTATGCGGATCGATAGAGCATTTCAGTTCAACAACTTCGCCATTTTCATCCTTAATCACTTCATCACATTTAATCACATAAGCATGACGTAAACGGACTTCACCACCAGGAATTAAGCGTTTAAACCCTTTAGGCGGCTCTTCCTCAAAATCTTTACGATCAATATACAATTCAGAAGTCAGTGGAATTACACGATCACCCATATCAACATTTGGATGGCGTGCGTGTGTTAAATCCATATCTTCTGGAAGGTTGGTCAATGTCACTTTAAGAGGATTCAATACCGCCATACCACGTGCAGCAGTATTTTCTAATGATTGACGAATGCAGAATTCAAGCATTGCAACATCGACAATACCATCAGTTTTAGATACGCCCACACGCTTGCAGAAATCACGTAAGCCTTCTGGAGTAAAGCCACGACGACGCATTCCCACGACTGTAGGCATACGTGGATCATTCCAACCATTGACGTAACCACCTTCGACCAGCTTACGTAATTTACGTTTTGAGGTGATGGTGTAATCAACATTCAAACGGCTTGATTCGTACTGGCGTGGAACTGCTGGAGAATTTACCTTAGCGACAACCCAATCATAGAACGGGCGATGGTCTTGGAATTCAAGCGTACATAACGAGTGCGTAATGCCTTCAATCGCATCAGACAAAGGATGAGCATAGTCATACATTGGATAGATTTTCCACGTATCGCCTGTTTGATGATGCTCAGAATGTAAAACACGGTAAAGAATTGGATCACGCATATGTACGTTCGGTGATGCCATATCAATCTTGGCACGAAGTACTGCTTGGCCTTCTCCAAGCTCACCATTACGCATTTGTTCAAAACGTGCTAAGTTTTCTTCAACCGTTGCATCACGTTGCGGAGAATTTTTACCTGGTTCTACAAAATTTCCACGATTCAGCTTAATTTCTTCAGGAGATTGCAAATCGACATATGCATCACCTTGTTTAATTAATTGAATCGCCCATTGATACAATTGATCAAAGTAACTTGATGCGTAGCGTGGTTCACCATTCCAGTCGAAACCGAGCCATTTAACATCGTTCGCAATACCATCTACATATTCTTGTTCTTCTGCATCTGGATTTGTATCGTCAAAACGAAGATTACATAAACCAGAAAATTCTTCTGCAATACCAAAATTCAGGCAAATCGCTTTAACATGTCCAATGTGTAAATAACCATTAGGCTCTGGTGGAAAGCGCGTCACGACTTTATCTGTACGCCCTGCTGCAAGATCTTCTGTAATTACTTGACGTACAAAGTCTAAGCCCGGTTGTTGTTCTTGCTGCGCAGCATCGACTGATGGATTGTTAGTCGTCGGGGTATTTGGCAGGGATGAAACAACATCATTCGGCTTCATAGTTGATAAATCACTTCTATAAGATAAAATAGGATAATTAAAACGCTATCTTCATATTATTAACAAAGAAAATAACGTTTTTGCTTGCCTTGTAGTTTACAGTTTGCTTATGCTTCTCTCAACCACAAACCCATGGCTTTTTGTCCATGATCAGGAGATTATAGAATGAGTTTTCCTCAAGTCGAATTAAACACCAATAAAGGACGTATTGTTCTAGAGCTTAACTCTGAAAAAGCACCTAAAACTGTTGCTAACTTTTTAGAGTACGTTCGTGATGGTTTTTATGATGGCGTAATTTTCCACCGTGTAATTGACGGTTTCATGATCCAAGGCGGTGGCATGGATGAAAACTTCAAAGAAAAAGCAACTCGCGATTCTATTGAAAATGAAGCTGACAACGGTTTAAGCAATGACGAAGGTACGATTGCCATGGCACGTACTCAAGCTCCTCACTCAGCATCTGCACAATTCTTCATTAACGTGAAAAACAATGCTTTCCTTAACCATACGGGTAAAACAGCTCAAGGCTGGGGTTATGCAGTATTTGGTAAAGTTGTAGAAGGTATGGACGTTGTTAATGAAATCAAAGGCGTTCGCACTGGTAACCGTGGCTACCACGCTGACGTTCCACTAGAAAACGTTGTGATCGAATCTGCTAAAATTATCTCTGAATAAAAAACCTACCCCTTAACTTATTAAGTTTTCAAGCACTGCTTTAAAACGAATATCATGTTCAAGGGATCGTTTCGCCATCTAAAGTTGATGGGGATGTAGGCAAATAAGGAATATTAAGTGACCTATCTGTTTATTTCAGATTTACACCTGTCACCTGAACACCCTCGACTCGTTCGAGGGTTTTTAGATTTATTAGATCATTATCAAGACCAGCAAACCCAACTCTATATTTTAGGTGATTGGTTTAATGCATGGATTGGTGATGACTATACAGCTCCTTGGCTCGATGAAATCGTTGAACGCTTAAAAAGATTTACTGCTCAGGGAAATCAAGTTTTATTTTCTGTCGGCAATCGTGATTTTGCGCTGAATCAAATTTTTTTAAATAAATTTGGTGGCATCTTATTGTCCGAAGTCTCTAACTTAAAAATAAATGACGTCCAAATTCGTATAGAACATGGTGATTCACTGTGTACAGACGATGTCGCCTATCAACGTTTTAAAAAAATAATCAGAAATCCACTCATCATTTGGATACTGCGGAATACCCCACTTTCTTTTCGTACTCAACTTGCAAATGGATTTAGAAAAAAAAGCCACGAATCAAAAGAATTTAAATCTTATGATGTCATGGATGTAAATCAAGATGCTGTCCACGATGCATTGAAAGAAGTTGATTTACTAATTCATGGTCATACGCATCGCCCTCAAATCCATATCTCTCAAGATAAAAGAAGAATTGTTTTAGGCGACTGGCGTTTGGATCAAGCTCAAATTTTGGAAATTAATCAATCGAAATTCTCTAAGCAGTCAATCAATGATCTGACACTGAAAACATGGTCTTATTAGTTCCTCTATTTTTATAATGATCTCATCAACCTTTAAATTGAAATTTCACTCAATGTTTGAATATTAATCAGTATGTTTTGCTTTAAGTTTTTTTGCATATGATAATAACGACTCAATTCAATTCGTGAGTTTGTCATGTCTAATTTCAGCAATATTACTGTTCAACACCATGAAGATGATAAAGTGTCATTATTAATCGATGGTAAAGCAATCTCTGAACGTTATGATGTACGGCTAGATGCCACAATTATTGATGAACTCAAAAATCTTGCTGATGGCGCCGCATTGACAATCTTTGAACAATTTATATTTTCCCATCAAGATCTCAACTTTGAGCATTCATATCAATATGTGACTAACATCGTAAACCATAATAACGATTACGAATTGATCACCCACCTTGTCTACAAAATTAAGGCCGCAGACCAAGCACCGATCGAACATAATATCAGCAAAAATGGTCAACCTATGACTGAAGAAGATGTGCGCGCATTTATCAACCAACAAATTGCAATGTCATTAGAAAAATATACTGATTTAAAATATGCCTATTGATTTAAAGACAAGTCAGATTTTTCATATCATTTAGCATCAACTATAGAAAATATTTAAGTTCAGAGTCATTTAAAATTTTTAGATGAATATATTGTGAATAATCGGAGGATAATATGGATTTGTTAAACATCTCCCAATCTCGCTACACCACCAAAGCATACGATTCTTCAAAAAAGATCCCTCAAGAAAAGTTTGAAAAATTATTGGAATCTTTAAGGCTCGCACCTTCATCTATCAATATTCAACCGTGGCATTTCTTTGTCATCGAAACTGATGAAGCCAAACAGCGCATTGCTAAAGCACTGGTTGGTAAGTATGTTTATAACGCACCCAAAGTCCTTGAATCTTCACACACAATTCTGTTTTGTACGCATAAAGACATTACAGACTCTCATCTAGATCGATTATTAAATCAAGATGAAATCAGTGGTCGTTTTAAAGATGACCAAGCAAAACAAGCTCAAAAAGATACGCGCTTAGGCTATGTTGATTATTATCGCAACGAAAAAGGCGATATCCAGCGCTGGTCTGAAAATCAAACTTTTATTGCACTTGGGCAAACCTTATTCGCTGCAGGTTTAGAAGGTATCGATGCCACTCCAATTGGAGGATTCGATGAAAAAATTATCGCTGAAGAGTTAAATCTTGACGCAAAAGGCCTGATTCCATCAGTGCTATTGGCACTTGGTTATCGAAGTGAAAAAGATTTTAATGCCAAATTACCTAAATCTCGTTTGAATGCAGATCAAGTTTTCACTCGACTATAAATGTATTTGCCACAATAGTTTTCACGCTATTGTGGCTTTTCATTAAGCCGCTATTTTCTGTGAAATTTCTAAACAGATCATTGCAGCAGTTGCAGCTGACAGCGTCCAACCCAGATGCCCATGACCGGTATTATAAAAGACTCTCGGATGCTTCCCTTGTCTTACCACTGGCATCATATTCGGCATCATCGGTCTTAATCCAGCCCAAGGGACACAATGCTCAGTTGAAATATCAAAATTACGATTCACCCAATGAACCAAAGGTTGTATGCGATCCATACGGATGTCTCGGTTATAGCCATTAAATTCTGCAGTACCAGCAATTCTTAAACGATCTCGACCTAATCTCGACGTCACAATTTTTGCACTTTCATCCAATAAACTTACCCATGGTGCATGTTGTTGGCTATGTTCATCATTCAACTGAACTGTAATCGAGTACCCTTTCACTGGATAAACATTGACACGATCTCCAGCCTGTTGTGCTAAATGATAGCTTCCAACTCCACCACAAATGACCATTGCATCAGCTTGAATAAATCCATCGGGTATATCTCTACTTTTAGGATCACAAGCGCGATATTTAGCTGAAACTTGTTCTGTTGAATGATCCAGATTTAAATCTTCAACTTCTACACCGTATAAAAATTTCCCACCTTTATTCGCCACCACTTGGGCTAAATGCGTGGTGTATTTGTGTATATCTCCTGTGGCATCGTCAGGACAATAAAAACCACCGTAATATTCTCCCTTCAAACTTGGTTCAATACTGTGAATTTCTCCATTTGTAACAGCGTGACGCTCTAATCCACCTTTGCATAACAAATCATTCACTCTTATTGCGACATCATAATCCTGCTGATTATGATAAAAGTGCAAAATTCCACGCTTTACCAAATCAAATTGAATATTTTCTTTCTGTGCAATTTCAAACAGCCGTTTTCTTGCCAATAATGCCAGTCTTACCGTTTCTTGTGTGTTAGCTTCGTAGTGTTTGATATTACCCATAAATTCAATCAGCCAAGCGTATTTATGCAAATCAAAAGATGGGTTGAGTAATAATGGTGCATCTTTTTGGGTCATCCATTTGATACCCTTCAGTACCGTTGCTTTCTGATTCCACACCTCTGCATTACATGCAGAAAGTTGACCTCCGTTCGCAAATGAAGTCTCCATTGCTGGATATAAGTTTTTATCCAAAATCGTGACTTGATAACCAAGTTCTAATAATTCGTAGGCAGTTGTTATTCCTGTAATGCCAGCACCAATCACCATAATATGTGACATAAAAGCTCCTTGAAAATTTTATATTTTCAATGCCCCATCTGTCACGGTACCTGAGAGCTTCGGAAATCTTCATGACATATGAATTTTTCCATCCCCTTCGGTGAGTCTAAACATCATTAGACTTCTCTCCAGATGATTGAGAATAATTACAGTCCTTTTGCCTGAGAGATTCCGGGGTCGTTGCTCCTTCGGCGGATCTACAGAAGACCTCTCTCCTGCAATATTCGTTTAATTCTTATTCAGCAATTAATATGCCATAGTTAATTTTTTTATACATCTACGAAAATCAATTTTAAAAAATATTTTTATACAAATGGATCACCAAGTTTAAGACAACAGCTAAGACAGGAATTTTTAGCTTGGGAAACGTTACAAAGATCATTGTTTAGCTCAAATTTTCTCTACCATCGATAAAAATTTAGTTATTACAAAAAAATGAGGAAATAAGTTAATTTTTTTAGAGTTACTCTCTCAAATAGCATAGATCAACTTCCATCTACACTTTCATCTTCTTCAGCATAAAAGTGTAATGACTGATTAGAGCAATCATTGAAGCTCAAAGTTTCAATAGATGTGAGAGTAAGCAGAATGTGAGTTGAAAATTTGCTGTCAACCCCAGATGTTTTAGCGATGAGTATGTATAGACATTACAATGCCCATACCTGCAAGCGTTGCAATGACTGCCGTACCACCATAACTCATGAGTGGCAATGGATCACCCGTTACTGGAAGTATTCCACTCACCATTCCACTGTTCAAAAACACAAAGAAAAAGAAAGTTAAACCTGCCGCACCCGCATAAAGACGCCCAAAATTATGGAAGCTGTTCATGGAAATAATCAAACAACGAATAATGATCGCAGCAAAAATAACAAATAATACGAACACACCAAAAAAGCCAAATTCCTCTGCATAAGCAGACATAATAAAGTCTGTATGATGTTCGGGGAGATAACCTAAATGAGACTGTGTTCCTTCATTAAAACCTTTACCAAATAGTCCACCAGAACCAATCGCAATTTTAGACTGAATGATATTCCACCCTGCACCTAGCGGATCTGATTCAGGATCAAATAAAGTTAAAATTCGCTTTTTTTGGTATTCCTGTAGAAAGAAATTCCATAATAATGGTGCAACCACTGCAAACCCAGCGACCACAGCCCCAATCAAACGCCAAGAAATACCACTTAAAAAAATGACAAAAATTCCGGGAATAATTAATCCAATGTTTAAGTCAGGCTGTAATGCGACTAAAACAAAAGGAATCATCATCAGAAATAATGCAAAGAGAATATGCATAAATTTGGGTGGTAAAGTCCGCAGACTGAAAAACCAAGCCATCATGAGTGGCATCGTAAATTTCATAAATTCACTGGGCTGCACACTCCCTAATCCAGGAATAGAAATCCAGCGTTTTGCGCCTAAGCGGACATCACCAATTAGCAATACCAAAAGCAGAAGCACAATCGAAAATGCATACAGATAAGGACTGACAATTTGATAAACTTTTGGAGGAATTTGTGCACAAATAAACAGCAAAATAAAACCGATACCAAAACTGGTCGCCTGACGAATCACCATGCTTGAATCATGATTGGTTGCACTATAAACAACCATGAGTCCAAAAGCTGCGTTTAATATCAAAAAACCAAGTAACCATGGATCTAAATGTAATTTAGTCCAACGTGACGAATCATGTTTGATTGTTCGTCCATCTCTCAAGGCATGACGCAAAAAACGGTACTGTTGTGAAGGTATCATTGGCTGAATTGCATATTCTAAGTGGCGTTATTATAAGACAATGTTTTGGCTATTTAAGCAAAGTCCCAAACATAAAACTAAATTATTTCGAGTCAGACTGTGACTGAAGAATCAGACGAGCAAGTTCTAAATCTTCAGGATAAGTAATTTTGATATTATCAGATCGTCCAATCACCACATCTACTGGATGATGAGCATATTCAAGCGCACTCGCTTCATCCGTGATTGTGATCCTGTGAGTTAAAGCGTGTTCAATGGAAGTTTTTAACAATTTAATGGTCGACAATTGTGGAGTTTGTGCTTGCCACAATGCACTTCGATCTACAGTTTTTTCAATAGCACTCGACGGATCTACTCTTTTTAAAGTATCTCGCACAGGCGTTGCTAAAATTGCGCTATGCTTAGATTCGATAACATGGCGAATTAAAGACTCTAAATTGCTCAAGCTGACACAAGGTCGAGCAGCATCATGCACAAACACCAGATCATTTTCATCTGCAATATTGGTTAAATACTTTAAACCGTTAAGTACAGAATCAACCCTCTCCTGACCACCTAAGCAGAAATGAAGGATTTCCGATTTAGCAAATTGAAGTGTCTGAGCAAATTGGTCATGCTCTGAGATGGCCAACACATAGCCAGCAATAGGCAATTGAGCAATACGTTCTACAGTATGCTCAAGTACAGTTTTATTCTGGATAATTTGATATTGCTTTAACGCTGATTTGGAAAATCGACTACCAGAACCTGCTGCCGGAATAATAGCCCATAATTTACGGTTGTTCAGATTCAGGTTGTCTAGACTCATTGGTTCTTAAATCTACGTTAGCATTTGGGTCGATGTAAATCGGCTTATAATTCGTACTGATTGTACTCATTTGAATAAAAGTTTCATGAGGCTTAATTAAGCCAAGATCTAAACGTGCATGTTCTTCAATCGCCTCAACACCATTTTTTAGATCATACACTTCAGCAGCCAGAATACGATTACGCTCTTTTAACTCTTCATTTGTTTCAGCTTGTTGATTCATTTGCTGAAGTAGCGCCTGATGAGGGAAATATCCTCCTTCACCGAGCCAAAAGCGATATTGAAAGATGGCAATTAAAATTATTGCCACCAGCAAAATCACTTTACTTGAAGTAGTTTTAAAGACGTCTAACATTATATTTGAGGCTTAGTTAACATCATGAAATTAGAGCACTAATATACCCTAAAACAAAGAAAGGTAGTATGTGTAACTGTGTTAAATATGCAAATGTTAAACAAATTCACATTGATTGATTTCTTTTAAAAATACTTACTGATAAATATCAAAAGTTATTGAATATTCAAGAGTCATTATATTTACACTTTTTATTTCATAGCTTAATAACAAAAAAACCACTCTTTAAAGAGTGGTTTTTTAAAATTCAAAATAATCTAAACGATTAATTTAAACCTTTAAACTCAGCTTTACCGCGGTAAATAGCATTCGTCAATTCTTCGATACGAAGCAATTGGTTGTATTTCGCTACACGGTCAGAACGACAAAGTGAACCAGTTTTGATTTGACCAGCACCAGTACCTACTGCAAGATCCGCAATTGTAGAATCTTCAGTTTCGCCAGAACGGTGAGAAATCACTGTAGAGTAACCATTTGCTTTAGCAAGATAGATCGCATCTAAAGTTTCAGTCAACGTACCGATTTGGTTATACTTAATCAGGATAGAGTTACCAACTTTTTCGTTGATACCACGTTGAAGGATTTTAGGATTTGTAACAAACAAATCATCACCAACCAATTGAATCTTGTCACCAAGAATCGAAGTTAGGTAAGACCAACCTTCCCAATCAGATTCATCTAAACCATCTTCAATAGAGATAATTGGATATTGGTTTACAAGACCAGCAAGGTAGTCAGAGAATTGGTTGTTTGTGAATGCTTTATTGCCTTCACCAGCAAGGATGTACTGACCATCTTTGTAGAATTCTGAAGATGCACAGTCAAGCGCAAGCATAATGTCAGAACCCGCTTTGTAGCCAGTTTTTTCAATCGCTTCAAGGATAACTGTGATTGCTTCTTCGTTTGAACGTAAGTTCGGCGCGAAACCACCTTCATCTCCAACAGCAGTATTTAAACCTTGTTTCTTTAAAACTGATTTTAAAGAATGGAAAATTTCTGCGCCTGCGCGAAGTGCTTCAGAGAATGAAGTGAAGCCAACTGGTTCAATCATGAACTCTTGGATATCAACGTTGTTGTCCGCATGTGAACCACCGTTTAAGATGTTCATCATTGGAACAGGCATTGTTAAAATGCTGTTGTTACGAAGGTCTGCGATGTATTGGAAAAGAGGAATTTTCTTTTCGTCAGCAGCAGCACGCGCAGCAGCCAAAGACACTGCCAAAGTTGCGTTCGCACCTAATTTTTCTTTGTTTTCAGTTCCGTCTAAAGCGATCATCGTATTATCGATGTCTTTTTGTTCGAATACTGATTTACCCACTAACGCGTCACGGATTAACGTGTTTACGTTGTTCACAGCAGTTTTAACACCTTTACCTAAGTAACGTGCTTTATCGCCATCACGAAGTTCTAAAGCTTCACGAGAACCAGTTGAAGCACCAGATGGTGCACATGCACGGCCAACTACGCCAGATGCTAAGATAACGTCTGCTTCGATGGTTGGGTTACCACGAGAGTCCAAAATTTCACGTGCACGAATGTCAACGATTTGGCTCATGAACAATTCCTCAGTTGATTAATAAAACGATGCGTCTAACGCTGCATCAGTGTGTATCTAATTTTTTGAAACCTTTAACCAAGGTATCCAATTCTTTAAGCTGAGCTAAGAATGGCTCAAGTTGAGACATTCGAAGAGCGCAAGGTCCATCACATTTTGCTTTTTCTGGATCAGGATGTCCTTCCAGAAAAAGACCTGCTAGACCTGTCGCCATACCCGCACGCGCTAATGTCGTAATTTGTGCGCGACGACCACCTGCTGAATCTGCACGACCACCCGGGGTTTGAAGTGCATGTGTCACATCAAAGAAGACCGGCACATTCATTTCTTTCATGATGTCGAAACCAAGCATATCGACAACTAAGTTGTTGTAACCAAATGCTGAGCCACGCTCACATAAAATCAGCTTGTCATTCCCTGCTTCCAAACACTTATGCAAGATATGACGCATTTCATGCGGTGCTAAGAATTGCGCTTTTTTGATATTGATAATGGCTTGAGTTTTTGCCATTGCCTCAACAAGATCTGTTTGACGGCTGAGGAAAGCAGGTAATTGAATGATGTCAGCCACTTCAGCCACAGGTGCTGCTTGATATGGTTCATGAACATCTGTAATGATGGGTACATTAAAATGTTTTTTAATGTCAGCTAACCACTCAATTCCTTTTTCAAGACCAGGTCCGCGGAAAGAATTTAAGCTCGAACGATTTGCTTTATCAAAGCTTGCTTTGAAAACATATGGAATATCCAAACGTTTGCAAATATCAACATAAGTTTCTGCAATTTCAAAAGCTAAATCTTTTGATTCAAGTACATTCATTCCGCCGAATAATACAAATGGCAAATGATTTGCCATTTGTATATCGCCTAAACGTACAATTTCTTGTGCTTTTAATTGTGACATTTAAACTTCCTAGTTATGTCCTAAGACATTCATTATTTCGATTTTTGATACTGTTTTTTAGCAGCATCAATAAAACCAGCAAATAATGGATGACCATCACGTGGAGAACTTGTAAATTCCGGGTGGAATTGTACAGCAATAAACCAAGGATGTTGAGGAATTTCAACAGTTTCAACTAAACGTTGGATTGGTGAATAACCAGAAATTTTCATACCTTTTTCTTCTAAAGTAGGAATATAACGATTATTCATTTCGTAACGATGGCGATGACGTTCAATAATTTCTACTGAACCATACACTTCTGCAGTTTTAGTGCCTTCAACCAATTCTGATTTTTGAGCGCCAAGACGCATTGTTCCACCAAGATCAGAATCTACAGAACGTTGTTGTACTTCACCACGTTCGTCTAACCATTCCGTAATCAAACCAATTAAAGGCGATTTAGTTGAACGGTTAAATTCAGTTGAAGTTGCATCTACGATACCAGCAACATTACGTGCGTATTCAATGACCGCAAGTTGCATACCCAAACAAATACCAAGGAATGGAATTCCATTCTCACGTGCGAATTTAATCGCTTGCATCTTACCTTCAGTACCGCGCTCGCCAAAACCACCAGGAACTAAGATTGCGTCAGCATCTTTCAACACTTCCGCTACATCTTGGCTTTCTAGTTCTTCGGCATTGACATAATCAATTTGAACTTTAACGCGGTTTTGGATACCTGCATGTAAGAGTGCTTCGTTTACAGATTTATAAGCATCTGGAAGTTCAACATATTTACCCACCATCGCAACACGAACAGTGTACTCAGGATTTAATAGTGCTTCTACGACATTATCCCAATCTGAAAGATCGGCTTCTGGTAAATCGTTATAACCAAAACGCTCGCAAATTAAATCATCAACGTCTTGTTCATAGAACGTACGTGGAATTTCGTAAATTGTGCGTGCATCTTTACACACCACAACTGCACGAGCTTCTACGTTCGTGAACAACGCAATTTTACGCTTTGTATCAGCATCAACATCGTGTTCAGTACGACAGATCAAAATATCTGGTTGAATACCGATTGAGAGTAATTCTTTCACTGAGTGCTGAGTTGGTTTTGTTTTCAACTCTGCAGCTGACTTGATATATGGCAACAACGTTAAATGCATCAGCATTGTGCGTTTGTGACCAAGTTCAACCATTAACTGACGAACAGATTCCATGAATGGGAGAGATTCAATGTCACCTACTGTACCGCCAATCTCAACAATAGCAACGTCATAGCCTTCACCAGCGCGAAGAACACGTTCTTTAATATTGTCTGTAATGTGTGGAATAACTTGAACTGTTCCACCAAGGTAATCACCGCGACGCTCTTTATTTAAAACGTCTTGGTACACGCGACCAGATGTAAAGTTATTAAGCTTGGTCATTTTCGCACGACGCAAGAAACGTTCGTAATAACCCAAGTCTAAGTCAGTTTCCGCACCATCCTCTGTGACAAAAACTTCACCATGTTGGAACGGGCTCATCGTCCCTGGATCGACATTAATATATGGATCCATTTTCACCATGGTTACTTTTAATCCACGGGCTTCTAAAAGTGCAGCAACTGAAGCAGCTGAAATACCTTTACCTAGTGATGAAACAACACCACCAGTAACGAAAATAAAATGGGTCATTGGGTTTCTCGTACAATCGAGCCTAAATCGGCCTGCAATGTTGCGCAATTTTACTTTACTCTGTACCTATAAAGCAAAGTCAATCCGCATCAATTCAAAGAACAATAAACAATTGGTTATTCTATCATCATTTCCAATAAAGATTCACGCACACTTTCAGTGATTTTCATCTGTTAATTTGCTGTTATACTACGTCAGTCGATCTAGCTAGTTTGTTTTGAGCAACTATGAATAAAAAATTTTTAATCGGTGGTGCAATCTTATCTGCACTCCTCGTTACTGCATGTGTAAAAAAAGAAGCGCCTAAGGAAGAAGAACAGGAACAAACTGTTGAAACAACTGAACAGGCAGAACAAATTGAGAACATTGAGATTTCTGAACCAGAAATCGAACCTGAGCCACCAACTCAAGTTGAAATTGAGCATCAGGAGACAAACAATACGTCAGCGACTATTCGTCGTGAATACCGCGATGCTCCTGCACAAACGAATCCTGCCCCAGCACCAGCTGTTGAAAATGTAGAACGCCCTACACCTTCTCCAAGTGCATCAACAGGTGGTTCTCAATCTGAAGATGATGCTGTTGCCGCTGCTATTGCTGCTGCTACCCCTGCTTTAGAAAACTAATTTTCGAATTTAAAAAAACCGAGTGACAAGACTCGGTTTTTTTATGTCAACATAAATGAAAGTCAAATTGTTATTCATTTATAAACAACAAAAATTGTCAGGCTTTCTCTAATTCTAAAAAAAATTCTGCAATTAATTTGTGTGCCCAAGATTCTGGATTTTTATTACCTTCATAGAAACAGCAATGGCTTCCTTTTTTTGTGGTCACTACTGCCATGTTCGGCATATGTTGAATCACTTCTTTATAAGGCTCTAAATTGCGGATATGGCATACTGGATCGTCTTCCGAATTTAAAATCATCAACGGCACTCTAATCTTCTCAAAGACATAGATGGGATTTGTCGCTTTACAATATGCGTCATAATTTTCAAATCCAGCGAACTGATAATATGTTTTTTCAAAATCAAATAAATCTTTAGCAACACTCAGTTGCTTTAAACTTTCTAAATTTCGCCAATGTTGCTCATAAGGTTTTAAAAAATGTGCATTTAACTTTTTTGCCATCAAACGGCTATAAAAAGGATGAACATTTGAAAAACCAGTTTCCGTATTGTATCCAGGACAAAGTGCGAAAGCCGCTTGAATTGGTGTGGAGCTTTCTTCCTCACCTAAATATCGAACCAATAATCCAGTTCCTGCTGAAGACCCAACTGCATACAATTTAGAATATGGTAAGCGCTGTTGAATATGTTCAATCTGCTCTCTTAGATCTTGCGTGTTTCCAAAAAGATTAATTTTAGGAACTGAAAGTGGTAGACCTGCATGCCCTCGTCTTAAACACAATGCAATACGCCAACCAGTTACTTGATGTAAGTCTCTGACCAATTCTCTCATACTGGCTGGGCTTCCAGTAATGGTATGCAGCACTAAAATAGTAGGTGTTTCCGCAGGCAGATGCATGCCATACCAAGCAATACCCGTTGTTCCCCCATCAGACATTGTTAACTGTTCAATGAAGTCATATTCTAATTTTACGGTTTTCTTTCGAATTTTATCAAAATACACCAAGTGAGCATGCGTATTCGAGAGCCACGGCGTTGGTCTATATTTATAATGCAGACGTTTCAAGTTTGAAATCACATGCGCTAACTCACCTTGCGGATTAAAATAGATTGAAGGTATAGCTGCACCAGTAAAATGATCAAGTTGGGTTTGAGTGAATTCTTGCATCCACTTGAAACGCTGATTAAGATTCATACAGACTCCGAATTTACTTACTCCAATTCATAAGCCAAAAACATGCCTAATTTATTTTGGTAGAAATTGAGCCATACGTTGGCCCATTTGCAACGCCAAAGCCTCTAAACCACTTTTAGGCCGAATCATCACCTCAAAGTCAATAATTTGACCTTGCTCATTAAACTGGATCATATCAATCCCTTTTAATGTTTTTTCACCGACATTTGCGGAAAATTCGAGCACAACACTGAGCCCATCTGCTGTATAGAACTCACGGTGATAACGAAAATTTTCAAAGATCTCAATCACATTGGTCAAAATAAAAGTAACAACTTGTTTGCCTGGATAAGGCTTAAATGCGATGGGTGATTTAAATACGACTTCTTCAGACAAAAGCTCATTCAATAGACTTAAATCACGCGTTTCAAGCATGTGGTGCCAACGTTGAATGGATTTTTGTGTGGTTTCGAGTGTCATTTTTATGTCCTTTTTGTTGTATCAGTCCAACCTTTTAGAAGAAAAGGGAGAATACTATGTCAAGGAGAAGTCACATTTAATTAAGTACCCTCTCCAAATCCTCTTCTCGCACTTTAATCTAGAATACAGGAGAGAAATTTTCTGGCTTAAATCTTGGCAGCCAATTCAGCACCTTGACGAATCGCACGTTTTGCATCTAGCTCACCCGCTTCTTTCGCCCCACCAATTAAATGAACTTTTTTACCTACCTGCTCAAGTTGATCAAACATAGCCGTATATGATTCTTGACCTGCACAAATCACCACATGATCCACGTCTAAGACGGTAGTTTGTTCATTGATTGTGATATGTAAACCTTGGTCATCAATCTTGTTATACGTTGCACCTGGAATCATTTTTACTTCGCGATTTTTTAATCCAGTACGATGAATCCAACCCGTTGTTTTACCCAAGCCTGCACCAACTGAAGTGGCTTTACGTTGTAATAAGTAGATTTCACGTGATGGCTGTTCTAATTGAGCAGGTTTTAAACCTCCTACATTAGAATATGATGTATCAATTCCCCATTCATCATAAAATTTTTGAGGATTCAAGCTTCCACTTTCCCCCTCATGGGTTAGATACTCAGCAGTATCAAAACCAATACCACCAGCACCAATAATCGCAACACGCTGTCCGACTGGTTTTTTCTCTCTTAAAACTTCGATATAAGACAACACTTTTGGATGATCAATTCCTTCAATATCTAAATGTCGAGGTGTCACACCTGTAGCGACGACAATTTCATCAAACTGATCTGCATTGAGCTCTTCAAAAGTTACAGTATGATTAAGTTTTAATTGAATTAAAGGTTGCAGCTCAATTTTTCGCTTAAAGTAACGCAATGTCTCATAAAACTCCTCCTTTCCTGGAATCGTTTTTGCAATATTAAATTGCCCCCCAATTTGATCGGCTGCTTCAAAGATGGTGACTTGATGACCACGGTCAGCTGCATAAGTAGCAAAACTCAATCCTGCAGGACCTGCACCAATGACAGCAATTTTTTTAGGCGTATGGGTTTCTTTAAAAATGAGTTCAGTTTCATGGCATGCACGTGGGTTAACCAAGCATGACGCAATTCTGAGTGAAAAAATATGATCCAAACACGCTTGGTTACAGCCAATACACGTGTTGATTTCGTCACTTCTACCCTGTTCAGCTTTTAGTACAAATTCTGCATCTGCAAGCATTGGGCGAGCCATAGAAATCATATCTGCATGACCTGAAGCTAACACGTGTTCAGCCATTTCAGGGGTATTGATACGATTTGAGGTAATCAATGGAATATTAACTTCACCTTTTAGCTTTTCTGTCACCCATGTAAATGCTGCTCGAGGTACTTTCGTTGCAATCGTGGGTATACGCGCTTCATGCCAACCAATCCCTGTATTAATGATAGTCGCTCCGGCTTTCTCAATTTCTTTTGCAAGATGGATGACCTCCTCAAGCGTTGAACCGCCCTCAACCAAGTCGAGCATCGAAAGTCTATAAATGATAATAAAGTTTTCACCCACCTCTGCACGGGTACGTTTTACAATTTCAATCGGCAAACGAATGCGGTTTTCATAACTCCCACCCCATTCGTCATCACGGTGATTGGTACGTGCTGCGATAAACTCATTAATGAGGTAACCTTCAGACCCCATAATCTCAACACCATCATAACCTGCATATTGAGCCAGCTTTGCACAGTTAGCAAAATCATCAATGGTTTGATGAACTTCAGCCGAGCTTAAAGCATGAGGTTTAACTGGATTAATTGGTGCCTGAATTGCTGATGGCGCAACGTTTTCAGGCTGATATGAATATCGACCAGTATGCAAAATCTGCATTGCAATCTTACCGCCAGCATCATGTACCGCTTGCGTAATGATTTTATGTTTCTCAGCTTCAGCAATCGAGTCTAATTTTGACCCTCCAGCAAAAGTCACACCAGCATCGTTGGGTGAAATTCCCCCCGTCACGATAAGACCGACCTGTCCTTGAGCACGCGCAGCATAAAATGCGGCCATACGTTCATAGCCACCTTCAACCTCTTCTAAACCTACGTGCATTGAACCCATCAATACACGATTTTTTAAAGTGGTAAAACCTAAATCTAGTGGTGCAAGTAAGTTTGGATAATTTGACATTCTGACCTCATGGCTCGCGTTTGCTTGCTATTATTGTGTGCTTCATGCAACTTGTTGCATAAATATATATTCTAATTTTGCATTTTATGCAACATGTTGCATAATAAAGTTGATTCAACATTTTACGATATATGATTTATGTCTTTAGCACATGTTTTGTTGACCAGTCTCATCGAAAAACCAAGTACAGGTATTGAACTTGCGCGTCGCTTTGACCGTTCTATGGGATTCTTTTGGAATGCAACTCATCAACAAATCTATCGTGAACTCAATGCTATGCAAAAAAAAGGTTGGATTTCGACTATTGATGAAGGTGATCCCAATTCGAGAAAGAAAAAATATAAAGTTGATGCTCTAGGTCGAACTGAACTTGCCAATTGGATGGTACAGCATAGTGAGCCTGCCCAACTCAGAGAAGAATTGATGGTGCGTTTAAGAGCTGAAGCACAATTAGGTGGTAATAATGTGCTGACAGAATTGGAGTCTCATTTAGAAATTCATAAAAATAAGTTAAAAATATACCAAGCGATTTACGACAAAGATTTTGCCAATAAAAATAATGATGATCGTACACTCTATATTCATAAAATGATTCTTCAATTAGGCATTGAATTAGAGCAAGGTTGGATCAGTTGGTTAGAACGTGTAATTCCACAATTGAAAATAATGAATACAAAATAAAGGATATATCTATGCCATTTTTTACTATGCAAGATAACGAAAAATTATATGTTCGTGAAATTGGTCAAGGTGAACCTGTTTTGGTGCTATCTGGTTTAGGAATGCAAAGTTGGCAATGGATTCCTTTTTTTGCATTTAATTTAAAGAAATATAAATTTATTATTCCTGACTGGCGTGGTTTTGGTGGGTCTAAGCATTGTAAAATTCCAGATGCTGATGCTATTTCAAGTCACTGGAACGATATTCAGGCATTGATCAGTCAACGCCCTAGACAACAATATAAAGTGATTGCTTATTCTATGGGGGCAACTACTGCCATGCATGGTATGCAATATGGTCAATTTGCTGATCAAATCCAAGCATACTTGCATATTGATCAAACCCCTAAAATACCTTCTGATGAAACTTGGAGTTTCGGGCTATTGGGCGATCGCTATCCAGAGTTCAAAAAGCTACTCATCGAACTTTCTTCTTTTTTACATCAACATGAAAATTATCAAAACCTGAGTGAATTACCTACTCACTTAAGCCGCGAATTAGTCGAGCTTTGGGTTAAATTTTTATCTTTACAAGATAATCATCAATTGAGCGCTAAAATTTTTAAAACAACACTCAATCAACCGAAAATTCAAAAGTTAATCCTCCCTATGCAACGTCTCGACTATATGCGTTGGTACATTGACAACTATCTAAACCATAAAGAAGATTACAGAGCCGCGATCTCAAAGTTAGAATGTCCAGCAACTTTTTTTATCGGCGCTAAATCCGCACTCTATCCAGCGCAAGGGCAAAAGCTCATTGCTGAATCGGTTAAAAATCATCGTATCGTACTGTTTGAGCGCTCAGGGCATACGCCTTTGATCAATGAACCCATTAAATTCGCACAAGAAATTTCTAAATTTCTGAATCAAACTATATAAGCTCTAATGAATATTTGAATATTAAGTTGATCCAGACGTCATACGTGGGCATAAAATCAATAGGACGGAGATTGGATGAATCAGTCTAAAAAAAAGCTTGTGATTTTTTCGGGTGCTGGTATGAGTGCTGAAAGTGGTATCAATACATTTCGAGATAGCGATGGACTTTGGGAAAACCATCGCATAGAGGATGTCGCAACGCCCGAAGCTTGGCGTAACAATCCTGTTTTAGTACAGCGCTTTTACAATGAACGGCGAAAAAAAATTTTAGCATCTGAACCTAATGCAGCACATCTTGCGATTGCAGCACTTGAACAACATTATGATGTACATGTGATCACGCAGAATATTGATGACTTACATGAACGCGCTGGAAGCAAAAAAGTACTACATCTTCATGGAAATATAAGACTGGCCAAAACCTCAGGGCCAGATGCTCAATTCACAGACAAATTTTACACAATTGAAGGTACTGAACTGGATATTTCTCGTGACTTCTGTGACGCTGGATATCCGCTTCGTCCACATGTCGTATGGTTTGGTGAATCCGTTCCCGCTTTTGAAGAAGCAGATGTGATTTGCCAGCAAGCTGAAATCTTTGTTGTGATTGGAACGAGCTTAGCTGTTTATCCTGTTGCAGGCTTAGTACACAGTATTTCACCAAATTGTGATGCGTATTATATCGACCCTAAAGCCGATCTCAGCCGTGTGCCACAACACTATACATGTATCTCAAAATCAGCAACCGAAGGAATGCAAGATTTGGCTAAACTTCTTTCTTCAGTTCAGCCAAATTGAGGCATGGGCTTATTTGAGTTTATCAAAATAAGGTTTTAACCATCGATATAACCAGAAGCCAATTAAGACAATCAAATACAAAGGCCAAATCATTAATAAAAACACCAAAAGATCGAGCACAAATTGCCAGCCATATTTGATGCTATTCCAAGCACGCTGAGTAAAGTGATCACCATTTAATCGCGCCACTGCATCAAAATCAATATCAACCCTTTCTCGGACCAGTGTTGGTTGATTCAGTTGCAAACTGATCGTACTGAATTTAACTCGGTCTTGAACTTCGAGTTGAGTGAGCCGTGTGATTTCATTCAAATGAGCTGGTCGTGCTTGACTTGAAATAGTCTGTGCTTGATTCATTTTTTCTTGAAGAAGCTTCAATTCAAAACGTTGTGCACTATAGCGTTGCTGATTCAGAAAAAAAATTAAAGGTAAAAGTTGATTAACAACATGTGGGGCACGCTCACTCGGTACACGTAGCACCATAAAAGATACAGGTTCAACTTTTTCAAATACTTTTACTTTGCCTTCTGAAATATTCTGACGTTTAAGATCAACCACATTGAAATCAATATCTTTTCTTTCAATAAATCCGCCTGCTTCAAGGGTTATTTTTTTCAATCTCTAAACTGCTTTTCACCAAATCTTTAACGGTAAAGTTAACTTGCGCCTCTCGAACCATACGACGAGTCAGTTCAACCGGATTAACCTCTTGATTTAATATGACCTCAGGTTTTTGCTCCTGGACGGGCAAAGTATTTGGTTCAGCCGCTTCTTGCATATCGACTTGCTTATCAGCAGTATTTTCTTGAACTGCTTCAGCAGAATGTTCCTCTATTTTTTTTGAACAGGATGCCAGCAACATCGAACACAGCAGCGTGCTTATTGCTATTCTTTTCATTCATTTTCTCTAAATTATAATGTTTGTATTGATGGCTCATAATTTTTATTATTATAAATATTCAATTAAGAAATTATACTTAAAAGTTTCAATGAAAATGGCATACCTCATTGAATGAAATATGCCATCAATTCATATTCAATTGACTTTCAGATTCTACCTACTCTATTAGCTTACTTTGTCCATGTTCATATCATCGACAACATGACCAGCGATCTCAGACACTAAATTTTCAAAAGAGAAAATTTGATTTAACTGCTCTTGCGTCAAAAGATTCTGCTCAATGACAACTTGCTGAATGGTTTTATTTTCTGCAAGACAAACCTTCCCAATTTCATCACATTTGGCATGACCTAAGATCGGATCTAATAATGTGACGATACCAACACTTCGCATCACTGCATCGTAACAAGACTGTTCATTTGCAGTAATACCTTGAATACACTTGTTTTCCAGTGTTTGCATTGCTTGAATTAATAAATTGGTTGACTCATTCATGGTCAGTGCAATTACAGGTTCCATGACATTTAATTGTAATTGCCCCGCTTCAGCTGCCATGGTCACTGTCAAATCATTACCAATGACTTTAAAAGCAATTTGGTTCACTACTTCAGGAATAACTGGATTGATTTTCGCAGGCATAATGGATGAACCGGCTTGTAATTCAGGTAATCTAATTTCAGCTAATCCCGTACGAGGCCCTGAACTTAATAAGCGCAGGTCATTACAAATTTTTGAGAGCTTGACGGCTAAACGCTTTAAAGTACTTGATAGAATAATAAATACGCCACAATCACTAGTGGCTTCAACATAGTCTTCAGCACCTTGTAATTTCAATCCAGTAATTTGAGAAAGCGTTTGAACCACTTCTAGTGCATATCCATGAGGTGTGTTCACACCCGTTCCAATCGCAGTCGCACCCAAATTTATTTCTAGCAGTAAATGACGCATCTTTTGGATGAGGCGATAGTCTTCTTTTAATAGCGTCGCAAATGCACGAAACTCTTGTCCAAGTGTCATGGGTACAGCATCTTGGAGTTGAGTTCGCCCCATTTTAATTACGTGTTGAAATTCAGATGCTTTGATCTCAATAGCAGCGATTAATGAGCGAACTTGAGACAATAAATCTTCTAAACTGTAATATGTTGCTAGTCTCAATGCAGTTGGATAAACATCATTGGTCGATTGCGATTTATTCACATGGTCGTTTGGATGAATTACATCATATTGACCTTTAGGCAAGCCGAGATGCTCGAGTGCAAGGTTAGCCACCACTTCATTACTATTCATATTAATAGAAGTTCCAGCCCCCCCCTGATAAATATCAATTGGAAATGATGATTTCCAACTTTCAGGCTGCTCAATCAGTTGATCACAAGCCCATTGAATCGCTTGGCTGACATCTTGACTCAATTTGGAAAATTTTAAATTTGTCTGTGCTGATGCTTTTTTTACCTGTGCCAATGCACGAATAAAATGTATGTTTTCACCTATTTGTTGATGCGAAATCTGAAAATTCTCCATCGCACGCAGGGTATGAATCCCATAGTAACGATCGAAAGGAACCGCTTTTTCACCGAGCAGATCATGCTCTATTCTTGTTTTATCAAATTGAACCGTAGACACTTTTATTACTCAACAATAATGCACCATTATCGTGCAATATCGATCATAGGCTTCATGCTTATTTTCACTATTGCTTTAATACTTCTTTATGCAATAAAAAATTACAACTTCGCTGTTTAAGTGACAAATGTAACTTTATGTTAAAGACAATCGTTTATAGAATTGTTTTAAACCTCAAAGTAATTATTTTTTGAAAAAATAGTCTTTGTAACTAAAATTACATTCAGTTTCACTAAACGACTATAAATCTCACTCAAATGTAACAGAGCGTAATTTTCAAAACGTGCTTGAATCAGCTCCTCGAATAATTCGATTAAAAATTCATCTCGGAAAGATGGTCATTTAGGACAGACAAAGGATGGCATAGCAATGAGCCAATTAAATCCTACGCTAATCACATTTATTTTTTATATTGTGGCGATGCTTGGCATTGGGCTTTATGCCTATAAAGCCACGAATAATTTTGATGATTATATTTTAGGTGGTCGGAGTTTAGGCAGTGTCGTCACTGCATTATCCGCAGGTGCATCAGATATGAGTGGCTGGTTACTCATGGGTCTACCTGGTGCAATTTATCTCTCAGGTTTATCCGAAGCTTGGATTGCCATTGGTTTAATTATCGGTGCTTGGTTGAACTGGCTTTTGGTCGCGGGTCGTCTACGTGTTCATACCGAAATTCAACATAACGCATTGACTCTCCCCGACTATTTCACCAGCCGCTTTGGTGATCGAAAAAAAGTTCTCCGTATCATCTCAGCTTTTGTAATTTTGATTTTTTTTGCAATTTATTGTGCCTCTGGCATGGTCGCAGGTGCACGTTTATTTGAAAGCCTATTTGGCTGGGATTACAACACAGCCCTTTGGATTGGAGCAGTGGCAACGATCAGTTATGTCTGTATTGGCGGTTTCTTAGCCATCAGCTGGACAGATACATTCCAAGCAGGCTTGATGATCTTTGCGCTTTTACTTGCTCCAGTAATGACCTATTTAGCCATTGGTGAAAATGCTCAGCAAGTTAGTGTCATTGTGGAATCCGCACGCCCATTAGCGAATAATTTACTTTCAGATCTCAGCACTGTAGCAATTTTATCTTCAATGGCATGGGGACTTGGCTACTTTGGTCAACCACATATTCTTGTGCGCTTTATGGCAGCAGATTCCGTGAAGTCTATTCCAGCAGCACGTCGAATTGGAATGACATGGATGATTCTATGTCTTGGTGGTGCAGTCGCTGTCGGTTATTTCGGAATCGCTTACTTTGATACGTTTCCTCAACTCGGTGCTGCAGTCAATGCAAATCCTGAAACTGTTTTTATGGAATTAACTAAAATTTTATTTAATCCATGGGTTGCAGGAGTGATTCTTGCAGCGATTCTTGCAGCAGTGATGAGTACCCTCAGTTGCCAGCTATTGGTATGCTCTACCACGCTTACAGAAGACTTATACAAAGCATTTATTCGTAAATCTGCATCACAAAACGAGCTGGTTTGGGTAGGTCGTTTGATGGTATTAATCGTTGCGATTATGGCGATCTTCCTTGCAATGAATCCGAACAGCAAGGTACTCGGTTTAGTTGCTTATGCGTGGGCTGGCTTTGGTGCAGCATTTGGACCACTGATTATCCTTTCTCTCTTCTGGAAGCGAATGACCATCAATGGTGCATTGGCAGGTATGATTGTTGGTGCTGTTACCGTCATTGTATGGAAAAACACCATGGCTGATACTGGCGTCTATGAAATCATTCCTGGCTTTATTTTATCTTGGGTGAGTATTATGGTGGTGAGTTTATTAGGCCGCCCGCCAGCGCAAGATGTGACTGACCGTTTTGATGAAGCTCAACAGAAATATGAAATTGAAATGCAAGAAATCAAAAATGGAAGGTAATGAGAAATAAAAAATTAAGGGGCTTATAGCCCCTTTCTTATACATTTACTTTTTAAATGTTTGCTTAAGTTGCACTTGCGAAGATTCCTTAATAACTTCCATCACTGGATAGCTACGGGTTTCTTTGATGCCAGGCAGTTGCCATAAAACCTGTCCAGAGATCTTACGAAACTCTTCCATGTTGGCGCAACGAATTTTAACTACAAAATCAAACCCACCGCTGATCATGTGACATTCAACAATCTCAGGGTAACTTCTGACTGCATCAGAAAATTCTTCTAATACATTTGGAGTTGTTTTATCTAATAAAATTTCGACAAATACCACAAAACTTCGATTCAGCAGATCTGGATTTAACTTGGCTTCATAACCTGTAATATACCCATCTTTGGTTAATTTTTGTACTCGAGCAAGCGCTGCTGTGGGAGAAAGATTGACCATTTCAGCAAGTTTTATATTTGATAGACGCCCATCTTTTTGCAAGATATCTAAAATTTTTAAATCTGTACGATCCAAGGTCATCATTTGATTCTGCATGCGAATTATTCTCTAAATTTAACTCTAATTATAGTGAGTTATGCACCATATTTTCTGTAATTATAAATTAAATAAACCTTAAAGATAAATCTATTTCATTGTCACAGGACGCTGGCGTATATCTCATGGAACAACTTAGCTCACCCCTTTCTCGCCCATTAGACATTCAAGACATTACTGAATTTAAAGATAAATCAGATCTAGAATTAGAAATAAATCGTGCATGGCGCCGTGATGAATCTGAATGTGTCGAAACACTTCTCGAACAGACCGAGATTGATCAAGAAATTTCAGACAAAATTTATCAATTAGCCTTCAATTTAGCGCATTCATTACGTGAACGTAAAGGGTCAGCGGGCAAAGCAGGCATTGTACAGGGTTTATTACAAGAATTTTCATTATCTTCACAAGAAGGTATTGCGCTCATGTGTTTAGCTGAAGCGCTGTTACGTATCCCTGATAAAGCAACACGTGACTTATTGATCAAAGACAAAATCAACCAAGGCAATTGGAAAGATCATTTAGGTCAAAGCAGCCTAATGTTTGTAAACGCGGCAGCATGGGGCTTAATGTTGACCGGTAAGTTAATGGAAACACCTAAAGCAAATAGTTTATCTGGTCTACTCACAGGCATCTTGGCACGAAGTGGCCGTGGCATTATTCGCAAAGCCGTTGATGTTGCTATGCGTATGATGGGTGAACAGTTTGTTACAGGTGAAACCATTGATGAGGCGTTAAATAATGCCGAACGATTAGAAGAACAAGGCTTCCGTTACTCATATGATATGTTAGGTGAAGCAGCGCTTACAGATCATGATGCGGAGCGCTATTATCAAGATTATACAAATGCGATTCATGCGATTGGTAAGGCATCATCCAACAAAGATGTTTACGAAGGCCCTGGGATCTCAATCAAACTTTCGGCGCTTCATTCACGTTATCAACGCTCGCAAATTGACCGTGTACACGATGAACTTTATCACAAAGTCTTTAATTTAGCGGTTCTAGCAAAACAATATGATATTGGTCTAAATATCGATGCTGAAGAAACTGATCGGCTGGAAATTTCATTGGAACTTCTTGAACGCTTATGTTTCGAACCAAAATTGAATGGCTGGAAAGGCATTGGATTTGTGATTCAAGCTTATCAAAAAAGATGTTTTTACGTGGTCGATTACATCATTGATTTAGCTAAGCGTAGTCAAAAACGTTTAATGATCCGTTTAGTCAAAGGCGCCTATTGGGACAGTGAAATTAAGAAAGCACAAGTTGAAGGCATGACCGATTATCCTGTCTTTACTCGAAAAGTGCACACAGATTTATCTTATATTGCATGTGCTCGCAAACTTTTAGCCGAACCAGACTTTATTTATCCGCAATTCGCGACACATAATGCACAAACCTTAGCCACTATTTATCATTTAGCGAATCCTGAACAATATTATAAGGGACAATACGAATTCCAATGTTTACATGGCATGGGCGAACCACTTTATGAACAAGTCGTCGGTTCTAAAGCAGATGATAAACTTGGCATACCTTGCCGAATTTATGCACCTGTCGGAAATCACGAAACCCTTTTGGCTTATTTGGTTAGACGATTGCTTGAAAATGGGGCAAACACGTCTTTTGTAAATCGTATTGCTGATAAAACACTCAAAATTGATGACTTGATTGAAAATCCACATCAAACCATTGATGTCACAAGTCGAATCGAAGGCAAAGTTGGATTAAAGCACCCTGCTATTCCATATCCGAAACATTTATATGCTGATCATCGCCCTAACTCTCTTGGAATTGATCTTGCAAATGACCAAGACCTTGAACATTTGAATCATACTTATCAACAATGGTCTAAAGTTCAAATTAAAGCCACCCCAATGGGTCTGAGATTAGATGAATCCGTACACGATACAAAGTCAATGGCAATTCTCAATCCTGCGAACCATCAAGATATTGTCGGTGAAGTGACGGAGACTCATGCCATGCAAGTGGAAATGGCGTTAGTTAATGCGACTGAAGCACAGCAGGATTGGCAAAATTTAGAAAAAGATCAACGTGCAGAATATTTAATTACAGCATCCAATGTGATGGAGTCTCGACTTGAAGAGCTAATGGTTCTGCTCAGTCGTGAAAGCGGTAAAACATTTGCCAATGCGATTGCTGAAGTACGCGAAGCAGTAGATTTCTTACGCTACTACGCAGCACAAGTGAAAGATCTAGAACACAAAGCCGTTATTCAACCCTTAGGTACAGTACTGTGTATTAGTCCTTGGAACTTCCCATTGGCAATTTTTACAGGTCAAATCGCGGCGGCACTTGTAACAGGGAATACTGTAATCGCCAAACCAGCGGAGCAGACCCCTTTAATTGCCTCAATTGCAGTTCAGATCCTTTGGGAATCTGGCGTACCACAATCTGTCTTACAGCTCTTGCCAGGACGTGGTGAAACAGTGGGTGCACAACTCAGTAGTGATCATCGTATTCAAGGTATTATGTTTACAGGGTCAACTGAGGTTGCGAAAATTTTGCAGAAAACCGTTTCAAAACGACTGAATCAATTTGGTCAATCAATACCTCTCATTGCAGAAACCGGCGGTCAAAATGCCATGATCGTAGATTCTTCTGCCCTGACTGAACAAGTGGTATTAGATGTTGTCAGCTCAGCATTTGATAGTGCTGGTCAGCGTTGTTCAGCACTGCGAATTTTATGTGTTCAAGAAGATAATGCGCATACCGTAATCAAAATGCTTAAAGGTGCGATGAAGCAATTGCGTGTCGGTATTCCAAGTTTATTAAAAACTGATATTGGACCTGTTATTGATCGCGAAGCAAAACAAACCATTGATCAACATATCAATAAAATGAAATCTTTGGGCTATCCCGTTCAACAACTCATGTTGGATGAAGATGACTCTCATCTCAAGCAAGGCACATTTGTTAAGCCGACTTTGATTGAGTTACCACATTTAGATGATCTTGAACGTGAAGTTTTTGGTCCAGTACTGCATGTCATTACTTATAAATATGGCGAACTTGATCGACTTATTGATCAAATCAATGCCAAAGGCTATGGTTTGACTATGGGCTTACACACACGGATCGATGAAACCATACAAACCGTAATTTCAAAAGCAGAAGTTGGAAATCTCTATATTAATCGCAACATTGTAGGTGCTGTTGTCGGTGTACAACCCTTCGGTGGAGAAGGTTTATCTGGTACAGGTCCCAAAGCTGGTGGACCGATGTATATTTATCGCTTAATGCATGAATGTACACATAAAAAAATTGCACAACCTTATGCAACGAGCCAAGCCGTTGAATTGACTGAACATCAAAACGTATTGAATCAATATAAAGATTGGGTCAATAAGTCATTTCCTCATTATCAAATGAAGGCGTTGCAACCAAGTTGTGTCGGACATAGCTATGAATTACAAGGACCAACAGGTGAAAGCAATCAATATGTTGTGTTACCGAGACATCGTGTTTTAAGCTTGGCAGATCAAGAAATAGATCAGATTCATCAACTTCATGCCATTCTCGCGGTTGGCTCTCAGCCAACTGTTCTAGGTGAGAATACGTTTGTTTTAAAATACTTACAGTCTATGCCTAAAGAAGTCGCTCAACGTATCGCCATTATTGCTGATATTGAGACAGGTAGTTTTGATGCAATTCTACATCATGGCACCAAAAATCAACTGTTAAAATTGCAAGATAAAGTGGCTCAGCGACAAGGTCCGATCATCGGAATTACACATCTAGAGCCTGGTAATTATGACATTCCTTTAGAACGCTTCTTTATTGAACGTGCAATTAGTATTAATACCGCAGCTGCTGGTGGTAATGCGAGTCTAATGACCATGCAAGCTTGATTCTGTTGAGTCAAAAAAACCAGTGCATTGCACTGGTTTTTTATTTGTGATTTAAACAGCAAGCATACTATTTAAAGTTTCCGATACATTTTTAGATTTCACGATAGGTTTCAATGCTTCGAGTTTCGCTTTGACTTCGGCTTGTTGAGGTTGGGCTAACGTGTACCAACGTGACAAAAGTTGTAACAAACGTGAGCCTACAATCGGATTCTTTTCGTCCAAATATTGAGCCAACTGAATAATGTGATCTACCCCAAAACTCCAAGTATTCACAGGGTTTGAATTTAAACCACCAGTTACAGCACGGATTCGATTAGGTACTTTAAGATCGTAATCAGCATGTGATGTCAGTTTTTGAATCGTCTCTGCTGTCGCTTTCGGATGAGCTGCTTGGATCATAAACCACTGATCCATTGATAGAGCCTCATCTTTAAAACGCGCATAGAAATCTTCTAAAATTTCAGCAGCTTGTGGTGCATCATTCCACACCAACACTTTTAAAGCACCTAAACGTTCAGACATATTACGTGTTTGACGATACTGTTGCTCAGCTAAGTCAAATGCAGCTTCATCTCCTTGACGCGCAATAAAAGAAAGCATGATGTTCTTTAAAGCACGTGTACCCATAGCTTGGGAAAAATCTGACTGTGTTGCTGGATCTAATGATAAATAAGTCTCTTTAGCAAAATCACCTAAACGGCGAGACAAAGTATCTAATAGAGCGTTACGCTTTTCATAGATCGCTGTCGGTTGATAATCGTAGTCAATACGACTACCCAAATAACCTTCACTCGGAACATCAAATAAACGTGAAGCTAACAGCGGATCTTGCTGAATTACTCTAGGTAGCGTTTTTAACATCGCTTCAATATATATGTCAGCAGGTTGGTCATTTAATAAGATGCGCTCAAGCAATGTTTGCGTCGCTTGCCACTGATTAAAGCCATTGGTTTCGTACTGTAATAAGAACGCAAGCTGTTCATCAGTATAATTAAACTCTAAATTCACGGGTGCAGAGAAATTTCGTAATAGTGAAATTACAGGCACCTTCTCCACATTTTTAAACTCGATCGTTGCTTCATCATTCGTGAATAAGTAAACACCATCTTTGACTTTATCTTCAACCAAAGCCGAGCATTCAAGTTGAAGTTGCTCACCAGTGTGTTCATCAAACAAAGCCAAAGCGACAGGAATTGGAACCGCTTTTAAGTTTGGATATTTTGGATGTGGTTTTAAACTTTGCTTAAATTTTAAATGATAAGTTTTTTGCTCAGCATCATACTCACCTTTAGCTTCAAGCTTAGGTGTGCCCGGTTGGTTATACCAAGTTAAAAATCCTGATAAATCCACACCAGAACCTGCTGATAATGCAGCAACCCAATCTTCCACAGTCACAGCTTGACCATCATGGCGACGGAAATACTCATCCGTTCCTTTACGGAATTTTTCTTTACCTAATAAAGTCGCCATCATTCGGTTAATTTCTGCACCTTTTTCATACACAGTCGCTGTATAGAAGTTATTAATTTCTACGAAATGATCTGGACGTGGAGGATGAGACAATGGGCCTGAATCCTCAGGGAATTGGTGCGCTTTAAGCACTGCTACATCATCAATTCGTTGAACAGCAGCAGACTGCAAATCCTCAGAAAAAGATTGATCACGGAAAACGGTTAAACCTTCTTTCAAACAAAGTTGGAACCAGTCTCGGCAAGTGATTCGATTACCCGTCCAGTTATGGAAATATTCATGAGCGATAACAGATTGAACACGCATAATCGCAGCATCAGTCGTGTATTCTTCATCAGCTAAAACACATGATGTGTTAAAAATATTAAGCCCTTTGTTTTCCATTGCACCCATATTGAATGCACTGGTCGCGACAATCATATAATTGTCTAAATCATAAGGTAATCCATAGTGCTCTTCATCCCAACGCATAGAATGTTTAAGTGCTTCCATGGCAATATGGCACTTCGGAATATCTTTTTCTTCAGCATAAATTTCTAGAGCTACATCACGACCTTCAGACGTGACGTAACGATCTTTTAAAACCGCTAAGTCTCCAATGACACATGCAAAGAGATAGGCTGGTTTCTTGGTTGGATCTTGCCAAATGGTATAATGACGTCCTTCGCCTACTTCACCCGCTTCAATTAAATTACCATTCGCCAGTAGGACTGGAAATTTCTTATCCGCTTCGACACGTGTTGTGAAAACAGACAGCACATCTGGACGGTCTGGATAGAACGTAATTTTACGAAAGCCTTCTGGTTCGTTCTGTGTAACAAACAGATCAGATGCTGCTTGGTATAAACCTTCAAGTTGTGTGTTTGATTCAGGATGAATTTCAACGACTGTAACGATGCATGCATCATCAGGTGCATCTTTAATCACTAACTGTTCATCATCTAGATGATATTGCGAAGAATCTAACTCTTGACCATTCAGTGTAATTGACTTCAACTCAAGCTCACGACCAAGCAAAACCAAATCACCTTCAGTCTGACGTTGCATTTTTAGTGTGCCTGTCACCATCGTATGATCGTCATAGACTTGGATATTTAAATCAATCGAATCCACGACAAATGCTGGCTTCTGATAATCTTTCAAAAAAATCGTTTGATCTGCTTCGATCACTGGATTTGCCGCGATATTCATAACTCGTCCTATAAGCTGTTCTTTACAGCGATTATGCTTTTATGTGAAGTCAATTGATCATAGGTCAAAATTGACGAATTGTCTGTGTTTGACGCTCTATTTAATATGGGTCTATTCATGTTTTTTTCAATTTAATTTATTTGTAGTAACAACAGTTTGCTTCTTTATTACCCGTTTCAAATATCTTGTCTAAGTACGATAGAAATGTAACAAAAATTCACTTCTTTATTTTCAAGCATAATTATTGCTTCAGTTTAAGAGCGGTAATCATCAAAAAACTTATAAATCATAAATGAGGTGAAATATGCTCATCAGGGACCACATAGTCAGAGTAGAAAACATCAAAACCATGCAGATGATGGATGCTGCTAAAATTGATCATCGCGTGATTGCAGCATTTTTAACCAGCGAGGGAATGCCTATTGAAACATCAGAAGTCACAGCTGTATTGAAAAACTATGATGCACTCGGAATCAAGAGATTATCTCAAAAGAAATCTCAGGTACTGATCCAAGCTAAAATGCAACATTTTTCCGATTCAGAGCTCCCTTGCCCTTTAACCTATTAAACCCTCCATTCAAGTCGATCTAACGCTTGAGGAAATGATTTTCCGGTTCGATCTATTCATATCTTTCACATAAGCAGGCATTCACCTGCTTATTTTATTGATCGCAACACCAGTCAGATTTGTTTTCAATACTGACTCAATCAAGCGATGTTGAACAATCGTGTGTATAATTCTTTCATCTTGAAATTAAAGTGCTGCCATGTTGCAAATTCTCCAAAAAAATGCTGATGAAAGTAGTTTCTGTCCACTTTGTCAGGCCAGTATGTACTTTATTGAAGCAGAAGAATTTGATAAAGAAATCCTATTCCATCAATGCTCTCACTGCCATCATCAAGTCTTTCAAGATGAAAACCGAAACTGTCATTGTGAGCGTTGCACAGCAAAACGAAAGAAAATGATGCAGGAAACTCGCATTCAAGAACAACGTAAAATTGCATCGAAGAATAAAGACATACAAGAACTCGATTTGCATCAACTGAGCTTTATGCACAAGTTGTTTTTACTCTCAATATTAGATCAACAAGTTCATGAGCATACCCAACATCAAGAATTCATCGATTGGGAAAATATTAAATATCACACCATTACCCCAAGTTATTTATTTCAAAATCATTTGATGAAACAACTTTTGAAAGACAATATTCTTGTCCCACGTGACTTTTCGAGTGAACTCAGTCAATACTATATTAATGTCCGTCTTGACGGCTATTCTGAGCCGAGCTTGTTTAGTATTACCCAAGCGTTACGTCAGCTCTTTTATGAAAATCTGAGCCAAGGTGTACCATTTAAAAATAGTGATGAAGTGAAAAGTGCACTCTACACTCTGTTGTACCAAGAAATTATTCAATTTGCGCAATACTACTGTCGTACTTGGGGCATTCAAATTGCTGGAAATCAGAGTTTTCAAACCTTTTGTTTTAGATTATTAGACTCTCTCGCTGTAGGTCAAATCTATTATTTAGTTCAAACTGCGCTTGAATATTTGCACCATCAGAAAGCACTCCAAGCCCGTAATGAAAATTTTATCAATACCAACCTTTTAAAAAAGACCTTACAGCAATATCGTGAACGTTCTTTAGCTGAAAAATGGGAAACCTCAACACTGCCAAGGCTACCTAACTTGCCTTTAAGTAAAATGAGCGAAATCTTATTTTTTCATTTTCTAGGCTATGATGAATCAATCTTTTTTCAACCCGTTTGGCGATCGTGGAGTAAAATTGAGCCACGTTTAAATTTTTACTCACAAAAACGTTGTATGAATTGTGGCTCGAATGAACTTTCTGTGGATTATGACGCTGATGACTATGTCAGTTTAATTTGTCGTAATTGTAATCACCAAGACCACTATTTTACACGCTAGCGAACGACTATGAATCATCCAGAAAACTTGATAGCAAATGCTCCAAAAGATATTGAGGTTCAAACCCAAGAGATTCTTAAACAGGTCATTGAAGCATGGCATCTGTTAAAAACCACTCAACCTTTAGTGCATTGTATGACCAATCAGGTTGCTGCCAACTATGTCGCAAATGTACTGTTAGCTGCTGGTGCCTCACCTGCCATGATTGATAATCCTTTTGAAGCTGAAAGTTTCGTGAGTATTAGTCAAGCTTTAAGTATCAATTTAGGGACTCCTCATACAGAACAAGTTGCCGCAATGAAAATTGCCACAGAAACTGCTCACAAAAAAAATATACCTTGGGTATTAGATCCTGTTGGCTATAGTGCTGTTTTGCCATGGCGTACTGAAATTACAAATGATTTATTGCGGTTTAAACCCACCATTATCCGAGGTAATGCTTCAGAAATTGGGAGCTTAGCAGGACAACAAAATCAATCTAAGGGTGTAGACAGTACCCTCGATAGCGCTGCCGTAGTAGAACAGGCACAAACTTTATTAGATTACTCTGAATGTATCGCAATTTCTGGCGAATCTGATTTTATTCTTTCTAAGTCTTATGGATGTATGGTTAAGATTAATGGAGGTTCACATTTACAGCCAAAAGTTACCGCTACAGGATGCGCCTTAGGTGCATTAATTGCTGCTTATGCTGGCGTAACAAACCCAACCATGGCCTGTATTGCTGCCCATTTACACTTTGCCATCGCAGGTAAGCTCGCTTATACGCAGGCTCAAACTGTCGGAAGTTTTAATGTCGCTTTTATCGATGAACTCTATAGCTATTCGGCTGAAAAAATTCAAAATAGTGCAGATATCGAAATACTGACTTTTGCTGCATAACAAAAGGCTGAAGATCACTTCAGCCTTTTTTGTCTTACTTCTGAACTCTACCTTTACGATAATGCTCTTTTGGCATTTCCGCCAACTCAATGATCAATTGAACCGTTAAGCCTTGAGCATGATAACCATTAAAGCTATGAAGATACTCATTTAAGCGATCTGAAATAAGATTCTTTTGCTCTTCATTACGCCCCGTCATGATCCCTAAACGAACATGAATATAGGCTTGAGGCTCTTCGCCAAAACCAATCAGGAAATCACTATTAGCACGAATACGTGATTTGATATCAGAAGGATGCCCCACTAGACCTGTATCAAATAAAGCGTGGTTTAAGCCTAAAAGCAACGCTTTCGCATCTAAATTTTGAATATTATCCGAATACTCAACGATCATCTGTGGCATCTTAATTCCCTTTGCTTGTGTGTTAAAAAATCAATTTCAAACGCGTAACTCATTATTCAATGAATAATAAGGCTAATCTCACTTGGTCATAGCCCATACGCGGATTGGTATTTTCCACGATCGGACGCAACTTGATTGCGCCATCTTCACCGAAATGTTCAGGACTCTGTCTTTTAAGTAATTTTTTATAGATTTTACGTACTTGTTCAACGACTTCATCCCCAGGATGAGCAACCGAGATATCTAAGCCCTGCTCACGATGAAGTTTGCCTAAGTGGTTAATAATGGTTGCTGGCGTTAAACCACGCTCAACCGCAATATCCTGAATTTCATAACCATTTTCGAAGAGCTCGCGAGTTTCATCGAGAGTCGCGGTGGCATAATTGGCTTTGCCTGCATTTTTGGCAATTTTTTTCTCATTACGACTAATCTCAAGCTCATTGAGTGTGCCACCACAGTGCCGAATAAATGCCTTATGTTGCGCTTCTAAATCAGCATCACCAAAATGCGCTTCTGCTTCATCAGAGAGTTCTTGAAATCTTCGGTCGGCTTTAATTGCTAAACTGTCTAATTCTAATGCTTGCTCATTGAAGCCTAGCAACCTCAGACCATCAATAGATTTCAAACGAGATAAGGCGACATAGCCCTGACCCTTTTCAAAGGTATTCGCCAAATTGATTTCCGCCGCCGATAAAGTCATCCCTTGAGACTTATGAATAGTAATCGCCCAAGCTAACCGCAAAGGAACTTGGGAAAAACTCGCGATTGTCTTTCCTGCATCATTATCAACAGACCAGGTTTCAGGTTCGACCACCAGAACAGTGCCGTCTGTTAATTTAACTTTAGGTAATACCCCGTGATCATCTACTTCTTCAAAGCCAATGACTTCACCAAGGCTGCCATTGATATAACCCACATCAAAATTGTTTTTTACAAACATGACTTTGGCATGTTTCTTTAAGGTCAATTCTTCTGGTGCACGAACGGAAGATTTTAATGTCTCAATTAATTTTTCATTACCATCCATTTGTGCACAAAATTGATGACCATCCCCATCAATCTCATTTAAATGACGGTAATTAATGGCATCAACATCCATATTATGGGTATACAAACGTGTAAATGTTTCACCAATATCTTGCTCACGCGTTTGTTGTAAAGCTTGAATATGCTCGGCTTGAATATTTTGTGCACGGATTGCATTCAAAATATCATTCAAGGCTGAGTCATCTTGTCGATGTTGTTCAGTTAAATAACAAACACGAAATTTCGCTTCTACCCAAGCCTGAGACATAAAACAGAATTTATCTCGATTTTTTTCGTCATTGCGTCCGACTGGTGGTAACTGGAAGAAATCTCCGGCGGCAATCACCTGTATGCCACCAAATGCTTCATCAGACTCTTTAAAAAACTTAAGCACTTGATTAACTAAATTAAGCTGCTTCGCATGTAGCATCGAAATCTCATCGATGATCAATACCTGCGCATTTTCTAAATGCTCTTTGAGATATTTACGCTCTTTCATGCGCTTTAGATCATCATCTGATAAAAAATCTTTGATCCCGATCCCCGCCCACGTATGAATGGTCATCCCATTCATGTGTGTGGCTGCAATGCCTGTAGATGCGGTAATGGCGACTGAAACTTTTCGTGCCTTAAGATAATTAATATATTGATTAAGCGTATACGTTTTTCCTGCACCCGCAGAACCTGTCAAAAAGACATTTTCTCCTGCTTTCATTAACTTCAGTGCAGTTTCTTGTTTCATATGTGCTTAACCTAATTTGAACGCTCATAGCCTAACGACATTTCATCAAAAAGTTAAGCCAAAAATCAGCCTTGTGATCATGTTAACGCTTGAATACGTCAATTTAAGGCGCATCAGCTGTTGATTTGTTCAGGATCTCCAAAATTCCAAATCAACATTTCATTGACTTGATGTACAAACTCTTTAGCTTCCCTCACAACCTTAGGATCAGCAACTTCGTTATTGGGCAAACGCAGTTGGTCAAAATGCAACTGATCGAATTTAAAAAAACACCCGAGTGTCAAATGCTGTGAGGGATCATGTAAATTTGACATATGGAACGCCACATATTCACCATCAATAATTCTTTGGGTATAAGATAAAGCTAGACAATGTTTATAATTTACAGACTCTTGAATAATTTGCTCTAATTCATTCAACTCCTCAAATTTCCAATTCTCTGTATACATTACTGCTTGCGGTGATACTCGTTTCCAATGACTCTCAGAATGTCGCAATTTCAAAGTCGTCAATGTATCAACATAATGTAAATGTTGATGCCAACGTATTGCTTGCTGATACCATGCAGACCAAGTCATGTTTTTCGCAATGGTTCGATCTTGTTGAAAAAAATCAATGAGATAATCTGCGATATAAGAGTCAAAAATACTATTGCTGCGGTTATATTGAGAATTTGGATGCTTAAAGCGCTGCCTAAACTCATCTAGATTGATATGATACTGCTGCATTAAGAAATGAAAATGCGTTTGATGTTGTGTTGAGGGCTCAATAAATTTGATGATTTGATCAGGCAGATCTTTAACTAAGTCATTTAAAAACAACATATAAGACTGCATCACTTGAGAAATACGTTTAAAGACATATTTCACTGAACTCAATCCTTGCTGATCCAATGACCATAACAAGTCCAACCATTCCTTGAGATATAAAATAGAAGCCGTGAGTGGCTGTGATTTTTTAAAATCTTGAGCATTTTGTGCCTCATTCAATGCATATGAATGATGCTCAGCAGATAGTTCAAACCATGCTTGTTGCTGTGAAATACGTAAACACTCAGAAATAAATAAACGACCGATAACCTGTTCAAAATATTGAATCGAGAGTTGTATGACATGCGGATGTACTTTAGAGCAATCCACAAAACTTAAAGCGGTGACGGCCAATCGAATATTCGGATCTTTTAAATTTTCACTTACCCAGTCGATGACAAGATAATCTTGTTTAAATAACCAATTCACTGCTCTTTTGTGTATAAACAGTGGCGACTGTTGCGCTATATCTTCTACCCAATACTGCACATCTTTATTTAAAAAATTTTGTTTATTGAAAATATCTTGATACTGCCAATACCCTCGTTTGATCCAACGTGTAAAACCTAATAAATGCGGTGTTTGCTCGTTATGCAGTTTGAGTAAATTGAAATCAGGCTCTAAGTCTACCAATTGAGATAAGCTAAATTGTTCTTCGAAAGAAATTTGTGCCATACGATATAACCGTTTTGGCAACATTAATTCTGCTGAAGTGCTTAACCGATCGTATACTGGGATCAATTTTTGCACTGCAAGAAAATTATCTCCCATGACTGAATTGACCAAGCACAGATGTTTAAAATTCAGTTCAACTTCCAAAGGTATTTCAGCACCAAATCGACTGAAATTCAGCAAATGAGGTTCATCATAATACTCACTTTGCATCATGATTCGATCTAACTGCATCGCTTGCTGATCGGTCAAATTATAAAGGCATTGTTCAACACGATTTTCTCCATCGACCCATTTAAAGACTTCTTCTACCAACATTTGACGAAATAACTGCACTTTCGTTTTTAAATATAGAGAATGATGTGAGGCCTTATGATTAAAGATAAAACAAAAATCATTGAACATAAAATCCGCAATTTTTTGAATCTCGACATTTGCGTGGGATGTATAAAATTGAATTTTATAATCATCGATACACTCAACTGTGAGCAGTCCATCTGCGATCACTAAGCTATTATTTTCCTGATCAATTACGAATAAATTTTCAGGCGTAATCGTCCATAGATATAACCACTGATCCTGAAATACGGCTTTGAGTGTATCGCAATGATCAATTAATGCCTGTGCAGTATATTGATGACGTTGCTTTGGATTTTGCGGAGGACACGCCAGCATACAGTTTGCCTAAATAAGAAAGACTGGAAGAATTTTAAAAATAACAACGATATAACTATATTATTCTATCTTAAAATGAGTTGTGCTATTCAGATTCTGTAACTTTTGTATGAGTCAGATAAGCAGTTCGTATCATGCAACAATTATATGAAAATTTCTTGAAAGTACGTTTGACTCACTGCTCTGACTGTATTAAAACAATCTCATACTAAGAACTTTAGAGACAATAATGAAAACAGTGGTGATTACAGGTGCAAATACAGGAATTGGATTAGCGACAGCAAAAAAATTTGTTGAAGATGGTCATCATGTCGTACTTGCCTGTCGTAATTTGGATAAAGCTCAGAAAGCTAAAGCAGAAATCAGCACCAAAGGTCATGGTCAAATTGATATTGTAGAATTAGATTTAAATGATTTAAATCAAGTCAAATCTGCAGCACAAACTTTAAAAGAAAAATATTCACAGATTGATATTTTGGTCAACAATGCAGGTCTAATGACGCCTAAATTAGAAGAAACGGCTAATGGTTTTGAAAAACAAATAGGTGTCAATTATCTAGGACATTTTGTGTGGACAATACAATTGTTACCTTTACTTCAAAACGCGCCTTCAGGCCGTATCATTCATCTTGCATCCATGATGCATGTTCTGGGTAAAATTGACACACATCAATTTAAATTTCATTCTGTTAAAAAATATAACGGTGTACTCAGCTATGGAAATAGTAAATTAGCAAATTTACTATTTAGTCATGCCTTAGCTGAAAAGCTCAAAGGCACATCTATCACCAGTAATGCAATTCATCCAGGTGGTGTGGATTCCGAAATTTATCGCGAGCTTCCTAACTATCAATATCGCGCTTTAAAATTGTTCTTAATCACACCCAACAAACCAGCAAATCTTATTCATCAAATTGCGTTATCACCTGAATGGTCTAAGAAAACAGGTCAATACAAAAGTTTGCAAACACCAGCTTTTCAATCTGCACATGCGAAAAATCGTAGTTTAGCTCAGCGATTGTTTGACGAGACAGAACAACTTTTAAAAGAATATTTATAGTCAATATAAACAATTTTGAATCAGGGAATGAATCAATAGATGATCGAAAAAATGAGTGCTGAGACCACGCTAAAATACCAACCCGACATTTTAGGTGAAAAATTTGAGCAACATATTTTCAAATTTTCGCCTGATTATGATGGTGAGGTTATTGCAACATTAGTACGTCGTCCATCAGATATTCCATCAACTAAAGCTGTGCTGTATATCCATGGCTTTATTGATTATTTCTTTCAACAAGAAATGGCGAAAAAATTTAATGCCCAAGGTTTTCAGTTTTACGCCATTGACCTTAGAAAATACGGTAGATCACTACTTCCGCATCAAAAACCTTATTTTGTGAAAGACCTAACCGAATATGATGAAGATATTCATGCCGCATTGAATACAATTCAAAGTGACGGAAATGAATCGGTATTATTATGCGGTCATTCTACAGGCGGTTTAACTGCCACTTATTTTTCAATTCGACACCCTGATCATCCATTGATTAAAGCAATCTGGGCCAACAGCCCATTTTATGATTTCAATATGAATGTATTAAAAAAGAAATATGCGCTTCCAATGATTGCAAAATTAGCTCAGCAATTTCCGTTGATGCAATTACCAAGTGAATTAAATAAGTTTTACGTGAAGAGTTTGCACGAAAATTTGAACGGTGAATGGAGTTTTGATCTCAAGCTTAAACCTAAAACCTACACCAAAGTGTATTTGAGTTTTATTGGTGCTGTTGTGAAAGCACAACAGAAAATTCAATCTGGTCCTAAAATTTCAGTTCCGCTCCTTGTTATGCACTCAAGTCGCACGACCAATCCGAAGAAATACAATATTGATGTTCAGACCTCTGATGTGATTTTAGATGTAAAAACCATCGAAAAATATGCAAAAGGATTACAAGGTGATGTCACTGTAATGACAATTAAAGATGGCCTGCATGATTTGGTTCTTTCAAAAAAACTGGTTCGTCAGCAAGTGTATGACCAACTCTTTGCTTGGCTTTCTTCAAAAAATCTATAAATTCAGTTCATCTAAGACCTCATTTTACTGGTCTTGATTGTTAATGTGTATTGATCAAGCTGAATGGACTTTCTCTTGGTCATACAATATTTCTATTCTTCAACGTTCCCATCTCTTCACAGACCTTTGCGACCAATCTCCTTTTCACCCATTTGAAATATTATTTCTTGCTTTCTGTTTCTTGTTTTGAGCCATGGAGAAATTGGGTTGGTATTTGGTAGGTACACATCTTCTCAAGCGTGTCCAATACTGCAAACACGGTAAATATCGCCGAACACAACAATAAATGGTAAAAGGAATCTCACCATGGCTTTTAAAAATATTGCAGACCAAACAAACGGTTTTTATATCCCTTGTGTTTCACTTTTCGGACCAGGTAGTGCTAAAGAAGTTGGAAGCAAAGCTCAAAATTTAGGGGCTAAAAAAGCACTGATTGTGACTGATGCAGGTTTATACAAATTTGGTGTCGCAGATATCATCGCTGGCTATTTAAAAGAAGCGCAAGTGGAGAGCTACATATTTGCTGGTGCCGAGCCTAATCCGACTGATATTAATGTCCACGATGGTGTGGAAGCCTACAATAATAATGCTTGTGATTTTATTATTTCTTTAGGTGGTGGCTCTTCACATGATTGTGCTAAAGGTATTGGTTTAGTGACTGCAGGTGGTGGGCACATTCGCGACTATGAAGGAATCGATAAAAGTACCGTTCCGATGACACCTCTTATTGCAATCAACACAACTGCAGGAACTGCTTCGGAAATGACGCGTTTCTGTATTATTACCAATACAGAAACTCATGTAAAAATGGCAATCGTCGATTGGCGTTGCACTCCACTCATTGCCATAGATGATCCTAAACTGATGATCGCAAAACCTGCAGCATTGACAGCTGCAACAGGTATGGATGCGCTTACTCATGCCGTCGAAGCCTATGTTTCAACAGCAGCAAACCCAATTACAGATGCCTGTGCTGAAAAAGCCATCAGCATGATCAGTCAATGGCTGAGTCCTGCGGTTGCTAATGGTGAGAATATTGAAGCACGTGATGCAATGAGTTATGCACAATATTTGGCAGGCATGGCATTTAATAACGCCTCTCTAGGTTATGTACATGCCATGGCTCACCAATTAGGCGGTTTTTATAATCTTCCGCATGGTGTGTGTAACGCGATTTTACTCCCACATGTCTGTGAGTTCAACTTAATTGCCTGCCCTGATCGTTATGCCAAAATAGCTGAATTAATGGGTGTAAATATTGAAGGATTAACCATTAATGAAGCTGCATATGCAGCAATTGATGCGATAAAAATCCTCTCTCAATCTATTGGCATTCCAACAGGATTAAAAGAGCTTTCGGTTAAAGAGGAAGATTTAGAAGTGATGGCTCAAAATGCACAAAAAGATGCCTGCATGCTCACTAACCCACGTAAAGCAGATCTCCAACAAGTCATCAACATTTTTAAAGCTGCAATGTAAACTTTTGAGTTGCTAGATCTAAAAGAGAATCTGGATACACTTCAGATTCTCTTTTTTACTCTTTGATTCTCAATCGAATCTGATAGTGCATTACATCAGGAACGGCGGCGTTAAATTTTTGTAGGTATAAATAAATGAGGATAAAATACATTAACAATACGAAGAATATGCTTTAGGCCGTTGTGTTTTACTTTAATTCGGCTCAATTACGATAGTGCTGTAAAAGTTGTTGCGTTGAATAATCTTGCGGAGACAACTCCATTAAACGCTCCATTGCATCAACTGCATCAGGATTTCGTGCAATGTATTTTAAAAGCACTTCAACATCACAATAGTTAAAAATTGCTTCACTCAAACGCGAATCTAAACAATTTCGCCAAGAACATAAGAATGGGCTTTCTGTTTTTGCGAGCATTACACCATTGACCTGCTGTAAAGCTTTATCAATAAATCCAACGTCTAAAGCATTTTCGATTCGGAGGAAATCAGCCTCAATATGCGCCAGTAATTTATAGGGTCTTGAGCCTAACATTCCACCCAATAAATCTCGAAGCTGCGACATTTCAGCTTTTAAAGTTCCCATGCTTACCTTTCGCTCCCCATACAAAGCTTGATGAAGCGAATCTAAGCTAAGCCCTTGAGGACATAATGCCAATATTGTCAAAATTTCAATCTGTCTAGGTGTAACCACCAAGGTACGTCCGTTAAATATGACTTGAGGAATTCCAAAGGTACGAATAAATAAATGTTGGCGTTGATAATTCAGTAATGCTGATTGTATTAAAGATGCACAACGTTCTGCTGCGAGTAGTCCAAAACTATTGTGATGATCCCATGTCGTTGATAAATCTAATACACCAATGAGTTGCTTTGAAAATGGATCAACAATTGGTGCTGCATAGCACACCCAATCATGAATAGACTCCATATAGTGTTCATTTGAAAACACACAACTTGATTTTTCAGTTTTCAAGGTTAATGCTAAAGCATTGGTTCCAACCACTTCCTCCCGCCATTGACCTCCTTCAATAAAGTGAACACGTTCTGCAGCCTTACGCATTTGTTGACTAGCTTCCGTCCAAATAATGGTGCTGTTGATATCGCCTACCGCAAGTACCATAGATGATTGTTGTGCAACATGTTTTAACTCTTGTTCACATATTTTCAATGCTTGATTTAGGCTGTTACTTTCAACAGTACTCGTTGTGATCAACGGCGCTACCATTCGCTCTTTCGGAATTTCTGCCAACTTCGATCTTTGCCAAGACTTTAAAATATGCTGACCAAGTTGTTTCGCCTGTACAGTTGAAAGACTGATTTTCTCTCTAAGTGTTTCTATTTGTTGTCTTTGCTTGATAAGAGTCTGCATTGAGTTCATTCCTTATTATCTCAACATTTCCCAATATGCATATGTTGTACTTATTATAGTTATAGTATTTGTTGATCAGTTGTAAACCTTCATCATTCCAACCTTTTTCCAACCTTATTGTGGTTATTTTAACTCATCAATAATAGAAGATATCTAATACCAAAGACGAAGATATTTTCCATAACTTTACAGCACAACCAAAGGATGGACACTATGCGCTACGCTGACCCCAATCAACCAGATTCTAAAGTTCAATTTAAAGCACAATACGAAAATTTCATTGGTGGGAAATGGGTTCCTCCAGTAAAAGGTGAGTATTTTGATAATCTTTCTCCCGTAGATGGGAAAGTCTTTACTCGAGTTCCCCGTTCTTCAGTCGAGGATATTGAACTCGCTTTGGACGCAGCTCATGCCGCTAAAACTGAATGGAACAAAACGTCTGCAACAACTCGCTCTAACATTTTATTAAAAATAGCAGATCGCTTAGAAGAGAATCTAGAATTACTTGCTGTGGCAGAAACATGGGACAATGGTAAACCTATCCGTGAAACCTTAGCTGCAGATATTCCACTGTGTATTGACCATTTCCGCTATTTTGCTGGCTGTATCCGCGCACAAGAAGGTGGTATTTCAGAAATTGATGAAGATACTATCGCCTACCATTTTCATGAGCCGTTGGGTGTCGTTGGGCAGATTATTCCTTGGAACTTTCCGATTTTAATGGCGGCGTGGAAACTTGCGCCTGCATTAGCGGCGGGGAACTGTATTGTCTTAAAACCAGCTGAGCAAACTCCTGTCAGTATTCTAGTTTTAGTTGAACTGATACAAGATATCTTACCACCAGGTGTGCTGAATATCGTCAATGGCTATGGTGTTGAAGTAGGACGCCCTCTTGCCACAAATCCACGTATTTCAAAAATTGCATTTACCGGCTCAACTGCAGTCGGTCAATTAATTATGCAATATGCCACCGAAAATATTATTCCAGTGACATTAGAACTGGGTGGCAAATCTCCAAATATTTTCTTCGAAGACATCATGGATAAGGATGATGAATATCTAGATAAAGCGCTTGAAGGTTTTGCCATGTTTGCCCTGAATCAGGGAGAAATTTGTACTTGTCCATCACGCGCTTTAGTCCAGGAAAGTATTGCAGATAAATTCTTAGAGATGGCTGTAGAGCGCGTGAAGCGAATTAAAACGGGACATCCACTTGATACAGAAACCATGATTGGTGCTCAAGCCTCGCAAGAGCAACAAGATAAAATTTTAGGTTGTATTGCGACAGGTCGTGAAGAAGGTGCTCAAATTCTTACGGGTGGTCAAGCTCGTGAAGAAATTGGACAAGGTTTTTATATTGAGCCGACGATTTTCAAAGGCAATAACAGCATGAAAACATTCCAAGAAGAAATTTTTGGACCAGTTTTGGCTGTGACAACATTTAAAGATTTCGACGATGCCATCAAAATTGCCAATGACACCATTTATGGATTAGGTGCTGGTGTTTGGTCTCGATCAGCGCATACTTCATATCGTGCAGGACGTGCAATTCAATCAGGTCGAGTCTGGACAAATTGCTACCATATCTACCCTGCTCATGCTGCTTTTGGCGGTTATAAAAAATCAGGGATTGGTCGTGAAAATCATAAAATGATGCTGGATCATTACCAACAAACTAAAAATTTATTGGTGAGTTACTCTACTAAACCAATGGGTTTCTTCTAAAACAAAAGCTAAAGAAGCGGCAGATTGCCGCTTCTTTTCTGCTACAGGAGTTTAATGGATTAGCTGGCTTGTAGACTTTTCATATCAATCACAAAACGATATTTCACATCACTTTGAAGCATTCGCTCAAATGCCTCATTAATATTTTGCATATCAATGACTTCTACATCCGACACGATATTGTGCTCACCACAAAAATCAAGTAGTTCTTGAGTTTCTTGAATCCCACCAATCACCGATCCAGCGATTGATTTTCTTCCCATAATCATGGGTACGGAATTGCTGCTAAATTCTCCGAGATAGCCTACCAATACTAGTGTCCCACTCAATGCAAGTGTCGGAATATAAGGCTTTAGATCATGATCATATGGCACAGTATCAATAATTAAATCGAACTGATTTTTCACTGATTTCATTTGTGTTGGATCTGTTGATAACACGACATGATCTGCACCTAAATCACGTGCATCCTGTTCTTTATTTGCTGATCGTGTAAATAAAGTCACTTCTGCACCAAGTGCATGAGCAAGTTTAATCGCCATATGACCTAAACCACCGAGTCCAACAACAGCCACTTTAGAGCCTTTACCGACATTCCAATGTTTTAACGGCGACCATGTCGTGATCCCTGCACATAAGATGGGTGCAATGGATTGAGTATCTAAATTTTCAGGTACTTTCAATACAAAATCTTGGCTCGCAATGATCGTTTGTGCGTAGCCACCATAAGTAGGTGTTTGATCATGGCGATCTAAACTACCATAGGTTTGTGTATTTCCAGCTTCACAATATTGCTCCAAACCTTGGTGACAAGCTGAACAAGTACGACATGAATCTACCATACACCCGATTCCGACCAGATCTCCAACCTTAAACTTAGTTACAGATGTTCCGATGCTTTTTACACGACCAATTACTTCATGACCCGGTACAATTGGGTAACGACTAAAACCCCAATCATTACGCGCTTGATGTAAGTCAGAATGACATACACCGCAGTATTCAATATCAATAATGACATCATCGGGGCGAGCTTGACGTTGCTGAAACGTATATGGAACCAATGGACTTTTAGAATCAAGCGCTGCGTAAGCTAAAACATTATGGGTCATCGTGACTCCCTCAAGCTGTTAATTTCGTACTCTCTTATTCGTTATATCACATCAATATTTTTAATAAATTTAGCTGAGTCTCAATTTAATTTCTTTTTCACTTATTTTTGTAATTCGCGCTCTACAAAATGCAAGCGATCTTGCCCCCAGTACATATTTTCCCGCAAAAAAAATGTAGGTGCTCCGAATACCCCTCGTTGTACGGCATTGTTTGTTTCATCAATCAATTTTTGTTTTACCACCGGATCTTGGCTTAAATCCAAAAGTTGCTGACCGTCGATTGCATCACCTTGAAATAAATTTATCAGAACTTCTGGATCGGCTAAATTCAAGGGCTTTCTAAACATCGCATCGAAAAGCTTGGTCAAAATCACTTCAAAATATTCATCATGATAGATTTTGACTCCCGTTAATATACGCATTAAAGTCAATGTATTCATTGGAAAATATGGATTCATCTGCATCGGGATCTGATAATAATCTGACCAACGACTTAAGTCTTGCATTGAATAGATCCCTTTAGCAGTCACCTCAATTGGACTCTTGTTACCAGTCGATTTAAAAATTCCACCCAATAAAATCGGTGTGTACTCAATCTCTGCATTATATTTTTTGGTGATTTCTTGTAGCTTGTAAAAAGCCAAATAACTAAATGGACTGCCAAGGTCGAAATAAAATTCAACTTTTTGTTGTTGTTTAGTCATGTCTTATCCTTATTAAATATGATTACCACTGTTCAGACCATGGACGCAAATCCAATTCATGTGTCCAAGCATCTCGTGGTTGATGAGCAATATGCCAATAGTTATCAGCTATATGTTGAGGATTCAAAATACCGTCATGCTGTTTTTTTTCATACAAATGAGGGAAAGTATCTTTAATAAAATCAGTATCAATCGCCCCATCAATAATGACGTGCGCAACATGAATATGATGAGGCCCTAACTCTTTCGCCATACTTTGGGCTAAGGCTCTTAACGCATGTTTAGCGCCAGCAAAAGCGCTGAAGTATGATGAACCACGAATACTTGCTGTTGCACCAGTAAAAATGATAGTGCCGCGCTGCCTTGCGACCATCCGTTTAGCGACTTCACGACCATTTAAAAAAGCACTAAAACAAGCCATTTCCCAGATTTTAAAATATTTACGTGCTGTTTCTTCTAGAATGCTACACGGCACATTTGCTCCAATATTAAAGACCAATACTTCAATCTGACCAATGTCACGTTCAATTGTGTCAATCAGTTGAATCACTTGATCTTCTTTTCTTGCATCTGAAGCAAATCCATAAGCTTGACCACCGTGTGCTTCAATCTCTCGGATGACAGGTCCAAGCTTGTCTGCATTGCGTCGAGTCATACAAGCAGTATATCCACCTCGTGCAAAGCGTTTTGCGATCTCACTGCCTGTGGCATCTCCTGCACCAATGATCAGTGCGACCTTGTTATGTGTTGATTTTTCTTCTGAATAATTAATTTTTGACTGTTGATCGTTCATCATCTCTCCATTAAATAACGATCGTTATTATAACGATCACTATGTTATAGTTTTGAGGCACAGTCAATGGTTATTGAATATTCAATATGAGATATAAAGCAGGATACAAAGAAGAAAAACGTCGCGAAATTTTAAAAACCAGTGGTGAACTCGCAAAAAAACAAGGTTTTAACAATACTGGGGTTGATGGTTTTATGCACGCTGCAAATATGACCAGCGGTGCTTTCTATTCTCACTTTTCTTCAAAAAACGACTTATTTAAAGCCTTAATCGAATCTGAAATCGGAGCAAGTATTCAACAGTGGGAAATGAATCCTCATCAAGATCCAGAATCTTGGTTAGATTTTGAAATGAAACGATATCTTTCTCTATTACACGTTCAACACCCAGAAAAAGGCTGTGTTTTACCCTCACTTGCTGCTGAAGTTTCACGCGCTGATGCTGACATTAAACAATGTTTTGAAAACGAACTTCAGCGTGGTTACAAACTATTTGCGCAGCATGCTCCAGAACCTGATTTCGCTTGGGCCATACTCTGTCAAATGGTGGGCTCCGTACTATTAGCGCGTGGAGTTCAAGATGAACGCTTAAAAAAAGATATTCTCAATTCTAGTCTAGCGATGCTTAAGAAATTATTAAAAAAAGAGATTGCGAAATAAATCGTTTTATATTGTTTTATGGACGAAACCTTAGTTCCAAAAGTTCTATACTATAATCTCCTCATCATTCTTTTAAGAACGTCACATCATGAGAAAGCTTCCTGAAACAGTATATGCAATACAGCATTTAGCCTTTGAAGATCTAGGTTCTTTTGAGGAGACACTATATCAACTGGGTTATCGGGTCAGATATTTTGATGCAGGTGTGGATGATCTTTCAGTAGCCTTAAAGTACGAAGGTCTGACCATTATTTTGGGTGGACCGATTGGTGTTTATGAGACAGAAGATTACCCTTTCCTACAAACAGAAATAGACTTACTTAAAGAAAGATTAAAACTCCAACGCCCTACGCTTGGCATCTGTCTAGGTGCTCAACTCATTTCAAAAGCCTTGGGCGGTGCAGTATATGCTGGCCACACTAAAGAAATTGGCTGGAGTAAGGTAGATATTATAAATGAACAAGACAACCTTCTAAATTCTTTACATGGTGTACCAGTTTTGCATTGGCATGGTGATACCTTTGATCTTCCCTCGCAATCGAAACTTCTGGCGAGCACTCAAATTTATAAAAATCAGGCTTTTCAAGTTGGATCTAATATTTTAGCACTCCAGTTCCATCCTGAAGTGACCTCAGATAGTTTAGAGAAATGGTTGATTGGTCATACTTGCGAATTGCGTAAAGCGGGTATCGATATTACTCAATTACGTGCAGATAACCACCGTTATGCTGAAAAGCTAGAATCTGTGGCAGGTTCAATCTTAAGCCGTTTTATTGAACAGATTAAATGATTTTGATTTGATAGCCTTGAACCCAACTGTAGATCAGGATATTTGATTGTGCTATGCCAATTAATCCACCATTCGTTATGAGCATCCACTCCGTTGCATCCCATTCAACCAAATTTGATAGAGTGAGTAACCGCTTTCAACAGTTATTATTTTTTTGATATCAAGTGTCTAAAATTTTGTTCAAATTTTTCCAATGTACCCAATCGTTAAGAAGTTTGACTATGGTGAGTCCACATATCACACATATAACTCCATAAATTATTTCGGGAACTATCTGTGATGCACCTAAAGAATTAAACAATCTCCAATATTCATCTTTTTTAAAGTAAAACATTATGGGAGCAAAACTCATAGAAAATAAAACTAGTAAATTCATTACTAAAACTTTTATTTTTCCTTTTTTTGATACCTTTAGTCTAATAATTTCACCTCTAGAGTTTTTTAATACCTGATAACCTGCTCTATTCCATACAAAAGTCCAATAAAGTAACTCAAACTCCATTGCATTAAATTTATCTAAGAAATATTCTAGCTCTTTTATATCAACGTTTTTTGCTCCAGTAAGTGCAGAAATTGCTGAATTTAGCAGAAGCATTTTAACTTCCTCGCTTTCATTAAGATTTTTAATCCTTTCTCGTTCTTCAAAAAAAGATTTAAGACGTAAGTGGCGCTCAAGATATTTTTTTCGATTGTATGATGGTGTAATAAGCTCAATGGCTTTTTCAAATATTTGCAAATACATATTAAAATAAACTAAATAATTATAATCAGTCCAAATCATAAATCTAAATTTATTTTAAATAAATGCAATTTTTTTAAACCATACAATATCCATGACTTTTTTAAATATTTCTACTCCTATCTCTGCAAGCGTATATCACGTTTAATGAATTGATCTACAAACTTCTTAGTATGGTTATTATCTCCCTGTGTAAAATCGTATGTGACATTGATTCTAAAGCTTGAGCCACGCCAATGACTTAAGCTATTTAGATAAAATTCTTGTTGTAGATTTGGTTCATCTTACTTTCGATAATTACGGGTAGAGCATTAAAAAGAGAAGCTTTTGGCCTCATAAGAAAATAATAAACCGCCCATTTAGGCGGCTTATTTATCACTTAACAAATTGATTTTATTATTTTTTATTATCTACTGAAGCTTCAGTTGTAATATTCACCGTGATTTTATCGCCTACATTAGGCACATATGCGCCTACACCGAATGCAGAACGGTCAAATGAAGTCGTTGCATTGAAACCAATAGACTGCGCTTTCGTCATAGGATGTTCAGCTTGTTTATTCAAAACAGCATCTAGTACGACAGGCTTAGTAACATTTTTAATCGTTAGATCACCTGTGATCTTATACTTGTTCTTACCATTTGGTTGAACTTTAGTACTTTTAAAAGTGATATTCGGATATTTTTCAGCATCAAAGAAATCTGGTTTCAATAAATGTTCATCTAATGCTTTAACATTTGTATTGATACTTGAAAGTGGAATTGTAACATTCACTGCTGAATTCGCAGGCTTTTCATTGTCTACTTTGATCGTCCCTTGGATATCGCTAAAATTACCTGAGGGTGTAGAAAAACCAAAATGATCCCAAGTAAATACTGTCGCTGTATGAGTTGGATCAATTTTATACTCAACTGGTTTAGCAACTGAAACTGTTGCTACAGAAAGCACTACGGCACTTAACGCTATTGTTTTAAAGTTCATCAATTTTTCCTCGAATTTTTTAAAACATTTATGAAATGGATAGTGAATAATGTATAGCATTCTGAAATTCTTGCATCAGTACAGATAGAACAGTTTGTTGCAAGATTAGAACGCACCTTAAGAAGGTGTCACTTTTATCAAATCAATTTGATCAGATTATGACTATCACTTGTGTATAGATCATGTTTTTCATCTTTAAGCTTTCTCCTAATAAGCAGTTAACATCAACACATATCTTAAATATGAGATTAAATTAAACATTTATACAATATACTAATATTTTGTCTCATTTATAATACTAAAATTACCACTTTGAACTGGAGAATAATGATGAGTGAACAACAACAAGCGATTGATAAAGCGCTTAAAACTAAAGCACCTAAAGATGTCGTATTGGCTTTTTTATATAATACTGATAAATCAAGAGTAGCGATTGCTTCAGAAAAGTTAGTGGCTGAAGATGCCATTTATACTTCGCTAAATTTCAACAATCCTGAACTTAAACAAATTGAACCTTGGGCTGGTACTTCTACAGGTCGTGATGTCTATATATATACTTTTTCTAATGTCGGAACTTATTGGACGATCGATGATTTTCAAATCACAGATATTTTAGCTGAAGATGAAACAGTGGCTGTATTCGGACAATTTACCTATACATCTGTTCACGCTAAGCGCACTTTTACTTCACCTTTTTCAATTAAAGCAATAGTTAAAGATGGCTTAATCACGTATTTCCAGTTTATGGAAGATACTTATGCTTCAGCAGCATCTTTCAGAGTAAGTGGTGAATGGACAATTCAACAAAATGCTGATCCAAAATTAAATTTTACCGTGTCAGAAACTACGGCTAATTAACTGTAAAATAATAAAATAGGATAATAAAAAAGCCTCATAAGAGGCTTTTTTATGACTGTTAAAGCTTTTCAATCAGAATACGATCAATCTGTTTTAATCCTGAAGTTTTTTCACGATTTTTTCGACGTACTTTAATGATTTTCTCTTCAGCCATATCTTGTAGCAATAATTCTACTGCTACCATCGCTTCAAGTGGTAAGTCTTCACCAATCCACTTTTGCTCACCCGCATCCATTAAAGTAATTTCATCACTAATTTGCTCATACAAACTCATTGCGCTACTCACTTCCAATCTGAAATCTAGGGAATGAATGTATCTATATAGATACATAAAAATAAAAAGACGCCCCACAGTTGGGACGCCTTTTAAAACACTTAATTCTAAGAATTAAGCAGTAATTTCTTTCACTGCTGCGACAACTGCTTCAGTCGTAATACCAAAGTGTTGGAACAAATCTTTCGCTGGTGCAGATTCGCCATACGTAGTCATACCAATCACACGACCATCAAGACCTACGAATTTCCACCAGTAGTCAACATGAGCCGCTTCAACAGCAACACGTGCACGAATGTTAGATGGAAGAACTGCCTCACGGTAAGCAGCATCTTGCTTAACAAATTCTTCAGCACATGGCATAGACACAACACGCACACCTTCAAGCTGTGCATAAGCTTCCATTGCCAATGCAACTTCCGAACCTGTTGCAATGATAATCGCTTTCAATTCGCCTTTTTCTTCAGCCAATACATAACCACCTTTCGCAACATCAGCAATTTGTGCTTCTGTGCGTGTTTGGAATGCTAAGTTTTGACGAGAGAAGATCAACGCAGTTGGACCTTCAGAACGTGTTAAAGCAGATTTCCAAGAAATTGCTGCTTCAACTGTGTCACATGGGCGCCATGTGTTGAGGTTTGGTGTACCACGTAAAGATGCGATTTGTTCAATTGGTTGGTGTGTTGGACCATCTTCACCCAAACCAATAGAATCGTGTGTGTAAACATGAATCACACGTTGTTTCATCAATGCAGACATACGTACTGCGTTACGTGCATACTCCATAAACATGAGGAATGTTGCTACGTAAGGAATGAACCCACCGTGAAGTGCAACACCGTTTGCGATTGCAGTCATACCGAACTCACGTACGCCATAGTGTACGTAGTTACCTGCAGCATTGTCTTGAACGCCTTGTGCGCCTTTCCAAAGTGTTAAGTTAGAACCTGCTAAGTCAGCAGAACCACCTAAGATTTCAGACAGCATTGGGGCAAATGCTTGGATTGCATTTTGGCTTGCTTTACGTGTTGCGATGGTTTCAGCTTTTGCGTTTACTTCAGCAATATACGCATCGGCTTTTGCAACGAAGTCAGCAGGTAATTCACCGCTTAAACGACGTTTAAGATCAGCCGCTTCAGTTGGATATTTTGCTTCATATTGTGCAAATACTTCGTTCCAAGCTGCTTCTGCTTGTTGACCTTTTTCTTTAGCGTCCCATGCAGCATAAACGTCAGCAGGAATTTCGAATGGACCTTCAGTCCAACCCAACGCTTCACGTGTTAATGCGATTTCGTCGTTACCCAGTGGTGCACCATGGCAATCTTCTTTACCTTGTTTGTTTGGTGAACCTAAACCAATAATCGTTTTACAGATAATGATTGTTGGTTTCTTCGTTTCAGCTTTCGCTTCTAAAGTTGCCGCACGTAATGCATCTGCATCGTGACCATCAACTTTCAATACTTGCCAGCCATAAGCTAAGAAGCGTTGTTCTGTGTCATCAGAGAACCAACCTTCTACTTCACCATCAATTGAAATACCATTGTCGTCATAGTAAGCAATTAATTTACCTAGACCCAAAGTACCTGCCAATGAACATGCTTCATGAGAAACACCTTCCATTAAACAGCCGTCACCTAAGAAACAGTAAGTGAAATGATCAACGACTTTAATGTCTTCTTTGTTGAATTGCGCTGCTAAGGTTTTTTCAGCCAAAGCAAAACCGACAGCATTCGCGATACCCTGCCCTAATGGACCAGTAGTTGTTTCGATACCAGGTGCATAACCTAATTCTGGGTGACCCGGTGTTTTAGAATGCAATTGACGGAATGCTTTTAAATCTTCAATTGAAAGATCATAGCCAGTCAAATGTAATAATGCATATTGAAGCATTGAGCCATGACCATTTGATAATACAAAACGGTCGCGGTTAGCCCACTGAGGGTTTGTCGGATTGTGATTTAAGAATTCACGCCATACAACATCAGCAATATCAGCCATCCCCATTGGTGCACCTGGATGTCCAGAATTTGCTTTTTGCACAGCATCCATTGCAAGTACACGAATTGCGTTAGCAATGCGACGTTCATTCAGCGGGGTTGTCATAGATCAGTGTCCGATAAATTAAAGATGGGAAATGAATAAAATTCAAAAACTGGGTGTATTGTCTTAAAAAAATCAAACAGCGTAAAGCCCAGAAACGTATATTTCAGCCCTAAAGCGAAAAAATTCATACAATGCGAGTCGGTTTTACCAATATTCAATTCAATCCAATATTTTTTAGTCGCTTGGCCTTTTTTTAAAGTACTGATGTTGAATCATATATTCATATTCTTTCGTACCCACTTAAGCTGTTTTTTATTTCAGCTCAGTCTTAAAAAGAATAAGTCTTATACAAAAGTTTTCACTTATCAATTTAACAGATGATGATATCAATTAAAAAAACACAAAAATGACATAAATTCATGCTTTTTAGTCAGGTTAAGCTAGTCCTTAACGTTAAGTCGATGTACCATATTGCGTCTTTAGAAATAACTGTGATAGGACTTATGCGCGAGTACGCTGTATTTACTTCAGAATCTGTAAGCGAAGGCCATCCAGATAAAATGGCTGACCAAATCAGTGATGCTATTTTGGATGCAATCTTAAAAGAAGACCCATATGCACGGGTTGCTTGTGAAACGCTTGTAAAAACAGGTGCTGTTGTTCTTGCAGGTGAAATCACAACAACTGCAAATGTAGACTTTGAAGCAATTGTACGCCAAACCGTAAACGGCATTGGATACCATCATTCTGATTTAGGTTTCGATGGTTCAACTTGTGCTGTTATCAACATGATTGGCAAACAATCTCCTGAAATTGCTCAAGGTGTAGATCGTCAAAAACCTGAAGATCAAGGTGCTGGCGATCAGGGTTTAATGTTTGGCTACGCAAGTCGCGAAACAGATGTTTTAATGCCTGCTCCTATTTCGTATGCGCACCGTCTTATGGAAAAACAAGCAGAACTTCGTCGTAACGGAAGTCTGCCATGGTTACGTCCAGATGCGAAAAGCCAAGTGACTTTTGCATATGAAAATGGCGTACCTGTTCGTTTAGATGCGGTCGTATTATCGACTCAACACGATCCTGAGATTTCACAGACTGATTTAAAAGAAGCTGTCATTGAAGAAATCGTGAAAAAAGTGATTCCAGCAGATATGTTCCATGCGGATACCAAATTCCATATCAACCCTACTGGTATGTTTGTGATTGGTGGTCCAGTCGGTGACTGTGGTTTAACAGGTCGTAAAATCATTGTAGATACATATGGTGGTATGGCTCGTCACGGTGGTGGTGCTTTCTCTGGTAAAGATCCATCTAAAGTAGACCGCTCTGCTGCTTATGCTGGTCGATATGTTGCAAAAAATATTGTTGCCGCTGGTTTAGCCGATAAATGTGAAATTCAAGTGTCTTATGCGATTGGTGTTGCTGAACCAACATCTATCTCAATCAATACATTCAATACTGCTAAGGTTTCTGAAGAATTGATTATTGCATTGGTACGAGAGCATTTCGATTTACGTCCGTATGGTATTACACGTATGTTGAATCTCATTCAACCGATGTATAAGCAAACTGCTGCATATGGTCACTTTGGTCGTGAAGGTTCTGATACTGCATTCACTTGGGAAAAGACAGACAAGGTTGAAGCGCTTAAAGCATCAGCTGGTTTGTAATTTCCAAATAAAAAAGCCCACATTGATGTGGGCTTTTTTATAGATTCAATTTGCTTTATCACTTTGATGAAGCGTGTCCAAAAACGACTGCTTCACAGGGACATTTTGGTTATCTTGTAAATATAAATGGGCCACTTTAAACACAATGGCTGCGGCTAAACACGCAATGATACAAAATATCCAAAAACCATAAGGTGTTCTGATATTTTGTGATCCGCATTCAGAACACACTTTGTCTGTCGAAGCAACCACCTTGTCGCAACACGCACAATGATACTGATACAGCATACTCATCCTCCCGATTTGACTGTCTTTTTATTTTTATCTACATCACCTTAGAGGCTAATATTTATACTATATAAGCCTTCACCAATAATCAACCTCATGATGTAGCTATAAAACAGCAACCATCTATGTCTTCATTCAATATCTTGTATTATCAGATATCTATATGAATTTTTTTTGACAATCTGCTCTATCATTCTTTTTTCTTCTAGAGATTATCCATATTTTATTCACGCACTCGCCCATCATATCCGCATGGAAATCATAAATTGAAGTAAAATAAACGTAGTGAAAAAATGATGATATGACGATGGTTCAATTAATTAAGAAAGGCGGCTTGAGAGAAAGAGCAAACAGAAGTCGCTCTTATCAAGGTTCTGAAAATACTGAAGCAACTTTGCGACCAAGACGTTATCAGCAAGACACGCTCGTTCTGACTCAAACAGAAGAGTTAGATCAGGATTCAGTTAAGCAAAATAAGCGCATCGATCCACAACCAGACTGCAAAGATCAAAAATAGACCACCCGATGCCATATCTATGTAATGCCCTGAACGCTGGTAGAGCTGTTTAATTTTAGGTCGTGCTAAAACGACCATCAAAAACGTAAAGGTTAAAAACGTTTGAATCGGAATAATGACTGCCAGTTGTATTTTCAACATCTCTGGTGCTGAAGCAGTTAAGGCAAGTGAAAATACACTACTAAAATAAATCAGTGTTTTAGGATTGGATAGGTTTGTAAACAACCCCATCAGAAAGTATTTTTCAGCTTTTAAAGGTAACTGATTTTCATCAATTGCATCAAGTTTGAAAGACTTATAGGTTTGCCAACCACCCTTTAGCATCGCCCAGCCCATTTTTGCCAAAAATAAACCACCGACTAACATTAAGACTTGTTGAATCCATGGGAATTGGGCAATCAAAAGTGCAAAACCTGATAAAGTTAAAATCACCCAAAATAAAATTCCAATAGAAATACCTAAAATAACTTTCAACGTGTTTGCGATTGTGGTTGACGCTGCGCATTTGGCAATCAACAAAATATCAGGTCCAGGACTCAATTGAGCAACAAGATGTAGGACACAGATGGTAAGTAATAGAGACATAAATCAAAAATGAATAAAAATTGTTTGAATTATACTGTTTTTTAGGAAAATCGAGATACAAAAATAAAAAAACCAGACATTACATCTGGTTTTGAACATGCGCAATTTACTTTTGATTAACGTCTTTCATTTCAATTTTCTTTGCTTCAGGTGTAATTTCTCTTGCTTCACCATCAATGATAGTAGAGTCATTTGAACCACGACCGTGCTGCTGGCTTTGCATTTCTTGCATTTGGCGCATTAAATCTGCAAATGGATTCTGACCATTTGCTTGACCACCCATGCCACCCATATCTCCCATCATACCACCCATCATTTTTTCCATCATGGCTTGCTGACGCTTCATCATGGTTTTCATCATCACCGCTTTAAATGCTGTTTGAACAGGTGGAATTAGAATAAGTAAGGCGAATAGATCGGAAATTAACCCCGGAATCAAAAGGAAAATACCCGCAATAATTTTAGGTAAGTTATTGGTCAAATTCGGATCAGCACTCATATGACCTTGTTGCATTTGCTGCATCTGTGGCATTAAACCTGATGCATGAGAACGAACCATATTTAAACCAATAAAGAATGCAGCAATAAACCAGAAGAATACATACCACATACTTCCGACTAGATCACCCACACCGACCCATACGAAGATTTCAAGGACTATACCGATTAAAACAATAAGAGCTAATTTCATGAAATGTAATCTAATCTCAAAAATTTAAATATAGGGTCGTAATCATCTGCTCAATCTGTATCAAGCTTTTTTCATACGCTTATGTAACAATATGGGCATTATTTTATTTTTAAAGTCATGGAATGTCATTAATTATCGGAATTGATCCTGGTTCACGTCTAACAGGTTACGGTATTATTCAAAAAGAGGGGCAAAAACTCACTTTTGTTGATGCTGGAACAATTCGCACTGAAACACCTGACATGCCTGAGCGTCTAAAACGAATTTTTTCAGGCATTGAAAGAATCGTTAAATTTCATGGTCCTACCGAAGCTGCTGTGGAACAGGTATTTATGGCGGTCAATCCTGACTCTGCCTTAAAACTTGGTCAAGCACGCGGTGCAGCTATAGCGGCATTGGTCAATTTAGATCTACAAGTGGCTGAATATACTGCGCGTCAAATTAAACAATCTGTTGTTGGCTATGGCGCTGCTGATAAAGAACAGGTTCAAATGATGGTTATGCGCATACTTAATTTAAGTATTAAACCACAAGCCGATGCTGCAGATGCACTTGCCGCAGCAATTTGCCATGCACATGCTTCTGGCAGTATGAGTAAATTGGCTGTCTTAAATGCTTTAGGTGGAATGGCACGTGGACGAAGCCGCAGCAGTAGTCGTCGACGTTAAAAGTCTCTCGACACTCAATGCACTTATTGGCGAATTTGAAAGTTATCGAAATCACGCTCTTTGATGTCAATTAAGTCTTCATAGAAGATTTGCTTAACTTTACTATTATGAGGCCCTGCCATGGCCAGTTTGATCATGTCATTTACATCTTTATATGTGCCAACAATGATAGCTTCCACATCCCCATTATCCATATTTTTAACGTAACCAGTTAAATGCAACTTTAAGGCTTGTTCCATAAACCAGCGACGAAATCCGACCCCTTGAACAAGACCTTGTATCGTTAATTTTAAATATCGCATATCTATCCCTGAATTTTATTTTAGATTTACTATTTGATAAATTGCTTGAGCCATATTCTGAGCTAACAAACCACGTTCACCCTGTTGAGCCAATACATCACCTGCCATGGCATGTAAGTTAACAATTTCATGAAGTTGAATGGAATTAGACAATTGTCCTTTAAGACTAGCAATCATTCCTGCAAGGATATCCCCCATTCCACCTGTACCCATTCCTGGATTACCCTGGGTGCAAATCCAAATGGTTTGCTGCGTGTCAATTGTTAAACTTCCTGCACCTTTTAAAACCCATTCACCAGCATACAGTGTTTGTAATCGTTTAATTGTTTTGATGCGGTCATGCTCAACTTCCGCCACGCTAGAGTGTAAAAGTTTTGCAGCCTCACCAGGATGTGGCGTTGCGTAAGTTCTCTCATTGAGTCGAATGGGCTTTTCAGATAAGAACCACAATGCATCAGCATCGAGTACAGTCGGTTTGTTCGTAGAGGACAGAATACTCATCCATTGATCATATTGCTCAGCTGCCCAATCATCACGTCCCAACCCCATCCCAAAACAAATCGAATCGACTTGCTGTAGCAAATTTTTTCGTTGTGATGGATCGAAACGATTAATATCCTGCACCATTACATTGGGAAATCGTGACAAAATTGCTGAATGATGTTTAGCATCACACACGATCGTGACTTTACCCGCCCCAGCGGCAAATGCAGCTTCAGCCGCCATAATCACCGCACCTCCCATTTGTGCATGACCGCCAATCACGAGCACATGCCCATATGTTCCTTTATGTCCTGTAGAGTGTCGTCGCGGCAAAATTGTTTTGACTGGGCTTAATCGGGCCACAGGTTTTAAATCTGAGTCACATGGTAAAATGGGAATGAGTTTTAGATGTCCTATAAAATCCTGTGCACGCCCTACAAATTGCCCTACCTTATATGCGAGTGCGGTAAGCGTATGCTGAGCATGAATAGCCATTGGTAATGGTTGACCTGTATTTGCATCTAAACCGCTCGGCATATCAATCGCAATTTTGACGCCGTCTTGCTCATTAATATGATGGATAATTCTCTGCCAGTCTTCACTTAAAGTACGATTAATTCCAATTCCAAACAATGCATCAATATAGACATCATAACCCTGACACAGGTTCAGATCGGTGAACTGCTTAAGTGGTATGGATTGACTCATTTTATAAGCACTCTGCAAGGAGTCAGCCGAGTGATGATCGACTTGTGAAAAAGAAAAAATATCGATTTCTAGATTTTGGTTGAATGAACAATGTCGTGATAAAGAGTGCTGTGCTAAATAGTACGTAACAAGATAACCATCCCCTGCATTATTTCCTTTGCCGCAGCAGACTGCGATACGGATTTTCTTTTTTTCAATACCTTGAAGAATTGTGATGATTTCTTGTGCCATCATCCAAGCAACTTGCTGCATAAGACCAAAAGCACTATTTTGATCGTCAAACCAGCGCTGTTCCCAAGCTTGTATCTCACTGCTGTGATAAACTTGTTGATGCATTAACGTTCCTTTTTTATTTATGACTCAATCTCTCTCATCTATACCAGCTCGTATTCCAACACAGCAATTTGATCCTCATGCGCTTAAAGCTTGGATTAAATCTCAAGCATTGGAACTGGGCTTCGCTGATTGTGTCATTGCCCGACCTGATGCTCAAGATGAATTACCTCGATTAAAAGCATATTTAGATCAAGGATTTCATGGTGACATGAAGTTCCTCGAAGAAAATTTGGAAAAACGTGCTAATCCAACACTGTTGGTTCCCCATACAAAAAGTATTATCTGCGTCAGAATGAATTATTTGGTTGAACGACCTCAACCTCGAACAGTACCTGATTTCCCTAATTCTGCCGTTATTGCGCGATATGCACGCGGACGGGATTACCATAAAACCATGCGCGGTAAATTAAAAACACTTTCAAACCTTATTCGTGAAAAAGTCGGTCCGTTTGAATCAAGACCTTTCGCCGATTCAGCCCCTATTTTTGAAAAATCACTCGCTGAATCTGCAGGTATGGGTTGGACAGGTAAACATACCCTGCTCATCCACAAAAAATCGGGTTCGTTTTTTGTACTCGGTGAACTGTTTAGTTCTCTTGAATTACCCTTTGACGAGCCTGCCAGTGCACATTGCGGATCATGTACAGCATGTATTGATATTTGTCCAACGCAGGCGATTGTAGCGCCATATCAATTAGATGCCCGAAAATGTATTGCCTATCTGACCATTGAATACCAAGGGGTGATTCCTGAAGAACTACGCCGTGGCATAGGTAATCGCGTATTTGGATGTGATGATTGCCAGCTGATTTGTCCTTGGAATAGTTTCGCACAAACCACAACGGTTACTGATTTCCATCCCCGTCATGGGCTGGATCGTCTTTCTTTAATGGAATTATGGCAATGGGACGAAGCAACATTCTTAGCCAACACAGAAGGCAGTCCACTGCGTAGAACAGGCTATGAAAGCTTTATGCGGAATATTGCGATTGGAATCGGGAATGCACCGTATCATCCAAACAATATTGAGCAATTGATACTAAAAAGAAATCAGTCTAGTGAGATTGTGCAAATCCATATTGACTGGGCAGTACAAGAACAACAATCAAAAAGAAATAATTAACTGTACTTTTACAAGATGCCTTGACAGCGCAAAAACACCGTTTTGAGCATGATCTGAAATTTTAAGCACACGTTAGCAACAAGTTCTCAGCATCAAGTTCCCAAAAAATAATTTTGTGGCGAAAAATGCATAAAAATAGTTAAGTTTGTAACTAAATCAACAATGATTAATTTCTATTGAGTTGGCGAATTTGATAATTTTTTTGAGTCATTATTGTCATATTTTACGATTTTGCTTTATTAAAATTACAGTATGATCAAATAAGTAGCTTTTTAATTGATGGATAAATTATGCAAGTACGCAATGATTGGACGCGTGAAGAAATACAAAAACTCTATGAACAACCCTTCATGGACTTAGTTTTCGAAGCACAACGCGTGCATCGTCAATACTTTGATGCAAATACCATTCAGGTCAGCACATTACTATCGATCAAAACGGGGAAATGCCCTGAAGATTGTAAATACTGTTCTCAATCTGCACGTTATGATTCCAAACTTGAAGCCGAAAAAAGAATTGCTGTTGAAAAAGTAATTCATGAAGCCAAAGAAGCTCTCGCTTCTGGATCATCTCGTTTTTGTATGGGTGCTGCATGGCGAAATCCTCATGAACGCGATATGCCTTATGTACTTGAAATGGTACGTGAGGTAAAGGCCCTAGGACTTGAAACTTGTATGACCTTAGGGATGCTCAATCAATCACAAGCGGAACGTTTAAAAGAAGCAGGTTTAGATTATTACAATCACAATTTAGATACCTCTCGTGAGTACTATCCAAATGTGATTACCACACGCACTTATGATGATCGTTTAAATACTTTAGACTTTGTACGCCAAGCAGGCATGAAAGTGTGTAGCGGTGGAATTGTTGGCTTAGGTGAAGATACTCAAGATCGTATTGGTCTATTACATGAACTTGCGACCTTAGCTATTCATCCAGAATCGGTACCAATCAACATGCTTGTACCGATCGAAGGCACACCCTTAGCAGATGTTGAAAAACTCGATGTGACTGAATGGATTCGCACTATTGCCGTAGCGCGCATTATCATGCCAAAAAGTTATATAAGACTTTCAGCGGGTCGTGAATCTCTTTCTGATTCTGATCAAGCTTTAGCGTTTATGGCAGGTGCTAACTCTTTGTTCTCAGGTGAAAAGCTTTTAACGACACCCAATGCTGGTGAAGGCAAAGATAAGCAGTTATTCGATAAGTTAGGTCTAAAAGCAGAAAAAGCGAAGCCGACTGTATCAGAGCTGACTATAGATGCAATGGCAAGTTAATTTCAAAGCTTCGCTTAATAAAAAACCGAAGCTTTGCTTCGGTTTTTTATGATGTGATCAATATGCCATAACTGGCATTAAGATACTGTCCCGGCTTAATTTCATCTGTTCCATTGGCATGGTGTACCGTTATTTTTTGACTAAATGCATCAAACTCAAAGCGATCATAACTATCTTGGTGGTGCATCAACCAATAAATCGTATCTATGACATGATCATCACAAATATAAGTATTCGATTTAAAATCTTTAATCATTTAATTTAAATCCTTTTTTCAATCACAATATTATTATATCTCAATTCATTTTATTGAATATCATTTTCTTTATTTAAGATAATATCTAAATTTCCTTTAATCCAATATATTATATTTACATATCACAATAAATCGATTTTCACCCATTTTATAAGCGCTATTATTTTAATTTAGAATAAAGACTGATTATTATGAGTATTATTAATTTAAAACCTAAAACTGCATTGCAACACCGCCCCAGCGCACTGACCACACAAATTAATGCTGTATGGGGACAAGGACCTTCTTCACGTTATGAAAGCCTCGCCTCGTTATTCAGACCTACATTTGAAAAAATCAAAGCTTCGCGATCAGAACGCGAAGAAAAACGAATTTTAGCTTTTGAACAGATTCAATGGTTAAAAGACATCGGTTTTACGAAACTTCGCTTACCCAGTTCGCAAGGGGGATTTGATGCAACTATTCCAGAATTATTTAATCTATTAATCGAACTTGCCGAAGCTGATGCAAATTTACCGCAGGCACTTCGCGTACATTTTGGCTTTGTGGAAGATTTACTGCTCAGCCGCGACCCACAGTTTAAATCTATATGGCTTCCTAGAGTGGCTCAAGGTCAAATTATTGGAAGCGCATGGTCTGAAGGTGGAAATGAGTCCATTCATGAATTTAAAACGAGACTTTCCAAAGATCCTGAGGGACGCACGATATTGAATGGACAAAAATTTTATACCACAGGAAGCTTGTATGCAGACTGGATTGATGTGGGTATTACTGATTTGTATGGAGAATCAGCCAGTATTCTAATCCCTCGACATGCTGAAGGTGTTGAGATTGTGGATGACTGGAATGGTTTTGGTCAAATTCTTACAGCAAGCGGTACTACTAAGTTCAATCATGTTGTTGTGAATCAACAAGATGTCATCGGAGACCAACAGCGCTTTAAATATTCAGCAGCATTCTATCAACTGATTCAATTGGCAATTATTTCAGGGCTTACAAGAGCAGCAAGCTATGAAGTATCAGCTGAGGTTTATAAACGTGAAAGAAATTATACACATGCCAATGCTTCCTTCGTCCGTAATGATGCTCAAATCCTACAAGTGGTGGGTCAAATTCGTGGTGTCGCCTACACCACTGCAGCAATTATTGAAAAAAATGCACAGGCCATACAACGTGCTTTTGAAGCTGGGTTGAATGATAATGAACAACTCGAAGCAGATCAAAATGCCATAGCAGAATTAGAGGTTGCTCAATCTCAAACCATTATCACCACACTTGCATTAAATGCTTCGACCATCATTTTTGATGCTCTAGGAGCATCAGCCACTGATAAAAACTTAGCTTTAGATCGTTTCTGGCGAAATATTCGTACGCTCGCATCACACAACCCAAGAATTTACAAAGATCGAATTGTCGGAGACTTTAGCGTAAATGGTGCATTACCCCCTTATCAATGGCGTATCGGTAAAGTTGATGAATCAGGGCTTCTACAAACAGATAAGGCTTCTTGAGCTCGCTTTAAATCTTTAAGACACTATTCTTTAGTGTCTTTTTTTAGTGTTTTTTAAAGTGATCTATCTAAATCGCTTAGGCTATTAGAGCTCTTATTTACGAACCTAGTAAAAAGGTCCTTAACAGGACCTTTTTAGCATCATCGAAATTACATCAATTAGGCAGCTTGAGTTTTCAAATGTTTCGCCAAAGGACTATTACCAATTTGCCATACAAATGGCAATTCAGTTTGATTCACGACAAAAGCACCCACCACTTTCTCCTTATAAATAATCGGATTATGTGAGGATACGACTCGTGCATTACGCCAGAAACGATCTAACTGTTTTGATGAAGCACTAGCTGAAGCACCTAAACTGTTGAATAGTTTAGTTGTTAAATCAAGTACAAGATCTGAAATGACGACCTGCCCTTGAGCAGATTCTAGTTCCGCAATTTGGTTAATCTCATGATCTTTTTCAGATGAAGCATTAAAGTGACTTAAATATGCATCATCCAGTGCTGCAGCTGTTTTTAAAGTAATAGCTTGACTGGCAAATGCTTGGGAAGATGCCTTACCAATCACTTGTAGAATCTGAGCATCATCACGGACAAGATCAGCATTCCCGTGGCTAAAGATTCGAGTACGCTTACGCACTTCCTCACTAAAGGTCTCCACCGCAGAAAATGCGATGCCGGTCAGTGTTGCTAGATGTACAACTTGATAAAAAGCTGTTTGATATTTAAAACGCTGATCAAAAGGATAAATATGATCTCGTTCGATCGCCACTTGGTTGATTTTTAGCGTCCCGCTTCCAGTTGTTTTTTGACCAAATCCATCCCAATCATCATATACTTTAATTCCATTAGCTTTAGTTGAGACCGCTGCAATCACATGCTGATCAGTGGTCTCATCATAGGCAAAAAGATCAATCCAATCGGCAAAAATAGTACCTGTAGAATAGAACTTTTCTCCTGAAACTTCATATTCGCCTTTTTGATTTTGTTTCACTCGGGTAATGACGTCGCCTATCTCAACATTACCGACTTCTGTCCAAGCGTTTCCTGCGATTTCACCATTTACAAATCGCTTAAACCAAAACGCTTGTGATTGATCTTTATGCGCCACTAAACGGTCTTCGACAAATGCAAAATGTCCACGTAAAGCTTGCACAATATTTGAATCCGCTGTCGCCAACTCGATTAAGATTTGGAAAAGTTGCTGCTGGGTAAAACCTGCACCGCCATATTTTTTTGGTACACGTAAGGCACCAAAACCCGCATCGTTTAACCATTTAATTTGTTCATGAGGCAAATCACGATCGGTTTCTCGTTGAACGACCCCTTCTGCAATCCGCTTAAAAATCGGTCGAAACTTTGCTGCAACCTCTTCATAGTTGGCACCAAGTGAAAGTTCTTCATTCTGATTTAATATAGTCATAATAAATTTCTCCTTAGCTCCATGGATGACGTGGTGGTGGGACATCATTTAGAAAATAATTTCCTACAATGTTGTATTTCCAACGCACGGGATCATGCAAAGTGTGTGTTCTGGCATTGCGCCAATAACGATCTAAATTTAATTCTGATAAGGTCGAACGCGTGCCAGAAAGCTCAAATAATTTATTCGCTGCTAAAATCGCAATGTCAGTCGTTAAGACTTTTGCTTCAGCCACGAGCAATGTTGCTTCATTAATATGATCTTCGGTCGGTTCAGCAAGTGCTAAATCAATCGCTAATCCTGCCAAATCCAGAACGGCTTCAGCAGCACGCAGCTTAATTTTCAATTCACCAATATTGGCAATGGTATATGGATCTGAACTTGCTTTATCTAAACCTGAATCAATCCATGGACGTGCAAAGTTACGAACGTAATGAATCGTTTCTTGAATCGCACCACGTGCAATCCCAGCATCTACAGCAGCTTGAATAAATTGAGAAATTGCTCCAGCTGCTGTCGGTCTTACAAAAGCTTGATAAATTGGAACGATATATTTTGCATCTACTTTAACGTTGTTTAATTCGACTGATCCACTGACCGTTGTACGCTGACCAAACCCACTCCAATCATTGGTAATTTTTACACCTTCTGTCCCTTGTGGCACGATTGCAGCAAATGGTTTTCCTTCAGCATCAATCGCAACAACTGGAATGCGGTGTGCCAGTAAAGCTCCAGTCGCAAAGAATTTTTGTCCATTCACAATCCCATTGCCAGAAGCATCAAATTCTATTTTTGTGGTGAGATCGGCAACCGTCTTAGACCCTTTTTCTGAGAAAGCATTCCCCAAACGCTCTCCACCCAGTACTGCTTTAAAAAAGAATTGTTTTTGTTCTTCGGTGGCATCTAAACGGATATGCTCTAGAAACACCCAATGATTTTGTGCGATTTGACCTAGTGAGGGATCAGCGCTAGAAATGGTTTTAACAACTTCAGCGAGAGTCTTGTAGCTCGCTCCTGCACCGCCATATTGCTTTGGAATGTTAATTGCCCAAAGCCCTGATTGAGAGTACTTGTTAATTTCACTCAAAGGTAAACGGCGTTCATGATCACGAATGGAGGCTTCCTTTGCAAAATCTTCAGCGAGCTGTTGTGCGATTTGAATCGCTTCTTGATCTGTCTTAATCACATGCGCTGGCTGATGAATTTGGTAGAATTCTTTTGAAATTTCAGCTTCATGCAATTTTATATCTATTTGTGCGGTCATTTTATTCTCTTCAAAAAAATTGAATAAAATTAAATTAGCACTAATTATTTTAATTTTTTATACGATTATTTTATTTACTAATCTGATTTCAAACATAATCAATTCATTTATTTTTTTATTATGTATATTGCAGTTTTTCTCATTAAATAATAAGTATGATATTTCATATAATGAGAATATAAACATTTAATTATTTTATATTTTCATTATGACTAAACATATACGATTTAATGCTTTTGAAATGAATTGCATTGCACATCAGTCCCCAGGCTTATGGCGTCATCCGCTCGATCGCTCTACAGAATATAAAGATTTGGAATATTGGACTGATTTAGCAAAAATATTAGAAAAAGGTATTTTTGACGGTATTTTTCTTGCAGATGTTTTGGGTATTTATGATGTGTATCATCAATCGGCTCAACATGCTTTAAATGGTGCTGTTCAAGTTCCTGTGAATGATCCAATTCAGATTGTTCCAGCAATGGCAGCAGTCACCCAACATTTAGGCTTTGGTGTAACCACCTCTATTTCATTCGAACATCCTTATCCCTTCGCACGACGTATGAGCACATTGGATCATCTCACCAAAGGTCGTGCGGGTTGGAATATTGTGACTTCATATTTAGAAAGCGGATCTAAAAACTTAGGTTTAAAAACCCAAGTGAGTCACGACAATCGTTATGATATTGCAGATGAGTATCTGGAAGTTTTATATAAACTTTGGGAAGGTTCTTGGGAAAATGATGCGGTACGACGCGACAAAGCCGCTGGTATTTTTGCGGATCACACCAAAGTTCATCCAATCCAACATGAAGGTAAATATTTTAGCGTGCCAGGTATTCATATCTGTGAACCTTCTCCGCAACGCACACCTGTTTTATACCAAGCAGGTGCATCAAAGCGTGGACAAAAATTTGCCAGTCAAAATGCAGAATGCGTATTTATATCTGCACCAACGAAAGTTGCTGTAAAAAAGTTAGCACAAGGAATTCGCCATAATCTTATTGAAGAAGGTAAAGATCCAAACGCTGTTTTAATCTATACGATGCTTGCGATTGTGGTCGATGAAACTGATGAAAAAGCACAGGCTAAATTTGCAGAGTATCAATCTTACGGTAGTTATGATGGTGGATTAACACTCGCTTCAGGGTGGTCTGGTGTAGATTTTTCACAATTCAAAGCTACAGACCAGGTTGAATATATTCATACCAATGCCATTCAGTCTATGTTGCAATCTTACGTAGAAGCAGATCCAGATAAAGTTTGGACCATTGAAGAAATTGCAAAATGGACCAGTGTAGGTGGAAACGGCCCCGTGATTGTCGGCTCACCAAGCACAGTAGCCGATCGTCTTCAAGAATGGGTGGATGAAACTGGCATTGATGGATTCAATTTGGCTTATATTTTGGCACATCAATCTTTTGAAGACGTGGTCGAATACGTCGTTCCTGAGTTACAACGTCGCGGTGTTTACCCTACAGAATATACCAAGGGGACACTGAGAGAAAAGTTGTTTGGTCATGGACCATTACTTCCAGATGATCATCGTGGTGCTCAATACCGTAAGTCATCAACGAATGGGCTGCACACTTCAACCCAAACCGCAACACTTGAATCTGTGTAGATCAATTTAAATTCTCTATATGTAAAAAAGCGCTTTTCGGGGGCTTTTTTTAATGCTGATGTTCTAGTTCATGGTGATATGCATCATCTTCTATCTGCAAGGTTATTTCAGTAATATGGTGATCATGACTTAACATTTCAAAAGCTTGTTGATGTAAACGTTTAGGATCGACATTCGGTGCAACCAAATGAACTGTGAGCATGACTTTTTTGGATGTGATCGCCCAAACTTTGAGTTGGTGAATGTCCTTAACTCCTTCAAGCGATAATAAATCTGTACGGAGCTTTTCAATATCAATCTCATCAGGTACACCTTCAAGTAGGATATTTACACTTTGCTTGGCGAGAATCCAAGCACGTGGTAAGACCCAAAATCCGATCAGGACTGCGATAATCGTGTCAATAAGTACCCAGCCTGTAAAATAAATAATCACAGCACCGATGATCACACCTACAGAACCAAGTGCATCACTTAATACTTCTAGATATGCACCTTTGACATTGAGGCTATCTTTACTACTCGAAAAAAGAATCTTCATCGAAATTAAATTAATGATTAAGCCAATGACGGCGACTATCATCATTCCAACACTCTGAATTTCAGGAGGATTACTTAATCGATGAATCGCTTCTATCAAAATATAAATTGCAACGATAAATAACATCACCGCATTAAATAGAGCTGCCAAAATTTCAAATCGCTGGTAACCAAAAGTTCGCTTATTGTCTGCAGGCTTTTGACCAATCTTAATTGCAACCAACGCGATGGCTAGAGCAGCAGCATCAGTAAACATATGTGCAGCATCTGACAGCAAAGCTAAACTTTGAGTAATAAATGCAGCAACAACTTCAATAATTAAAAATGTCGTGGTTAAGGCTAAAGCAAAAGTTAGTTTCTTTGCATTGTCTTTACTGACTTCCACATGACTGTGATCATGATTATGCGAACTACCCATTTTATACTCCTCATCAGAAGCCTCACTTAAAATAAAGTGAGGCTTCTGATTCATATACATAATGTTATTGTTTAATTTATTGTTCTGCTTTTGCTTGATTCATCCACCTATACAATACAGGTAAAAGTAGTAGCGTCAGTATGGTGGATGAAATAATTCCACCGATAACCACTGTCGCAAGCGGTCGCTGTACTTCAGCACCCGTACCCGTAGCAAGCGCCATTGGAACAAATCCTAAAGACGCCACAAAAGCAGTCATCAGCACAGGACGTAATCGCAACATTGCACCTTGCCAAATGGCATCTTTTAAACTGTATTCACTTCTTAGCTCCTTAATAAAGGTCAACATAACCAGTCCATTCAGAACAGCGACACCTGATAAAGCGATAAAACCAATACCCGCAGACATTGAGATGGGAATATCACGTAACCATAAAAATAAGACTCCCCCCGTGAGAGCAAAGGGTACGCCCGTGAATACCAATAAACTTTCTCTTATATTTTTGAATACAGCCATCAGCAGGATAAAAATCGTAATCAAAGCCAATGGAATCACGATAGTCATTCTAGCTTTGGCAGATGCCAAATTCTCAAACTGTCCACCATACTCAATCCAATAGCCACTCGGTAATGCATATGTCGTGAGGCTAGATTGCAACTCTTGGACAAATGAACCCAGATCTCGCCCTTCAACATTTGCCGTCACAATAATCCTACGCTTGCCATTTTCACGACTCACCTGATTCATACCATCAATATTTGAAACTGTAGCCACATCTGCCAGTCTTACTGTCCCACCATTGGGGAGTTGTATGGGTAATTGTGCAATCCCCATGACTGTCCGATCTTGATCAGTAAGTCGAATAACAAAATCAAAACGGCGGTCGCCTTGTAGAATTTCACCGACTTGTTGACCACCGATACTTGAAGCGACTAAATTTTGTATCTCACGAACCGAAAGACCATATTGCGCTGCTAAAGAACGATTTACGTCTATATTTAATAAGGGTAAACCTGAAGTCTGTTCTACTTTGACTGCTGTACTGCCACTGATTTTTTGCACAATCTTGGCAATTTTGGCAGCTTCATCGTTTAACACCTGCATATCATCGCCAAAAATTTTTATACCTATGTCACTGCGGACTCCAGAAATGAGCTCATTAAAACGCAATTCAATGGGTTGAGAAAATTCACTATTGTTGCCAGGCAAAGTCTCCAAAAAAGTTTCAATACGTGACCTTAAATCATCTAAGCTTTCTTTGGGATTCGGCCACTCTTGACGAGGTTTCAACATAATGAATCCATCTGAGATATTGGGTGGCATCACATCTGTCGCCACTTCAGCAGTACCCGTTCGTGCGAAAACATTTTTAATTTCTGGAAAATTTTGAAGCAAAAGTTTCTCAGTCATTTCCTGCATTCTTAATGATTCTTCTAAGCTGGTACTGGGTGAACGCATTTGTTGAATAGCAAAATCACCTTCGCTTAATTGCGGTGCGAATTCACTTCCTAGACGTGTCGCCATCAACCCTGTTAAAACCAAAATACTAACTGCGAGCGTTAACATGACCGTTCGATATAAATAAGTCATATCTAATGCTTTTAGATATTTTTTCTTTAACCATAACATCCATCTACTTTCAGTTTCTTTGACTTCACCTGTTACAAATAAAGCCACTGCAGCAGGAACAAAAGTAATGGATAAAATGATCGCAGCAATAAGAGCTAATACTACGGTGAGTGCCATAGGGTGAAACATTTTTGCTTCAACACCACTTAAAGCAAATATGGGCAAGTACACCACTAAAATAATCGTTTGACCAAAAATTAAAGGACGGCGCGCTTGACGAGCGGCAAGGAATACTTCTTTAAATCTCTCTGAACGTGTTAAAGGTCGTCTTAACTGTTCTTGGGCATGAGCTAATCGGCGAATACAGTTTTCGACAATTACCACTGCCCCATCTACAATAATTCCGAAATCTAGCGCACCTAAACTCATAAGGTTGGCACTAATCTTTTGCTGTGCCATACCTGATAATGTAAATAACATCGAAAGTGGAATCACGCATGCTGTAATTAAAGCTGCTCGAATATTTCCCAAGAAAATGAATAAAATCACAATCACCAAAATCGCCCCTTCGACTAAGTTCTTTTGAACTGTCTTAATGGCTTTCTCGACTAAGGTGGTACGATCGTAAACAGTTTCAATTTTTACGCCTTCGGGCAGTGTGGTTTGAATTTCTTGAATTTTTTGATCAACAGCTTGTGCAACACTACGGCTGTTTTCACCCATCATCATCATGGCGATGCCGAGTACGGTTTCTTCTCCGTTATAGGTCGCTCCGCCTGTTCTAAGATCATGTCCAATCGACACTGAAGCAATATCTGAAACACGGACAGGATTTCCATTTAAGGTAACCACCGTTGTATTTTCAATATCCTGTATCGTATTCAGTGTTCCAGGAACTCGTACTGTCAGTTGTTGACCTCCATCTTCAATAAATCCTGCTCCACGATTTTCATTGTTCTCAGTAAGAACTTGTTGAAGTTGCGTCAAACTGACTTGTAGTTGTTGCATACGATTCAAGTCTGGCGAAACAACATATGTTTTATTGAATCCTCCAATACTATTCACCTCAGCAACGCCTTTTACGCGTTGCAATTGTGGACGCACGATCCAATCTTGAATTTCGCGTAAATCCATTGCTGTGTATGAAGAACCATCAGGTTTTTTAGCCTTTGGCTCAGCTTTTAGTACCCATTGATAAATTTCACCCAGCCCCGTAGATACTGGAGACATGGTAGGTGCGATATCATCAGGTAATTCGGATTGAACCTCTTGCACACGCTGATTGATTTGTTGACGTGCCCAGTAAATATCTGTGCCATCTTTGAAGATAATGGTGACCTGAGATAAACCATACCTAGAGATCGAACGTGTTAATTCAAGATCTGGTATCCCCGCCATGGCATTTTCAATTGGATAAGTAATGCGTTGCTCAACTTCGAGCGCAGTAAATCCATTGGCTTGGGTATTAATTTGAACCTGTGTATTGGTAATGTCTGGAACTGCATCAATTGGCAATTTTTGATAACTATAAACTCCAACAGCAATCCAAGCACAGGCAAACAGCATGATCCAAATCGCATGTTGAATTGAAAACTGAATAATTCGCTCAAATAGCCCTTCAGCCTTCGGCATGTCATGATTAGTGCCCATGGTCAGCTTCTCCTTTTTCTAACTCCGATTTCAGTAAGAAGCTGCCTTGATTGACATATTTTTGCCCCGTTTGAAGACCAGACTTAATTTCTGCCCATTGACCATCTGAAGACATTTCACCTACTTCAATGGGTTGTGCTTTAAAGTGGAGTTTTCCATTTTTTTGTTCTGTAACAATAAATATTGCTGATTTACCTTCGATTTGTTGCACTGCATTTTTTGCAACGCGTAATACATTGGATGCATCGGGACTTTGAAGTTCAACATTTACCATCAAATTTGGTCTTAACTCACTTGCCTTTCCTTGAACTTTAGCGCGAACAATCAAACGACCAGTCTGCGCATCTGCTTGCGACGTTAACGATTGCACAACTGCTGTATACGTCTGACCTGATTGTAAAGATTTGAATTGAATATTTTGTTGTGCACGAATTTGATTACTCGCATCTGCAGGTAGCACAAATTCGAGCCATAAATCTTTTAATTGTTCGATGATGAAAATCTGATCTGCAAGTTGCACATTTTCACCCACTACAATGTCTTTTTGGCTGATCACGCCCGAGATTGGCGAACGAATGGTAAAACGACCATTCGAACCTGCTGAGGCACCCAAAGCTTGTAAACGTGCATTGGCACTTTGCACTGTGATTTGTGCTTGACGATATGTATTTTCAGCACGTTGCAAATCCTGTTTTGCAGAGATCCCCTGCGACCACATCCGTTGTTCACGTTGCAAATCTTGGCGTGCCAAATCTAAATTGGATTGTTCCATTCTTAAATTTGCTTGTTGGTCAATGAGCTCTGGGACACTTAATACTGCAAGTATTTGACCTTTACCTACTTCTTGTCCCAGTGCTACATTCACTTGTTCAACATGACCAGCAAAATTAGGGGAAATATGCGCTTGTTGATCTGTATTTACCATCAATTTTGCAGGCAAGTTTGTGTATCGCGGAATTGCACCTAATTGAGCTGATTCTATTTTTATACTATGTTCGACTAGCTGTTTAGATGTCAGTTCAATCTCACCTTCTTCTGCATGATCAGCTTCTGCGCCATTCGACGTTTCAGCTTGCTCTTCACTCTCAACAATTGCTGTTTTCTTATTATCTTTGAAAAAAATCCAAATCCCGATAACTACCGTCACCCCAATAATCAGGGCGATGAGGAATGCTTGGTTTATTTTTCCTTGTTGTATAGATCTCATTTTATTCTGCCCCTATATTGATGAAATTTTCTGACTGTGACACAGCCTCTTTGAGTAATTGGGTATAGGCATCCGAACGACTAATTTGTTCATAACTGGTACCAATACTTAATGCCTCAGCAGCAAGTGCGGTTTGCCATGCCTCTCTTAAGAGCTGAATTTGACTGAGCCGAATATTTTGTAATTGTGTCGTTGCTTGTTGCACCTCAGTGATTGAAAGTTTTCCATTTTTAAAACCGAGCAAAGAGCGCGTCTGTACTTTTTCAGACAAGCCTTTTTGTCTCAGTACAGCGTCATACTGTAGTTTTAAGCCACGCACCTGATGAAATGAGTTTGCAATCTCTAAAATTTGTTGTTTGAGTTCTCTTTGTTGTTGACGCTCAAGTAGAGATTGCTGACGTTGGGCAAGCGGAATTTGGTATTGCTGACGATTAAAAATATTGAACGGAATATCGACACCCACAGATAAACTAGTATCGTTTGTCTCATTGGGCGCTTTTGTTCGCGTCATCCCTACATTCAAATTTGGATTTGGTTTTGCTTTTACTTTAAGTTGCTCAATTCGTTGATTAGCCTGAACAACATTGAGTGCATAAAGCTTTTCTAAATAACCTGCAGAAATATAATTTTGAACATTCTGTTCAACTTGGTCAGGCCAATAAATCCGATTTGAATCAACCTTCACCTCTGCTTCAGTTTCTCCCCAGAGATTAGAAAGATTACGTTTTGCAATTTCCTTATTTAAAATGGCTTGCTGATAATTGCGTTCATTTTCTGCCGCTTCAATCTGCGCTCGTTCATACTCAACTAAGGCTATGCTTCCTGCCTGATATCGTTTTTTAGCGCTGTCTAAAGTTTCACGACTGACTTGCAGTTGAGACTTTTGAATTTGCGCTTCAGATTGCGAAATTAAAAACTGTGACCAAGCATACTTCACGATTAATTGGCTTTGTGCTTCCCACAACTTTTCTCGCAATTCATTTTGTTGCCCAACCAAACGCGCTATATTTTTTTGAATCCGTCTTTGACCAAAAATGTCGATCGGCTGACTAATACCTAGACTTAACTCTTGATCTTGATTCGAGCCAAAGCCATCTCGAGAGAGATTGATAGTCGGGTTTTGCCAAAGTCCACTTTGCTTGACTGCAAGTTCTGACATTTCTTGTCGTTGCTGCCAAATCTGTTCTGATTGTTGATATTGAGACACTTGAACCAGTGCTTGTTCAAGCGAATTGACTGTCATTGCTTGAGCATTTGCACCCAAACTAAGCGAACCTAAAACCAGCCATAATCGAATGGAATGTTTTAATTTAAAAGACATGTGAATTTCCCACTAATTTAAAAATAAGTGGTGGGAAATTTTTAGGCTACCCCACCAATAGCGGGGTTAATTCAGGAGGCGGAGGGATTTTACCTAAATGAGGCGATTGATAGGCATTAATCCAAAGAAAGTGATTTTGGTAAATCTTTTCGATGAGTTGTGACGAAGGCAAATTCTCGTTTACAGCAAGAATAAACTGAGACATTGACGGCAGATGATCTTGATGATCCAAAACATCGATTTGCGCTTTTTCTTCTAGCGTCACGCTTTGATCATCACCAAGCACGAAGCCTTTTTCAATTTGGGACTTCGGACTTTTATTTGAAAGATCGGCTTGGCAAAGTACAGGTTGATGATGACCAAAGTGAAAACTTTGTGTCGATGTTGAGTCGCTTTCATGAACACAAAAAGCCGCCGCCACATTCCAAAGGCTTTGGAACATGAACATACATGCTAAGAATGTCACAAATTTAGCCGATCTCATTTAAGCAGGCTCTCATCTTTTCTATCTGCATTTAAAACGTGATAGTGATCACCATCAAGTGAAGAGTTGTAATTCTCCATCATATTTTGATGATCGAAACCTTGATATTGAAAGAATGTACATAAGAAAAATGAATGAAAACTTAAAAATTTAGCGCTTTTAAAGCACGCTTCGAAAATGGCATCGATTTTGCAACCTAATCATACGAATTTTATTTTTTGTATTACTGAGGTGGCAACGATGAGCTATGTTGCACGAGAATTGAGTCAAAAGCATAAATTTTTGCTTGGTTTTGGATCGTTTTTAATTCCAATTTTAATCTGGTGTGCAGTGAGTTATTTGCCTTTTATTTGGCATCCCCAAGTTCAAATCACAGATTCTGGTAGCACAACATTTTTACAATTCGATAGCCGTGTCAGTAGAGAAGTTTATTATGCTGAAGCGCAATTGGCAGTCGATCAAGGACTGCCACCACCTCGGGGAATTTTGGTCAATCCCATTTACCTACCCGCACCAGATGAAGTCGCTACAGCCTTAGTGACCGCATTTACAACGCCACCCGCTCAAGCAAATGCACCATGGTTTCATGAAAGTTTATGGCACAGCATTAAACTGGTGTTTACCGCATTTTTTATTTCTTCTTTGATCGGGATTCCTTTGGGTATTCTTTGCGGTTTTTCTCATAAAATTTCTCAGTTAACTGAACCTTTTGTAGAGTTCTTTCGCTATCTGCCTGCACCAGCCTTTGGCGCTCTTGCTGTTGCGATTTTGGGCATTAATGATGCACCTAAAATTGCGATTATTGTGATTGGTACCTTGTTCCAACAAATTCTGATTATTGCCAATACCACCCGTCTGGTCGACCGCAGTCTTATTGAAGCTGGATTCACCTTAGGAACTAATAAAATCAAAAGTTTATTTTATGTGGTCATCCCTGCTGCACTCCCAGAAATTTATCGAAACCTTCGTGTACTTTTAGGTTGGGCTTGGACCTATTTAATCGTTGCAGAACTCATAGGAAGTACATCCGGTATCACGTGGTTCATCACTCAACAAGCTCGCTATCAAAACTTTGACAATGTTTTCGCCGCAATTTTGATTATCGGGATGATTGGTCTGATTTGCGACGTGATTTTAATGAAACTTGGACAGCACTTATTTAAATGGAAAACGGGAGCTCGCTAATGTCTTCACTAATTCAACCCTCAGATTTTGATGCCCGCGCTTACTTTGACAAAATTTACGCTCGTCCCGTCATTTTAGAAGCGAAAAATCTCACCCAGAAATTTAGCCACGGAAAAACTGAGCGCACCATTTTAAATGCTTTAGATTTAAAAATTCATAAACGTGAATTTATCTGTGTTATTGGTCCTTCAGGATGCGGTAAGTCTACCTTTAGCCGTATTGTGGCAGGTCTTGATCCATATACCAGTGGTGAATTACTGGTAGACGGTGAAACCATCACAGGACCGAGTCCAGAGCGTGGCATGGTTTTCCAAGGCTACACACTGTTTCCATGGAAAACGGTAAAAGAAAATGTCATGTTTGGTCCACTCATGCGAGGTGCCAGCAATGCTACAGCTGAGGCGCAAGCCCGCGAATGGATCAACATTATCGGACTTGAAAAATTTGAGCAGCAATACCCTCATGAACTTTCTGGAGGGATGAAACAACGCGTTGCCATCGCTCGCGCGCTCGTGAATCAGCCAAAAATTCTCTTAATGGATGAACCCTTTGGGGCTTTAGATCCTCATACGCGTCAAAAAATGCAAAAGCATCTGATCGATCTTTGGGCCAATATTGATATCACGATTATTTTTGTGACACACGATATGGACGAGGCGATTTTACTGGCCGATCGGATTGTGGCATTGAAGGCCAATCCTGGCGAAATTAAGGAAATCATTGAGGTTGATCTACCAAGACCACGTCAGCATGAATTGATGCTCACTGAAAAGTTTAAATCTTTAAGACAACGTGTAGATGCTTTGGTACATGCTGAAGAAGATGAACTTGATCCAGCTCTCGCAGACTTACCTAAAATTCCAAGAATGACCAAGGTCAGTCATTCTAAATAAGGCGCTATATCCTGATCACACAAACGGTCAGGATAAAGCATGCAACATCAATCCTTTTGACCACACCATTTTAAATGCAGCCTTGGATTAATCACGACTTCATTTCATCACGCTCAATTCGCCCATCTACCAATTGAATGGTTCGATCACATGTAGCGGATAATCGTGGATCATGGGTCACTAACAATACCGCACAATTTTGTTGCTCATTTACTTCACGAAACAGCTCAAAGACTTCGCTCGCTGTTTGACTGTCCAAATTACCTGTAGGTTCATCAGCGAGGAGTAAAGCAGGCTGAGTGATTAAAGCTCTGGCGATTGCGACACGTTGTTGTTGCCCACCAGAAAGTTGACTGGCTTTTCGTTGTGCAAATTGACTCAATCCTACCGCTTTTAACAAATCATGTGCCCGATCCAAAGCTTGCTGATTGGGTTTGCCATGCGCCAACATTAGAGGCATCAAAACATTCTCAATAACGGTGAACGCTTGAATCAAATGATGAAACTGAAACACAAATCCAATGCTCTTTCCACGCAATTCCGTTCTTTGTTGATCTTCCATTTGACTGGTTGGTTGACCAAGTAAATAAATTTCACCACTGGTGGGTTGATCAAGTAAACCTAAAATATTTAATAACGTACTTTTACCTGAACCTGAGGGTCCAATTAACGCAGCAAAATCTTGACGATGTATCGCAAAATCAATCCCATGCAGCACTTCAATTTCATTGGGTTGTCCAATGTTATAAGACTTTTTCAAAGCCTCTAAACGTAGTACTTCATCATGATTAGACATGACGGATTGCCTCCACAGGATCTAAACGCGCTGCACGACGGGCAGGAATCGCCGCTGCAATTAAACCGCTCAATGTTGCAAGTAATAAAGCGGATCCAATCAAATAAGGTGAAATTGGAATGTAGAATAACCCTGGGCCAAATTCATTAAATGACCAAACCAATGCATAACTGGTCAGGATTCCAACAATAGAACCAAGTAAGCCGAAAATCGCACCTTGAATGAGAAAGATCATCAAAATTTGTTCTCGGCTCGCACCTGTCGCACGCAAGATTCCGATCTCACTTGTACGCTGTACCACTGTAATGGAGAGTACGCTGGCGATCGCAAATGCAACAGATATTCCAACAAATATAATAATCATATTGGTTGAAAGACTTTGCGCTGAAATCGCATTCATCAATTGCGCATTACTTTCAATCCAACTTTCAGCTTTTAATCCAGTGAGACGATGAATTTGAGTCGCGACCTGATCTGCAGAGAAAATATCAGAAACACGAAGATCAATAATGGTAACCCCACCCGGCAAACCCAATAAAGACTGTGCCCGCTTTAGATCGATATACATATAGCGTGAGTCTAGTTCTTTGACCCCGAGTTCAAAAATACCCGTTACATTCATGACGGCGTTAATATCTTGACCGTTATCAACGCGAATTTTACTGCCTACGCGCACACCAAGGTCTTTGGCCAACTCACTTCCGATGAGTACATCATCTGCTTTTAAACGAAGCTGACCAGTTTTTAGATACTCTTGCAAAGGTACAATACGTTGATAACGTGGTAAATCAATCCCCATAATCGCAACTGACTGAATCGCTTCCCCCCGTTTTACCAGTGCAGGTCCTGAAACCATGGGAGAAACGGCATTGAGCGTCTTGATATTGTCTAGATTTTCAAGAACTTCTTGCCAGTTATTGATCGACTTGAGTCTTTGAGCCCTTTGATCTTCATGGATGATGTGTGCTACGCCCTCCGGCACTTTAACGACGCGATTGACCTCATCTGGTGCATGTAAACTAATATGTGCCTGAGTGCCCAACGTACGCTCAATCAAATTGGACTGAAGCCCCTGAATTAATGCACTAATAAAGACAATAACGGCAACACCAATAGCAACACCACCAATAATCATCAGTGTTTGACTGCGACCCTCGCGTAAAAACCCAATAGCGATGAGCCAATTGGTCCATAAACGCTTCATCTTCAAAGTGCTTGTACCTGCTTAGTTCTGACACGCTGATCCGCTTTTACTTGATCAGGCTTTATAACGACCTGATCATTGTGATCCAACCCTGATAAAACTTCAGTCATGGTGGTTCCACGCAACCCTAATTTTACAGATTGACGTTGAACCTTACCCTCTCTTATCACCATAACTTCAGCTTGCGTGGTTGAAGGGTCAATAAGCGCATCATTGGCTATTACTTTGGTTTTATTTCGACGTGCTGTTTCGACATTCACTGAGACTGTCATATCTTGCTTCAAAAAATTGGGTACAGAGTTCACCGCCAATTTGACTTCAACCGTACCACGTTGAGGATCAATATTAGGTGCAATAAAGTTAACTTCAGCTGGAAATGCTTGCTCTGGATAAGCATCTGCAATCACTTCCGCTTTTTGACCCAATTTCAGATAAGGTAAATTTTGCTCATCCACCGCCACTTTAATTTGCGTTGGACTATCAACTGCGACTGTAAAGAGCACCTTTCCAGGTTGAATCGCATCCCCTTTTTCGACTTCACGCGTCAAGATCGTACCCGATACTTGTGCCCGAATTTCACTTTTTGCCAATTGGGCACGTAGTGCATTTAATCTTTCACTTAAGGTTTTTTCTTCCACTTGACCTGGAGCAAGGCTTTGCACCTTCAGTTTTGCCGCAGATAATTGATTTCTCGCTAAGCGTTCAGCTTCTAAGGCTTGTTCTTTTTCCTCTACAGAAAGCACTCCCGGTTCCGTTTGCTGACGACGTCTTGCTTCGCGACTGGCTTGTTGTAATTGGAATTCTGCCGTTTTCAATTCAACCTGCGCTTGTGGATAGCGAATTTTCCGCAATTCCTCTAGCGCAACTTCTGCTTCACGGACTTGTGCTTTTAAATCATCAGATTGAATAATTAACAGTACATCTCCTGCTGCTATTCGTTGACCTTCTTGCACGCGTCGCTCAATCACCACACCCGAAATTTCACTTCCAATTTCACTACGTGCTACATTTTCAGCACGACCTGAAGCGACCACTGTTTGAATCAGTGGTTTTTCTTCGATTAGGTAAGTTTCGACTACAGGACCTTGCCACCAACGGAAAATGAAATATATCCCACCCATCGAAATGAGCAGAATGAGAATCCACCATTTTCGTTGTTTTAAAATACGCAAAGCTTTATCTCCCAATAGGCCTACTTCGGTTTATATTGTCGAGTACAGTAAGCTCTTAAAATATCTGGTGAGCGCTTGTGAAGATGCTTGGTATTCCGCCCCGCAACACGTTTACGCCACATTTCAAAACTACTTTTTTTTAATTGTTGTCGCATCAATCGAATGACTGCACTTTCGTTTAATCCGTATTCCAGCAGAATGGCTTCGAAGGGTGTCCGATCTTCCCATGCCATTTCAATGATTCTAGAAATATCAGCTGTTGTATACAACGCACATGATCCTTTTTTATACGCATTAAACCTCGATGTTAATTGTTCATTCGTGAAAAATATGTGATTTTTTGTTGATTTATAGACACTTCATACACGCTAACGCATTCATTGTATAAAACGATTGATTTTATGATTTTAATCCGTTTCCTAGTTTTTCCATTTTTATCTATTCTTAATACATACAAGGTAGGCAACTCTGTTGCTCTACCGACCAATCATTCAGTCCAACTTTGTGCCCAGTGCAAGCCCCTCTGCACTGGGCTTTTTTTTATTTAAATGATTCAACCAATTTTGGATAAATCAGCCCATCAATATCTAGTTTTACCGTATAAACTCCATTTTCAAGATTAAACTTATTGACATGATAAGTTGATCCATAAATAGAATCTAAAGTTGAAGAGCGTTTAAATACCTTTTGATTTGCCTCAAGATCCAACAAATGTGTGCCTTGAATAAATTGTTCATATTGCTCAGGTTCAACACCAACACGCTTAGACATAATCATCAAAGCATCGTTTCTCGTCTCAGGGTCTTGAATAAATTTGACGGTTCGATCCCATACTTGAAGCACTTTTTTCCACTCTGCTTGATGCCTAGATAAATGCGTCATATTTACCGTCAACGTATCATAGATCAATCCTGGTTTATCTTGAGAACTATAGATGATTTTGGACCCAGCTACGCTTTTTAAAGCTTGATTTGCTACAGGTTGCCATACAGCGATGGCATCCACATCAGGGCTGCTAAACACTTGGGGTAATTCGTTGGTTGCTGCATTAATCAGTTTGATTTCATTGGCTGATATATTTTGATCTGAAAGTGCGGTATTCAATAAATTATGATCGACCAGCCCTTTTTCGACTGCAATCGTTTTACCCTTAAGATCTGCCACACTATGAATGCCCTCTTTTGCAAGAATGACATCATTCCCTGATGAATAATCAGTTGCTAAAATCATAATGCCCCGCGTTCCACCTGAGGCAATGACCAAATTATCCCCATGAGAAACAGAAACCGCATCCAATTGGTTTGCTGCAAAAGCATTCATAGAGGCTGAATAATCAAACCATTTAAACTCTACGTTTAATCCAGCTTCTTTAAACCACCCTTTCTCAATAGCAACTTGCCATGCCACCCATCCTGGCCAATCACTGTAACCAATACGAATCGGTTGCATTGATTTTTCGGCTTGAGCATGTTGACTTGGTTCTGGAATTTTTGCGGTTTTATCACAACCCACGAATAACAGTGCAGTTCCAATGACTCCCCAGACCATCGTTTTCATTGCACCACCTCACCAATGCTCGTGCACTTAAATTTAGTATTGGTAAAATTTGAGGCTTGAATATAATCACGCCATCCACCAAAGTGACTGATATCAAGTGCATCTGCTAAAGCATGGTTTTCACATATAAAGCCTTTCACCCATGTTCCATCAATGAGTTGGACATTGCCAATACCAAGTGGTGCTGGGACTTCAGCAACAATGTCACCGAACAATGCTCTTGGTACATCCCACACTTCCACTTCAATAGAATGACCTGATGTATCTCGTTGTAGCCCCGGCTTAGGTGGCTGAGTATTTTTTAAAGCAAATAGTTTGTAATACGGCGCAGTACGCGTTTTTTTAACCAAGGTGGCTTGTCTGCTCGTTAACTGAAAATTCAGCGGCATGCCTGTAAGATGTGCTCCCACCACTGCTAATTTAACGGTGTGCTCAGATCCTATTGATTTATGAATTTGATAGCCTTGCTTTGACGTTGCTAAATTTAATCCTGAAGTCGCTTGCCATTGCTGACCGAAGTGTGCCAAAGCTTGATCCATCCAAGCGCCAGCAACTAAAGTGATACCACTTGGCAAACCATCATCACGGATGACATTTGGGAGTGCCAATGCTGATAAATCAGCAAAATTAACAAAATTGGTATAAGCCCCCATATGCGAATTCTTTTGGATCGGATCTGCTTCAACATCTGCAATGCGATAAATCGTAGGAGCTGTTGGCACCATCAACGCATCATAATTTTCTAATTGAAGATTAATCTGTCTAGCCCATTCTGCACGCTGATACTCATCTTGCATCACGTCTACAGCATTGAATTGATCAGCTTGATCAATAATTTGCTTAATTAACGGATGACATTGCTCACGTCGAACTTTGTGTTCGACGGCATGCGTACGCTCCGCAACCCATGAGCGGTTATACAATGCGGCAGCCAATTGATTAAATACTGTGAAATCAATCTCTTCAACATGAAATCCGAGCGATTTCATTCGAGTAATGGCTGTTTGAAATGCTTGCTCACTTTGAGTATCACCATAAAATTCTAAGTGATCTGGGATTGCAATCTTGCCCTTCGAAAATTGTGTCGGAACTGTTCTCCGATGCTGTCTTGAATAAGCATCGGTCGCATCATAACCTTGCATCAATTGCGCTACCGTCCAAGCATCATCCACTTGAGTTGCAAAAATTGAGATCACATCAATACTTCGACATGCAGGGATTAAACCCGTGGCTGAAAACCAGCCTTTGGTTGGTTTGAGTCCGACAATATTATTGAAACCCGCAGGAACTCTGCCAGAACCTGCTGTATCAGTACCGAGGGCGAATGGTACATATCCATTTGCTACTGCAACCGCTGAGCCAGAGCTTGATCCACCGCTAATATAATCCGGATTGAAACTGTTTTTTACAGCCCCATAGGGTGAACGCACGCCAACCAATCCCGTGGCAAATTGATCTAGATTGGTCTTGCCCACCACGATTGCACCAGCAGATTTAAGCTTAGCCACGACGGTTGCATCTTGCATTGCTAAATAAGCAGCATCTGGACACGCCGCAGTGGTATAGAATCCAGCAACATCAATATTGTCTTTGACAGCAAATGGCACGCCATATAAAGGAAGATCAGCAATATCCTGATGGGCCAATGCATCAATCTGCGCCTGTATTTGCTCAGCACTGGCTATTGAAATCCAAGCGTGATCATCATTGGAGAATTCAGCAACATAACGCTTTAAGTCATTCAGCTGAATAGTTTGATTTGCATAAGCCTGTTGCCAATCTTGTATAGTCCATAATGTTTGCACGGCGGTGCTCCTTATACGTGTTCCGAATTTTGAGGAATAGGTGGCATGACTGCATCCATCAGCTCTAAATGCCCCTTAATTACCCCTTTTAATGCTTTAAATTGCTCACTTATGGCTTTTAGGTCACTGCTGACCCCTTGCATCAACATCACCTGCATGACTTTGTCATCATCTAATTGGATATGTAGTGAACTAATCACCTGAGTCAAAAACTGTTGCTGTAAATCTATAAGCTGTGTTCTTAATGGCTTTAAACTGACGTCATACAATAAGGTTAAAGTACCGACCATGACTTCATTTCGGCTGACGAGGTCATTGATCAAATGGTGGTTAATCATGTCGACAATGGCTTGAGATCGGCTTTCATAATGTTGATCTACAATTTTTTGATCCATAGCCTGCAATGTATTTTCAGGTAAAGTGATGCTGATCCGCGCCAGCTTCTGTTTAGGCACGTTTGAGCTCCTTAGGTTTTTGAGATTGTTGTAGGTGTAAACCCGCACGGACACTCATCAGTTCAATGAAGAATTGAAGGATGGGATGCTTCGATTGTTTGGATTGATTTGTCGTCATCTACATCACCTCTAGGTATTACAAAAAAAAGGATTGGTAATACTTGGTAAATGCAGAAAACGTGCCAAAACTTTTCTTGATATATATAAAAGAGATCTATGAAAAAAGTCGTCGGAAAGATTCAAAAATGTGCATGAATCAAATTTGTGCACTTGATTTGTTCAATGTTCAGAAATGTAAAAAGACCGCCTTTCTGGAGATAGACGGTCAACTCGAATGGTTATTATTTTGTCTTCTTGTTCTAATGAAATACTTTACTGGATATCAGTGACGAACTCCTCACGCGGAATACGGAATTTCTTCAATCCAATTAACCAATCTTTTTCTGGATTACGGCGACCTAGTGCCAATAGCACCACCGACTTTAAGCCTTTTTCTTTTAAACCTAATAATTCATCCAGACCGTCTTTATCAAAACCTTCCATTGGCGTTGCATCTACACCTAACTCAGCTGCTGCCGCAATTGCCATACCAAAACCAATATGAGCTTGTTTTGCAGTATGGTGGTATTGCTGCTCTTCAGTAAACGTCGAGAACAGGTTCTTTAAGTTTTGCACCACATCCATGGTCGTATCTAAAGGTAAATGACGCTCACGATTCATTGCGTTATAGCGTTCATCGATACGCTCGTCTGGAATCGTATCCCAAGCCGTAAATACCAAAAGATGCGATGACTGGGTAATTTGCGGTTGATTCAATGCAACTGGTGAAATTTTCTCTTTAAGTTCTTGGTTGCTGATCGAGATAATATGGAACGGTTGTAAGCCCGCTGAGGTCGGTGCTAAACGCGCTGCTTCAAGAATTTGATCGACTAATTCTTGCGGTAGTTTTTCACCAGTCATTTGTTTGGTTGCATAACGCCACTGTAAAGCTTCTAATAATTTCATGTATTTACCTATAATGTTTAAATGTGAATATTTTTAATTCTTTAAGCGTATAAAATCGCCAACATTGATTTGAGTGATTGGCTTGGACGACCTAAGAGTTGTTCTAAATCTTGGCTTTGAACTTCATACTGCTGATGTTTAATATCTACAACTGTGCCATGTGTGAGATAGATCATAAATTCGGGCAAACCGATTCTTTTTAACAACTGTTGATAGGCTTCTTCAGTGAGATCGTGATATTCCACTGGTATTGTTTTAATTTGACTCAGCTCATCAGCAATATCTTGATAACTATAAGCTTGGCTGCCGACTAACTCATAGACCTTGTTCTCATGATCATTTTGAATTAAGGCATTTGCTATTGCTTCTCCTAACTCTGCCCTTAACACATAAGGCACTTTTCCCGCACCTCCAGAGAGCTGAATGCCTGTATCGATGACCCTTTCCCCAATAATTTGTGGAATCGCTTCTGCATACATGGTGTTGCGTAGGAGTGTATAATTCAGTCCGCTTGCTTTGAGATAATCTTCAGTTTGAAAATGACTGATCATCAAATCCTTCACCGCTGAATTTTCAATATTTTGAATGGATAAACCTGTGTAATACACATGCTGAACACCTGCTTCACGCGCAGCATCGATAACATTCTTATGTTGTTCAAAGCGATTCATTTCCATCGTTGAAATAAGAAGTAGCTTGTCGACACCCTGAAAGGCTTTGATCAAACTTTCAGGTTGATTGAAATCTCCTTCACGCACTTCAATATGTTCGTTGACATAAGGTTTGGCTTTTTCTAAGTTTCTCGCCAATACAGCAAATTCATTGTTTTGTAGCTGTTGCTTTAATTGTTGCACTACACTTCGCCCTAAATGGCCAGTAGCACCGGTAACTAAAATCATTTAATAACCTTGGATTATTTTTGCAATGATGTAATTTATAGGCGAGTTAAAAAACGAGATCACTATACTGTTGTATAGTGAATTTAGGATTTCATTTGATTAAATTTTATGACGAGATGGGAGGATAGATGGCTGATTTTATGAAAGAGAATGCTGAAACATTAAGCGAAGATGACCAATGTAATTTGATGTTTATTGTGGCGCTTAAAAATGCCATGAACGTCATTAATGGCAAATGGAAACTTGCGATTGTTGCAACCATGATTAAACAGCCACGCCGTTTTAATGAGATTGAACGTCTGCTGCAAGGCATTACACCCAGAATGATTTCTAAAGAGCTCAAAGAACTTGAATTGAACAATGTTGTTGAAAAAATTGAGTCTCTTGATGAAACCACGGGTAAAACAACTGCAATGTATGATCTGACGCCATCAGGTCGTGGCCTAGAAAAGTTGATGGTGCAAATGGCGGTTTGGGGACAAGAGCATAAAGAGAGTTTGAAATAATTATAATTTTTTATAGATCGCATCAAGGCTGTCTATATCTAAAATCAATACCACTATTTTTGAATCAATCACTTGATAGACCAAGCGATACCCTGCCGATCTCAATTTCGCTTTGTACAAATCGACCGATCCACTGAGTTTGTTTTCTATTAAAAGTGAATAATAAATATTGAGGATATTTTTAGATAAATCAATACTTAAATTCTAACTATTATATACTTAAAATTTCATAACCTACCAAACAAAGTTTTAATTTACCAAATAATTAAATTTTTTTCTTAGTAATGGATATTGAAATTTTATTTGCCCACCATTATAAGGAGAACTATTTCTATAATCTTCGATAATCTGTATTATTTCTTCATCTGTTAAAGAAATCATATAACCGCGCTTATCGTTTGCAGTATCCTTACAACGTTGATCTAATAATTTTTGATTTTCACAATCTCGAATCAACAAAAACCCAATTTGACCTCTATTTGGTGAAAATCTTCCTGCAAGTTGGTCGATTTCTGGATTCGAAATTTCATTAGTATAATTTTTACATTCTACAAATATGTAACTACAATGATAATGTAGTGTTAACCAATAGAAAAATCCATTTTTTGCTTCGTTAGTATATTGAATATCAACTCTTTTTCGCCCTTCATGAAGGATTGATTGTTTTTTGGGATAATTTAAACTCGGATAGAATAAAGCTGATAAAATTTTTTCTATAACTTTTTCATACTTGTCAGCGTCATTTCTACCCTTAGGAACACTTTTTAATTCTAATATTAATCCATCCCAATCAATAGACGGTTGATTCTGAATTTCAAGAAAATCTTCGTTAGAAATTGGAGGTTTAGGATTTTGATCTTTATCAGATTTATATTGATGCCAAATATCTTCGCGTCCAAATGTAAGTTCAATTGCTGATGTTTTATTATTACCATAAATATTTATGAGGTCTGTTTTATTGACTTTCATCGAGTCTGTTTTTTTTACGTAATATGCTAAAGGCGACCCTTTTTGAATATATTCTTTTTGTAGTGCTGGAAGAATATAGTGTCTGTAATATTGACTTACTTCATAAGATATCTTTCTTCTAACTATATTCTTAGGAATAAGTAAGAATGTTTCTCCATCATCAGTTACTGGTAATGGTACTTGTGCTTCTTCCCATATTTTCGTCTGCGGATTCCAAATTTTTCCCGAGTTTACGCCAGGTGTTAAAGCAATTCCATAAAAATTACACATATCTTGTGTGTATTCAATTAGCATTGGACGAATAATATTGCAAATTGCATCTGAAATCATATCATCTGCAATTCCATTTATCGTTAGACAAGCATCCTCTATATCTCTTAATAACCCTGTTGTAGCCGCTTTACTTTCACATAGTGCATTCCACAATAGTGTAGAGGATTGTGGTCCAAATCCTGAACCTCTTGATTTTCCCTTTGAATGCCCAATATGAAATTCATTTCTTTCATTTAGATTACTCAATAATTCTTTTGCACGATCGTGATTACCTAAATGTATTTCATCCAAGACTGTTTGAAAAAATTGTTGAACTTGACTTGCGCATTTATGTCCCCAAATCGAGTCAAGATTTTTTAATGCTGTTGGATCGACAAATACTTTAAGATCAGTGCTCAAATCTATGTCGACAAAATCCAAATATGCTTGTGTTAATCCTAAATCATATATTTCTGATATTTTTTTCATGATTAGATATATAGGTTGTTAGTTTAAAAATAATACCATAAGAATTTGATCTTAAATATAATACCGCCAATTTAGGGCGGTATTATAGGCTATACATTAAAAATTAATACTCACTTCCTAAGCCACTGGCGCTAACGTAAACAACACCTGTCCCGTTTTCACCGTTTGCCCTTTTTCAATGGTAATCGCATCTACACGCATACGCTCAGGCGCAATAATTGGAATCTCAATCTTCATCGCCTCAATCACAGCCAAAGTTGCACCTTCTTCCACAATATCACCCGACTGACATTCAATCTTCCAAATAGAACCCGGCATATGCGACTCCACCGCACAGCCACCATCTGGAATTTCAACGCCTTCACCATTATCCAGAAGATCTATGCTTTCAGACACATATTCAGCAAGTCCTGCTTCATGCCAACGACGACGTTCTGCATCAAAGTTGGCTTGTTGCACCGACTTAAATGCCGAAATGGATGCTTGGTTTTCAGTTAAAAAGTCGTTGTACTCTTTTAAGTTCAATACACCTTCTTCAATACGAAGTTTTAGGCGCCCAGCTTTAAAGTCCTCACGCATCTGCATGAGTTCTTCTTCAGACACTTCGTAAAACTTAATTTGGTCAAAGAAGCGTAATAACCACGGTTTACCTTGCTCAAAGTCAGCATTTTTACGGTAGCGTGACCACATTTGTGTAGTACGACCGACAAATTGATAGCCCCCCGGACCTTCCATGCCATAGACACACATATAGGCACCACCAATACCGACAGCATTTTCGGGTGTCCAAGTTCGTGCAGGGTTATATTTGGTGGTGACTAAACGCTGACGTGGATCAAGTGGTGTTGCGACAGGTGCACCAAGGTACACATCGCCCAAGCCCATGACCAAATAACTTGCATCATATACCACGTCTTTCACTGCTTGTTTGTCTTTTAAGCCATTAATACGACGGATAAATTCGATATTGTCTGGACACCACGGTGCATCTGGACGAACGGTTTGCATATAGCGTTCGGTGGCAAGTTGCGTTTGTGAATCTTCCCAAGCCAGTGGTAAATATACAGTCCGTGATGGGACTTGCATCTCGGTCACATCAGGCAATTCAGCTTCAGCCACTTGTAATAAACGCAGTAAATCAAGTTGATCGATTTTTAATGAGTCAAAGTGAATTTGTAGTGAACGAATGCCCGGTGTCAGGTCAATGATGCCGGCAATATTTTGCTTTTGTACCCATTGCATCAAAGCATGAATACGGAAACGTAAGTTTAGATCCAGCACCAATTCGCCATATTCCACCAACATGTAGTTGTTGCCGGCAGGACGATACACCACATCAGGCGCACCATTTTCACCTTTTAAGGTATCGAGAACCGCATTTTTTAGAGTTGCGAGTTCAGGATAGAACGACTCATCAAATGCCACCGCTTCTGTATCTGAAGCTTCTAATTGCGCATGATATTTTTCATTTAAAAGTTTGGCTTGGTGATAGCTTACAGGGACAAATTTCACTTTGTCACCGGCTTTAAGCTGACCGAGTTTCCATAGTTCAGAATGAATCACCACTGCAGGACAAACGAAACCACCGAGACTTGGACCATCTGGACCCAAGATAATTGGCATGTCACCGGTAAAGTCGATGGCACCAATGGCATAGGCATTATCATGAATATTGGATGGATGTAGACCCGCTTCACCACCATCTTCACGTGCCCATTCTGGTTTTGGACCAATCAAGCGGATACCGGTACGGCTCGAGTTAAAGTGAATCTCAAAGGTATTGGCAAAGAAGGTATCAATATCATTTTTGGTGAAGAAATCAGGCGCACCATGTGGGCCGTACATCACCGCAATTTCCCATTCATGGCTAAATGAAGGCACTTGTTCAGGTGCAAGAGCTTTAATTTCATCGCTTGTGAATGCTGTAATTGGGAGCATATCGCCAATCAGTAAGTTACGCCCGGCATGACCACCAAACTGACCCAAGGTAAAGGTTGATTGTGAACCTAAATATTCAGGTACATTTAGCCCGCCTTTGATGCCGATATAGGTGCGGCAACCTGTTGTAATTTTGCCACATTTTAAAATCTGACCTTTACGCACATTCACGGTTTGCCACATCGGAACTTGAGCACCATCTAGTGTTGATGGCATATCGCCACCGGCAAGCACAATTTGACTGTCACAATGGAATTTTAACGTTGGACCTTGTAGCGTACATTCTAAGCCTGCAGTGTTATACGCATTGCCAAGCAATTGGTTCGCAACATTGAGTGATAATGGATCAATCGCACCTGATGGTGGCACACCAACATCCCAGTAGCCCAAACGTCCTGTAACATCTTGCACAGCGGTTTGAATGCCGGCTTGCAAGACTTCAATTTTTTGGGTTTTCCATTCAAAGGTATTGAGGAAGCGTGTAGTTTGTGTGCCGGCTTTAAATACATCACAGTCGATAATGTTTTGTAAATATTCAAGATTGGTTTCAATCCCTGCAACTGAAGTTTTCGCCAAAGTATCCGTCATGGCTTGAATCGCAGAAGCACGATCGTCTGCTGTGACAATGATTTTAGCAATCATCGGGTCATAAAATGATGATACATTCGAGCCTGTTTCCACCCATGTTTCATTTCGGGCATTAGCATCAAACTCCACATGTGTCAGTAAACCGGCACTGGGTTGGAAGTTTTTAATTGGATCTTCAGCGTATAAACGTACTTGAATCGAGTGACCTTTGGATTCCAACTTTTCAGTTGGTGCAGTCCAATCACCGCTTGCAAGTGTCACCATCCATTCCACCAAGTCCACACCAAAGACTTGCTCGGTTACGCCATGTTCCACTTGTAGACGAGTGTTGACTTCCAAGAAATAGAATTCTTGGGTGTCGGTATCCATCACAAATTCAACCGTACCGGCAGAACGGTAGTTCACCGATTGCATCAGTTGGATGGCAACATTTTGGATATAGGCACGTTGCTCATCATTGATATGCGGTGCAGGCGTTTCCTCAATTACTTTTTGGTTACGACGCTGTACTGAACAATCACGCTCACCGAGTGCAATCACTTGACCTTGACCATCACCAAAAATTTGCACTTCAATATGACGAGCATTTTGCACGAATTTTTCCAGATACAAACCGGCATCTTTAAAGTTGGCTTGAGCTAAATAGGATACGGTTGCATAGGCATCTTTCAGTTCAGCTTCGTTCCAGACCAAGCGCATGCCGATCCCACCGCCACCGGCCGTACTTTTCAGCATCACAGGATAACCAATACGATTCGCTTCCGTTAAGGCTTCAGCTTCATCTGCAAGTAATTGACTACCCGGTAATAATGGCACATTGGCTTGAATCGCAAGCTCACGCGCCGTGTGTTTCAGACCAAAGGCACGCATCTGCGCAGAATTTGGTCCAATAAAAGCAATACCCTGTGATTCACATAGGTCGCAGAATTCAGCATTTTCAGACAAGAAGCCATAACCCGGATGAATGGCTTGTGCTCCGGTTTGTTTAGCAACCTCTAAGATTTTTTCAACGTTTAAGTAGCTTTGGCTGGCTGGTGCTTCACCGATATACACCGCTTCATCCGCTAAAGTCACATGCAGTGAATCACGATCGGCCTCTGAATAGACTGCAACTGATTGGATACCGAGTTTTTTAAGGGTACGAATGACACGACACGCAATTGCACCACGGTTGGCGATCAAAACTTTATTCAATCCATATTTTTTAGTCATGGTTATGCGTCCTCGCCTTCACGGATGATCAATTGAATTTTGGTTGGGTTATAGGCATTACAAGGATTATTCAGTTGTGGGCAGTTGGAGATCAGCACGATTAAATCCATTTCCGCTTTAATTTCCACATATTTACCCGGTGCAGAAATACCATCATCAAACTTTAGATGCCCCTCAGAGGTCACGGGCACATTCATAAAGAAGTTAATATTTGGACCGATGTGACGCACGTTTAAGCCGTGTTTTTTCGCAATTGGATGCTGAGACAGCGCAATCATGAAATTGTTACGGCAACTGTGCATTGGGTATTTGTCATGAGCATAACGAACCGTGTTACTTTCACATGAACAAGCACCGCCTAAAGTGTCATGGCGACCGCAGTTATCATCATGAATGGTGGCAATTTTGTTGCCAAAGTTGGTGTATAAAGCTGTACCTTTTTCTAAATAGATTTGTTTATTAATCGCTAAGGTATCAGTTGCGCTATAACGCTCTTCAGGGTTTGAAGCCGAGATAAACAGCGTATCCACCGCTTGGTTGCCTTCTAAATCCACAATACGGAAATATTGCCCTTTTTTGACTTCGCACATCCATGCTTCACCGGCAGGACAAACTTCGCTTAAAACTGATTTTTCTAATTTTACGAGTGCAGTCATGTTGTATTCTCCCAATTAAGCACTGAGTGCGTAGTAACGATTGTTGTTTTGAAATGCACGCTGATTTTGCGGACATGAATCACGACATACATCGCTGTCGCTTAAAGGAAGTGCTTTGTATAAAGACAATTGAACATCGGCAGGAGAATATTCAGCGCTGTAATCTAAAGCATGCGGTGCGGATGATAAGAACACCAAGCAATCCATTTCAATGCGGAGTTCAATCACTTGATTCGTATTGTCAGATGCTACATAGCTAAGATTGCCATGGTCGTCCGGTTGAACTTTAGAAAACAGATTTAACGTACTGCTCAGGTCTGTTGCAGATAAGCCAAATTTGGTCATTTCAAGCAGTAAAGAATCTTTGCCGTTACGGTACATGTCGTTTCGTGCATCTTGGAAGGTTTTTGAACCAAATTGTTGTTCAATTTGTTGTGCAGTACTTGGTGCACAAAATGCATCATTCCAACCGTGGTCATCTTTGACAATGGAAATCATCGCGCGACCAAGATCAGATGCAAGGATATGCCCAGTGCTTAAAAATGCCGTATGTTGCCCTTTTAAGCTGTCTGGCATGTTATACCGTTCGAGCTTGTCTTCGCTATTGACGCAGTACAGTGCCACATTGGCATTTTTACCTAAGGCTTTGAGTTGTAATACTGCGCCACGCTGAATGCGTGCTGACCAGTGGTGTCCACCCGGTAAACGTTCTGTCCAAAGGACTTGATCTTCGTGATAATTTATTGTGCTCATATGCATCCATCCCAATCTTTTACGGTTTACCTCCCGGGCTTTTATCCCTCCGTGTAGCTTGAGCTTGCAACTTAAGCCGTGAACTCTCGGTCGCAGACCTACATGAAACTTCATGTATCGGAACCCTAGATCACTTTATGATTGAATAGATAGATGCAAAGGCTGTGCCAAAGTAATACTCTTTTGTGTTTTAGTATTACTGTCGCTTGATATATAACATTTCTCTTAGAGCTGATTGTATTGAACGGAACTTTATTGAAGTAAACCTGTTGAATCAGTCGGAGTAAAGAATACTCGGTAAGCACCGAAATTAACCTGCGTGCAATTTTCTTGTGCAAAGAAAAAAGCTAACACATGATTCTATTTTGTTTTTTATGAGCGGTTATTTTCTGATTGCTTAAGTAGGTTTAGACTCTGGTTGATATCACGCACAGTGATTAACTTAAAAATCATAACTAAGCTTCCAAGTGCTACGAACAAAAGAAATACAAGTAAAATGATTAAAGTCATCCCTGTGTTTAATGTGCTATCTGAGGTATAACGAGCTAAAAACCAAGTAAAATTTGAAAATATAAAAAAAGCTAAAGAACCGGTGACAGTATATAAGGCACCATACGCTAACCCTTTAAAGACTAATTCCCGTTCTGAATAAATACATTGGATTTCTCCATCTTCAACTTTAAAAAATTTCCATGTAGTGCGAAGGGACTTCACTAAGTAAAAATAGTAATCTGCATATTTGCGTATAAGTATATCGGTTAAAAATGAAGGAATCTCGACACCGCCATTGAGTTGATCACTGGCAATTTTCTTCAAAAAAGGATCTATTGTTTTATTCGGGCTTACAGAGATAAATTCTCGAATGTAAAAAGATGCAGCCTCATATAAATTTTTATTTTCATTAAAACTTTTCAGACTCACAAAATACGTTTTTCGACCGTAAAAGACAGCGACGATACCTATAAGCGTCGTACAAATAATCGAAAATAAGCTGAGATAGTCTGAAACTGAAAATGAAGGTATGAGTTGTATCATGGATATAATCTTAAATTTATAATGAATTGAGTTTTATAATTAAAAAAAAAACACTTAGATAAATGACCAAAATGGTGGACAATGGGCTGAGATCAAATCGTTTACTGTCTACAAACAGATGATGAGTCCAATGTATCGATGTCAGACATCACTCTTAGTTAAAAAAGTATAATCTAAAGCAAAAAATTCGTCTTCATACAAATAATAGCGACTATCTAATTTTCATCTTAACTTTGCTCATTATTAATATGAAGATTCATTCGAGGTTCAATCTTCACTTTATTCAGAATGATTAAACTTTCTTACATGTAATAAAGTTTTCTTGATTCTGAAAATTTAGCTAATTTTTTTATAAATGAATCGAAATAATCTTTTTCCTTATCTTCAGTTCGAAAACCTGCATATAAAGTACGCCTTAACCCCTCTGGTGCAACGCAATCTAGGCGACGTGAAGTGACCCACCCTTTGGTTTCATATTCGTTTACCACCCAATCTGGTAAAGCTGCGATTCCACGCCCACTTGCGACTAACTGAATCAGCATCTGGGTCAGATCTGTGGTTCGAATATTTTTTGGAAGAATATTTGCAGGAATGAACAACTTCGACATGATATCTAAACGATGTTTGTCTACTGGAAATGTAATCAGCGTTTCATCAGCTAAATCTTGAACAGTAATGTTTTTTGCACGTACCAAAGGATGTGTTGTAGATAAAACAAGTCGTGATTCATATTCAAATACTGGGAAATATTCAACTCCCTTTAATGCAATTGGGTCTGCAGTAATCAACAAATCAAATTCGCCATTTTGTAGCAATTCATGAGGATTTGCTTCAAACCCTGATGCGAAATCTAAATCAACATCAGGATATTGGTTTCGATACTGATTTAATATCGGCATGAGCCAATCAAAACAACTATGGCATTCTGAAGAAAATGTAATTCTGCCAGTTTGCCCATGGATAATACGCGTGATATCGCTTTGAGCAATCTGAACTTGCGGTAAAATTTCATCCGCTAACTGCAACAGTCTTAAGCCAACATTAGAAAAAGTAATTGGTCTCGTCTTGCGGTTGACGACTTCAACCCCCATCCACTGATCAAGCTCACGTAACTGATGAGATACGGCTGAAGGTGTAATGCAGAGATCACTCGCTGCAGCGACTAAAGAGCCATGCTCTCTCAAAGCCAATAGCATTTTCAAGTGTTTTAGTTCGATCATATGGGAAAAAACTCAAATCATGATCCCTCTAGGGACATATTAAAATCTTCGCTTTAGCCCACATTAAGTGAGCTATCTAGGCTGATAAGACATTTGGGTGAAATTAAATCAATCCTTTTACAAGGAAGATACTTCCAATGATAACCAACAAGACAGCGAAACATTTCTTTAACATTGCTGGCGATAAGGCATGTGCAGTTTTGGCACCAAATTTTGCTGTTATAAAACTCATCACACTAATGCCAATGAAAGCATAAATATGAACATACCCGATGGTATTCGGCACATTGATCTCTGCAGTCATGCCAAAAACTATAAACCCTATAGCACCAGCTAGAGCTATTGGTAATCCACAAGCAGCAGATGTGCCGACAGACTTTTGCATCACCACCCCATAACGATTCAGATATGGAACGGTCAGACTACCACCACCTATTCCAAAGAGTGCCGATGCAATCCCAATGACACTACCTGCTGCAACTTGCTGACTTGATGAAGGAAGAGCCATTGTTGAATTAACTGCTTTGTTCGAGCCTTTAAACATAGTATACGCCACCCAAATCAAAAATAAGCCGACCATGATTTGAAGATGTAATCCCGGTAACAAACCAGCAATTCCAGCACCTGCAAAACAGCCGATGGCCATGGGTGGAGCTAAATTTTTAAATACAGGCCATAGCACAGCACCATTTTTATGGTGTGCCATTAATGAGCTAATCGAAGTGACAACGATTGTTGCTAAAGATGTTCCTAGTGCCAGATGCATAATGACATCATGATCATAACCCATTTGGGTAAAGACAATAAAAAGTAGTGGCACAATAATCGTACCACCGCCTACACCAAACAGCCCAGCCGCAAAACCAGCAAATGCACCGATGATTAAAAATGTTATAAGTTCCACAATAGACTAACTTTTAAAAAGATGAAGGGATTAAGGGGTTGAGTTAAGCGTGTTCCAACTGACCCACTTGATGATAAGCACGGTTAAAGTACACCAAACTTTCTTCTTGATTACTTTGCTTTACTGCAGTCACACGGCATAAAAAAATACTATGTGTACCGACTTGTTGAATATTCTCAATCTCGCAATCAAAACTGACTAAAGCATCTTCTAAAATCGGCGACCCAGTTTTTAAATCAATCCAATCACCTAGTCTGAAGCGATCTTCTGAGCTGAGCTTGCTTGAAGCAAAAGCATTCGAAAGCTGTTCATGCTGAGTACTCAGTACGTTTACAGCTAAGATTTTATTTTCAACAAAATGTGCATGTGAACGAGAGGACTGATTCATACAGACTAATAGTGTTGGCGGAGTATCTGTGACACTACATACCGCAGATGCAGTAAAGCCATGCATCCCTGCTTCGCCTGAGGTTGTAATCACATTTACCGCAGTTGTAAGTAAAGACATTGCATTTCTAAAGTCTGTTGCTTCAATCATCTCTTTCATCTCAAATATACATATGACGTGTCGTACATTAGACAGAACAAATGATCTTGCGACGATTTGCCCTGATTAATGCAAGACTACGTTTGATTAAGCTTCTAGCTCTTTACGGACAATGGCAGCTCCAGCACTTAAAGCCTCAAGCTTGCCACGTGCCACTTGACGAGAGAGCGGCGTCATACCACAGTTCGTTGATGGATAAAGCTTATCCGCGTCCACAAATTGCAAAGCTTTACGCAGGGTATTCGCGACTTCTTCTGCGGTTTCAACTTGATTAGTTGCCACATCAATTGCACCGACCATGACTTTCTTACCACGAATCAATTCAATCAAATCCATTGGCACACGTGAGTTTTGGCATTCAAGCGAAATAATATCGAGCTTAGATTGTTGTAGCTTCGGAAATGACTCTTCGTATTGGCGCCATTCATTACCCAAAGTTTGTTTCCAATCGGTATTGGCTTTAATCCCGTAACCGTAGCAAATATGAACCGCAGTTTCACATTTTAAACCTTCAAGTGCACGCTCTAAGGTTGGTACCCCCCAATCATTTACTTCATCGAAGAATACATTAAACGCCGGTTCATCGAATTGGATAATATCCACGCCTACTGCTTCGAGCTCTAAAGCTTCTTGGTTTAAAATTTTGGCAAATTCCCAAGCCAATTTTTCACGGCTCTTGTAGTGACCATCAAATAAAGTATCAATCATGGTCATTGGACCAGGCAACGCCCATTTAATTGGCTGATTGGTTTGGCTACGCAAGAATTTCGCATCTTCAACAAATACCGATTGTTTACGAGAAACTTCGCCCACAACAGAAGGTACACTTGCATCATAACGATTACGAATACGCATGGTTTCACGCTTTTCGAAATCCACACCTTCAAGATGCTCAATAAATGTAGTGACGAAGTGCTGACGGGTTTGTTCACCATCACTCACGATATCAATACCAGCAGTGACTTGCTCATGTAATGATAATTTCAATGCATCACGTTTTGCCTCAAGAAGCTCTTCCCCTTCGAGTTTCCATGCAGACCATAGTTTTTCAGGCTCAGCTAACCAAGATGGTTTCGGTAAACTACCCGCAGTTGAAGTTGGGAGTAATAATTTCGGTGGTGTAAGTGCCATGTCTAATCTTCTTTCTCTAAATTCGTGAATCTGTATATCAATTGGATGTTTTAAGCAGCTGTTTCGACTTCGAAATTTTCAGCCCATTTATTTAAAATGTCTTGATAAGGCTTAATGAAATTTTCTTCTGTCCATTTACCTTGTTTGACTGCTAACTCAGCACGTTCTACACGGTCATAAACAATACGAGTTAGTGAGTAGTCGCCATAGCTTAAGCTTGGTTTATACTCCACGCCTGCTGGTGAGTTAGTATTGTAAATTTCAGGACGGTAGATTTTTTGAAAGCTTTCCATAGTTGCAATCGCACTGATCAATTCAAAATCAGTGTAATCACGAAGTAAATCTCCAGCGAAATAGAATGCGAGTGGCGAATTACCACCTTCTGGTTTGAAATAGCGTACACGTAGGCCCATTTTGGCAAAATATTCATCGGTACGTGAATATTCATCATTTTTGTATTCCACACCTAAAATAGGATGTACATTGGATGTACGATAATAGGTTTTAGAGGTTGAAACACTTAAGCAAATTACCGGTTCTTTATTGAATTCTGCTTTAAATACTGCTGAATTCACCAGATGTTTATACAATTTGCCATGTAGATTACCAAAATCTTCAGGTTTTTCACCCACGCCACAACCCAACTGAGGCAATACCACACTGAAGTCATAATCACGCACATAAGATGAGAAGCTATTGCCAATCATACCTTCAATACGTTCACCTGTTTGGTGGTCAATCACCACACTTTTCAGTGTTTCAATAAATGGGAAAGTTTGTCCATTGCCTTCGATATCAATTTCTGCAGAAATGATGTCGATCTCAAGTGAATAGCGATCACCTTTAGGATTATCGACAGTCGCCAAGCTATTAAAACGGTTGTTGATCATCGCAAGTGTACGGCGCAGATTTTCCTGACGACTTTCACCACGAGCCAAATTAGCAAAGTTTGTAGTCAAACGTGTACTTTCTGCTGGCGTATAGTTTTCATCAAAACGGATACGTTTAATTGAACACTCAAATGCTGTACTCATGGAGATTGCCACCTAAAATTTTATAAAAAACTAAATTTCTGAATGGCTGTATTTAAACGTGAATAATAAAGTGAGTAAAACGATATAAATTCAGCTTAAGATGAGAATCCCTCATGTTAAAGCATATTCGCTATTTCAAAGCGATTTAGAATAGATGAGCTAACTTATCCATGCAGTTAATGAGTAGATCACTGGTATACGGATGCGATTCCGTTCACTCAAATGGTGCTCAAGTGAATTTATCTCAACCTAACCTTAGAAAATATCAGCTTATTAGAGGTTTAATTATCAACTCAATCTTTAAAATATAGGGTTTAAATTTAAACCTATATAACCATGTCAAACAAACTTGAACGTCAAAAACTGTCTCTCCCAGCAGGTCACGACAAACTTCTACTTCATTCCTGCTGTGCACCATGCTCGGGTGAAGTGATGGAAACCCTGATTGAATCAGGCATCAACTTTTCGATCTTTTTTTATAACCCCAATATTCACCCTGTCAAAGAATATGAAATTCGTAAAGAAGAAAATATTCGCTTTGCCGAAAAACATAACATTCCTTTTATCGACTGTGATTACGATACAGACAATTGGTTTGCACGCGCCAAAGGTATGGAAAATGAACCTGAAAAAGGCATTCGTTGTACTATGTGTTTTGACATGCGTTTTGAACGTACAGCTTTATATGCAGCTGAAAATGGCTTCAGTCTAATAAGTAGTTCGCTTGGTATTTCCCGTTGGAAAGATATGAAGCAAATCAACGACTGTGGTCATCGTTCAGCTTCACATTATGAAGGGATAACTTATTGGGATTACAACTGGCGTAAGAATGGTGGTGCTGTGCGTATGCTCGAAATCAGCAAAAAAGAGGAGTTTTACCAACAGGAATATTGTGGTTGCGTCTATTCCTTACGTGATACTAATCGTTGGCGTATGAGCCAAGGGCGTGATCGCATCAAAATAGGTGTGAAATTCTATTCAAATGCTCTGGATGATCTAGACTGATTACTTCAGTATTTAGCTATAATCTATATAAATAATTAAGCTTATGGCTAAATTTCAAAATCGATGATCAGATTTTATAGTTCTTAACATATGAATGGTATTGTAAGTTTTTAACCACTCACGTTTAATCACGTCGAAACCTTGTAAACGCCAAAATTGCTCCGCTGCAGGTAAAAAGGGATGTGTATGCAAATACAAGGTTTCTATGCCGTGTTGCTCGGCATGTGTAAATAATAACTGACACAGTTGCGTGGCAATGCCTTGTCGACGATATTCAGGTAGTACAAAAAGTTTGACCACCTCAACAGCACCTTCAGCAATATCCAAATCAAAACGTCCGTCATAGGCACGGTAAGCAATCGTTGCGATAATTTTGGCTTGATTTTTGACCACGATAAAACAGCCTAAAGGACTGTCCACATAGTACTGCTCAAACTGGGCAATATCTTTTGGAATACAAGCACCATACAGTTCTGGAAATAAAAGCTGCCGTGAATATAAAGCAAATTGAATGACAGATTGATCTGCGGATTGCAGTGTTTCATAGGTTAAATTCATTTTACAACCAAGAATGATCAGGGATAACAATGGTCTTGTCTTGAATCATGGCTTCATGAAACTCGACATCGTAGACGCTTTTTAAAAATTTCGGATCGGTGAGACGCGCTTTTGAATCAGGACGAATCACTTCATGTTCACGCATAAAGAACAAATGATCGGCAAATAAAAATGCCAAATTCGGATCATGCATAATGGCGATCACAGTAAAATTCTGCCGTGACAATTGTCGCAGTTTTTTCATCAAATAAGATTGATAATAAACATCCAAATGATTGGTCGGCTCATCTAATAAAATCACTTTCGGTGCTTGCACCAAAATACGGGCAATCATCACCAATTGACGCTCTCCGCCTGACAGCTCGGTATAAGGGCGTTCTTTTAAATGTTCTATATCGAGATCAACTAAAGCCTGATCGACCATGTCCCAATCTTGTTTAGATGGACGAAATCGACTAAATGCAGCCCGACCTGTAATCACCACATCTTTAACTAAAAATGGGAAAACCGTTTTATGGAACTGCGGTAAAAATCCAAGTAGCGCGGCTCTTTCTTTGCCTTTTATCTGTTCTAACGCCCGCCCCGCATAAAGTACTCGCCCATCTATGGTCTGTTCTAAACCTGCCATCAGTTTAAATAATGTGGATTTGCCACAACCATTGCGACCTAAAATCACCGAGAACTGATGCGCTGGAAATTCAAGCTGAATATTTTTTAACACTTGTTTATGCCCATAGGCATAGTTCAACTGTTCAATTCGAATCATGCCCAAGCCGTCCTTTGTGTTTTGATCAGTAATAAGAAAAATGGCGCACCGAGGAGCATGGTGAAAATGCCAATTGGAATTTCAAAGCTGAGTAAAACTCGTGAAAAATTATCAATGAGTAGCAAAAAACTGCCGCCTAAAACCATGTTGGCAGGAATACTGTAACGATGGTCAGGGCCAACCAACATACGCACAATATGCGGCATAAATAGTCCGTATAGACTAATGATGCCTGCGGCAGCCACTGAAGTTGAGGTGCATAGCGTGACCAATACAATCAGTATGAGCTGCTCCCACTTCGGATTTACCCCCACGGCTTGTGCTTCATCAGCTCCCAATGCCATCAGATTCAAGCGCCAACGCATGGCGTATAAGCCCATTAAAGCCACCGTAATCGGCACAACCGCATATTGGACTTTCTGCCACGATGCCTGATGTAAATTCCCCATGGTCCACTGCACGATCGCTTGTAATTTAAAAGGATCACTTAAATATTGAATAATGGTCAGTCCTGCTAAAAACAGACCTGAAACAATCATGCCGGATAAAATCACCATCACCAATGAAGTTTGGATTTCATGCTTTTGCTGGGCAAACACATAGGTTAATGCCACTGCACATACGCCAAAAATAAACGCCGATAAATTGGGCGACAACCAACTCAAAGATAGTGCTAATGCTGCACCAAAGGCGGCACCTGAAGAAATCCCCAGCACATAGGAATCCACTAAGGGATTGCGGAACAAAGCTTGCAAGCCATTGCCGGCTGTTGCCAAAGCAGCCCCGACCATAAAGGTCAATAAGATGCGTGGTAGGCGAATATTGAAGACAATATTTTGCATCAAGCTAAATTGTTGCGCATCAAAATACGCTGTACCCAACATCCACTGGATAAACCACAGTGCATAATCCCCTGCGCTTAATGTTTGACTCGGTCCTAGCAACAGCGACATAAAAATCAGTAGAATCGGCAATGGATAAAACCAGGTGTATTTCAATTTTGCCTTATTCATGACATCAACTCCTTGGCAATTTTCTGACCATAGAGTTTCTCTAAAATTTTGAGTTGCAAGGCTTCAACTGCTAAGTCTGAGGTGTCAGGGTAAATGTGATGATGCAGATAAATCGCAGTCACAAGAATTTTGATGGTATGTGGGTTATAGATAAATGCAGGGCTGAGATTAAACACTTTCTGTTGTTGTACTGCTTTTAGACCTTGCAATTCTTTACGCTGATAAATCAGGTTTGGGTCGGTATTCCACAGTACAATATTGTCAGGATTCCACTCAATCAACGTTTCTGGATTGACATTCGGTTGATTGGTCTCCGTTTTAACCACGTTGTAAGCCCCTGCCAATTCAATAAAATCATTGGTAATCGATTTGCGTCCTGAGGTTGAATAAATTCGTCCACCTGACCATGCGTAATATATTGATTGCTTATATTTTTGCTTTGAGGTTTTGAGTGCCACTTCAGCCAGAAGCACATCTGAAAAATCCAGAATTTCTTTAGCCCGTTGCTCAGCACCTGTAAGCTGTGCAATTTCATACAGCTCTTCTTTCACCTGATCGTAAGTGCCTGATTCCATCACATAGACTGCAATACCAAATTGTCGAAGCAATTGAATGGTTTGTGTTTGCCCACTACCTAAAATCACCAAATCTGGCTTTAATAGCATTAAGCTTTCAATGTTGGTGGCATTTGAGCCTTGTGAAGGTGTAGCGAGTTGCTTATTGGCAATACGTGGATCCATTTTGGAATAAGCATTAAATAACAAGGTCTGTAAATAGACCTCAGCAGGAATCCCCACGACCTTTGCACCCTGCCCCAACATATATAGCCCGTCTAAACCTGATTCAAACAAGGACACAATACGCTGTGCTGGCTGAGCTAGGCAGACTTCGGTCTCTGAGCTATCAACCACACAGTGCGATGTTGGGCTTTGTATTTTTGCTGATATCGGTTGCTCTGTTGCCGTACAACCCAACAGTACACAGCTCAGTAAAAGGACAATAAATCTTTGCATTAGTATTGCCACTGTACCGATAACGCTGCTTTGATCGGCTCACCGGGTTGAATCCATACATGGCTATAACTGGATAGATAATATTCCTCGTTTAACAGATTATGAATATTCAGTTGATAGCGTAAATTTGGATTTGCTTGGTAATAAGCCCCAAGGTTCAATACGGTATAGGCAGGTAAGCTGAAACCATTAGCCGTATTGGTTGGGCTGTCTCCACTCCGTTGCCCGACATAATTGAGGTTGAAATTTAGACCTGCTGCATGTTGCGTATTTTGCCAAAGGTCATAACTTGCCATGACATGTGCACTATGTTTGGGTACGTTGCTCAGTGCTGAGCCTACAGGTAACACGTCATCTTTGCTGACTTTGGCATCCATATAGGCGTAGCCTGCTGACAACATCATCTGGTCATTGATACGATGGTTGAAGTCAATTTCGAGCCCTTTGCTTTTCACTTCACCAACCGCAGCTTCATAGTTTGGATCAATGGCATCCGTCATCAAGACATTTTTTTTGCTCATATCAAACAAGGCGATGCTAAGCATACTGTGATCTTGCCATTGGTATTTCGCGCCGATTTCATAGCTTTTCGCTGTTTCAGGTGCAAACGTCTCCCCTGTACGACCCATGCCATTATTCATGGAAAATGCTTCACCATAATTGCTATATACAGACAGTGCTGGTATAGGACGGTAATTAAGGCCTATGCGTGGGCTAAACTTTTGTGCTGTACTCTGATCCTTGAACTGCGTGCGATGGTTGATGAAGCGCTGTTCGACACGATCGAATCGACCTCCGAATAACACATTCCATTGGTCATTAAAAAAGACCTGATCTTGTACATTCACAGCCATGTACTGCTGACGTTCATCGGAATCGGTATGTAAAGGTAGTTCAGAGCTAAATTGCCCATAAGTGGGATTGTAAATGTTGATCCAATTTGGCTGAGCAGCCGAGTGATTAAGACGCAATTGACGTTGCATAAAGTCCAAACGCCCTGTTTCTGCACCGAGTACCCATTCATGCTGAACATGACCGAGTTGCAGTTGACCAAGTAATTCACTTTGGAGCAGCATATCCTCGGTCTGATAATCACGATGACGACGCTGACGCTCTAATGTTTCAAGGTCGGCCTGTAATTTGCGTGGTTCTGTTGAATAGCCGACCATTTGCGCATCTTTATAACTGATCGCAGCATTCATCTGCCATGCGTCATTGAGCTGATGCTTTAATCGTACTTGATAGAGATTGTCTTTGACGCGCATATCACCATCAGAAGGCTCACCCGTAAAGGTCTTTGGATCCATCAATAACTGGTTGTTGACAGCCGTGATACCACGGTCAAATGTGCCTAAATGCTGGGTAAATTCAGTGTCTAAATCCACTTGGGTATTTTCAGATAATTTCCACGAGAATTGCGGTGCGACAAATAAACGTTGGCTACTGACATGATCACGGAACGACTGATTATCCTCAATGGCAAAGGCCATTCGATACGCCAACGCATCGCTGATTGGCGCGGTCTGCTCTAGACTTAAACGATATTCATCTTGTGTTGTTCCACGCAGGTTAAGCGCTGTTTCAGGCGTCCATTGTGGCTTTTTCGTGGTGACATTTAATGCGCCACCCACCTCGCCACGCCCATACAGTGCGGCACTCGGCCCTTTTAAGAAATCCAGTGATTCAATATTGACCATATCTTTAGGTGCAGAAATGCCACGATTGACACTCAGCCCATTACGAATGGCATCCACCCCCATATTGGGATTGCCTTGGAATCCTCGGAATGAATAGTTATCCCAAAAGCCCCCACCATAATTATTTTGATGCAATACCCCACTCACGATGCTGAGGGCTTGATCCATGCGCTGAATATCTTGCTGCTGGATAACGTCTTGCGACAAATGGCTTTTATTAAACGGGATATCCAATAGATCATGCTGAAATTTGGTAAGCGCTTGAGCGTGCTGTGTAGATTCTGAGGCTAAAGCTGTGCTGAGATAAATCGTATCTAGGGTTTTGACCTGATCTGTTGCAAACACCCCTTGATTGATGCCAGTTAAACCTATTAATAAAGCTACACGAGATCTCAAAAAAACTATCCTCATTTATACGCACAATATTGATGCGTTTACAAATATTGAATTCAAATTGGTGCACTATTCATTAAATCTATGCACTAAAACTAAGCAAATGTTGTTCTGGCATCGCTAGATTAGTTTTGTGTACATTCTTGTATACAAGATATGAATTAGAGGCAAAAAAAATGCCAATTTTTTAAAATTGGCATTTTTTTAATAATTTATCCTAAACAGTCGAAAATATTTTAAGAGTAATTTTCTTCACGTCCTCAATACTATGTAAGACATGATGTTCTGCTAAATGGATCGCCCCATCAGCATCACGAGCTAAAATACATCTAAGTATTACAGCATGATCTTGATAAGCATGCTGGATATCGAATTCACGCATGGCGCCTAGACTGAGCACAATTCGGATTTTTTCACTGATTTCATGATGAATCTTGGCGATTTGACGATTTCCTGCAGCTCTAACCAAGGCACAATGAAAATCTTCACTTTGCAGCACCAATGCTTTGGTGTTCTGGTTATAGTCCTGTTCGTCTACAAGCCATAATCGCTTTAAATTCTGTAATTCTTCAGATTGCTCATGATCCATTACGCATAAACGTTTAACAGCCTCTTTTTCCAAGATCATACGTAAATCAAAGAGCTCCTGATAAAAGGTAAAATCTAAAGGCTTAATTTCCCAACCACTGCGGAAATGCACATTCACATAGCCTTCCTGTTCAAGACGATACAGTGCTTGCCGTGTTGGGGTACGGCTGACCTCATACTTTTCAGAAAGGTCCGTTTCAGTAAAACGTTGTCCAGGTTTGAGCTTAAAGCTAAAAATATCATCCTTTATTTGTTGATAAATCACATTAGCTAAATTGCCAGTGCCTGACTTAATGGGCGTTATGCTCATCCTTAATTCTCGTTTTACATCTATGTAATAAATAAATTATAGAGTCATCATGAGAATTTAAGAATCAGTAAATATTGATATATAGGAAAATAGATTAAATTTTGGCTTTTAGATTTATAGGATAATTTAATTTAAGCCCCTATATAACGCTAATTAATAATTGCATTTCAATACTATAAATCAACCCATACAAGAAATTGAAAAGACTTAAACTTTTCCCAAAAACCAATTTTTCCAAGAACTGGTTCCACGAACTTCAACGGGTACGGTTGCAATCAGGGTATCTTTTAAAACGTCAGTATGTCCTACGGCTTTGGCTAATCGGGCTTTATCAGAGTGAATGCATTCACGATCTCCAAACTCACATCGATCTAATGTGGTGCCACCGCAAGGACCATTTGCAAGTCCTTTAGGACATGTTTCAGGGCAAATATATAAAGTATCAGCCAATCTACATTGACCACAATTTTCGCAGCCCACAACCATATGTTTTGACTTAAATTCGGTTTTTAACAAAGTTTTTGATGCCAACTCATTATCCCAAAAGGACGCTTTAAAAATAAACCTACCTACACCTTTAGAGATTTTGGACTCAAAAAGGGCTTTATGCATGACATGCAAATGATGATATTTAATCAGCTGACCTAATGTCGGTTGACGCGCATCATAAGTTAATTCTGGAACAAACTCATTTCCAGTCTTAATCTGCCAAAGAGATTTCCAGCGTGCTTCTAGTTCCTCTAAATCATCATGTTGATATTGCTCAATATAATTTTGAAGAATCTTCTGTTCTTCTGAATTTTCACATGCTGAAAGATGAACACCATTGAAACCTAAAAGCCAAAAAGCCAAAAAGCCAAAAAGCCAAAAAGCCAAAAAGCACTGTAAACTAGATCCTGAGCTAAAAGTTTACAATCAAGAAATCAATAAAAGAAGAATTGGGATTGAGCATGTATTTGGGACTTTGAAGACCTTCAAAATCCTTGCCGAGCGATATCGTAATCGAGGCAAAAGATTAGGCTTAAGATTCAATTTAATTGCTGGGATCTATACCATGGAACTGAATAAAAAATGACTTATGATAGAACTCTATTATTAAAACCAAGCCCTAAACCAAAACCAAATTGAAATAACTCCCCTGTATCAATCCAAACAAAATTATCACCATCCAAAGATGAAAAATCAATTTCATTAATAGGCTTTTCTCCAAAATCTTTTTTTAGATTATTAATCACTTCAATGTTACTGACCAAAGTATAAAAAATAGAGTTCAAAGTGATATTAATTCCTTTCCCTGGATAACATTTATCCTGAATCCAAAAACTAAATATTCCTAAATTTAATCCATCATTTAATGCAAAAATTACATCCCATTGAACAAAAAAATCATCATTAAACTTTAAAATCATTTTAGTGCCTCTGACTTCCATCCATTTTTACGCAAAATGGCTTTGGTTTTATTATCTAACTTTAAAGAATTTCTGGCACCATCTGAACTGCCAGCCCAATGGTAAGTATTTGAGCCAGTTCCTTCATATGTGAACTGATGAATATTTCCTTTGGAAAGTCAGTCAAACGCCCTTTATTAAAAAACAGCAATCTAAACGAAATTAGTATAGTTTTTTAAGTTAAATCTATTTCCATTTCTTTATGTAGCCCTTTGTCGCACTCTAAAATAAATGGATAAATTTTTTCGGGTTCAGAGTAAATATATTCTAAATAGCTTGCTGGTAACCAATAATATATTTCATAATCACTTTGCCTATTATGAGTCGGAACTAGAAAAGATACATAATATTTTTTCATTCCTTCTTCAATCCCAACACTAAATTTTAATTCTTTTGATACATATATATATCTAAAATTAAATTTCATTTTAATTTCCTATTTTTCTGACCTTTAACATGTCTTTCCTGACCTTTGTTGCATCAATAACAGCCTCTAAACTACCATTAGTAATTTACCCTCAGGAATCCACTGACTATTTGCACCAGCCTCATTACCAGATGGTAGTCTTAAACCTGCAGATCTTGGATTAGATATATCAATCCTTACTAAACTGCCATTTTTAAGTTGACTTTGTGGTATGCCTATTGAAGCGATTGCAAGTTGTCTTTCATTCTCTGTAATTTCCTGACCTGTTAGGAAATGATTCTTCAAACCAACTGCAGCCCAAATTTGTTTCAAAGTAAGCTCATTAGCCAAAGCAAGAGTTCGCTTACCTAAAGTTTTTTCAGGTGTGGGCCCAATACAATTTGTAGTAGCACCACTGACGGAACCTACATCCTGACCTGAACGGACGGCTTCTATATCTTTTATTGCTTGACTTGTGTAACCAATGGTTTCATTTAATAAGCCTGTTACCTGTCCTGATATTTTTAATCGTTAAAATTATTTCACCATTTCTTTCATTTCTGGTGAAGCATCACTTGCCAAAATATTTTTTAGATGTTGTTCTACACAAGCAGAATTACCCGTTTGCACACAATCATTGAAGGCTTTATCAAGCATTTTATCGGTCTTTCTTAATATTGAAATTCCTTGCTCATTACATGCTCTATCATTCGAACTACATTTTTGAAGGTGTTTATTTACAGCTTTAAGAGTAGCTTTGGTTTGATAATTATTCTCCACCGCATTTTGAGCACTTTGACCACTCTGTACAGTCGAAGCCACATCACCAGTACTTGCACCCACGCCAGATGCAACCAAACCAGTAATCGCACTTACCGTTCATTTTTCATCCACTGTTAAATCTTTTGATTCTTGACCATATAGGTATTTAGCTAGTAGAGGTGCTGATGCTTCTGCTCCACCTGCTGCTGCAACTGCCGTTAAAGCATCATTGCCACCTGCTGCTGCAACCGCCGCGCCCAACACAGTGTGCGCTAAAATATGCGCTGCACTTCCTTCACTATCATTTGATTTGAAATATTGTCCAATCTCATAGCTGAGTTTAGAACTTGCTGTTGCGGCTGCTATTCCTAAGCCACTGTTAGTCGGAGCTGATAATTCTGCTGAAATGCTATCGACTAATATGCCTAATGTTTGAAGTTGTTGTTGTTTCTTGTCGAACTCAGCTTGACTCAGTGTTCCTGCTTCCTTAGCTTTTTTTGCTTCATCTAACTTTTTATTAATTTAGCTCTAACTGCCAATAGATTTACGCTCAATTGAGTCATACTAAGCACAAATCATAAAGATCATTCCGTAATTTGGAAAATTTGTCATTTTCATAAAGTGGATATTCTCCATTTTTTTCTAAAACGATGTCATTAAATGAGCCCATTCCAGCATAATTCCTTAAAATATCGTGCTTAACTTGAGAAAAATTTGAATCAATTTCCGTCAAAAAACGTTTAAATGCTGTTGACCAATATGTTAAGTCAAATTCTTCAAGCAAATTACTTATTTCACTTATGATTAATTTTATAGATTGAACTTCATTCATTTTAGAGACTTCTCACTGATTACTTTTACTCCAGGAATTTTCCAAGGTTCAACTACAACTATCTGCTGAGTTCCACCAAGATAAAAACCATTTTGTGTACATACTTCCCCTGAATAAACTTTCGTTCATTTGAGAATTAATATACCGTATGTTGTATCTAATGGTGATTTAGCACCTCCCGGCCAAACAGGTAAAACAGCTTTATCAATACGAGTTTGAATTACACTTTCAGGTATTTCTCTAGTGAAAAATTGACCTAAACTGGTACCCTTAACACCGGCTCTATACAGAATAGTGTTGTGCTGCAACTCAAATTCAGTGTACTTACCACCTGCGAATATTCCAGCTAAATTGTTGGATAACGGACCCGTATTTACTGCATTATAGGTACCTAAATTTTTCCCTAAGGGACTTTTTATTTCAACGGAATTGTAAGCAGGTTTATTAACTTTCGTTGAAAGTCTCCCTCCAACCTTAGCTAATAACACAGATTCTGCGACTGATACTGCCCAGTCTAAAGCATCTTGAGTTAATGGACTTAGTTGATCTTTACGATTCGGACTAAATGAGTTAAGTACATTTTGCCCTACTTTAGATTGATATGATCCAAATAAAGCATCCTTACCCTCACTTGCAGTGCTAACTCCACCGTATGTACTTAATCCAGCTAAAGGTGCGCCGATAGCACAACCAACACCTGTTGTACACAAACCCACTCCTGCTGCTCCACCACCAATTGCAGTTAAGCCTCCTCCTACTATTTTTCCAGCTCCACCCGCTCTTGTGACAATCTCATCATTTCTTGTTCTAAGATCATTTGCTTTATCCCAGTTAGTGTAGGTATATAACCCTGTCGCTTCAAGTGCTTCGATTTCTTTTTCATTCTTCGCTCCTAAATCTTGTAATTTTAATAATGTAGAATAATTTGGATCATCTTCTGGCACACCTTCTGCACACTTTACAAGATAACAAGCAGCCTGATAAAGTTTATTCTTTTCAGTTTGAGTCTTGTTTTTAATTAATGCTTGTAGAACTTGTGCTTCGCGTACATTAATCATTCGATTATTTTCCACGGCATTGTGCGCAACCTGCCCACTTTGCACAGTCGAAGCCACCTCACCAGTGCTTGCACCTACACCAGATGCAACCAAACCAGTGATTGCACTAATCGTTCCTTTCTCATCAGCTGTTAAATCTTTGGCTTCTTTGCCATACAAATATTTTGAAAGTAACGGTGCTGAAGCTTCTGCTCCACCTGCTGCTGCAACTGCCGCACCTAAAATTGTATGTACTGAGAATATGGCCTGAATAGCCTTCCTCATCTCTACATTTTAAATATTGACCAATTTCATAACTAACTTTTGAACTTGAAGTAGCTCTCGCAGTAGCTCAACCTAATTGCGTTGGGACACATATCAGCTAAGAGGCATCGACGATTAAACTTTTTCATATAAACTGTTTAAAATGTACCCGACCTAGGAATACATCCAACCGATGTGCTTTCTCGTGCTGGGTGAGCCACAATGCTCCATAAATAAAAATTTGCTGCATCATATGGAGAAGTAAACAAAGATAATCTTGACTTTCGGTAACGTTCGCTATGATAAACCAACCAATATTCACCATCTCTATTAATACACAAGCCTCCATCTAAATAATTTGCATGTTCTGCACCAATATTTACTGTTAAATCTTTATAGCCGAATTTTATCAATTCATCAGTTAACTGTTGATAAGCAATTTTTTCTGCTTTGTTTAATCGCTCAACTCTTTCCTCTTCACTTTTGTAAAAAGAATTACGATTAACATTGATACCATCAAAATCACTATTGAGATTAATGATCATTTTTTGTCTCCTAAATAACCGAATTTTTTCAGCTGCTCAACTGTAGCATATTGTTCAAGCTCTGGTATTTTCACACGAATTTGCGTTCCTCCACCTGGTTGCCCAAATGCTGGTGCAATTTTTTCTTCGGTAATCTTAAAGGGCTTAAGCACTTCATATTGATGATATGATTGAGGTCGGTTTGTCCCAGGGGGTAATGCTCTTTGCTCCAATGAATCTATTGGGCTTGCTAAATACCTCCCATTTTCAGGACCATAACGATCTAAAATTTGACCAACCTGTACATTTTTCTCAATACTACTACCTGGCACTGCCCCCCCATTTGGAGCCACTTTATCCCAATTCCAGTTTCCTCCTATTTCTGCTTCTCCAGTTCTCCAATTTTTTGCATTATCCAATCTATAATGATCATATTGTTGAAAATCTTCAACATTATGATTATTATTAATTTTTTGTCGCTGAATTAAATCATCTGCTACTTTTGCCTCCTTATTGGCTAGACTGACTCCTTTAGCTGTTCCACCACCTACTGCCATTAAAGCTAGATCTGTTGCACTTTCAGGGAAAAATATTTCTGTCGCAACATAACCAAAACCAGCAATATAGTAACTTGCTCCTGTTCTTGGTTTTTCCCCTACCATATAATCTAAAACAGCTGATTTTGCTGGAATCAATATTTTTTCTGCTGCGCTTTGCTTTAAACCATTATATTTTGTACTGCAAGCACCATACGTCATGTTTTGGCAACTTCTTTGTGCATATCTCAAGAAATCTAATTGCTTCGTTGCTTGTATTGAAAATCCACTAGTTTCATTGAGAAGCCCTTTTGCTTCAATTGAAACTTTTAGTCTTCTTAGCTGTTGTTCAATCTCTTTCATTTCCGGTGAAACATCACTTGCCAAAATATTTTTTAAATGTTGTTCTACACAAGCAGCATCAGCTGTTTGCACACACTTATTGAAAGCTTTATCAAGCATTTGGTCGGTCTTTCTTAATATTGAAATTCCTTGCTCAATACAAGCTCTATCATTCGAACTACATTTTTGCAGATGTTTATTCACAGCTTTAAGAGTAGCTCTGGTTTGGTAATTATTATCCACTGCATTTTGCGCCACTTGCCCACTTTGCACAGTCGAAGCCACCTCACCAGTGCTTGCACCTACACCAGATGCAACCAAACCAGTGATTGCACTAATCGTTCCTTTCTCATCAGCTGTTAAATCTTTGGCTTCTTTGCCATACAAATATTTTGAAAGTAACGGTGCTGAAGCTTCTGCTCCACCTTCAGAAATACCCGCAGCCAGTGCATTATTGCCTCCTGCTGCTGCAACTGCCGCACCCAATACAGTATGCGCTAAAATATGCGCTGCACTTCCTTCACTATTGTTGGATTTGAAATATTGCCCAATCTCATAGCTAAGCTTAGGACTCACTGTTGCGGCTGCTATACCTAAGCCACTGCTCGTTGGGGCTGACAAGCCTGCTGAAATGCTATCGACTAATATTCCTAAGGTTTGAAGTTGTTGCTGTTTCTTGTCGAACTCAGCTTGACTCAGTGTTCCTGCTTCCTTGGCTTTTTTAGCTTCATCTAAATTTTTATTAATTTCAGTACGTACTTCTTGGCGGTTCGCATCAAACTTCTTCGTCACATCCATTTGTAAATTAATTTCGCTTTTAACTTGATCTCGATCAAAGTTATTTTGCAATGCGCCACTGTTTTCACGTGCTGTATCTGTTGTGACATGTGTGAGGATTTCTGACTTGATCTGCTCAGCAGAGTTTCCTGTCAGCTCTTCTTGACGAACTGTTTCTCTAATCGTGATATTAGACGTATTAATACCACTTTGCGTCACACTACTGTCTTTATCACTGTCCAAACCAAAACCAATCGACTTGCTTACACCTTGGATTGTGGAAGCATGTTGATCAATTTTTTCAGGCGCTGATATGACAGTACCAGGTTTACCCTGATCAGATTTAGTCGCATTTAATCCAGCACTCAGTGAAATCCCTTTAGCATCATATTCACTGTTATTTTGAATGTTTGAATAAGTCAAAGTCCCTGTATTTAGACTATTATTTTTTAAGTTTTCAGCTTTTTGCGTCGATGTGATCAAAGCACCTTTTAAATCAGTATTAGTCTTCACATTGATTTGGTAACCATCATCTCCAGCAAAGATCCCTGATTGCTCATTGACTGAGGCGTAATTGGCATCAACATTCGACTTACTAAAGCTACCCGATGCATTACCGCCATTGGTACCAACACTGATTTGACCTGAAATATCTTGTTGTTTGCTCTTATATGTTGCAGTATCTTGCAAACTTTCAATATTCAGTTCATTGGCATCTATCTGGATGCCCTTACCTTGAACTTGTCCACCAATAATATTGGTTGTATTACCGCTGCTAATTGTCGTTAAACTGTCTTTTGAACCGACATGACTATTGACATAGCTTGTATCAGTGCCATCGCCTTTGCCTTTTCCAAGATTCCCACCTGCCGTAACACCCAAACCTGTTTGGTTGCTGATGGTTACACCTGCATTCCAGCCTGAACTCTTGTTATTTGATTGTTCAATACTACTTTGTTCAGCGGCTTTGATGTTGACATCGTTATCTGCTACCAAGTGGGTACCTTTCAATCCAACAACATCAGAACCAAGGATATTAATGTTGGAATCTCCCCCTGCACCACTTGCTACAATGTTTGTTGTGCCTCCAGCGCTCACTTTACTTTGAGCAGCTGTATTACTTTGTGTATGGCTTGTTTCTACACTCTTTTGTTCGCCATAGGTTAAACTCACCCCAACTTCTACCGATTGGTTCAAAGTAGCAGAGCCAGTAAGAACATCATTTAATTTGCCTATGGACTGTCCTGCTTTGTAGGTATCGAAGCCTGCATTGGCTGCTGCCATTGCATTAACACGATCATTTTTACTTTGACCCACTTGTTTTGATGAATCTAAAACAGATTCAACTTGTTGCACGATTGGCACATTTACAGCAAGTGTTAAGCCTTTTTGTTCCATTTCACGCTTATAATCATTGATATTTTGCTCGTTGGCTGCTTCTATATTGACACGTTGTGCCAAGATATTTACATCACCTTCTTGTGCTAATACTGTGCTCCCCGTTTGTTGATAGGTGTTACTAGCGATAATGTTTGTATGACCAGCTAAACTTCCAACTGATGAAGCATTGCTTGTGAATTGTTGATTGTTGTTATCTGTACTTTCTTTTATCTGACCTACAGTAACACCTATACCACCACTGCTAAATAGTCCTGATTTTTTCTTACTATAAAAACTCTCTTCAGTAGACTGAGTAAGTGCCGACTCCACTTTTATGTTATTTTTTGCGCTTAAATTGGTATCTTGATCTGCAATAACATGACTACCTTTTACAGAGATATCTTTTTCAGCATTTAAGTAAATATTCTCACCACCAATGACACTAGCTACAGCTTGTGTTTGTTCAGAGCTGTCCTTGAATATTCGAGTCGTTGTACTCGCAAAGCCTTTACTCTTCGTTTTTAAAGCATCATCAGCAACTTTTGTATATTCACCAGATTCAATATTGATATTTTGTGCTTGAGCAACAACATTCCCTGTTGCACTATTGACTTCAGATGCACGTAAATTAATATCATTTCCTGCATTAAGCTGAATATCGTTATTTGCCTGAATCTGACTACCAATTTCTCCAGACTCACTACGTTTAATATAATTATTTGAATCTTTAATATTTTGTTGTTTCTGACTGACTTGTGTCGTTCCCAAGTTAATATTATTTTTGGCATTAAGTTGTGTAATACCCTCTTCACTGGCATTTGAAATAACACCAGCATTGAGTTGTATATCTTTTCCTGCATTTAATGCAAGTATGCCTTGTCCACCTTTAGCTGTTACATAAACACCAGCTTGACGGTTTAAATGCGTGTTTGAACCCTGATCACTTTCTGTTGTATTGGTTTCAGTGACAATATTGATATTTTCACCAGCATCTAAGAATAACTTTTGCTTAGCATCAATGGTCCCACTTAAATTATTAATATCTTTCTTAGCTTTAGCCGAAAGCTGATCTGCTGTTAATCGTCCACCGAGGTTTTGGATACGATCTGCTTGAATCACTAATGCATTTCGACCTGCTATTGTACCGCTGTTAACAAGACTATTTTCAACATTCAGGGCGGTATTACTGCCTGCTAGTAATGCGCCATTGCCATTAATATCTCCATTCTGCAACCTTACATAGACCTGTGGAGCTAGTACAGTTTCAATACTTCCATCACTCAAAGTGATCTGCTTTTCCACCAACCAAATAATATCACTGGTTAATTTAGCAATTTGTTCTACACTTAAAGCTATCCCGACTTTAAGTTGCATTTCTTGTGCAGTTGTTACGCCATTCAGCATCAATTGCTGAAATTGTTCTTCACTGCTATTGAAACCATCTAAAAAGCGTCGACCAGTTAACTGACTCACTTGTTCAGTCGTGATTTTTTGTTCATAGTAACCATCGCCTAAACGTTTATGCAGATTTTGAGGTTCTAAACTCAATAATTTGAGCATATAATCACTGCCTAGCCATTTTTTATAATTTGTGAAAGCTGGATCAGTTTCTATTAAATATTCAGGATTAGCTGGATTAGTATTAAATAAACTACTACTTGGTAAAGACGTATTTACATCAATTGTGCGAACCGTAATATCATTTTCAAGTGTTGAATTTGTATTAAGTTGGGTATTAGGATTCGTCGTTGATAATCCCTGAACATGTTCTTGATAACTCAATACACCTAAATTTAACTCTGTAATCATTGGTGCAGGTCTATATGCAGAAGTATTTGACCCTGTTACATCCGTGCCTTTTTTATGATCTCTCCAAAAATTTGTTAAAGTTCCCTCATCACGTATAATTGTTTGACCTAATGTTTCATGATTGTCTAAATCACCAACCTTAACATCTAGTAATCCCCCAACCAGTATTTGACTGTCCGAATTCAATAATACGTCACCCGTAATTTTAATATTTCCTCCAGCGAGGATTTGACCAGGGGCAGAATTTACAACTTGTGTTTGGTCTTTAATTTTTTCGTAATTATAGCGATGCCAATTTTCATGCCATTGACCATCTGGTGTCACAAGATGATCCGACTCATCATTGCCAATCTTCCAACCTAGTTCAGCTTGGCTACCTTCTAGATAGCGTTGATTCTGCCCCTGTGCTTCATATTCAACTATATATTGACGATCAACTTCTTTTATTTGAGTTTGCAAATGCTCATTGGTATTTCTCAACAATCGACTTGAAATCGTTAAGTCGGCACCTGCTTCAATTTTAGCACTGTTATTATTGATACTTTGTGCTTGTCCAACCGCATGTTTGTTTTCATCTAAAGTGCCAGCAATCACCATATTGCCTTCACTTGAGATCAATGCTTTTTCTTTATTGACAATATCTTGCGCTGCTAAATCTAATCGATCTCGTGCTGCAATCACAGCAGCTATTGTTTCATCAACAGTTTCTTCTTGGTTGAGCACTTTATTTGCAGCTACTGCAACATGGTCACCATAAATACGACCTGTGCCAATATTATTTAAAGTACTCGTCAGCTCAACTAATGTTTGACCATTACTGTTAATTTCACCACGGTTGGTTAAGTTTTCACTTTGAATAAGGGTACCGTTATTGGCAATGATTCTACCTGTATCTTTATTATCAATATCACTGGCTTTAAGTTCTAATTTTGATCCTGCTTGTAATTCTGTTGTATTTACCAAATTACCCACAGTCTCAATTTTTAAATTGTTTCCTGCTTCAATTTTATTTTTCGTCGTGAAGCTCTCTTTTAACTTCAGCTTTAAATCATTGCCTGCACTGAGTTGCCCATCAGCTGTAATTGATGTTGCATCAATCGCTACATTTTGATTCGCTAAAATTTTACCTGCTGTATTCTGAACATCATTCGCTTGAATCTCTAAGTCTTGTGATGAAAGAAGCTCACCTTCGTAATTATTTAAGTCACCTGTACGAATACTTAATGTTTTACCCGTAAGGATTTGTCCTTGTGTATTTTTAAGTTGTTCACTCTCAATACTCAGGTGCTGAACAACTTTAATTTTACCTGTAGTGTTATCAACATCTTTTGTTTTAGCTCTGGCATCTTGTGCTGTAATCACACCGTGATTATTCTTAAAATGCTGTCCCTGGACATTCAAAGTATTTAAGTTTAATGTCGCATCACTGTTATCCAAACCTTGATTGAGCGTTAAACTTACCCCACCATTTGCCGTGATTTTCCCTGCATCATTTTCAATGCTGTCTGCCTTAATTTTACCTTGGGCAAAACTCGCTGTAATAGACGTATTGGCTGAACTGGTACTACCACCGCCTGTCGCAGTGCTTGGGGCTTCTGTTTCTGCACCTGAGCCACCTGTATTTCCACCACCTGTGCCTGTACTAGGGTTTGTTCCTGTGTCTTGATCAATTTCGGTATAACCAATTAAGCCTTTGTTTTTATTATTAAGTGTTTTCGCATCAATCGCTAAGTCCTGTAAGCCTGTTTGAACAACTTTACCTGAACTGTTCTTCAGATCTTTTGTTTCTAGATCAACACGACCTGCATTGAGTTCGCCTTGGTTTTGAATGGTTTCTTTATTTCGAATATTCAATTCAGCAGAAGTTGCTATCAAACCAGTGTTATTCAGGTTTGTCGTTTGTATGCTTTGCTTACCCAAACTCGAAATACTGCCACTGTTATTTAACTCTGTAGCTTGAATATCTAATGTTGCTTGTTGAGGATCTTCTTTATGTTGTGCAACAACTGAACCACTGTTTTGTAGTTGTCCATCTGCACTAATTTTAATACTGCCAGCAGAAGCAAACACTTGCCCTGCATTATTAATACCCACACCTTTGTCTGTACTAATCAGGCTAATCTTCCCTGCGTACATTCCCCCTAAGCTACCTGTATCTATGGCAAATTTTGGTGTGTTGTTCGTTGTACCGCTGCTTGCATTACCTATACTTTTAATATTACTTTGTGCATCAATGTCATTTTGACCTGTGACTATTTGCAAGTCTTTTGCCCATACACCTGCATTAATTTGTGCTGCATGACTAAGTAAACGCGTGTAGTCTGCTGTACTGCTATCTAATCCTTGTCCTGTAATATTGATTAAACCATCGCGAACTTGAAAGCCTGTAACCGCACCATTATTTAGTAACGGATTACCCGTACTTAACGTAACTGCACCAGCATTGATGAATCCACCACCATCAACATTAATTCCAGATGGGTTGGCAATAATTACATCGGCTTTACGTCCACCCACTTCAATATAGCCATTAAGGTGACTGGCATTGGTTGAGTTAACTTGATTCACAATGACTTTAGCTTCACCGACTGCAAGCCAAGGGTTACCTTGGATATAACCACCCAATTGCGTTTGAGCATTTTGACGGCTGTTATTGAGGATCACCCCATTTTTATTCACATCAAATTGTTCGTAGTGGTTCATTGAAACACCAGCTTGGCTTGGCGTTTGAATATTCACCTGGGTTGTACCATTAGCGCTGTTAATAATCGTTGGTCTTTGATTCCCTGCTGCATTTGGGTCTGCAATCACATTGGCTTCTGCTAAATCTGTGGTCATACCAATGCTTGCAACGCCCGTCAAAAGCATGATGGAAAATGATAGAACTTTTAAGCCTAAACTTTTTTCAGCTGTAGATTCTGTGTCTAGCTCTAAATGTGTGATGTTTGAATTACTTGTTTGTCCTTCTGCAGACACATTTTCTGCAACAACGACCATTTCACCACGTGTTTTACTGAAAATCGTTTTATAAAAGTTCTTATTCATTTTTCAATTACCTATTCTTTAATCTTTTAAATAAATTATTCAGCAAGTGCGTATTTGTTTTGCCAATCGTTAAAATCTTGCTCACTCATTAAATCGCCTTTGAATGTCATAACTCTTAAACCTGTCTCTCTACCTCTGTGATAAAGCGATCTCATACCATTTTTAGGAAACAGTTGTTGTGCGACTAGATTCTTCATTGTTTTACTACGGCCAAATGGACTAAACCAATCTATAATCCATAAACGATCACCACTGTTACTTTCATTGATTGACAACGGTAGCCCTTGGCTTTGTATATATTTTTTTTCAGTTTCATTATTTAAAAATGCCCAACTGACATAGCCAATGACTCGACCATTTTCAACACACACAACAAATTGCTTATTCTGTATATAAGGCACAACTCTCGTCATTAAGTAACTTAAGGGTGCATCCTTTAAGCTGGGCACGTATTGCCATAACCACATCAATGAACCCAATACTTCAGCTTCACTCCAATGCTCATGAGGGTAATGTGATGGTGCAATTAAACTAATATTTCCAATTTTCATAATGGCCTCAACTAGAATGAGTAATTCACACTAAAACCATAGTTCATGTCATAATTTTGAAAGTACTCAGGCTTCTTAATCGGCTTACCTGCAAATACGTCATAATAGAAATTCCCACCGACTTTGAACTGTCCTCTGAAACCCATTGCACCACCAATTAAGGTTTTACCCAGTAGCAATTCTGCTGACTGTCCATCGACATGCCCTGCATCTAATGCAATATAAAATTGGTGTGCTGGGAAAATTGACATCGCTAAATCATTACGCCAGTAATAACCACGGTCAGCAGCTAAAGTCATGTTCCCGTCAAAACCACGTACTGTATAACGCCCACCAATTGACATACGATCTTGCATGGTTAATGGTGTATCGTTGTACTGTGCTCTGATTGAACTTGAGTAGTTATAGTTTTGTTTTTCAAATTGAAATGGGACATTTAGATTGGCATCTAATGTCCAAATTTTCATGCGTGAAGAACCTTCATCAAAGGCTTCTTCCGGGGCACGTAAAGCACTAAAAGCACCTGTCCCGCGTTTATACCCAAGACTCAAATCAAGTACCGATGATTTTATATATTCTCGATGATCTATATTGAATTGCCAGCCTGAAACATCACGTCTTTGAATGCTCACCTCTGCATCATCAATGAAGCTTTTTGATTCTCGATGCCAACCTTTAAAGCTTACTGAAGTTTTTCTTTTCGCATCGCGATATAACAATCGTGTTACACCTAGATCTTGTGTTTTACTTTCACCATTGTAGTTATAGACGTTATTCGCTCCGGCAACGGCTTGGTCGTAGTTGTATTGGCTTGCATTAGCACTAATGAGCCAGTTTTTATACGGTACTGAGTAATGCAGTGAATAGTTATTAGTACCACTTTCTACAGTCGTACCATGCTGATCTGTGATTTTTTGTTGATCCGCTAAGTTGCGACCAACTGTGATATAAAATAAATCACTTCGGAATAAAGGGTTATCTAACGAGACTGTTATATTACCTTGATATTTACCTGTTTGGCGACTTCCTGCATCATCCGCACTTAGAGTCACACGGATTGGAATTTTTCTTTGTTTCCATTTGACGATGACATCACTCTGATTCGGTGCATCAGCAGGGACAATTTGAATATCAGCCTCTGTAGTAGGCACACGTTTTAAATTTTCTAAGCCTTGTTCTAAATCTCGTAGATTCAGCACATCACCATTTTTAATTGGGAATATGTTTTTCGCATATTGAATTCGGCCGGCGCGGGTATTATCTTCATCACTTAAATCGAGTTTGATTTCTCGAACCAAACCAGGAATAACAGTCAGTTCTAACCTACTCGTACTTAGGTTTTGTGGGGCTACCAAAATACGTGTTGTGGTATAGCCACGACCAATAATGATGTTTTGTGTTTTAGTCATGAGCAAATTAACAGCTTGCTCACCTATACACATGCCAGACTTAAATTCGAGTTCTTTTAAAGCTTGTGTTAAGTATTTACTAAACTTATTACTCATTTCACCATTGAGTTTTACTTCATTAATATCAAAACATTTTTCTTCTTTTATTTCGTGAAGTTTCAAGCTTTCTTTTTGGCGTACAGCATCTAAATTTACATCTGCTGAAGGTTGTATGATTTTTTCTAATTCTGCTTGGCGTTCTTGATTTCGTATAAGTCCATCAATCGCAGGGTCAAAATTTTGTGCATGTGCAGATGAAATAAATATCCCTCCACCAATACTTAGAAGTATCCCCTTGAACAATAATTTTTCTGTAAACATGTTGTCACTTTGTATTAAATTTGCGATAAATCTAACAATTAAAAGTTTATTTTACAACATCTGTAAACCCTTTGTTTAATAGATATTTATAATCAAATGATTCTTATAATAATTTTAAATCTTTAATTGATTTTTATTCGTAATAGCATCATTTTAAAATATTCTTAGCTTAGAGGGGCTTTGTTGCAGAAAGCTATTCTTAAGGGCTTCTTCAGCCATATAATTTTCAAATTAAGAAGCCTACACACAAAATCTACCGCACAACCAATTGGCCCGCATATAACCGAGCACTCATTAATCGCGGAAATATTGCCATTTGGTTTGATCCTACTACGCAATGGTATGCTCTATCAAAAGGCAAACAAGGACGAAATCAAACCTACTCCGACGCAGCCATCCAATTCAGCTTAATGATTAAATCCTTATTCCATCTGTCTTTACGTATGGTCACTGGCTTTGTGCAAAGTCTGATTAAACTTTGCGGATTAAATTGGACAGCGCCAGATTACAGTACGCTTTGTAGAAGACAAAAGTATATTGATATTGCAATCAGCTACCAAAAAAGTAGCTATGGGCTGCATCTACTCATGGACTCTACAGGCTTGAAGTTTCTAGGTGAGGGTGAATGGAAACGCAAAAAACATGGACCTGAATATCGTCGCCAATGGCGTAAGCTACATATTGCTATAGATGCTGAAACTCTTCAAATACGAGCTATTCAGCTCACAACCAATAATATCAGTGATTCACAGGTACTTGGTGATTTACAGATCAGATTCCACAAGATGAGCAGATTGACTCTGTTTATACCGATAAAACTTATGACACCAAGCAATGCCGTCAGGCCATTGCAGATCGGCAAGCGCATGCGGTGATTCCACCTAGAAAAAATGCGAAACCATGGAAAGATACAAAGAGCAGCTCGCTAGAGCGAAATGAATTACTTCAAACAGTTAATCGTTTAGGTAGGACTCTATGGAAAAAATGGTCAGGCTATCATCGCAGAAGTTTGGTTGAGACTAAAATGCAATGCATCAAATTATTAGGAGATAAACTAAGTGCAAGGAGCTTTGATAGCCAAGTCAATGAGGTTCATGCACGTGTAGCGGTCCTCAACAGATTTACGGAATTAGGTCGACCACTTACCCAAGTTACGCCTTAAATTTGGCTCAATTAGGGGCTCTTTGCCTTTCAAATCTTTGTGCAACAAAGCCATTTAGGATACAAACAAGGATACACAGAGCGTGTTCCCATATGAAGTTATATGACGTTAAACAAAGCAATAAAAAACCCTTAACTCTTTTAGAATTAAGGGTTCGGATCTTATATAAAGCTATATAAGTATAAAATTTGGTGGGCCCAGACAGACTTGAACTGTCGACCAACGGATTATGAGTCCGCTGCTCTAACCAACTGAGCTATAGGCCCTATAAATACTGATTTCTCAAGTATTTTCGAATCAGAATACTAGCCAATATCAAATTCAAAAACAAGGTTTTTCATTTTTTTATCTTCAGCTTGACCAAAATTTATTCATCGCAGTTTACAAATCACGTACGATCTTGATCATGTATAGAATTTCAGTCACAAATATGTGAAAAATTATGAATTTTTGGTAAGCGTCGAGGATGTAAAGTTTGCAGATAAAATCTAAATTTAGTAGTCAATTTTTCTATAATTTATTACTAAAGGGATTGAATTTTTTAAAATGAAGTAAGAAACTCTGCCATATAAAATTCAAATATCTCTGTGAATCATGAAAAAACACATTGCCGAAATGGCATTTAAACTTGCTGGTGTCAAATATCATGTTGAACCGAATGTTCTTGGTGATAAACAAGTCATTATCGGTTTTGAACATACCACGATGATGGATGCTGTACTCTCAATCGCACTGTTTCAAATCCATGATATCCCGATTCACACACTAATTAAAAAAGAACTATTCAAAGGACCTTTTAAGCCAATTCTAGAAGGGGTTGGTGGTATTCCAGTTGACCGTCACTCAAATAAAGATATCGTGGCGCAAATGGTTGAACTCTTCAACTCCAATGACAAATTTAATCTCGTGATTGCGCCTGAAGCGACTCGTGCGAAAAATGGTGAACAACGTAAACCGATCCGCACCGGTTTTTGGCATATCGCAAAAGCCGCAAACGTCCCTATCGTTTTCTTGTTTGTAAACCAAAAAACCAAACAAGGCGGAATTTTTGGCAAAATCATGCCATCAGAGTTGGATCATGATTTGAAATTGATTCAGGAACTTTATAAGGAACATACAGGTTTAGACATTATTATTCCTGAACCGAAGAATAAAGCCTGATCTTGATCAATTGCTAAAATAAGGGTCTTTATTAAAAAAAAGCCCTTATGGTAGAATTTCGCAGATTTGATTAGGCATAAGGCCAATCTACAAGGAGCATATTTCGCATGGCGGGTCATTCCAAGTGGGCCAATATTAAGCATCGTAAAGCTAAACAAGATGCTAGTCGTGGTAAAGTTTTCACAAAATATATTCGTGAAATTGTTACAGCTGCAAAACTCGGTGGTCCAGATGCAGCAAGCAACCCACGTCTTCGTGCAGTTGTTGAAAAAGCATTGTCCGTTAACATGACTCGTGATGTCATCAACCGTGCCATTCAGCGTGGTGCTGGTGGTGAAGACAATGATGATTTAAAAGAAGTCACATACGAAGGTTATGGTGTTGGTGGTGTAGCCGTTATTGTTGAGACAATGACTGATAACTTAAACCGTACCGTACCAGATGTTCGTCACTGCTTCTCTAAAACAGATGGTAACTTAGGTACTAACGGCTCTGTTGCTTTCCTTTTCACTAAACGTGGTGAAATTACTTTTGAAGATGTTTCTTTAGAAGACCAAATTATGGACGTTGCGTTGGAAGCTGGTGCAGAAGACATTGAAGTGACAGAAGATGAAATTCTTGTGATCACCACACCAGAGTCTTTTGGTACAGTGCAAGATGCTTTAGCGGCTGCAGGTTTAAAATCTGACAATGCAGAAGTGGTGATGAACCCTTCAACTAAAGCAGAAATCACAGATATCGATCAAGCGAAAAAAATCATGAAAATGATTGATATGCTTGAAGATTTAGATGATGTACAAAACGTATATACCAACGTTGAGTTCTCTGAAGAGGTTTTAGCGCAATTGGATGCTTAATCCATATTCAGAATTAAAAAAACGCACCTTCTGGTGCGTTTTTTTAATTGAAAGGCGTCTTTTTTTGCAAGCTTGAATTATGCTTTACTCAATAAACCATGACAGTTAAATACATCATATTCTTTAATGACAAAACTTGAATGCAATGCCACAACATGATCAATTTTACCAATTCGCTGTAACAAAATCTGGCTATAATTTTCCATATCACGAGCAACAACTTCTATAATAAAATCAGCAGATTGCCCTGTGACTAAAAAAGCATTGATCACTTCAGGAATACTTTTAAGTTCATCTAAAAATTTTGCAAAAGTATCTGAGTCATGCTTACTCAATGATACTTGTAACAACACATGTAAATTAAACCCCAATTTTTGATAGTTAATATCACGCTTTAAATTTGTCATGATATTGGTTTCGATGAGATGTTTAATACGACGGTGCACTGAACTTACAGACAGGTTAATACGCTCCGAAAGCTCGTTCAGATTCAAATCTTCATGCGTAAGAATTTCTAAAATTTGTTTATCGTAACGATCTAATTCCATCTTCTTCTCAATATTTTCATGACACAAAATGATTATGCGTTATTTTTTCAAAAATATCGATTCAAATGAAAATAAATTAACTAATTAGACAACATAACAGAAAATATGCTCTGTTATATCCCGCGCCAATCTACCCGCGCATTTCGTTCATTGGCATAAATACGTTTAACATATTGTCCTATCGGCAAATCAAGCAATTGATTTTGATATTCCACAAATTCAGATGAAACTGGCTGATGATATTCTCTTTCCCAAGGTGTACCAGAAATCTCGAGTAGTGGAGCAAGCATTGAACAAACGGCGATATCTGCCAAACCTAAACGATCTCCTACCAAATATCGAGATTGATTGTGAATCAATTGATCATTTAACTGCAAAATAATTTCATGCATGTTTTCTTTAGCAAGTGAAACTTGTTCATCATCGAGTTGATAGCTGGTTGAAACTAAAGTTTTAATAAGTGGCTTACTGATCTTTTGAAATTTTCTCAGATATCCTTTTTCACCAATCATGATTTCTAGCGGCTCATCACTTTCAGATAAAGCTTGAGCAAGCCCCCACCGCCTCACTGATACGCCCAATTGATTGCTCAGGTCATTAATTTCAATTGCTTTTTTTCTTAACTTTAAATCTGATCTGAGCAATGAATGCTCTGGATAGACATCATCCAAATACAGGGCAATTTGGGTTGAATCTGCAATCCACTTTTCTTTATCACGTAATATCGGCAGAGAGTTTTGACCTGTTTTTAATTTTGCGAATGCACGATGTACGCCCGGAATCATATTTTGAGCAACATAATCCAATTCCTTATGATCAAGTAACCAGCGAGCTTTTTCACAAAAGTGAGATAAAGGAAACTGGTAAAGGATGCGCATAAAATCTCCGAAGTCTTGATCAATCATAGGATTTATTGTTTTGCTTACTTTATGCAACCCTATGCCAAAACACAATGTGATAATGCATCAATTGCAACTTAAATTGTTATTTTTGGAAATATGAATCCGTTAAATTATAAATGTTTAGCAAATCTTTATCTTTTTTATTGCAAAGTCTAAATGAATTCAACGTGTTTAGAGCACTGAAATTTATTAAAATTCATTATTAATCAAAATTTTAAGTTTTCTAATATTTTTCAATCGATATCTATATTTGTCTTAAGCATTTTTTTTGAATAGTTCAACGAAAACCAGCATTTAAAAAAAATATTCTATGGGCGTAGCGTATATCTCCTCAAAGAGGAATTGATCTATGTCTCGTTTAATTACTGAAAATGTTCATGTTATTGAAAATGATCAAGATGCCATTCATGCAGCCTATCATGTTGCTGATTATGCGCTCGAAGGTCGCAATCAGCGTGACCAACAACGAGCTTTACCATTTGCAGAAATTGAATTATTCAGCCAAAAAGGTTTAGGAGGCTTACGCATCCCCCACGTATATGGCGGTGCTGAAGTATCTCATCGTACCCTTGCCCAAGTATTTCGTATTCTAAATAAAGCGGATTCAAGTTTAGGGCAAATTCCACAAAATCAAATTGCATTGCTCAATATGATCAACATCATGGGAAGCGATGAACAAAAGCAATTTATTTTCAACGAAATTTTAAAAGGTAAGCGTCTTGCCAATGGGGGGCCAGAACGACATACCAAAGATACCAAGACTTTAGACACACACCTTGTTTTGGAGGATGGGAAATATCGAGTTTCAGGAAAAAAATTCTATTCTACAGGCAGTTCATTTGCACATTGGTTAGCCATCAAAGCCATACACCCTGAAGGTCACGTGGTTTTAATTTTAGTGAACCGTGAATCCACTGGTATCGAAGTCATCAATGACTGGGATGGATTTGGTCAACGTACCACTTCAAGTGGCACAGTGATTTTAGACCATGTTGAAGTTGATCCATTACTGATTTTTGATGAAAGAAAATTATTGGACGTCCCTAATTTTAGAGGCGCGTTTTCACAGCTGATGCAAGTGGCTATCGATGTTGGTATTGCTGAAGCAGCATTTGAGGACATGTTGTTTGCGATCCGTAAAGCACGCCCAATTGTGGATGCACAAGTTGAGCGTGCCAGTGATGAGTATTTCACCTTACAAGAAGTTGGCAAAGCTAATGTTTTGTTAGATGCCGCCATTCTTTTGCTTGATGAAGCAGCTGATTATTTAGATTCACTCAATGTAGTTGAACAACTCTCTGATGAACAGATTGCTGAAGCTTCGATCAAAGTTGCTGAAGCTAAAGTCTATGCCAATGATGCTGCACTGCATATCTCAGAAAAGTTGATTGAGCTCGGGGGAAGTCGCGCCAGCCTCAATGTCCATAATTTTGATCAACACTGGCGAAATGCACGTGTACATACCCTTCATGATCCTATTCGCTGGAAACTTCACGCGCTGGGTTCGTATTACTTAAACCATACTTTTCCTGCACGTCATGCCTGGATTTAAGGAGTCATCATGTCATCTTTACAAGCTTTAGAGATCCAAGAATCAGGCAGTTATAGACCAGCGCATATTATTCGCTCTGATGAAGAAGCATTAAAAGTCGCACACGAACTTGCAGAAAAGTTTAAGTACCGTGCATCTGAACGAGATTTAAATCGTGAGCTTCCTCATGAAGAAATCGAAGCGTACAGTCAATCTGGCTTATGGGCCATTACAGTACCTCAACAATATGGCGGTGCCGATGTTTCTATTCATACACTGACAAAAATCATCGCATTAATGAGTGGTGTTGATGGCTCTATCGGACAAATTCCACAAAATCATTTCTATGCACTTGAAATTTTGAGGAATACTGGGTCTGAGGCTCAAAAAAGACGTTTATTTACTGAAGTTTTACAAGGTGCTCGCTTTGGAAATGCCTTGGCTGAGTTTAAAACTAAAAATGCAGCACAACGCCATACCTCTTTAAGACAAGTCGAAAATGGTTATGTCCTCAATGGAGAAAAATTTTATTGCACTGGCAGTCTATTCGCTCACCGTATTCCAACCCTTGCTAGTGATGAACAAGAGCGCCAGTTTCTAGTCTTTGTTCCATATGATAGCGAAGGCTTAAGCCTATTAGATGACTGGAGTGGATTTGGTCAACGTACCACAGGCAGTGGGACTGTTAAATTTGAAAATGTACAGATTGACCCAGAGGATATAGTCCCTTTTGATTTGGCTTATTCAACTGCCACCATTTCAGGTCCATTTGCACAAATTATTCATGCCTCAATTGAAACAGGCATTGCTCGAGCTGCTTTTGAAGAAACATTAATACGCGTTCGTCAAGCACGCCCTTGGATAGATGCAAAAGTTGAACATGCCACTCAAGACCCTTTGACACTATACGAAATTGGTCGAATTGCAACAGACGTCAAGGCCACCGAGTTACTACTAAAACAAGCAGCGCAAGCGGTTCAAGATGCCAAAGTCTCCCCTTCAGAACATTCAGTTGCACATGCTTCTATTCAAGTGGCTAAAGCACGTGCACACAGTACCGAGACTGCACTAAAAGTCTCGTCAAAACTGATTGAACTGGCTGGTAGTCGTGGAAGTCAACGACAAGATAATCTTGACCGATACTGGAGAAACGCACGTGTTCATACCTTGCATGATCCAGCGCGTTGGAAATATTTCTTCATAGCCAATTATGTTTTAAACGGCGTATTCCCCCCAAGACGAGGTACGCTGTAATGACAAAAATTCAATCGAAACCTCAAAAACAGATCCTGTTCAATGCATTTGATATGAATTGTGTAGGTCATATCAACCATGGGCTTTGGACACACCCACGTGATCAATCCTACCGATTTAATGAATTAAGTTATTGGACAGAACTTGCTCAAACTTTAGAGGAAGGTCTTTTCGATGGATTATTCATTGCCGATATTACTGGCGTTTACGATGTCTATCAAAATGGCATTGATCTAACCTTGAAAGAATCAATTCAACTGCCGAGCCATGATCCAAGCACGCTGGTGTCTGCAATGGCAGCCGTCACACAGCATTTGGGTTTCGGTATTACAGTGAACTTAAGTTATGAATCTCCTTATCAATTTGCTCGTCGCTTCGCGAGTCTGGATCATCTGACCCAAGGACGTTTGGGATGGAATATCGTCACAGGCTATTTGGATAGCGCAGCGCGATTGGTCGGTCAGCAAGGACTGAAAGATCATGATTTACGTTATGAACAAGCTGAAGAATTTTTAGAACTCTGCTACAAATTTTGGGAAGGCTCTTGGGAAAATGATGCTGTCATCCAAGATAAGCTCAATCGCATTTTTACCGATCCGACTAAAGTACATACGATCCACCATCAAGGACAGTTGTATAACAGTCACGGCGTCTTCCAAGTCTCGCCTTCAGTGCAACGTACACCTGTGCTATATCAAGCGGGAACATCACCTAAAGGACTACAGTTTGCCACTCGGCATGCAGAAGCCATGTTTATTGGTGGAGATACCGCTGAAAAAATTGCGTCTCAAACACAAAAGATTCGCCAATTAACACAATCACAAGGTCGTCACGGTACAGCTATTAAATTATTTGCCGGCATCACTGTCGTCACTGCTGAAACAGATCAACAAGCGCAAGAAAAACTGCAGGAATATATTCGATATGCAAGTCCTGAAGCTGGCATTGCGCATTTCTCAAGCTCAATCGGAACAGACTTAGGTCATCTAAAAGATGAGGATGCTATTCCATATAAAAAAACCAATAGCATCGTTTCTGTAAATGAGCGCTTTAAGGAAAACAAAGTCACTTTGGCAGATTTAAAAGCTCAGCATGTACTCGGTGGACGTTATCCCTTATTTGTTGGCAGTGGAGCAACAGTTGCTCAACAGCTAATCGAATTCATTGATATTTCTGGATTAGATGGTTTTAACCTTGCCCGTACAGTCGCTCCAGAGTCACATCAAGATTTTATTCGTTATGTCATTCCTGAACTACAACATCGCGGTCGCTATAAGACCGCCTATGCTGAGGGTAGCTTAAGGCACAAGCTATTCAATGCGGGAGATCATTTACCACATTCACATCCTGCACATCATTTCCGATGTCCAAGTTCAAACCAAGATACACAACAATCAAATTTAAATTCTATACACCAACATTCTGCTTAAGTTTTTAATCTTTAGGGGTCTTTCTATGGCACAAGCTCAGTCTTCTCGACTTAAATGGATCGGCGTTGCAATCGCCATTATTGTGATTGCAGCATTTGCATGGTCCTTTTTGAAAAAAAATGATCAACAAGAAATTGTCATTGGTATTAGCCCACCTTTTGCAAAACCACTTCAAGCCGCAATTGAAGAAGCAAAGGCTCAAGGCATTCATGTACGTTTGGTAGAATTTTCAGATTGGAATACACCCAACATCACCCTAAATCATGGGGATATTGATGCAAATTATTTTCAGCATCAACCTTTCTTGAATAATGCGTTAAAAGAAACCAACTTTAAGCTCAAACCCTTGGGCATCGGCTCAGGAACACATGTCGGTTTATATTCAAAAAAATATAAAGCGATTAGTGAAGTTGAAAATGGCGCTCGAGTTGTACTGCCAAATGATCCTGTGAATCAGGGTCGCGCCCTACTCCTCTTACAACACGCTGGATTAATACAACTTAAGGATTCCAACAACCACTTATCCAACTTGAAAGATATTAAATCCAATCCAAAAAAATTGAACTTTATTGAAGTCGAAGGCCCGCAAACTGCGCGTGCCGTAGATGATGCAGACCTCGTATTTAGCTATCCAATGTACCTACGCTTAGCGCAAACGATTGATCCAAATGATGCCTTAATTTTGGATGAAATTAACAACACGCTTTATGCCATCTTATTTGTTGTTCGCGATGACTTTGAACAAACTCAGCCTGAAAAAGCAGCTCAACTGAAAAAATTTATCCAAATTTATCAAAGCTCAGACAAAGTTAAACAAGCATTGAATGAGGATATTGGTGAAAAACTATGGTTCAAAGGCTGGAAATAAGGAGTGTTCATGTCTACTTCAACTCAATCATCTAAATTCATCAAAATTGCAGTCATCATCGTCGCAGTACTGGCGGCCTTAGTGGGATATCGTTATATCAGTCAAAACTCAAATGATAAAGTGATTAAAATCGGCATTAGCCCACCCTATGCTGAATTATTGCAAAGTGTCGCTGAGGATGTAAAAGCACAAGGAATCCATCTCGAGTTGATTGAGTTTTCAGACTGGCAAGCACCCAATGTTGCTGTGCAAAATGGTGATATTGACGCTAATTTCTTTCAACAAAGTGTTTTTCTCGCGAATGCAGTGCGTGAAACAGGCTATGACCTTGTGCCTTTTGCGAAAGGTTCAGGCAGTCATGTCGGACTTTATTCAAAAAAATATCAATCCCTACAGGAAATACCTGATCAAGCGAAAGTAGTCGTACCGAATGATCCAGTTAACATGGCACGTGGTTTAAATTTGCTGGCTCGTGCAGGCTTAATTCAAGTCAAAGATATTAATAATGAGCTCACCAGCACCCGAGACATTATCAGTAATCCTAAAAAACTCAAGATTATTGAAGTTGAAGGCCCGCAAACCGCGCATGCTTACAATGAAGCTGACTTAATTATGGGTTTTCCTCATTATTTGAAAATGGCAAAAGTTGCTGATCCTACTTCTGCACTGTTATTAGATCCGATTAATAAAAAATTTGCGATTTTGTTTGTAACGCGTCGAGATTATCAAGATCAGGATGACAAATTAAAAACTGTGGTTGAAACCTTCCAAAACTCTGCAAAAGTCCGTCAGATTCTAGACAAAGACTTTGGACAAGGTTTGTGGTTTGAAGGCTGGAAATAAGGAGAATGATCATGGTGAGTTTTGGTTCACACATTGAATTTGCAGTACCCCATATTACAATTCGTCATTTAAATAAGTATTACGATGTACAAGGAAAACAAGTTCACGCACTCAAAAACATTAATTTGGATATTCCCGAAGGAAAAATTTTCGGCATTATCGGCAAAAGTGGTGCGGGCAAATCTTCATTGATTCGCACCTTAAATGGGTTAGAAACTATTTCTGATGGTAGTATTCATATACATCAACATGATCTAGGGCAGCTTAATCACAATGAATTAATCGCCCTACGCCAGCGTATTGGCATGATTTTTCAGCATTTTAATTTACTATCTGCCAAAACAGTTTGGGAAAATGTCGCGCTTCCATTGAAAATCGCAAAAGTGCCTGCTGCTGAGATTCAAACTCGTGTGGATGAGGTTTTAAATCTAGTAGGTTTAGCTGAAAAGCATCATCACTATCCATCACAATTATCGGGTGGGCAAAAACAACGAGTTGGGATTGCCCGCGCATTGGTCAGTAAACCTGAAATACTATTGTGCGATGAAGCAACATCGGCACTTGATCCAGAAAGCACATCTGTTGTTCTATCTTTACTGAAGGAAATTAATCAAAAATTAGGACTCACCATCGTTCTCATTACACATGAAATGCAGGTAATTCGTGAAATTTGCGATCAAGTGGTGGTTATTGATCAAGGTGAAATCGTTGAATCAGGGCAAGTTTGGTCAGTCTTCTCTCGTCCCCAGCAGAAAATCACGCAAGAACTCCTCAATTTGGAACAGCTTGATTTGCCATTCCAGTTACATCAAGAGCGAGCTACACATTTAACGCATACCATTTTGAAAATCAGCTATGCAACTGATTTGAAAAATCCTCCCAACTTAAATGATGTACTTTCTAAAATTGCACTGCCTGTGCATTTATATCAAAGCCATGTAGACACCATTCAACATCATTTGGTTGGCTCACTCATCGTAGGTATTCCTCAATTAGATATTGATGTGCATACGCTCCATCAGCAATTCCACCATAAAACATCACAAATCGAGGTGCTTGGCTATGCACAACCAGCTCATTGATCTTTTAATTACAGGCACTATTGATACTTTATTAATGGTCGGTATTTCTGCATTTTTAGCACTTCTCATTGGCTTGCCTATGGCCGTGATCCTCGTCAATACCTCAGAAAATGGGATTTATCCGTCAAAAAAAATTAATCATGCCTTGGGTTGGGTGGTGAATATTACGCGCTCTATTCCCTTCCTAATTTTGATGGTGGCGCTCATTCCCTTCACTCGACTGATTGTGGGGACCAGTTATGGGGTATGGGCTGCGGTTGTACCTTTAACTATTGCGGCTACACCTTTTTTCGCACGTATTGCGGAAGTCAGTCTACGAGAAGTTGATCATGGACTCATAGAAGCTGCACAAGCCATGGGCTGTAATCGCAAACAAATTATTTGGCATGTGCTTTTACCAGAAGCACTGCCTGGTATTGTTGCAGGTTTTACTGTCACGCTTGTAACCATGATCAATTCCTCTGCGATTGCGGGTGCTATTGGTGCGGGTGGTTTAGGTGACATCGCCTATCGATATGGCTACCAACGCTTCGATATGCAAATTATGTTGGCGGTGATCATTGTATTAGTCGTATTGGTCATGCTGATTCAAGCTTTGGGTGATCAATTGGCACATAGTTTGGACAAACGTAAAATCTAATTCACACTATTCAATTGAGTCTCATCTGTCTTTTCGAGAAACATCCAAGCCATGACCTGACTTTGTCATGGCTTTGATGTAAAATCACCGACAATTTTTAAATAACACTGTGTGAGTCTTTTCATGGGTTTTAATTGCGGTATTGTCGGCTTGCCGAACGTTGGTAAATCTACACTTTTCAATGCATTGACGAAAGCTGCTATTGCTGCAGAAAACTTCCCATTCTGTACCATTGAACCAAACACCGGCATCGTTCCTGTTCCAGATCCACGTTTAGATAAATTAACTGCTATTGTTAAACCTCAACGTGTTATTCCAACCACAATGGAATTTGTAGACATCGCAGGTTTAGTTGCTGGTGCTTCTAAAGGTGAAGGTTTAGGGAACCAATTCTTAGCCAACATTCGTGAAACTGATGCAATTGCACACGTAGTACGTTGTTTTGAAGACGAAAATGTTATTCACGTGAACGGCAAAATTGACCCACTTGATGACATTGCAACTATTAACACTGAGCTTGCTTTAGCAGATTTAGAAACAGTATCAAAAGCGGTTACACGTTTAGCAAAGTCTGCGAAAGGTGGTGATAAAGAAGCCGTTGCAACAAAAGCTGTACTAGAAAAAATTCAGCCATTACTTGATGAAGGTCGCCCTGCTCGCGCAGCTGATCTTGATGACGACGAGCGCAAATTAGTTCGTGGCTTTGGTTTATTAACCCTTAAACCAACAATGTATATTGCTAACGTTGCTGAAGATGGTTTTGAAAACAATCCGCACCTTGATGCTGTTAAAAAATTAGCGGCAGAAGAAAATGCCATTGTAGTTCCGCTTTGCAACCAAATCGAAGCTGAAATTTCTTTGCTTGAAGATGATGAACGTGCTGAATTCTTAGAAGCGATGGGCATGGAAGAACCAGGTCTTAACGTGGTTATTCGTGCAGGTTATGGCTTACTTGGCCTACAGACTTATTTCACTGCAGGCGTTCAAGAAGTCCGTGCTTGGACTGTAAAAATTGGTGCGACCGCTCCTCAAGCTGCTGGTGTGATTCACACTGATTTTGAGAAAGGCTTTATTCGTGCAGAATGCATTGCCTATGACGATTTTGTTCAATACAACGGCGAAGCTGGCGCTAAAGAAGCTGGAAAATGGCGTCTTGAAGGTAAAACTTATGTCGTTCAAGATGGTGATGTTTTACATTTCCGTTTCAACGTTTAAGTCATTAAAAAAACAGCCGAAAGGCTGTTTTTTTTTTGCAAAGATTATTTAAAAGATTGAGATCATGGATTTTGAGTTGAAGTACTCGAGTGATTTACGTGTTTATGGTCCATGTCATAGCGTAATTGTTTAGCTCGAACCAATACTTTCTCTTCCAGTTTCTTACGTAAACCAATAAGAAATATAAATTCTGCTACCACAAATAAAGGACCTATAGCGAGTCCAACAAGATCATCCACAAAAGCTGGTTTTTTCTTTTCATAATAGTGCCCAATAAATTGAATAATCCATCCCACAATAAAAAATCCAGCACTTACCAATACCCAAGAGGATGTCGCTAAAGCTGCTACTTGTGTGGCTGGCTGATAAATTAAAGCAAATAGCACTGCCATCACTACCCCAAAAATGAGATCCAAACTCAAGTAATAAATCACCGATGCGACGATCAATAACATTGCAAGATCAATGGGATATCCTGCAACTGTAAATTGCGCTTTGGCTGCAAAACACAAGATCGAAAATACAATCAAGGGAATTCCAATAAAATGTGAAAATACGTTTTTACGATCTAGGTGATAAGCTGCATATTGTCCAAGCAAGCTCTCTAAACGAGTCATGTTATCATTCCTTTTTCTGACTATTTCCTTCACTATATATAAATGTAAACCAATAAGTTGTCGACTAGACGACAAATAAACAGCATAAAAGGGATAATTTTGCTTTCAAATCAATACGTTTATCTTTTAAAAAATAATTGGTGGTTTAGTCAGTTTGATCATGAACTACAACAGCTGATGCTCGAACATGCACAGCTCATTGAATATGGCAAAGAGCAACTGATATTTTCTAAAGCTGATCAATTTGATGGCATTTATGCCGTGATTGATGGTGCTGTTCGTTTAGCACATATTGACGTAGAAGGTCGCGAGGCGGTGACAGTTATCGCAGATCCCATAATGTGGTTTGGTGAAATTTCATTGATTGATCAACAGCCCCGCTCTCATCATGCGATTACCAGTAAAAAATCAAAAATCCTCAAAATAAGTCGTGTCGGACTTGATCTAATTTTAGAACAATATCCAAAATTTTGGTTTTATCTGGCCCAATTGGTCAGTCATAAACTCCGTTATGCTTTCATGGAGTTAGTCTCTATTCAAACACAACCCCTTATTCAACGCTTAGCCCAGAGATTAATCTTTATCTTAAATGGATACGGTAATCTCAAAGAAATTGAAAAAAACACCATCAACCTATCTCAAGAACAATTGGCACAAATGTTGGTCTGCTCAAGACAGACCATTAATCAAGAACTACAACATTTAGAAAAAATTGGCGCAATTAAAATTGCATTTAAAAAAATTGAGGTGATTAATCTCAATCAACTTAAAGCTTTAGCCGATCAAACTTAATCGACTAAAGATGATGTGCTTCAGTAAAACCTGGATTAATCATTGTATTGGGGTGGCTAGGGTCACTTAAAATAATTTTGTATACGCCTTGGTGTTTCCTAATTCTGGTTGCTCAATTGCAGTTTTGCACTGCGCTTTATCGCGTTCATAATTGGCTTGACGCTGTGCGAGCTGGCCCTCATTTTCCACGATTGCACGTGCCCAAGCATCTATGGTTGTTAGCGCTTTACGACAAAGCGCATATTTCCCTTCAGTCACTGAGTCGGTCATTTTGACATTAATACGCCAATCCAACACCAATTGACGCACAGGCTCGCGTACTTGTGATGGTATAAGCGCTTTATTGGCCTGATATAGAATAGGATCAACCTGATTAATCAATTGCCAAGCATGATTTGCATGTTCAGTTGCATCATTGGTCAACTTCGGTGCTTCTTTAATTTCAACCTTTTCATCGGCAGTTTCTGCCTGACCACCACAACCGGACAAAGTGAAGATGAGGAATGTAGTCAATGCAGCTAATTTAAAGGGAGATTGAATCGCAAACATGACATCGCTCTAATAAACTATTCGGCATTATGCTAGTAAATTCGGGTAGAATACTCAATCTCGTTTTATACCTTTTGTTCCAATCTCCAATTAGGTTTATCGTGACCCAATCAAGCTCCCCACACATGACACCGGCAGGTTTTTGGCAAGGTGCCAAAGACAGTCAAGCCATCATTTTCACCTATTTGCCTGTTTCATTCGCGTTTGGTGTATCGGCAACTCAATTTGGATTTACGGCGTGGGAAGCATTATTTTTATCCTGTTCGATGTATGCAGGTGCCAGTCAATTTTTGGTGGTTGCCTTACTCGGCAGTGGCACTTCTATCTGGATGACAGCCTTAACTGTAATAGCACTTGATATTCGACATTTGTTATATGGCCCTGCTTTACAAAACTTAATTCAAGATAAACTCAATCTGAAAAAAACAGCAATTTGGTCATGGGGCTTGACCGACGAAGTCTTTGCATCAGGCATGATTAAACTTTCGCAACGCCGTCAAGAATGGTCTGAATCTTGGATGTTAGGTCTGAGTCTGTTTAGCTGGTTGTCTTGGGCACTTGGATCTTTTCTCGGAGGCTTATTTGCAGATCAAGTCAGTCATCTCCCCCAATTTTTGCAAGCAGCGCTCGACTTTCTATTACCTGCACTTTTCTTGAGCTTTTTATTGGCTGCATTTGAGAAAAAACATACCTTTGTCGTGACCATCACCATTATTGTTTCTGCTATTTCGTGTTACTTTATCGATTTATCCGCAGCGATATTCATTGGCATAAGCTCTGGTATTTTGGCTGGTTTGTTTAAACATTATGTACTGAAGCAACATGATCCTTTGCACACAGGTGAACAATCATGAATCTAGAAATTATTTGTGTCGGTATTCTAGTCGGCATCGCGAATTTCGCCTCACGCTTTGGTCCTTTTTTTGTGATTCAGAAACTACAACAAGGTCGCCAGAAACGCGGTGCTCTTTGGCTTAAAATCGCCCTTGGATCAATCGGTATTGCAGCAATCAGTTCAATGCTCGTGGTCGCGACTTTACCGCCGCTCTTAGAAACACCCAATAAGAGCGTTGCCATGTTAATTGGTTTTATTGTGCTCTCGGGTTTATATTTCAAATTTAAACAGATTGTACCTGCAACACTCACAGCGGCACTCACATACGGTTTGGTGTATACCTATTTCCCACTTTAAAATATTTCTCGCGTATTATTCATTCAGATTCTAAATTTATAAGCCTGATCCTCGGATAAGGCTTATAAATTTTTATCAATAAAAAAATTAAACGATATCAAAATAATTTCTTGCTTTTTCTTGTATTCATCGCGCTCAAGAGGTTTTAGTTCTGATATGCTAAAAGTCCATAATATCAAGCACGGATGAATCAAATGCTTATTACACTCGGTACTCCACTTCAATCTTCAGCGTTTAAAGTTCTATTATTGGGTTCAGGTGAGTTGGGTAAAGAGGTGGTAATATCATTACAACGATTAGGTGTAGAAGTACATGCAGCAGATCGCTATGACAATGCACCTGCCATGCAAGTTGCTCATCATTCCTACACTTTGAATATGGCGGACCCAAAAGAATTAAAAAAACTGATTGAACAAGTTCAACCTCATTTAATTGTTCCTGAGATTGAAGCCATTGCCACTGAAGTCTTAGTGGAAATCGAAGATGCTAAAACTGCCGTAGTTATTCCCTCTGCGAAAGCCGTGAATCTCACCATGAATCGTGAAGGAATTCGTCGCCTCGCAGCTGAGGAACTAGGGCTACCAACCTCGGCTTATCGTTTTGCCAATAGTTTGGAATCATTCCGTGCAGCATGTGATGATATTGGCTATCCAAATTTTGTAAAACCTGTGATGTCATCATCGGGTAAAGGACAATCACGCGTAAAATCTTTTGATGAAGTCGACGCTGCTTGGGAATATGCTCAAACAGGTGGTCGTGTCAATCAAGGTACTGTCATCGTAGAATCGCAAATTGATTTTGATTTCGAAATTACATTACTCACAGTACGCGCAAAAAATCCTGAAACAGGAGAAATCGAAACGCACTTCTGCGATCCTATTGGACACCGTCAAGATGCAGGTGACTATGTAGAAAGCTGGCAACCTCAACCTATGAGCACAGCTGCCCTTGATGAAGCAAAACGTATTGCCAATAAAGTCACAGTAGCGCTCGGCGGTTGCGGTATTTTTGGTGTGGAATTATTCGTTAAAGGTGATCAAGTTTGGTTCAGTGAAGTTTCTCCTCGTCCACATGACACTGGATTAGTCACACTTGCATCTCAATATCAAAGTGAATTTGAACTTCATGCCCGTGCGATTTTAGGTCTTCCAGTGAACACGCAACGTCACAGTGTTGCTGCAAGCGCTGTGATCTATGCAGGTGTTGATGATACGAATTTGTCATTTTCTGGCGTAAATCTTGCTATGCAAAACCCTAATGTCGATTTACGTCTTTTTGGTAAACCTGAAGGTTTTAAACGTCGCCGTATGGGGGTCGCAACTGCACGTGCTGAAACAACTGACATTGCACGCGAATTAGCGACTGAAGCAGCTTCAAAAGTAATTGTAAATCAAAACAAATAATTCAATAGGTAGGCCATCATTTCATGATCAATACGTCTCCATTAGCAAACTATGTTTCGAGTAATCACGACATCAAGGCAATTAATCAATGGCGCTCAGATGTTGAAAATCAATTACAACATGAGTTTGAAAATGGTAAGGCGATACGTGAGATCATCCTCACTCGATCTAACCTGATTGATGAGGCACTTAAATTCCTTTGGCAACATGCTGAGTTAGATCAAACCGATCTGGGCTTGTTCGCTGTAGGAGGTTATGGTCGTCGTGAAATGATGCCCTACTCTGATGTCGACATTCTGATCCTTTCAGAAGATGATCTTACACAAGAACAAGAAAATGCCATTACCATTTTTATTTCCTCTCTATGGGATGTTGGAAATTTTAAACCTGGCGTAAGTGTAAGAACCATTCAACAGTGCTTTGAACAGGCCATGAATGACTTAACGGTAGCAACATCTCTCATTGAGTCTCGTTTAATTATTGGCAATGAACACTTAGCGAAATGGCCTCGTCGTGTTGTTTCACAAACTTGGACGGATAAAACCTTCTTTGATGCCAAGATGGAAGAACAAGCCAAACGCTACGCTCAGCACAACAACACTGAAAGTAATTTAGAACCTGATATCAAAAATGCACCGGGCGGCATTCGAGACATTAACCAAATTGGTTGGATTGCAAAACGGCATTTCCGAGTAAATCGTATATACGATCTTGTACATTTAGGTTTCATTTCTGAGTTTGAACTTGGGGTGCTCGAAGATGCTGAGAATTTTCTCTGGGAAATTCGTCATCATTTACACCGCTTAACTAAGCGTGATGAAAACCGACTATTGTTTGATTACCAACGCGATATCGCAGCAAAATTTGGTTACCACAAAGTCGAAGGTGAACATATCAATTATCCAATTGAACAGTTCATGAAACGCTACTATCGAGCAGCTCAGCAGGTTTCAACCCTGAATGAAATGCTACTCGCCTATTTTAATGAATCAGTCATCACTCCTCGCTTACCCAACTATGAGCGTAAAATTGAAGAAGTGAATGAAAACTTCAAATTGGTGGATGGTAAACTCGCAGTTCAACACCATAAAATTTTTGCAGAGAAGCCTACAGCCATCCTTGAGATTTTCTATATCCTAGCAAATCGCCCTGATATTGATGGTATTCGAGCTCGTACACTTCGATTGCTTACTTTAGCTGCAAAACGCATTGATCAAGCGTATAGAGACAATCCAGTTAATCAAGCCTTGTTTATGGCGATCATCCGATCACCAAATAACTTATATGAAACATTGCTTGCGATGAAACGTTATGGTGTACTCGGCAACTATATTCCTGCATTTGGACAAATCATGGGCCTTATGCAATACGATTTATTCCATATCTATACTGTAGATGCACATACGCTCCTACTCTTACGAAATTTAAATCGTTTTAAAGCGCCAGAATTTGCTAAAGATTTTCCTGTCGTAAGTTCGGTATTCCAGCGTCTGGTGCGCCGAGACATCGTATTCCTCGCTGCTTTGTTCCATGATATCGCCAAAGGCCGTGGTGGAGACCATAGTGAATTGGGCGCGGTTGATGCCATTGAGTTCTGTAGCAAGCACGGTTTTACTGAGCGTGAGTGTAATCTTGTTGCGTGGTTGATCCAAAATCATCTATTGATGTCGATGACTGCGCAGAAAAAAGATATTTCTGATCCAGATGTTGTAAAAGATTTTGCCGAGAAGCTAGGTGATATGGAACACTTAGACTATCTGTATACGCTTACAGTGGCTGACATTAACGCAACCAATCCTAAGCTTTGGAACACATGGCGAGCATCGCTCATGCGTCAGTTATATACCAATGCTCGTGACGTTATTCGTAGTGGTTTGGGACGTCCTGTCGATTACCAAATGCTGATCGAAGATACCAAATTTGCAGCAAGTGAATTACTTGTCAATGATTATGCTTTAGAAGCTGTTGAAAAAGTTTGGCAAGAACTTGGTGACGAATACTTCCTCAAAGAAACTGCAGATGAAGTCGCATGGCATACACGTGCAATCCTAGATCATGGTGATAATTCAGCACCATTGGTGATGATGCGCGCGCACCGTAAATCAGCGCAAGATGCTGTGCAGATTTTTATTTACACTCAAGATCAACCTAATCTTTTTGCCACCACTGTTGCAGTTCTAGATCGTATGAATCTAGATGTACAAGATGCACGCATTATTACAGCAACTAAATCCTTTAGCTTAGACACCTACGTGGTGCTTGATCGTTTTGGCACATTAGTGACAGATCCAGAACGTGAAAATACGGTAAAAGAATCATTGGTGCACGCATTAACAGATTCACAAAATTATCCAGGTTTAATGCAACGCCGTATTCCACGCCAACTTCGTCATTTTGATATCGAAAACACAATTGATATTACGTTGAACGAGGCGCTACAGCAAAATATGGTCGAGATCTCTACCCTCGATCAGCCTGGATTACTTGCCCGTATCGGTGGCTTATTTATGATGCAAGGTCTCGATATCCATTCCGCGAAAATCGCCACCTTGGGTGAGCGCGCAGAAGATATTTTCTTTGTAACCAAAAAGAATGGCGAACCTATGAATTTAACTGAAGCTCAGGCTTTTGCTGAACAATTAAAAGCAGCATTAGATGAGGCTTCAAATCAGGTCTGTAATCATCATTAAAATTTAGATTTAACCCGACGGTAACTGTTTCATGAACTCTAGTTTAAACCTATTACATCCTTATCCATTTGAAAAGTTGAATAAACTTTTTCAGGATGTAAAACCTGCAAATCTTCCGTTAATTCCATTGTCCATTGGTGAGCCAAAACATCCTGCACCTGAATTCGTAAAACAAGCTATTGTCGATAACTTCAATCATCTTTCGACATACCCAAACAGTAAAGGCTTACCAGAATTACGTGAAAGTATTGCGCAATGGCTCACACGCCGTTTCAAATTAAATGCTATTAGCGCAGAAGATCATATTTTACCTGTGACTGGCACACGTGAAGGAATTTTCTCATTCGTACAAGCGCTGATTAATCGTGATGAAGCGCCTTATGTAGTTATGCCGAATCCCTTTTATCAAATTTACGAAGGTGCAGCTTTACTCGCTGGCGCTCAACCTTATTTCATCAACTGTACTGAAGAAAATGGTTACCTTGGTGACTTCGATACTGTCCCTGCAGAAGTATGGGAGAAGACAGCTTTACTTTTTGTCTGCACACCCGGAAATCCGACAGGTGCTGTTCTTTCAAAAGAACAGTTCAAAAAATTAATTGCGCTCTCTGATCAATACAATTTTGTCATCGCATCTGATGAATGCTATTCAGAACTATGGTTTGATGAAGCCCCTGTAGGATTACTCGAAGTTTGTGCTGAACTAGGTCGTGATGACTATAAAAACTGTATCGTATTCCACTCTCTGTCTAAACGTTCTAATTTACCAGGTATGCGATCTGGCTTCGTTGCAGGTGATGCTAGTCTATTAAAACCTTATTTAAAATTCCGCACTTACCACGGTGCTGCAATGCCAGTACAACATCAATTGGCATCGATTGCTGCATGGAATGATGAGGCACATGTTGAAGAAAACCGTAAACAATACCGTGCTAAATTTGATTTATTCCAACAAGAATTAGGTGATTTGCTACCACTGAAAAAGCCTGATGCGGGTTTCTATTATTGGTTAAAGGTAGATAATGATGAAACTTTTGCCAAAATGCTGATGGAAAAAGCACATATCAAAGTCTTACCGGGTCGTTATTTATCTCGTGATACTGAACAAGGAAACCCAGGTGAAAGCCATGTTCGTCTTGCTCTCGTAGCAGATTTAGACCAATGTAAAGAAGTTGTTAAACGCTTAAAATCAATTCTCTAATCGTGCATGATCTTTAATTTTAAGCCCTCTTTTTAGAGGGCTTATTTTTTTGATTGATGATTCTAGGCATAGTTTGAGCGGAAAATGATATTTTCTAACAAACCTCTCTCTAACTCTCTCCCAAAGGGAGAGAGAACTAAAAAGAATGGATTGCCCATGATAATGTTTGGATCACTCTCAAGTGTGAGTTGTAGTATGCCTATGGGATTTAAAAATTAGTTCTTTATGCATGATGGTAACTTTTTAATTTACTAGTTATTTTACTTTTTATAGAACCATTTTTATACAAGGCATATATGAGTAAGTGTTCAATGAGTAAATATGCATCATTCGGATGTGGTGTATCTTTCATGTCATAATTCTTTTCTTCCTTAATAAAGTTTATATATCTTATACATTGAGAACCATAATTTGAGCTTAAGTTACTTATAAATCCTTAGAACATGCTTTTCCGAGAAAATTTGAATGTTTAGATGCTTTATTTTTATATAAAATATATTCTTCTAATAGTTCCTTCATTCTTTTTGCTGTAGTGCTTTTAGTTTCAATTTCGTTCTGTATTAATTCAAGTTTACTTAAATTATAAATATATTCTTTTGCTTCATTTGCAATGACTTCACTAACTTTTTGATTTCTCCATTCATTTGAAATACACCATGCAGTAGTAGATGCTATTCCAGCCCCTATTAAAGTAGCAATTGCTCCCCAATGCCAATTACAAGCTTCCATATTTTTTTCCTTTCATACCTTTTATGCAGCAGCAACGCCATGCCTAATAGCTTTTTCAATTTCTTTATTTGTTAAACCTTTTATACAATCCTTTAGTTCTATTATGTTTTTAAGTTTTAGCTTTCTTAGCACAAGGCTTCTTCTCGCTTCTTTATAAACCTTGTTTATTACAATCTTAATCCTAGTTAAAAAAAAGCCATGAACATTCATGGCTTTTTAAAATAGTTCAAGACTGTAATTTGAAAATTACAAAGTCGCTAGAATGTCTCTTAAAGTCCGATTTGGATTTTCTGATTTAGTAATCGGGCGACCAATCACCAAATGTGTAGAACCATCTAACATAGCTTGCTTAGGTGTAACAATACGTTTTTGATCATCCGCTGCAGAACCTTCCGGACGAATTCCCGGAGTGACGAGAGCAAAGTTCTGACCTAAAGTTTCGCGTAACATTTTTGCTTCTTGCGCAGAACATACAACACCATCCAAGCCACTTTCTTGAGTTAAAGTCGCTAGACGTTTTACATGTTCAAAAGGCTCAATATCCAAACCTAGATCACGTAGATCTTCTCGCCCCATTGAAGTTAATACGGTAACTGCAATCAACTGTGTTTGATAGTTACCTGCTTTTAATCTTTCTACACAAGTTTCCATCATTTTTCGTCCACCAGATGCGTGAACATTAACCATCCATACCCCTTGATCTGCAGCAGCGCAAACGGCTTGTGCTGTAGTATTTGGAATATCATGAAATTTTAAATCTAAAAATACTTCAAAACCCTGATCATGCAATGCTTTTACAACAGTCGGACCTTCATGTGTAAAAAGTTCTTTACCGACTTTTACACGACAAAGTTTAGGATCCAAATTTTCAGCCATTTTCAATGCGTCGTATTGGCTTTTTGCATCTAAAGCAACAATGATACTCAAGGTTGTTCTTCCGTCCATCTAAAGTTGCGTCATTATAAAGATGTTCAACTTAAGCTGCAAAATTAACTTTAAAAAACTCAGCTTAAAATTCAACAGTTTATTTTCAATAAAAAAAACCTCTAAAATAAATTTTAGAGGTTTTTTAAATATTTATAAGTTACAGCGGATTTGAGTTACGCGGATCTGAATGCACATCTAGTACTGTCTTTTCATGACGTACATTTGCAGCAGCTTCAGCAGCAGCTAACTGAGCATTTTGGATTTGTTCTTTACGAAGATATTCAATATCTTTGCGAAGACGCTTAATTTCCCAACTATTTTGGAATACACGGAAAACTTGAACTCCGAGTAATAATCCAACGATGATCCCAAGTGCCAAAGTCAACAAAAGCAATAAACCTAATCTCATTGCCGGTACTTGAGTGAAGAGAAGATCAACAGTCAGTTCTGTACCATTTTGCAGAACCAATGCCAATGCATATCCGAAGATTACAACTAACAGTGCAACTAATACGTAACGCATAACCACCCCTGAGTAATTTATTATTTTCCTGCTGATTCGTTTACAGCATCTCTTAGTGCTTTACCTGGTTTGAAATGAGGTACAGCTTTAGCAGCCACTTCAACTGACTTACCTGTTTTAGGATTACGTCCAACTCGCGGTTCGCGATGATGTAAAGCAAAACTTCCAAACCCACGAATTTCAATACGATTATCAGCTGATAATGACTCAATCATTTGATCGATCATAATTTTAACAGCTTCTTCGACCAATGGCTCAGCCAAATGAGGATTTTTGATAGAAATACGTTCTATTAAGTCAGACTTATTAAGTGCTTCAGTAGTCATCTGCGACCTCTTTAATTATCAAGCTACTCTGTGCATAGCGAGATAATAACCTGTTTAAATACAAAACGGTAGCGCAGTAAGTCAATACTACGCTACCGTTTACAGTATTTGTGTAAAAAGTATTAGTTAAATTACATTAACAATACATTGAACACGAAAGACTTAGTGGTTCATTTGAGCTTTGATCAAATCACCAATTGTCTTAGGACCGTTGTCTTGACCTGCAGAAGCAGTTTTCAAGTTAGCAACAGCTTCTTTCTCTTCAGCTTCGTCTTTCGCTTTGATAGACAAGTTGATTGCGCGTGATTTGCGATCAACATTGATGATCTTAGCTTCAACTTCTTGACCAACTTCTAAGAATTTAGTTGCATCTTCAACGCGGTCACGGTTGATTTCTGAAGCTTTAAGAGAAGCTTCAACTTCGTCAGCCAACTTAATTGTTGCGCCACGAGCATCAACTGCAACTACAGTACCTTTAACAAGAGCACCACGTTCGTTAGCAGCTAAGAAATCGTTGAAAGGATCGCTGTTCATTTGCTTGATACCAAGGCTAATACGGTTGCCTTCAGCGTCTACAGAAAGGATAACCGCTTCAACAGTGTCCCCTTTCTTGTAACGACGAATCGCTTCTTCGCCTTGTTCGTTCCAAGAAATGTCAGATAAGTGAACTAGACCATCGATACCGCCTGGTAAACCGATGAAGATACCGAAGTCAGTGATAGACTTGATTGTACCTGAAACTTTTTCACCTTTGTCGTGAGCCTTAGCAAACTCTTCCCATGGGTTAGCACGAGTTTGTTTGATACCAAGAGAAATACGACGACGCTCTTCATCAACCTCAAGAACCATAACATCAACTTCATCACCAATCTGAACAACTTTAGATGGGTGGATGTTTTTGTTTGTGTGGTCCATTTCTGAAACGTGTACTAAGCCTTCAACGCCTTCAGCGATTTCAGCGAAGCAACCGTAATCAGTTAAGTTAGTTACACGCGCTTTAACGATAGAACCTTTAGGGTAACGGTTCATGATCGCTAACCATGGATCTTCACCAAGTTGTTTAAGACCTAATGATACACGGTTACGCTCTTTGTCAAATTTAAGTACTTTAACAGTAACTTCTTGACCAACTTCAACAACTTCTGAAGGATGCTTGATACGTTTCCACGCCATGTCAGTGATGTGAAGAAGACCATCAATACCGCCAAGGTCAACGAAAGCACCGTAGTCAGTAAGGTTTTTGATTGTACCAGTAACTGTTTGACCTTCTTCAAGTTGAGAAAGAAGAGCTTCACGGTCAGCTGAAGATTCAGCTTCCATAACTGCACGACGTGATACAACAACGTTGTTACGTTTAGCGTCAAGTTTGATAACTTTGAATTCTAACTCTTTACCTTCAAGGTGAGTCGTGTCACGGATAGGACGAGTGTCTACCAAAGAACCTGGTAAGAACGCACGTACTGGACCGATGTCAACAGTGAAACCGCCTTTAACCTTACCAGAGATAACACCAGTAACGATCTCGCCGTCTTCAAAGATTTTTTCAAGTTTAGTCCAAGTTTCAGCACGTTTAGCTTTTTCACGTGATAAAACTGTTTGACCCATACCGTTGTCAAGCGCTTCAACCACTACGTCAACTGTGTCACCAACGTTAACTTCAAGTTCACGTTGTTCGTTTAAAAATTCAGAGCGAGCTACTACGCCTTCAGATTTAAGGCCAGTATCTACAGTTACCCAGTCAGAATCGATGCTAACAACGATACCTTGGATGACTGCACCCTTTTCAACGTTGAGGTTTAATTCGCTTGCTTCAAAGAGGGCTGCAAAAGATTCGGTCATGATATACCTAGAAAAGTCAGCGGTCTTGGATCAGACAAGGCCGGTTTAGTTAAGTATCGACATAGTCCATATAGAACTGATCAAGCTATGCTTCCACTAATATTCATTAATTTATCTTATTGCGCATCAATATATGCGGTCATCAGGTTAAATACAGTGTCAATGTCCAGATCTGAACTATCGATAATGTAAGCCCCTTCAGCCGGCTTAAGCGGCGCAACGGTTCTTTCCATATCACGCTTATCACGTGCTTGGATATTAGATAAAATGTCGCTCATTTTAACATTTTGCCCCATAGCCTGCAACTGCTTTACACGTCGCTCAGCACGAGACTCAGCAGAAGCAGTCAAATATATTTTCGCTTGGGCTTCTGGAAAGATTGAAGTCGCCATATCACGGCCATCGGCAACAAGACCTGGTGCTTGTGCAAATGCACGTTGTCTTTCGAATAATGCCTGTCTTAATTCAGGTACAACTGCAACCTTGGATGCAAACTCACCAACTTTTTCCGTGCGAATTTCATCCGTTACATCATACCCGTTAAGTAAAATTTTTGTTTTTAAATGATCACTAACAAATTGAATATCGAGATGAGTCGCTATTTCTACGCATTTGACCAACACATCTGGATTGTGAATTGAATCAATTAAATTCAGCTGATGTAATGACAATCCCAACAAACGATACAAAGCGCCTGAATCTAGTAAATGAAACTGGTAATGCTGTGCCAATTTTGCTGCCAAAGTTCCTTTGCCTGAACCGCTTGGTCCATCGATCGTGATAATTTGAATTGTCATTACTTTACCAACTTCGCCTTAAAGGCGTTTTGCTAATTTCTTAAAACCAAGTGTAATAGCAAGTTTGAGTTGTGCAAGAATTAATTTGCTCACAAACGGTGCTCTTGCCTGTAATTCGATCGTGTATGTGACTAAAGTTTTAGCTGTTGAAAGCTCTTTAAATTCAATAATTCCAAGATGATGTTTGATTAATGGATTCTTGATAATTTTGTATTCAATACGCTTATTTGGCTCTAGTACAGTAATTTCTTCTTGAATTGGCTTTATTGGGCCTAATCCCATTTTTCGTACTGATCCAATCCCATCAGGACGACTCGGATCAGCTGCATCTTTAATGCGTACAACCTGAATCGGTGCAAATACATCATTATAAGTCGCATGTTTTGACAAAACTTCAAATACACGATCTATAGGCTGGTTAAATTCTTGTTTAACTTGGATTGAATTCATTTTTTATTCCTTTTCATTGATTCCGCTTCATACTGACAATACATTATGTCAATTTTTCCACAATCAACAATAGCAATCATTCCTGATTATTTTCTATTTTTTGTCGTACACACTGTTGTTTTTTTTGTTCACGTCTGAATTTAAAAAATTCTGAAAGCTGATGAGCACACGCTGATTGCATGCACCCCCCTTCAAATTCAAATATATGGTTGTAATAACCTTGATTATTCAATAGCTGTCGCGCACTGACCAGAGAACCCGCCTTCGGCTCTAAAGTACCAAATACAACACGATGAACTCGAGCATGAATTAAAGCCCCCACACACATCGTGCATGGCTCAAGGGTTACATAAAGTGTTGCATCTTCTGGTAGACGATAGTTCTGAATTTGATTACATGCTTGGCGAAGTGCGACCACTTCAGCATGAGCAGTTGGATCATGACTCAGGATGGGTTGATTATGTCCTTCACCAATTACTTTTCCTTGACTCACAATGACAGCTCCAACAGGGATTTCTCCCAATTGAGCTGCCAATGCAGCCTGCTCATAGGCAAGCTGCATCCATTTTAGATCTTCGACATCAAATTGAATTTCAGACAAAATTAGATAATACCGTACTGTTTTAACAAGTTATTCCAGCTCTCGATATTTGTAACTGGTGGGTGCGCACCTAAAATTCCTTTTAAGGACATAGATTCTGCAGGTGTCCATTCAGGAGATAAATCTTTATCCACTAAACGTGCACGTACGCCTTCAACAAAATCAGGATGTCTAATTTTCCAATCAGAAATTTGAGTTTCAAGTTCAAATACTTCTTGCCAAGGATGAACTTGACGCCCCCATTGCCATAACAACCAGGTAATCGCAGCTGTACTTGGTGAGCCTTTTGCAAGATTTTCACTCGCTTGTCTTAGCCAATCACTTCGTGCATCACTTAGACCGATAATTGCTTCATAGTCATTTTCAAAGTTTGCACCACGACAGACACTGTGAATCACGTCTAACGAGATTTGCAGTGGCCCTGGAGAAACTGGTCGATGCAAACTATTTAAAGTGTCATCTAATGCCCTAAAATCGCCAGCAGGATAATGATCCCAATCGATACTGATCAACTTTTGTAAAACAACATCGCGCTGAGCATCACAAATATGAGTCGCCCAACCAATACCATAAGCTCCTGCCGCAGTCATGATCGATCCAGTTAAACCTGTAAATAGACCTATTGGACCACGATCTGCCAAGAAACGACTAGCACCAACATCTGGATATAAACCAATATTTACTTCTGGCATTGCAAGGCGCGAATAAGGTGTAACCAGTCTAAATGGTGCAGCCATAAATAGACCAAGCCCACCGCCCATCACATAACCTTCACCCCAAACGACTATCGGCTTAGCGTAGTCATGCAACAAAAGATCTAGCGCGTATTCTTGTTCAAAAAATTTATTTGCCGCATCAACCTCATTATTGATGACCAACTGACGGAGTTTGCGTACATCCCCACCGGCACAAAAAGCTTTAGGGGTTGTTGAATCAAACCAGATCGCTTTAACCGCATCATCATGATGAAACTTTTCAAAAACAGCCAATAAAGCCGTTACAATAGATTCATCAAGTGCATGTAAAGATTTTGGACGATTTAATCGAACCACTCTCCATCCATTCTGTGCTTCTTCAACAATTAAGTCAGGATGATATTGGTTCGTCTCAGGAGATATTGTCATGCTTCCAGCTGCCATTTAATTGGCTCAATGCCATTTTGTTTAAGATAATTATTTGTTTTTGAAAAAACTTTACACCCAAAAAAACCACCTCGGTTTGCTGCCAACGGTGATGGATGTGCTGCTTTTAAGACCAAATGCTTATTTTGGTCAATTCGTTGACCTTTCTTATGCGCGTACGCACCCCAAAGAATGAAAACGATCTTTTCACGTTGCTCATTTAGAACATCTATCGCAGCATCAGTGAAATCTTCCCAACCTTTCTTTTGGTGTGAAGTCGGCTGGCCCGCTTCAACAGTCAATACACTGTTCAGCAATAAGACACCCTCTTCAGCCCATTGGGTTAAATCACCATGCTTGGCAGGCACTATTCCAAGGTCAGTGCTGAGTTCGTGATAGATATTACGCAAAGACGGCGGTAATGCAACACCCTTTTGCACTGAAAAACTCAATCCATGTGCTTGATTTGGACCGTGATAAGGATCTTGACCGAGAATCACAACCTTTACACGATCTAAGGGTGTAGTGTTGAACGCATTAAATATAAGGGAATTAGGTGGGTATATCACCTTATTCGCCTGTAATTCAGATTTGAGAAAAGCTTTCAGCTGATCCATTTTATCGCTGAGCAGAAAATCTGCTAAAGCATACTTCCAACCATCCTCTAACCGAACTTGATTCAGTTGACTTAATTCTTGTTCGGTGAGTTGCATTGTGTTCATCCCTAAATCAATCACAGCTTTAAAGTTTTACTTGTAAATCTACACTTGGATTCTTAAAAGTGAATCCTTGTTTCAATTGTTCGTACATTTTAGGATCAGACCATTCATTTTGAATTTGTTCTGAGAATACAATTTGATCCAGCGCCAATAAGCCCATCTGCTCATTTACGATATCTTCAGCAAAACTTTGCGCATAGCCTGTGTCAGTTTCATGCACGATCACTGAATAGACTTCAACATCACCTTCACCATTTTGCGTGATTGTTGATTTCAGTACTTGTTCTGCCAAATAAAAGAAAATACGAGAAAATTGTTCAGCAGAAGGTGAAACGGGTAATGAAACCCAACGTGCACTAAAAGTTTTACATGCTTGAATATATTCAGCTGAATCCTCTTGCCAAAAACAAATCGCATGATCAAAACTATCATAAAGTTCTTTGATCACACCTTTCAGCAAACCAAAATCATAGACCATTTGACCATGATCTAGCTTTGAGGCTTTCAATAATAATTCGACTTTATAGCTATGACCATGAATTGAACGCTTACAGCGGTCTGATGTGCAATTTCGCACAATATGCGCGTTTTCAAACTTAAATAATTTTCGAATTAACATATGTCAGAGCAATAAAAAATCATGGATTAAAATGATTATAGTGCATATTCACACAACTCATCATTAATTTTAACGTTTTAAGCAATTGGCAAAACGTATTAAAAACAAAAAAAATAAAAAGTTATCATTCAATTTGTTTAAATTAATATTTTAGCAATTTAATCAATTGGTTTGAAGAGGTGCCAAACTTCTTGAGAAGACATAAACCTTATCTTCATCACGCATCAGATAACTCGAAAAATATCGCTTTCGATCAGATAGCATGATTTCAATATCCGCTCGATAGAATGCAGATTTAACATCAAAATTATTTTTTGCTGTGCTTTTAGCTTCTTCACTTAACTGACTTAGAGTGTTGAGTTCCCAGAGCTGATCTACGGACTCAAAAAACTCACCATTGGCTTTTTTTTGATCCAAATCACGCTGTACATTTTGCACATCCAAACTTGGGTCTATAGCAGCAATAATCATCGCTGGTGCCGTATTAATATTAATTTTAATTTCTTTTAAAGGAATCGCTGTAACATAAGGTTTTATCAACAAAAACTTATCACCTTCAAATCCTCGCACTTGCTTCAACTCTTCAACGCTATGAAAAGGACCATTCGCTGGCAAATAAGGACGCGTTAAACTTAAATAATAATTACTCTCTGCCCCCATCGCGCCAATCGTCAAATCATCTTGATCTTGCCAATCAATTACCGCTTCACTCAATTCTTCTGGTAAACCAAGCTTTGATAATAATCCCTTAAAGTAATTCACCGCATTATCATTCGGCACGCCATCATCTTTGACCAAACTGTTTAAATTAAACTTACCCGTTTCATCAATAATTCCCCCTGCAACATAACCACCATCAATTGGAAATGGTGGCATCGGTTGAGCCCAAGTTTCTTGAAGATTATCTGATTTTGAATTGGACTTGGCATCTTGAACCAATAATTCTGAGAAAAAAGCTTCAGCACTTTTTGCATAATACAGTGCTTGGTTTTGACGAATCACATAGGCCGTATTTTCACTGGTATTGTATTGACGATGGGCAATCGTCGCAGCAATGATAGTTGCCAAAGCGACTAACATTAAAATCGTAATCAGGGCGATTCCTTTTTGCTGCTTCATGCATTTTCCTAATGATTATTGACTAGATGCCGGTTTTAAATAGTCAGTATTAAGCAAACTAAAAATCCACTCGAATTCAACATCTTGTTGTTTAAATCTAATTCGCATACCTTTAGGCAATAGCCGAGCCACACCATCTTGAGCATCATTACTATTAGAACTTATTGTTGATGCTTCCGGCCACGAATTCAATTCATTCGGGTTTAAAATCGTGATTTGAAAATCATCCACATTTTCTAGGATCGTACTGGATAAAGGTTGAGTTGTTTGAAGAACATTCAGATTGGGATACTTTAAACGATAAACTTTTCGATCTTGTGCATTATAACGATATTCTATTCTCTCAAATGGAGACAAACCCTGTTTCAGCGGGTCTGTGACCCCTGCCTTACTAAATTGTAAAGACTGATCATCCAGTAAAAGTGCAGGTTGAATTTGTCCTGCGATATTTGCAGTCAGCGGTACAATTTGCAAAGCATCTCTTTGCATTTGTAAATAACTATCTTGCAAACTGAGAAGTTGCTGTTCATGCACCGCATTTCGATCTTTGACTTTATTCAAATAATCAAAAATTTTCCATCCCAAAGCAGACAATACTGCAAAGATGGCTATTGCAACCAAAAGCTCTACCAAGGTAAAACCTTGTTGTTTACTCTTGATCATGAGTTGGATTGCTCTCTGATAGGATAGTTATAAAACACCATGGTGGTGACACCTGATTCAACTTTACCTAAATCATTGTTATATAGACTCACTTGCACTTCTATTTTCTGAACATCTGGGCTAATAGTCGCTTCTGATTTTTTATCAATTTGCCAACTTAGACCTTGAGAGGTAATTTGCTTAGATTGAGTTCCCTCTAGCCATTCACCACTAATTTGCATTGCAGCGACTTCATTTTGTGCGACGAATTGTGCTTTTGTTCTTAAAATTGCATTCGCAGTCGCCTGTGTGTACTGCATAGCCACCTTCGTCAATGACATTGCTGCTACAGCAAAAATAGCCAAAGCCACCACAACCTCAATCAAGGTAAATCCTTTAAGCACCCGCATCGATTTTACCCAAGTAATCTATTTGAATAAGATCACCAATTGCTTTTTGTTCATAATACATTTGAATTGTGACAGGTTTAACCTCGCCATTGCCCAACCAAATTAATTTCGGTGCATTATTATTCATCAAGTCTGCATTAGTTGCATTTTCAAAACTATAGTCGCTACTTTCGATCTGAAATGAAACCTTTGCAGGTAGCTCTCTCGCAGAAAACTCTGGCATTTCAACCCAAGTGGAAGGTTGACGATTATTATTCGATACAAGCGTTTGCTCTGGACGAGTTAAATCATTATATTTTTGAAATGTATAGCGAAACTGATCACCATTCCATTGTGGCACCAATGCAACCACTAACGATTGATCAACAGCCTCTCGATGAATACGTTTTAAATCTAATATTAAAGCCTCTCTAGCTTGCATTGCTTTACGTTGATCAATCCCACCAATATTCATCACCACCAATGCCGCCATGATGCTGATGATCACAATGACCACCATCAATTCGATTAAAGTAAATCCGCCTTGACGGTGATCTAGAGATTGCATATTAGGCCACTGATTCTGTCAAATTTATCTGTTTAGGCATCATCAATGCTTGATCAATTAAAGCAACCCTTAACGTATCTCGACAGCCTAAATAGCGTTGATAGAAACTCGAATTTAATATCGCAGCACCACCATGAGTAATCGACCAAATGGATGCTAGATAATCCCGAGAACTCATCTTACTTTGAATGGATGCTAGATGATTTTCTGTCATACGAATGATAATTCTGAGTCTACTTTTGCGGATCTGATACATTTCATTAAATAAATGATTAATACCCTGACCAGTTGTAGATAATCGTTCTTCAATTTGATGAAAGAGTACAGTACGTTCTGGATGATGCAAATGGTGCAACATAAAAAAAGCTAAATGTTCAGGAAAGCCTTTTTCAGTATCTCGAACCATTTCTAATAACATGCGCTCATTACGAATAATAAGCAACATGTACAATTCATCTTTACTTTGGAAGTGCTTATAGAGTGTTCCTTTTGCTAAATCTAACTCAGCGGCCAATGCATCCAATGTCATGCCCGCTTCGCCGTTTTCCAAAAGAAGTTGTTCTGCGACCTGAAATATTAATGCTTCTCTCGCTCTAAACTGAGCCTGACGATCCATCTTCACTCTATAAACTCTCTTCTTTCTATTTTCCGTATTAAATTTTTACTGCATTCGTAGAAGATTCTCGAAATTTTGCGTTGTAATAAAGGCAATCTCCTCGACTGACTTATCATATACATCACTTAATGCTTTGGCTACATATGGGACATACTTTGGTTCATTAGACTTTCCTCTATATGGCATTGGTGCTAAATAAGGGCTATCAGTCTCAATTAATAGTCGATCTAATGGAACTTGCTTGGCCACATCACGTAAATCCTGAGCATTTTTAAACGATACTATTCCTGAAAATGAAATGTAATAACCGCAATCTAGAACCGCTTTTGCCGTATCCCAATCCTCAGTAAAACAATGCAAAATTCCGTGTGTCGACTTTTCAGCTCTTATAATATCTATCGTATCCTTTTTAGATGAGCGTGTGTGTACGACCACTGGCTTTTTCACCATCTGTGAAGCTTGAATATGTCGTGCAAAACATTCTTTTTGTTCTTTAACAAATTCAGTACTGTGATAATAATCTAGACCCGTTTCACCAATTGCCCAGACCTTATCTATACTCGCCAATTCAACCAAAGTTTCAACAGTAGCACGCTGCATGACTGCTGGATCTTCACATGGATGCACCCCAACACTGTAACCCACTCCTTCGTGTCGAGCTGCAATTTCTGACAGAATAATATGATCATCCAAATCAACCGATATCCCCATCATTTTTGTGACACCAGCATCAATCGCTTGCTGAATTGCTAAATCGATATTTCCCTCGTAAGGTTCAAGATTGAGCATGTTTAAATGACAGTGTGTATCTACAAACACAAGGACACCTTTTAATTTTTTAAGTCAGAGCCTACATTGTAAAGCTTGCGCGTGCTGTTGACATACTTCCAGCGAGTATTTTTTCTGCTTCCATCTTGTAATAGGCTCCTTTATCTCCAGTTAACTGCAATCCAAAACCTTGTGGTTTAATGCCCGATTGCTTATAGGAAATCCAAATCACCTTACCCGTAATTGGTATTTTTTGGGTTTGATTAGGAAGTGTTGCCAAGATAAAAATTTCTTCACCCATTTTGACTGGATGTTTGGTTGGAATAAATAATCCACCACCCTCAACAAAAGGCATATAACTGGATTGCAGAGTTTCGCGATCATTAATATTGACTTGTAATAAACCGCCCGGACGTGGCTGCATCTCTATCCCCTGTATTCAAACATGATTATTGAACATTCATTAATTTTATAAAAAGCTGATCAACAATTAAATTTGATTGAACATTCTGCTCAACCATTTGTTTTGCTTGATGCACATCATTATAAATATCAAATAATTGCTCTAATTGATATTGCTCAGCCAACAAACTAAAGTCTAAATCGCTATTTTTTACATTTTGTTCCATTTTATAGGCAACAAGATCAGCTAATAAGTACTCAAACATAACAATCAACTCGGAAAAGTTGAGTTGCTTATTCCATTTAGAGGCGTACTGCATTGGCATATTTTTTTGACTGACTAAATGATACCAATCATTTATAAACGCACTTCGCAGAGTTAACCATTCACTTGAGGCCAACTCAATAGCAGCTAAAGGCATACCATTCGACAGGTTAAGCAACAGTTTGCCCAAAGTCTGCTGCTCCACATTCAAGTGCTCATTCAAATACGCATTGGCTTGATCATCAGACAACCGATCTAAGGCGTAATGTTGTAGGCGACTTCGTATAGTGGCTGGTAATTTTAAATAATGATCCGCCAAAAGAATAATCACAACACGCTCACCTGGTTCTTCAAGTGTTTTCAATAAAGCATTTGACGATGCGATATTGAGCGCTTCCGCCGGTTCAATCACAATAACCCGCCAACCATCGACGGTTTGTTGCACGAATGGCTGTAATTCACGAATTTTCTCAATTTTAATTTTAGCGTTTTGTTTCTTATTGTCCTCATCCGTCGTGACGTAAACATAATTTGGATGAGTATCTGATTTTAGCCACAAACAACTCGAACACTGACCACAAGGTTGATTTGGCTGCTTATCTAAACATAGCAGCCAAGTAACAAATTGCTGGGTAAAAGCTTCTTTACCACAGCCTTTTTTGCCATAAAAAAGTAATCCATGACCTACTTGAGGAAACCGCTGAGTCAGTGTGCTCCATACATTAAGTTGCCAAGGATAAACATGCTGAGTCTGAGTCATTGACTAATCTATACTATTGGAAATGAGAAATAGGCATTGCATTAAGACGGTCTAAATCTTGTTGCGTATCCACACCTGGTGGTAAGCTCACCTCTGCCACATCAATTGCGATTCGATGACCATTTTCTAAAACACGTAGTTGCTCAAGGCTTTCTAAAACCTCAAGCTCACCCTGATCCCATGTCACATACTCTTGCAGCAACTTCACTCTATAGGCATATAAACCAAGATGTCGGTAGGCTTTAGGATGTAGTAAATGTGGTTGTTGCTTTGATCCATCACGATCATATGGAATGGTTGCACGACTAAAATAAAGCGCTTCATTGAATTTACTCATGACAACTTTCACAATACTATCGCGCTTAAATTCTTCTAATTCTTTGATCACTTCACACAAAGTAGACATTGAACATTCAGGCTTTTGCTCTAACAAAGAAGCAACCTGTTGGACTAAAGATGCAGGCAATAATGGTTCATCACCTTGCACATTTACAATAATATCTTCACTCGCCCAACCTTTGATTCGTGCGACTTCACTCAATCGGTCGGTTCCAGAAGGGTGTTCTGCACTGGTCAACACAACATCAATTTGTTCTGCCTTACAAAGATCAACAATTCTTTGATCATCAGTAGCAACACATAAATCATCAAACCCAGTCACTCTTCGCGCCTGATCTACCACACGTAAAATCATTTCACGCCCGTGTATTTTAAGTAGTGGTTTTCCAGGTAAACGCGAACTTGCAAAGCGAGCAGGTATTACAATATGTTTCATGGATATTCCTTATGTGTTTACGATACCGAGTTTTGCAAGCTGGTGATCCAGCAAATCATAACAAGCTGATGATAAAGCTGCTTCAACAGGAACCACCCAAATTTCACGACTAAATTCTGGATGTTGTTTTAACAAAGGGAGGAGTTTCACAGCATCTTTTTCAGTGGTGATGATTGGATTTGAATCTTCAAATTGTAAATCATCAATCTGATAATCATAATGATCAGGAAATTCATGACACTGAAAATGCTTTAAGCCCATACTTTCAAGGGTTTTATAAAACCGTTGCGGGAACCCAATACCAACGACCGCATAATAATTCAAATCAGTGGCAAAATATTCAACTTGATCTTCGACTGGATTTAACAAGTACGGCGCCGCTACTTGTAATTGCATATACAGATCTGAACTTGGTTGTTCAGCATGCTCAATTACTGTACCACTGCATAACCGTGCTACAGGCTCACGCAAAAAACCTTCTGGTAACAGTTTCTGATTACCCAAACCACGATTGTTATCCAGCACAATCCATTCTAATTGACGATCAAGTGCCCAATGTTGCAAACCATCATCACTAATGATCAAATCAAGTTGATGCTTAGAGAGAAGCAACTCTATGCTTTTCTGTCGTTGCCCACCTACGACCATCGGCACGCCAGTAGATTGCACAATTAAACAGGGCTCATCACCCACTTCATTTGGCTCAGAATCGAGATTCACGCTTGCAGGAAAAGGACCTTTACCACCATAGCCTCGACTAATTACTCCAACTCGAATATTTTTTTGTTGAAGATATTTAACCAATTGAATTAATAACGGTGTTTTACCACTACCACCTACCGTTATATTGCCAATGACCATGACAGGAACTGGTGCAGTATAAATAGGTTTTATACCACGTTGATACAAGGCTTTGTTCAGGGAAAATCCTAATCGATAAAGCAATGACAGGGGTCGCAATACAATCAACCACTTGGATTGCTTATTCCAAGCGTTTTGAATGACCTGCGCAATAGACATAACTTATTCCTCAAAATTACGTTGATGCAGTTGGAAATATGCACCACGCAAATCGAGTAATTCCTGATGTGTTCCCTGCTCTAATATTCGACCTTTATCCATTACCACAATAAGATCTGCATTCTCAATCGTTGATAATCGATGTGCAATGACAATCGTTGTCCGATCCTGCATAGCTGCATCAAAAGCACGTTGAATGAAGTATTCAGACTCATTGTCTAATGCGCTTGTCGCTTCATCAAGAATTAAAATCGGAGCATTTTTTAAGATTGCGCGAGCAATTGCAATACGCTGTCTTTGTCCACCAGATAAATTTAAACCTTGAGCACCTAATGGTGTGTCATAGCCTTGAGGCAGTGCCATAATAAAGTCATGGGCATAAGCAGCTTTCGCAGCAGCAATAATCTGCTCTTCCGAAGCATCTTGTAACTGTCCATAAGCAATATTCTCACGAACAGTTCGGTTAAACAGCACGACTTGCTGATTGACCATAGCAACTTGTGAGCGTAACGCTGTAACTTCAATATCTTGAATATCATGGCCGTCAAATTTGATTGACCCTGAACTTAATTCTTGAAAACGAACCAATAAGTTAACTAAAGAAGACTTACCAGCCCCCGAACGCCCCACCAACGCTACAGTCTGCCCAGCTTTAACATTTAAATTGAAATCATGGATGGCATGGAAACCATCGCTATATGTTAAATTTGCCTGATTAAATTCAATATTGCCTTTGAGTTGTGGTTTTAACTGCCCTTCATTTTTTTCTTCAGGCATATCCAATAATTCAAATACTGAATGTGCTGCAGCCATTCCTCGCTGTAATTTTTCATTGATATCGGTTAAAGCTTTAATCGGCTTACTCAACATACCGGCTGCAGTAATATACGCAACAAACTGACCCGCTGAAGTATCCTGTAATATCTCAGGTCTTAAAGCAATCCAAATCACAATACTTAAAGCGATCGCCATAATAAGTTGTACAACAGGACTATTTAATTGTTGTACTGCAACCATTTTTAAACCACGACGCAAGTTTTCGAGTGAGGTTTCTTTAAAACGAGTTTGCTCGTATGCCTGTCCACCAAACCCTTTAACAACTAAATTACCATTCACGGTTTCTTGCACTACATGGTTTACATCACCCATCGTATCTTGCACTTGAGTAGACAGCTTACGCATACGTTTAGCAGCTTTTCTAATCAAAAAACCGATTAAAGGCGCAAAAATCAAAATACATAAAGTCAAGCGCCAGTTGGAATAGAACAAATATCCTAACAGCGCAATGGTGATCAAACCTTGTTGTAATAAGGTTCTTAATGACTCCGTTGAGGCTGCAGTCAGCTGTTCAACGTTGTACATAATTTTGGCAGTAATATGACCACTAGTGTTATCTAAATAATATTGCGACGGTAATCGCATTAATTTAGCAAAAACTTCTTGGCGAATATTAAAAATTAGATTTCGAGAAATCACCGAAGTGTAGTATCCACCTAGAAATAGCCCCACTCCTCGTACAAACATCAAAACAACAACCAAAAACGGGAATAAGTTCGTGAAACTTCGATCCTGTTCTTGAATGGCATTGATAATATGCTCTAATAATTTCGCAACAGAAACTTCAGTCGCGGCATTCAGCACAAAACCAAATACAACAATCAATGCAATCGTCCAGTACTGTTTTAAGTAACTCAACAAACGCATATAAACTTTAAAATCTTGCTTCACTCACTACCTCTAATTGGTACGGTATTCTTAAACACCTAAACAGATTCAGCACGTATGCAATTTAATCATACATAATTCGAACATCGAATGCTAAAGTCTGCCGCACTCTAAAATCAATGGCCTGATTGTATGGAATGATCAAAGTAAACCTTAGCTCAATTGGAGTATTGAGACCCAAATGACTTAAATCTCAAACTCATCTAAATAAATCACATTTACTGCTTTTAAATTAATTATTTTTCATCTAAACAGATATTTAGAATACCATCTAACTCATCAAGTGAATGGTAATGAATCACAAGCTTACCTTTACCTTGCTTATTGTGATCAATTTTAACATCTGCACTGAAACGTTCAGAAAGACGCTGAGTCAGTTGCTCTAAATCAGCTGAAATTGATGGTTTTGGCTTATCCTGTTTTGGTGCATTAAAATCACGCACTAACTGTTCTGTTTGACGAACAGAAAGGTTTTTTTCAATGACAATTTTTGCAATTTCAATTTGGTCTTTTGCACGCAAAGTCAATATTGCACGCGCATGCCCCATATCTAATTGACCTTGTTGGATATGGTCTTTAATCGGATCCGCTAAGCTTAATAAGCGCAATAAATTACTTACTGTAGTACGTGCCTTGCCCACCGTTTCAGCAATTTCTTGGTGACTTAATCCAAACTCTTCATGAAAACGCTGCAATGCCATAGCTTGATCAATTGGATTTAAATCTTGGCGTTGAATGTTTTCAATTAATGCCAACGCAATTGCAACTTGATCTGACAAATCACGAACAATTGCAGGAACTTCATTTAGTCCAGCGATTTGAGCTGCTCGCCAACGGCGCTCCCCTGCAATAATTTCATATTGATGTACATCATCCTCAATTGGGCGAATGACAATCGGCTGCATGATGCCATGCTTTTTAATAGAAGATGCTAATTCCTGAAGGTCTTCTTCATGAATAAAGCGTCGCGGCTGATAATTACCACGTTTAAGAAGTTTGACATCTACTTGTTTGAGCTGACCATGATCTAATGACTGTGCTTCTAATTGTAATTTTTCTTTTTGAATAGAGCCCAATAACGCATCTAAGCCACGACCCTTTGCTAAGCCTCTTTTCTTCACGGTCATGCTTTACTTCCTTTTTTCACTTTGGTTTTTTTTAACATTTCAGCAGCAAGATTCAAATAAGCCACTGCACCCTTAGAACTTTTTTCAAAATAAATAATCGGTAACCCATGTGCTGGCGCTTCCGCTAAACGCACATTTCGAGGAATAACCGTTTCGTATAATTTTTTACCAAAATACTGCTCCAACTCATCCGACACATCACGTGTCAGTGCATTTCGAGCATCGTACATGGTACGCAATACACCAATGATTTCTAAATCAGGATTTAACGCTTGTTGAATACGATCAATCGTTTGTGTTAAATCTGCCAAGCCTTCCAAGGCATAATATTCACACTGCATTGGAATGATCACGCTTTTAACAGCAGCCAATGCATTTACCGTGATCAAACTTAAGCTTGGTGCACAATCCACAATGATGTAATCAAACTTATCTTCAATTTGTTGGATCGCATCACGCAGAATAAATTCACGACCGTCTTGCTCAGCAATGGCTAATTCAACACCTGCTAAATCACGATTGGAGCCAATTACGCGATATCCAACTTCAGCTTTAGTGATGGCCGTTTCAATTGGCACTTCACCCAGTAAAACATCAGTTACTGAGTATAAGAGATCATTCTTTTGAATACCTGAACCCATAGTGGCATTGCCTTGAGAGTCCATATCAATCAACAATACTCGCTTTTTAAGCACTGCTAATGATGCAGCCAAATTTACAGCAGTCGTGGTTTTACCTACGCCACCTTTTTGGTTCGCAATAGCAATAATTTGAGCCATGGTAACCCCAATCCCTAGATTTTTTAAATTTGTTTAAGTAGCAATAAATGACGTTGTTCATCTAAACGAGGAACGTGAAGCTCAATAATTTCGCAACTCAACTCATCTTTATGGTTTTCAATTTCCTCAACAGGAATTAAACCTTTCATAGAAGCAATAACACTGTTTTCATGCATAAAAGGACGAGAAGCAGTAATAAAATCTGTCAGTGAGGCGAAAGCACGACTGGTAATTACATCGAATTTACCCAGTTCATTAATACTCTCTTCATTCTCTACTCGAGTTTGAACTGCCACAACATTTTTTAGTTTTAGATCAGCAATAAACTGTTTGAGAAAACGAATTTTTTTTCCATTCGAATCCAGAAGCACACAGCTTCGCTCAGGTTGACATAGCGCGATGATCATCCCCGGCATACCACCACCGGTACCGATATCAAGCAATCGCCCTTGAGGCAAATCTTTCAAGATGCTGAGGCTATCCAATAAATGCTTAACTAACATTTCTTTAGGATCACGAATCGCGGTCAAGTTGTACGCCTTATTCCACAATACAAGCGCATCTTGATATTTTAATAATAAACTCAACGCCTCATCACTGAGTGATAAACCTAGTTTTTGACTACCTTGTTGTAACTCATGAAAAAAAGGATGCATAAACAGTAAACATCTCAATAAAATTAATCAAAGTATACCGTTTTATGCATCGTGGAACACTATTTAACGCTTAGTGAATACTCAGTTAGTTAAATTGTCCTTCTCGAATTTGCTGATCCAACTGCATCAACCTTTCTGGAGTACCCACATCCACCCACGTTTCTGCCATTTTTGCAGCAGAAATTCTGTGGTTGTGCATAGCATCTTTAAGCAAAGGTGCTAAAGGACGCTTGCCCCATTCTAGACCTTCAAATAAACGAGGATGAATCACCGCAATACCACTATAAGTCAGATTTTCGCCCTCTTTTTCTTGCTCAAAAGTATAAGCACGACCATCTAATAGTGTGAAATCACCTTGAGGATGTTGTAGTGGATTTGGTACAAGTACCAAGTGCGCTAGATCTTCTTGTAAATCAAGCTCAAGCAACTGAGCAAAATCAAACTGAGTCCACACATCCCCATTGACGAGGATAAATGGTTCTTCACCCAACAAGGGCAAAGCATTGATGATTCCACCAGCTGTTTCCAAACCCTCATCTTCACGCGTCCAGCGAATGTTCACACCAAACTGAGAACCATCGCCTAAAGCACCGATCAATTTGTCTGCCAGCCATGCCGAATTAATAATAATTTCACTAACACCAATCGACTTTAATTTTTCAATATGCCATACAATTAAAGGCTTTCCACCCACTTCCAACAGTGGCTTTGGTTTATAAAGCGTCAAGGGACGCATACGGTTACCCAGACCCGCTGCTAAAATCATGGCTTTCATGCAGCTACTACCTCATAGTGACCATACTTGGCTTCAAATGCATGAAGCACTTTATCTTCAACCCATTGAATAAATGGAGTGAGTTCAGTGTAAGGCTTCGACTCTTCGAGTAAATACCACATGACACGAGGCAGATCTTTTAAATAGCCCGACTTTCCATCACGTTCAAACAATCGCACAAAAATACCTAAAATCTTTAAATGGCGTTGAATCGCCATGAAGTCAGCATCTTTAATAAAGCGCTCTAAATCACGATCAATTTTTGAATCATCTGGTAATAATTCATAGAAGGTTTTAAACCATTGTTTTACACGTGCTGGAGGCCATTGCACGTATGCATCACGTGTAATTGAAATCAAGTCGTAGGTATCCGCACCGATTACCGCATCTTGAAAATCAATTACGCCTTGTTCTTTTTCATCATTCAACAACATGAGATTACGACTGTGAAAGTCTCGATGAACAATCACTTGTGGTTGAGCTAAAGCCGCATTTGCCAATATCGCAAAAGTACGCTTAATCAAACCTTGTTCATCAGCATTTAATCGAATATTTAATGATGGAAGCAACCAATCTGTGAATAACTCCATTTCACTGATTAATTTTTCGTAACTATATTCTGGAAACTGATCCACACCATGAATAGACTGTAATTGAATGAGTTGTTTAAAACTCTGTAAATAATGCTGATCTACCGTGTCATTGTTTAAATGGTTCGCTAAAAGCTCATCCCCAAAATCTTCTAGAAGCAATAACCCTTGCTCTAAATCCTTTGCAACAATATGTGGAACACGAACACCATGACGATCGAAGAACTCATCAATCGTCACAAAAGGTACACAATCTTCTTTTTCTGGAGGTGCATCCATCAACATAAATGATTTATTATTCAAGGTGATTCGCGCATAGCGACGGAAACTGGCATCGCCTGCTAAATATTTTATTTCGAACTGCTCTGATTGAAGTACAGATTGCACCCACGTATGTATCAATTGTTCACGTTGTGTATTCATTTGCTATAAATTCTAGTACAGGCTGAATATTTAAAGTGCTAAGTGTAGCCACTAATCCGTTTTTTCTCTATGATGCGACAATAATTAATTGCAATTTGCATACTTGGTTAATGATATAAATGAAGCATCAGTTTACTTTCAGCCCTTTGGCGACTGCTATTTTAACCTTATTGTGTGGTAGCACAGTCTCAAGTTATGCCGACTCTAAAGACAGTACAACTGAGGTGGACAATCAAGCACTTCAAACTGCAATTAAAGAAAGCTACCCTGGCCAGCGCTTCTTTGATCAATATTATGTCAATAAAAATTCAGCCGAAGCGCAACAACGTAGCACGCTCTCCCCAAGCTCGAAATTTTGTGCTCAAACTTGGTTGACACCAATCAGCCCTGATACCAAAGCAATTGATCCTGAGCAAGCAACGTCGATCATCACCGCTGATCGTGCATATTACAATCCAAATGGTGACTCAGAATTAGAAGGCAATGTCATCATCGATCAACAAGGTCGTATGGTTCGTGCAGATAAGATTAAAATTGACAACACTCAAACCCATGCCAAAGCTTCTGGCAATGTACAGTTAGCACAAGCCGGTTTATTGGCTCAAAGTGATCAAATTGACTACAATTTAAAAACCCAAACGGGACGCCTCAATAACAGCTTTTATATTTCAGAAGCGACACATGGGCATGGTCGTGCAGAAAATATTGAGCGCACCTCACCCAATATTTTACTCCTTGAGAATGCAACTTATAGCACGTGTCCACCTGAGCAAAGCCCAACATGGAAGATTCAAGCCAATTCGATTGAGTTAAATCAAGACACTGGGCGTGGCGTGACCAAAGGCACTAAACTATATATTAAAAACACACCAGTGCTGGCTGTGCCATATTTCAATTTCCCTATTGATGATCGTCGTACCACTGGCTTATTAAACCCAGGTTTTGGCTATACCAACGATGGTGGTTTAGAACTTGAAGCGCCAATTTATCTCAATTTAGCACCCAATTATGATGCGACTATAACCCCACGTTTCATTGGCGGTCGTGGATTGATGGCTGAGGGTGAGTTCAGATATCTGACTGAACAATATGGTGGCGGTCGTATTTGGGGTGGTTATTTAGCACAAGATCGTAAATATGATGATGAAGATCGTAAAGATTTACACCTCGTGCACAATTGGAAAATCAATGACCAATGGACGACCAATTTAGAATACAACTATGTTTCTGATAAAGACTTCTTTGCCGATCTAGACAGTAATCCGAATACAAGAACAGAGTTAAATCAACGCCGCGCTTGGGATCTTAATTACGCGAATGGAATTCCAGGGTTACGCGCGCAACTCAAAGTTGAAGACTTCCAGACGCTAGACCCTGATGTTGATGATGTTGATCGCCCCTATGCACGACTACCGCAATTGCTCGTCAATTATATCACTGGTAATCCGCAAGGACTGGAATATGAATTTAATAACGATACAGCATATTTCCAAAAAGATATTAATGACTTAAATGCTTCAGACAACTCAAATGTGGACACCATTTATCAACCAAGTGGTACACGTCTTTATAATGAGTTTTCTGCTCGATATAACTTCCGCAATCAGTGGTCATTCTTTATACCACAAGCATCAGTTCGCTCTATAAATACTTTCTTTGATCAAAATACGATTGATCGTATCACTGAAGAACAAAGAAAAAACACCAAAGATAATGCAGTTATAGTTCCAGAGTTTATTTTAGATGCTGGTCTTATCTTTGAAAAAGATGGAAAATTCTTACAAACCATCACACCACGTGCATTCTATGCTTATGCACCACACAGAAATCAAAACAGTTCACCGAACTTTGACTCAACCGCAGCGTCCCTGAATTACGATCAACTCTTTAATCCACGTCGCTTTTATGGCCACGACCGCCTAGAAGATAATAACTTCTTATCACTCGGAGTAAGTTACAGCCTCTTTGATACAATCGGATTAGAACGTTTACGTGCCAGCATCGGACAAAGTTACTATTTTGAAGACCGTAAGGTGACTTTGAATAATAGTCAAAATGACCCATTTAATACTGAGCGTCAAACTGGTCCTGTGATCAGCATTGCCAGCCAGCTTTCTCAGAACTTTACTGTGAATGCAAACTCAATGTGGATGTCAAACGGAGATAATGCTCAACGTGATCTACAAGTGTATTACACAGGTGATCAAGGTAACCTATACAACTTTGGTTATTTTAATCGTAAGCGACTTGAAGATCGTCAAGACCACTATGACCAAGTTACAGCATCCTTTATACAACCTGTGAAAGGTAATTGGAATTTGATGGGTCATATGCAATATGATCTAGACAACAGTGTTGCACGCGAGTACCTTTTAGGTATTAATTATGAGTCGTGCTGCTGGGGTGTTTCGGTCTATGGTCGCTCTTATTACAATGACTTAGATGATGTTAATGCACCAGACACCAAACAAAAACGTGCTGTAATGGCAGAGTTTACACTTAAAGGACTTGGTGGCTTAAACAGTAAGTTAAGCTCTTTACTGGAAAATCGAATCTTGGGTTTCGATAAAGTTAAACAAAATTGGACGAATTAATGAAGATGCAAAATTTAAAACAACTCTTTAAAGCTTCAGCGTTAGCACTTGTTATTTCTGCATCAGTGTCAAGTTATGCAAACCCATCAGATCAAATCGTTGCTATTGTTGGCAAAAGTGCCATTTTAAAAAGTGACATTGCACAAGGTGTCGCTGAGCTACAACATCAGCTTAAAGCTCAAAAACAGGATGTACCACCACTTCAGGTACTTGAAAATCAAGCTCTGAATAAACTTATCATCCAAAATGCGCAACTTGAACAAGTAAAACGCTATGGCATTCAAGTTGATGAAAAAACTTTAAATGATGCTGTCCTTAATGTTGCTCGCCAGTCGAACAGTAATAGCCTAGAAGACTTCCAGCAAAAGCTTGACCGTATGGCTCCAGGCACTTATGAAAACCTACGTGCTAAAGTCGCTGATGATCTTGCTATTCAGCGCTTACGTCAACAACAAGTGATGTCACGCATCAAAATCAGCGACCAAGATGTTGAAAACTTCCTCAAATCACCGGAAGGTCAAGCTGCTGTGGGTACTCAAGCTCACGTGATTCACTTCAGAATTTCTGGTGAAGCCTCTCAACAAGAACTCACTCAAGTCGCGCAACAAGTTCAAGATGCACTTCAAGCTTCGAATGATCTAGATGCGATACAGAAACAATTTTCTACATCTACAATTAAAGTTGAAGGTGCAGATATGGGCTCGCGCTCAATCGCAGATATTCCAGAAGAACTTGCATCGAGTATCGCTTTAGTTTCACCAGGCAATACTACTGATTTAATTCAGGCTCGAGATGGCATCCACTTGTTGAAACTCTTAGAGCGCAAGTCAAATGAGAAAAAGACAATTGTGCCACAATACCAAACTCGCCATATTCTGATTAAGACTTCTGAAGTGGTGAGCCCTGAAAATGCCAAACACACTATTGACAGTATCTATAGCCGTGTAAAGGCAGGTGATGATTTTGCAGTCCTTGCTGCAACTTATTCAAATGATCCGGGTTCTGCACGTGATGGTGGTAGCTTAGGTTGGGTTTCACCAGGTATGATGGTGCCAGAGTTTGATCAAAAAATGCAGACTGCGAAAATTGGCGAAGTCAGTGAACCTTTTGAAACACAGTTTGGTTGGCATATTTTGCAAGTTACTGATGCACGTCAGCAAGACATGACTCAGGAACAGCAAAAACGCATAGCGCGCCAAATTCTTGGTGACCGTCAATTTGATGCAGAGTTAGATGGCTGGTTAAGAGAGCTTCGCGCAAGTACATACGTTGAAATTAAACAACCCAACCAAAACTAATTTTTTCTTAATTGAGAGCCTCCACTATGGGGGCTTTAATTTTAATTTTTAGGCTGTTCATATAAAAAAAGGCACCTTCATCAGGTGCCTTTTTGATTACTCAAAAATTAACGATTGTTATCGTCTTCTTGAGCATCATCAAATTTTGTTTCGCCATCAAAGTTTGGTGTAGAAGTCGCACCAAAGCCACCTTGACCACCGAAGCCACCTTGACCACCGAAGCCACCTTGACCGCCAAAACCTTGACCGCCACCGAAGCCACCTTGACCGCCAAAGCCACCTTGACCGCCAAAGCCACCTTGACCACCGAAGCCGCCTTGACCACCGAAGCCACCTTGACCACCGAAGCCACCTTGTTGACCACCGAAGCCGCCTTGAGCACCAGCAGGAGCGCCTGCAGGAGCACCAGCAGGACGTGGATTACGTGCAGGTACAACTGTTGAAATAGCGTGTTTGTAAACCATTTGGCTTACCGTGTTTTTTAATAATACAACGTATTGGTCAAATGATTCGATATGACCTTGTAATTTAATACCGTTGACTAAAAAGATTGAAACTGGAATACGTTCCTTACGGAGAGAGTTTAAGAACGGATCTTGTAAAGTTTGACCTTTAGACATGTTATACTCCAAAAAATAAAATCAGCGCAAAAAAACTATCTTTATTTTTCAATTAAAATTTATAAAAAAGATAGTGAGTAAATTTTGCTTTATCCATATAAGTTTCGCAAGTCTTCTTGAGCTTGCTTTATCGTCAAAAAAGTTTGAAAACTGTGCGCTTCTTGCAAAGAACGTAACCAAGTGTATTGACGTTTAGCAAGTTGTCGTGTTGCAAACAAACACTTGTCTTCCATATCTTGCTTAGATTTGAGACTTCCATCACTATTTTTAAGAAAATCTAAAGCTTGGCGATATCCAACAGATCTCGCCGATGGCAAATTATCGTTTAAATCGTATTTTTCAATCAGATACTCCACCTCATTTAAAAAACCGATATCCCACATTATTTTTAGGCGCAGTTCAATTCTTTTGTGCAATTCTACACGATCAGGTAATAGCGCATAATTATGAAAATTGTAACGATATGGCTGTTTTTTAGGCTGTTCAGCTTGAAGCTCAGTGATAGGTCGACCTGTCAGACGATAGACCTCTAGCGCGCGTATAATGCGCTGACGATCACTCATTTTAAACTTCTCACCTGCCATAGGATCGACACGTTTTAACTCTTCGTAGACGCCCTCCCAACCCAATGCCATGGCTTCATTTTCAATTTGTTGACGTACCTTTTCATCAGCATTAGGGAGATTCGTTGCCAAGCCTTCCAACAGTGCTTTGTAGTACAACATCGTCCCACCCACCAAAATTGGGGTCTTACCGCGTGAATGTATTTCATCAATCAGCAGCGATGCATCTTCAACGAATTGAGCTGCCGAATAAACCTCGAGCGGTGTAATAATATCAATCAAGTGATGTGGATATCGTTCCTGCTCTTCTTTTGATGGCTTTGCCGAACCGATATCCATGTCCTTATAGATTAACGCAGAATCCACTGAAACAATTTCAAAATTACCGCGCTCATATAGCTCGCATGCCAAAGCAGTTTTCCCACTCGCAGTCGGCCCCATTAAGTTGATGACTGGCATTTGATTTGACATGTACAATTACTCTCCTCGAGCAAATAATTTATCTAATTGACTAAGTGGAAAAGCTCTCCAAGTCGGTCGTCCATGATTACATTGACTTGCAAACTCAGTTTGTTCCATCTGCCTCAACAGTGCATTCATTTCAGAAATACTTAACATTCGATGTGCACGCACTGCGCCATGACATGCCATCCCTGCCAAGATATGGTCTCTTTTTTGTTGTAAAGCACTGGCCTCATCATTGGGATCAAGATCATTCAAAAGTTCTGGGATTAATGCATTAAAATCAGCTTTGTGCAAAATAGCAGGCACACCTCGCACTATCACTTGCTCATCGCCATATTGATCAATTTCTAAACCAAGTCGCGCCAACTGAGGCTTAAGGTCTTCGATACGCGTGGCTTGCATGCGTGTAATTGAAATCACTTTTGGAATCAGCAACTGCTGTGATGTCCAAAATTCAGGTTTATCCCAAGCAGATTTCATTTGCTGCAACAAGATTCGCTCATGCGCAGCATGCATATCCACAATGATCAAACCTTCAGAATTTTGCGCCAGAATATAAATTCCATGAAGTTGTGCAATTGCAATCCCCAAGGGGAACTCATCAACTCTAGACGATGTTGATTCCATCTCAGCATCATGAGGAACTTCAAAATTAGATGACGTTTCTTTCAAAGGTGCCAAATAAGACTTGAGTGCATTACTGATATTAGAATTTGAATAAGGCTGGCTCGGCGCACTATATTGAACTGACTGAGGCTGTTTAACACTAAAATCTGTTAAATACCCCTCATGACTCGATTTCTGCAACGTCTGGGACATAGGGGGCGATGCTGGAGCATTTTGATGCAGATTAAATTGCTCTTGATAACGTGGTAACTGTACTGATGGTGCGATGACATCTTGATCAAGCTTTAAAGCCTGGGCTAAATCCGCAGTCGCAGTTTGAAATTGCGACAAAGTTTCTTTGGCAAAATGACGTACAAATTCGTGTACTTCACGTTGATTCAAAAATCGAATTTCATGTTTAGTCGGATGCACATTCACATCAATAAATTCAGGATCAACTTCTAAGAACAACAAATAAGCTGCATGTTGATGCCCATGCAAGATGCCATCATAGGCCATTCGCAAAGCATGAGAGATTGTTTTATCTTTTACGATACGACCATTCACGTACACATACTGCAAATCACTTTGTGCTCGAGCATCAGAAGGATGACCTAACCATCCTGATAAGCGCATATTGACACTATCAGCATCGATCCAATACGCATTTTCCGTAAATTGTCGACCTAAAAGCTGCTGTACACGTTGAAATCTGAGTTGACCACTGTCTGCGACAGGCAAATTTAAACGAATAGCACCATTATGTTCCAGCACAATCCGAATATCGAAATGCGTTAAGGCTAAGCGCCGTACGATTTCTTCAATGTGACCAAATTCCGTATTTGGCTTTTTTAAAAACTTTCGTCTTGCTGGCACATTAAAAAATAAATCTTGTACACGTATGTGTGTGCCTTGCTGAGTAGCAACAGCTTGAATCTCTTGATGATCAAAGGCCGTGCCGTTTACTTCGACCTGATAACCAATTCCTGAATCATCACGACTGCTGGTCAAGGTCAAGCGCGAAACAGCAGCAATGGAAGCCAAGGCTTCTCCGCGAAAACCTAAGCTCACAATTGCATGTAAATCTTCAGCAGTTTGAATTTTACTGGTCGCATGACGCATGACCGCAAGCGGAAGATCCTCAGGATGAATTCCTTTGCCATTATCGATAATCTCAATCAGCGTACTACCGCCTTGTTCGACTCGAATGATTAATTCAGTCGCACCTGCATCAATGGAGTTTTCTAGAAGTTCCTTTACCACTGATGCAGGACGTTCAATTACCTCTCCCGCAGCAATTTGGTTTGCTAATGCAGGAGATAAGGTTTGAATTCGATTCAAGCTAAGATCATGCGCCATAGATTTATTTAAAACTGTGTCTTTAATTTTGCGAGTAAAGCTTCATCATTTGAAGAAATCGTGACATGACGTACTGATTCATCATCAGATTTCTCAATATTCAAGATAACATCTGCTTCTGGAATTTCGTCACCACCTTTAGAGGGCCATTCAAACAAGAATAGCGCATCAGCAATATCCAGATAATCACGAAGACCCATCAACTCAAGTTCATAAGGATCATTCAAACGATACAAATCAAAATGAAAGACATCCTGCTGATTGATTTTATAGGGTTCAACCAGTGTATAAGTCGGGCTTTTAACCGCACCACGATGACCTAAATTTTGCAGCCAATAACGCGTCAGGGTGGTTTTACCCGCACCCAAATCTCCAATGAGGTATATGACACCCTTTTCAATACACTGCCCTAAACATGCAGCTAATTTTTGAGTATCTGCTTCATCATTTAAGTTGAGTTGAAAAGAATATTGCATCTGGATCACATTAGACATCTGTTGAAGAGGTATAATAGCATGCTCCTGAACAGTGCCTATCTAGACTTGTTCAAAAACTCATTCATCTGATCATTTTTTTATTCTGTTGTCTTGTTATGCCAAAATCAAATTCAGAAAGTGCCCCAAGTTTTACGCCACCGATGATCAATGGTGTAACAGCCAGCAAAGTATTTCTTCCAAATCTACAAATCTCCCCAATTACGATTTATGATTTTCTCATTCAAGCCTTTTCTCATATAGACGCACTGGAGTGGCAACAACGTTTTCAAGATGGTCTTATTTATAATGCAGATGGCAACAAACTTTCCATCAACTCGGCGTATCAACCTAATTCTCATATTTTTTATTATCGTTTTTTAGCAAACGAAATTCATGTTCCGTTTAAGGAAAAAATTTTATACGAAAACGATGATCTGCTCGTGGTGGATAAACCTCATTTTTTAACCATGAGTCCGACAGGTCAATATGTTCAAGAAACCTTATTGGTGAGATTAAAGCAGTTCACTGATAATCCTCATCTCACACCGATTCATCGTTTAGACCGCGAAACAGCAGGTGTTGTTTTATTTTCAAAAAAAGTCGAAAGTCGCGGAGTCTATCAACAACTTTTTGCAGATCGAAAGGTATCCAAAACATATCAAGCCATCGCACCTTACTCAAAAGATTTAGTCTTTCCACAAACAGTCGAATTGCGCATGGAAAAGGGAAATCCATTTTATATAATGAAAGTATGTGAAGGCGTCACCAATTCTGTCACTGAAATTGACCTGATAGAACACAATTCACAGTGGGGACGATATATTTTGAAACCACTGACCGGTAAGCAACATCAACTCCGCGTTCACCTCAATGCGCTCAACATTCCAATCAAAAATGATCCTTTTTATCCGGTAATCGCGCATAAAGCTGAGGATGATTTCAGTGCTCCGTTGCAATTACTTGCTGATGAGCTTCAATTTATTGATCCGATATTAAATATTGAAATGCACTTTAAAAGCACGCAAACACTGACATTGTAGATTCATTGTAATGACAAATTTATATAATTTTCACGTTCAGACATTGAAATTACATTTACTTAGATTAAAATAAGCACTTAAATTTAGAGTCGTTTGGTTTTAATTCATGAGAAAAACAGAAGTTTATCAAGTCCGACTTGACTCACAAGAAAAAAAACAAGCCTTTGCAGTTTTTAAGCAATTGGGGATTACACCAGCGCAAGCAGTGCGTTTATTTTTCAAACAAGTTGTACTGACAAAGTCCATTCCTTTTGCAATCGAAAATCAAACGATCAACATGGATCAATTGTTGAAACTTAAAAAGCTTAAGCAAGAACATCAAGATTCCAACACTACAACTTCAAGTTTAGATGACGACGATTTTTTTGCAGAATTGAATGCACTTTTGGGTGAAAGCGATAAAGATTAATTTTTGACATAAGTTAACTTTGTCGTATTTTTAAACAATTTAATTTACAGCACTCTGCGCAAATATGTTTAGCTCTTCATCATAACAACATTTAAAATAATGATCTGAGGAGAGCTTAACAGTGATAGTACGGAAAGCCACAACAGAAGATCTCAATCAACTCGCTGTACTTTTTGATGAATACCGACAGTTTTATGGTGCATCATCCAATATTCAACAATCCTATGATTTTCTAAAACAGCGATTCGAAAACCAACAAAGTGTTATTTTTATTCACATCAAAAATGATGTAATCACTGGGTTCGTGATTCTTTATTTAGGTTTTTCGTCCCATGCTTGTTCAAGCTACTACATTTTAGATGATGTATATGTCACTCCAATTTATAGAAGACAAGGTTCAGCTAAACAACTCATTGACACTGCAATTTTGTTTGCACAATCCGAAAAAGCCAGTCGAATTTCATTAGAAACACAACGAAGTAACTTTCAATCTCACCAACTTTACGAAAAGATGGGCTTCGTCAAAGACAATGAATTCCAAACCTATCATTGCTTTCTATCTTAAGGCATTACATAACATATCGTCTTGAGAATAGAGTATTTAGCATTAATGATTTAAATTTCAAGGAGTTGAGCATCAGGACTTTGATTTTTGGCAGCGAGTATTTGCTGTTCAGTGAGATAGCAATATTCACCTTCAGCAAGCTGATCTAATTTTAATTGTCCAATTTGCAGTCGATGCAATGATTCAACACGATTTCCCACAGCAGCAACCATACGCTTTACTTGATGATAAACGCCTTGATGCACTGTAAATTGTAGGTGTTGATTGCTTATGAGTTGAATATCTGTTGCTTGAAACAATCCTGTTTCATTGCGAAGCTCTACACCTTGATCCAATTGAATGATTTGCTGCTCAGTGACTGGATCTGCTGTATGCATTTGATAAACTTTAGGAACATGTTTTTTAGGATGAGTCAGCGCTTGCAGGAATTGTCCATCATCTGTAAGTAACAATATACCAGTCGTGTCTTGATCTAAACGTCCGACTGTTTGCACTCCCCTTTGCAACAATATGTCATCGATTAATTCAAACACGCTGAAGTGATGCGTCGCTTGATGCGAGCATTCATAGCCTACAGGTTTATTGAGTGCTATATAAACTTTTTCACGATAAGTATATTCATCGTTATACACGTGGAAGCTAAGACCTTGAAGCTTCAGTTTATATTTCGGGTCCGTGATCACAGTACCATCAATGACCACTGCACCAGCTTTAATTAATTGTTGACAATATTTTCGTGATCCAAAGCCTTGAGACTGTAACATTTTTTCCAGAACCATGAATCACTTCCATTACTTACAATATTCGTTGAAATTTAAAGGATGCCATCTGAATGCAGACTTTAAATCAGTTAAACTATTATAACTTTCAAGTACTGTCCTGATAAGCACTGGATCTTCTTTATGTCTCAATTAGACCTCAATTTAATCGTTCTAATCATTTTATTGGCATGTGGAATATTCAGTCAAAATACAGCTGTCACAATTGCAGTCGCAGTACTTATTGTTTTTCGTATCACCCCTTTAAACGAGTATTTTCCATTGCTTCAACAGCATGGTTTAAATATCGGCATTATTATCCTCACCATTGGCGTACTCACGCCAATTGCCAGTGGCACCATTCCGGGTAAAGATATCCTCAAATCATTCTTGAGCTTAAACTCAATTTTAGCCATTGGAATCGGATTATTGGTGGCATGGTTAGGTGGTCGTGGCGTAACGCTTATGGCGAATCAGCCAAATATTGTCGCTGGACTTCTGATTGGTACTGTAGCAGGTGTGGCTATTTTACGTGGTGTCCCTGTTGGACCTTTAATTGCAGCAGGAATACTTTCCATTATTATTGGCACTTCTTGAAACAGGTTGCTTTCACGACTGAGCAATCATTTCACAAACGCAACAGTCATTATTTGTTGGTTTGAACTTTTAGAACTGCAGTAAAGTATTTTGATTACGGATACTTGCACAGTTTAAATTATGCAAAAAATTAAAATTATTCGTCAGGATCAATACGAACTCGCTGCTACCTTTTTTCCTGCCGAGCATTCAAAGCGTCTTCCCGTCTTGGTGTGCCCTGCCACTGGAATTACTCAAAAGTTTTATCATCGATTTTGCGAATGGCTTAACCAACAAGGCTATGCCGTAATGGTGTTTGATTTTAGTGGTATTGGTGCTTCTCTTTATGGCCCATTGAAGCAATCCAAAGCAAGTATTGTGCAATGGGGACAGTTAGATATTCCCGCTGCGATTGATCAACTCTTACAACTTACCCATGCCAAGCAAGTTATTCTTGTCGGTCACAGCGCCGGCGGACAACTCATTGGGATTACCCCCAACCATGATAAAGTTGCAAAAGTCGTTGCAATTGCAGGTTCGACTGGGCATGTAAAAGGGCTCAAAGGTCGTACGAAACTACTTGCCCCTGTGATGTTTAAAGGTATTTTTCCTCTCGCACGTATGATGCTCGGTTACGGCCCTACCCAAGCCATTGGTATGGGGGAAAATCTACCGAAAGATGTTGCACGTGACTGGGCTCAATTTTGTAGTCAACCAGGCTATGTTATTAATGCAATTGGCAAAACGGTTACCCTAGATCAAGATTATCACAAAGAGATACGAATTCCTGTCACGGCCATTTGGGCAAGTGATGATGAGATTGCAACCGAAGCAAATGTTCAGGATTTACTTCGTTTGTATCCTAATGCACCTACTGAAGCGATCGAACTCAAACCCAAAGAGCTTGGCCATAAAGCGATTGGACACATGATGATGTTCAAACAGTCACATCAAAATATTTGGCCGATGATCGAATCTCAACTGCATATATAAGTCTCCATAAGTAAAAAAACCGCCTTTAAGGCGGTTTTTTTAAACTTGTTCTATCCCAATATTCCAATGGAGAGCTGGATCACTATCGCATTTACAATATCAATGAAAAATGCACCTGTCAGTGGAATGAGTAAGAATGCTTTGTGTGAAGGACCATAGGTATTGGTTACTGCTTGAATATTGGCAATAGCCGTTGGCGTCGCACCCATACCAAAACCACAATGACCTGCTGATAAAACCGCAGCATCGTAGTTGCTCCCCATCACCTTAAATGTCACAAAAGCAGTGTATAAAATCAATACCAGCATTTGCACAATCAGAATCGTGACTAACGGACCTGCCAAATCTGCTAATAACCACAGTTGTAGTGATAACAATGCCATAGATAAATAAAGTGATAAAGATGCATTTCCAAACACGTCAATCGCACGATCAAAGATATTTACTTTGAATACATGTTCAAGCAGATTTCTCAAAATCACACCTGAACCTAGCGCCCAAACAAAGGTTGGAAGCTCAAACCATTTACCCTGACTAAAATCTGTCATTAAGTTTGCCGTGAATATACAAAGTGCAAACATACCAAGCGTCGAAACCGCATTACTTGCAGTAATTAAGCGTGTCTTTTTTGGATATTCAAATGGTGCAGATTTTAACTGATCATCCAATTGTGATTCGTTTTGATCATTGTCAATTTTGTTAGCCAGTTGATGACGTTTAATTAAAAATTTAGCAACTGGACCACCAACGATACCACCAATGATCAGACCAAAGGTCGCACTTGCCATACCCAATACAATAGCACCTTGAATGCCATGCTGGGTTTCAAGCACTTGGCCCCATGCACCTGCCGTGCCATGACCACCCGTTAAGGTGATTGAACCTACAATTAAACCGATGAGCGGATCTAAACCTAATACCGTCGCTAAACTCACCCCAACAATATTTTGAACGATCACAAATCCGATCACACAGAACAAAAATATAAATAGGGCTTTACCACCATCTTTTAATTTAACAAAATCTGCACCTAAGCCCACAGAAGTAAAGAACATCAGCATTAAAATGCTTTGAATTTGCGCATCAAATGTGGCACTGATATTAAAGAATTTAAATAAGATGAATGCTGTAATTGCTGCGACCAAACCGCCAATCACAGGTTCAGGTAAATTGTAGTTTTTAAAGAATTGGACTCGGTTGACTAGATAGCGCCCAATAAATAGAAAAAATACGGCAATCACGATGGTGCCAAAGGCATCAACTTCAAAATTCATTCTATTTCCCTAATGTTTTAATTTTAATCAATTTTCACAAAGAATTATGCTTTATTCAGCTATTGAAATGTAATTTTTCAATGATTTATAGGCAGTACATTTATTTGTACTGCCCTATTGGTTTATTGCACCTGTTTTCTTCTTTGCTCTCGAATTGATTCGTGAACTTGATCTGGCTCAACTACACCTAGGTGATGCTGATTGTAATAGCGCTGTTTATCGTATTCAGACATGTTTACTGTTTCATCTTTATATTTCTGATAACGTGCGTCTTCTTCTGAATCAGAATTTTTAATCTCCACGCTTGAACATGCAATGAGCGATAGACTGATTAAACTTAATGTGAGTATGCTTTTCATTATATTCATGCTGTGTTCATTTTTTGCTTATTCTATTTATTTCACCTTTCTAGATTGTTGCTGTCTGTTTTATTTATGGTTACGTGCTTGTAAGCTTTTCGCAGTAGTCGATTTGAATTTATATTCGATTCAGCATGACGAATCTGTGTGAATGTGTTTTAATACAGGCAGTATGAGATGAGCCTTATATGAGTATCACGAGAGTGGTACGACTAGCCCCGTTAATTTTTTAATTACGGGGCTTTTTCATGGGCTTTCTTTTTCGGTAGATGACGGTTTTTCCATATTTTTGAAACACCCACTCTTTTGCTTGTTGGTCGGTGATGTTTTCAAACACGTAGTAGTCATGATCCCATGCTTCTTGATGGAAAATGACCTTCTTCGTATAAGTTTCATTCTTTCCATCGGTCATACAAACAAAGCTGTCACTTTGGTCTTTAACTTGGCTTCCGTTAAGGAATCCACCAATGCAGAAGAAACGGGATTGTGAAGACATTGTCTAAATTTTACACCATTGTGAAATATAAACTAACTATAAGTTTTAAAGTAAATCACCTTTTCCTCAAATTCTACATCTATTTTCCTCTCATTTATAATTTTAATTATAATTGAATAATTATCATAATAATTTATATTTTGATAATCATTTTCTTTTAAATTAGGAGAAAATTTAATTACAATTTCGCCCTTATTGATTATTAATTTTGAGTCATCATGATAGTTATCTGAAACTATACTAAATAATCCATCCTCATCAAGTCCTAGAATAAACTTCAGTTTTTTTAACTTACAAAAATCATGACCTATTATCATTAGCTCAAATGATTTATTCGACTCCTCTTTTACACTTAAATATATTTCTTTAGAAACAGAATCATTACAAATCATTTCCCCTGTCTTATAGTCCCATTTTCCTCCATTTTCAGCTAAAAACTTAAAAAAAGCCTCACCCAAGGTTAAATTTTTTTTACCTATGAGATAATTTTTTAAATATTTTATTGACTCATAAAAACCATCATTTCCGAAAGTTTTTTTGCTATAAGTGCAATAGATAGTAACCATTAGATTTGAAAAATAAGCCTTCTCATTCAAAGTAGATATGTTTTCAAAGAAATTATATCTCTCAAATAATTTTTTAATTTTTAATGATCTTTCTCCCTCTGTGGAATGACCATATATTGCTAGACATAAAAGTAATTCTGGCTCTATATAAGCTTTTATAATATTAATATAACCTATCATTTTATCATCTACAGTTTTTTGATAAAAAATCTTATCAGTAATATCTTTTTCATGATCTTCCAAATATTTTAAAGTTTGAAAAATTATTAAATAAAAATTTAAAAAATTTTTAATCTCCAAATCTATTTTATTCTTTAAAAAACCCAGATCTTTTTCACTTCCATATTTTTTAATAAATACCTTAGATTCTTGAGATAAGTTGTTACTATTTTTTATTTCACCTAAAATTCCAATTAATTTAAAAAATCTATCTTCAATTTTTTGTTCTTCAATTCTAGTTTTTTCTTTTAAAAAAGTTATCAAAACAATAATTAGTGTAATTGCTGACAATGAAACTCCTAAACTTCCTGAAATAAAATCACCAATATATCCTAAGTGAACGATATAATTATCTTGTGCATTGATAAGAGAGAATTTTTCAGTGTCAATTTTGCTTACATCCATACCTTTTAGAAGTTCATCCTTTAACTCCTCCTGGTTTTTGGTTTTTTCTAATGCATTCTCAATTTTTTTACCAATTAAATTATAAATAAAAATAAAAATAAAAATAACTAATAAAATAATGGAAAATAAATCCTTTCTTAAATATTTTTTCATTAAATGTCCATAAAAAAATAAGGGCTGATTAATCAGCCCTTACTTTTAACTCATATTACTTTAATTTTCAACAAATTAAGACAATTGAGCAGCAGCAATTTTCTTCGTATCAACGTCTTTAGCAGCGTCTGTATAGTCGTTCATTTGATCGAAGTTCAAGTACTTGTAGATATCCGCAGACATGCTGTCGATTTGAGCAGCATACTGTTGGTATTCTTCAGGAGTTGGCAACTTACCAAGTACCGCAGCAACAGATGCAAGCTCAGCAGAAGCCAAGTAAACGTTCGCACCTTGACCTAAACGGTTCGGGAAGTTACGAGTAGAAGTAGATACAACAGTTGTATTTGGAGCTACACGTGCTTGGTTACCCATACATAATGAACAACCTGGCATTTCTGTACGCGCGCCAGCTTTACCATAAGTATTGTAGAAACCTTCTTCCATCAATTGGCGTTCGTCCATACGAGTTGGAGGAGCTAACCAAAGACGAGTAGATAAAGAACCACCAGGTACTTTGTCTAAAAGTTTACCAGCTGCACGGAAGTGACCGATGTTCGTCATACAAGAACCGATGAATACTTCATCAATTTTGTCGCCTTGAACCTCAGAAAGAAGTTTTGCATCATCTGGATCGTTCGGGCAGCAAAGGATAGGTTCTTTGATGTCAGCAAGGTCGATTTCATACACTTTCGTGTATTCAGCATCAGCATCAGCTTTAAGAAGTGATGGGTTCGCTAACCATTTTTCCATGTTCTCAACACGGCGTGCCATAGTACGAGCATCGCCATAACCTTCAGAGATCATCCACTTCAACATCGTGATGTTTGAACGAAGGTATTCAGCAACTTTCTCTTCAGAAAGTGTGATCGCACAACCAGCAGCAGAACGTTCAGCAGAAGCATCAGAAAGTTCGAATGCTTGCTCAACAGTTAAGTCAGTTTCCATTTCTGATAAGTCGATCTCTAAGATACGACCAGAGAAGATATTTTTCTTACCTTTCTTCTCTACAGTTAAGTCACCTTCTTTAATTGCGTAGTAAGGAATCGCATGTACTAGGTCACGTAGTGTGATACCAGGTTGCATTTTACCTTTGAACTTCACAAGAACTGATTCAGGCATATCAAGTGGCATAACACCAGTTGCTGCAGCGAACGCTACAAGACCAGAACCCGCTGGGAAAGAAATACCGATTGGGAAACGAGTATGGGAGTCACCACCAGTACCTACTGTATCTGGAAGAAGCATACGGTTTAACCAAGAGTGGATAATACCGTCACCTGGACGTAGTGATACACCACCACGGTTCATGATGAAATCAGGAAGCGTGTGTTGCATTTGAACGTCAACTGGTTTTGGATACGCAGCAGTATGACAGAAAGATTGCATTACGAGGTCAGCAGAGAAACCTAAGCAAGCTAAGTCTTTCAATTCGTCACGCGTCATTGGTCCTGTTGTATCTTGAGAACCAACAGTTGTCATCTTAGGTTCGCAGTAAGTACCTGGAAGTACACCTTGACCTTCTGGAAGACCACAAGCACGACCAACCATCTTCTGAGCAAGCGTGAAGCCTTTGCCAGTTGCAGCTGGTTGAACTGGAGTACGGAACAAGTCAGAAGCAGGAAGACCCAGTTCTTCACGTGCTTTAGTAGTCAAGCCACGACCAATGATCAAGTTAATACGACCACCCGCACGTACTTCGTCTAGAAGTACTGGAGTTTTTAACTCAGCTTCAGCAATTTGAGCGCCATCTTTGAACGCTGTAACTTTTGCAGTCGCTTTGTCAATCTTCAACGTGATTTCGTCACCCATGTTCATGTTAGCAACGTCGATTTCAACTGGTAACGCACCAGCGTCTTCCATAGTGTTGAAGAAAATCGGAGCAATCTTAGAACCTAAGCAGTAACCGCCTTCTTTCTTGTTCGGAATGTGAGCGATTTCGTCACCAAAGAACCAAAGTACAGAGTTAGTTGCAGATTTACGAGAAGAACCTGTACCAACAACGTCACCCACGTAAGCAACTTGGTTGCCTTTCGCGATTAACTCTTTGATTTGGCTTAATGGACCAACTTCACCAGGAACTTCTGGGTTAATACCATCACGTACGTTTTTAAGCATTGCATTCGCGTGTAACGGAATGTCTGGACGGCTCCAAGCGTCTTGCGCAGGTGACAAGTCGTCAGTGTTAGTTTCGCCAGTAACTTTGAAAACTGTAAGTTTGATTTCTTCTGGAACGTCTTTACGGCTAGTGAACCATTCAGCGTCAGCCCAAGATTGAAGAACAGCTTTCGCGTTTTCGTTACCTGCTTTTGCTTTATCAGCAACGTCATGGAACGCATCGAAAACAAGAAGTGTTTTCTTAAGCGCTTCAGCAGCTAAAGCACCAAGCGCTGCGTCTTCTAATAATTCTACTAAAGGAGCAACGTTGTAACCACCAAGCATAGTACCTAGTAAGTAAACCGCACGCTCTTTAGAAACTAATGGAGAAGTCGCTTCACCTTTCGCCAAAGCAGCCAAGAAAGCAGCTTTTACATAAGCAGCTTGGTCAACACCTGCTGGAACACGGTTTTCAAGCAAATCAACTAAGAATGCTTCTTCGCCAGCTGGTGGATTTTTTAATAATTCAACTAATGCAGCTGTTTGAGCGTCATCAAGTGGCTTCGGTGGGACTCCGAGTGCGGCACGTTCTTCAACGTGTTGGCGGTAAGCTTCTAGCACGGTGTTATTCCTCTTCTTTAAAAAATTACTTGCAATATCCTGCTTATAAAGCCTGCAAATAATATGGACTGCTAAATTTTACTAAAATTCCGGTTAAAAGTTAATGCAAGAAGAGTGTTTCTTTGTGATGACCATTATTTTCTTACTAAATGATCTCTCTTCTGATTACTCATTGCTCAATATGTTGTTTTATCGAACAATTCTGACATTAACATGAAGCTTTTACGGATCTGAAATAAATAAAAGGCAACAAGATGTTGCCTTTTAAATCCTTTTTTGACTATTCAACCTTAGTGGACAGTCGTGCGACCTAAATATTGTTGCAGACTTTCTCGTGTTCCTTAGAATCTGACCAGAATTTCATCATCATGTAGCATGCGGTGTTCGGCACAGGCAAAACTAATGTGTACCTGATAAATTTTGGCATGTTCATTGATCATATTTTTAAGATAGACTCGATCCCCTAAACTTAGGACGTAATGGCTGCCATTAATTACTGCAACACCATTGGCATCTTCAAGCAGAAGATCGGCATTATTCAGGTATGCGACCACTTCCATTGTTCCGCTCCTTTTGTTTTATTTATCTTATTTTTATATAAGCTTTTCTATTTTAATGCTAATTAAAATTTGTAATTAATTTCAACAAAAAAAGGGAAACTTACGCTTCCCTCTTTTTATGATCAATCTTTTTGTAGCGCCTTAAAACTGTTTGTAGTCAGGCAGATTATCTTTATCGTAAGGAGTGGCTAAACACTCATCCGTTGCTTCTTTTTTGAATTTAGCCATTAATGCATCACGATCCACTTCTAATTGATTCGCAGGATAAGCATAAACCTTCTCAATTTGAGCATCTACAAATTTCTTCGTCGTCGGATCGGTCAGTTTAGAAGCATGTTCGACCGCCGCAGTTTTCTCGATACCATTTTGACGGTCTAGCAAAATAGAGCGTGCAGCATTACCAATACTGGTACAGTAACCATGCCAGACTTCTTCAGGGGTTAGTGGCTTTTTTTCTTCACAAGCACTGAGCAAAACGGCTGAACCAAGTACAGCACCCAGAATCACGAATTTGTTCATACATCTCTCCTGTTGCGGCTATGATAATCGAGTTAAACCGAATAGGAAATCGTGCAATGACATTTCTCGTTCATTAACCGCAGCTTGAACGAATAATTTTATTCTGATCATCCACGGTTACTGTAATACGATCATTTCGATAATCCATAGTAACCAGATCATTTGGTCCGACCCGGCGAATAATTTTGGCTTTGGTTTTATTCAAAATCTGTTGATCATCAAGATTATGCATACCGACTATTTTTTTCGCTTCTTCAGGCTTGCAAATATTTTGATGATGTCTAAATAACTCCCATTCTTCTACTACAACGCCATCTGGCAACTGGCAATAACCCACTTGACCATTTGCCTCATCGCGTATTTCTAATTTTCCACCTTGTTGAACACAAAATTTGCTTGCAGGATTAGCCATTCCAATTTTTGGAGTAAGTTGCTCAGTTTGAGTGGTTTGACAGCCCGCCATGAGTGTTGCCGCTATCATCGCGATGAATATTGCAATTGTTTTCATTTTTTAATTCTTTCTTGTCCGATAAATTTTAAGTCTAGCATTTTAACAATAGGGCTTAAATTTAATTTCGGTTTATACAGTGAATTAAAAAAGGCTTCGATTGAAGCCCTTTTACCTTTTAGAATCGCCAATTGTAGAAAATATCAATGGCTTTTTCTAAAGACTGACTTGCTTCCAAATAGAGTCTTTGGTTCATCTGATATCGTAGCGTCAATTTATTGACTGGCGTAAAGACACCAACACCATAACGGATATATAAATCAGGGGTCAGATAACCTGTCACACTCACTTGAGTGTCATCACCTGTTCCTTGCGCATCAAGAGCAAGACCACTTAACCCAAATGTCTGTCCAATTTGATTGGTTAAAGCACGTGTACCACCAAGCCCTAAACTAATCCCCGCTGCAGCAATGGTATTGTTCACATCTGATTTAAAGCCTTCTGCTTGACTCAAGCTACTAGAACCTTCATTAATTCGACCTGTAATCAAGGCATTCATCGCCTCTTGTTCAGACAACCCGGCATCATTAAAGACTTGGATATTTGGACTGCTTGCAGTTCCAGTAACACGCACACCAACTGTACTGCCTGAAATGAGTTTACTTGCTTCAACCTCAAGGGTTGGGTTAGACAATGCACCATTGAAACGCGCAATTGCACGACTTAATTCTAAAGACTGCCCATAAGCTTCAATAGTAACGCGCTTACTTACACCAATCGCACCATTGGCACGCATGGCAGTTTCTAAACCGCGTTGCGTTAAGTAAATTCGCCCTAGCAATGGAATACGACTATTAAAGCCTTGGAAAATCACTTGGTTTCCTAAATTTAATTCTAAGTCAGCGCGGATATCCCATGGCTTTGCAGCCTTAAGTACCGCGAGTTGATTATCACCTTCACGTACCACTCGAACATCGGCGGATAAAGGCACTACGGATGCGCTCGATTCTGGCATTGAAATCAGCGCACGCGGAACTTCAACTTTACCATTCAAAGTTAATTGCTTACTGACGGGACGTGCATCTAAATCCATTTCAGTGTTCACAACAGCTGTGATTAATGGTGCTTGGCGAATAAATAAATTATCACCTTTGAGTTTTAAACGAATTCTAGGATCATTTTTCCAATCGATATCACCCGTTAACTTACCCACACCTCGACCACTATTGAAAGCGCCATCGATCGTCGCTTGGTTTTGACGAATAGATGAATACAGCTGAATATTCGTGAGATTAACAGGTAACGAAATCATGCTGATTGAACCATTTTTAAGTCGCATTTCGCCGTTAAATAACGGTTGAGTCAATGTCCCACTGATTTTACCTGCAAGGGATAAATTACCATCGATTTTACGCACATCCGAAATGAATGGTTTTAAAATTTTCAGTTGTACTTGACTCAGAGCAACTTCACCACGCATTGGTTTCGAATCAACAAATGGATTCACCACAACATTTGCATATCCAGTCCCAATATTCGGAGCTTTCAAATCAGCACGAAGTAATAATCCTTCACGAATACTTCGTGCAATAAGACTTACTTCATCGTAGTTCATCGTGGTGCTGATATCATCTGGATCGGCAGCTGCTAGACCGACAACACCATTACGCGTAACAAGTTTGGCATCGATTTTTGGTTGAATGCCTTGCCCCCAAGACGCTTTAGCATAACCATCCAATTTACCCGTAATTGCGAAACCTTCAGGCATAAATGCGGCAAAGTCACCAAGATCTAAATTCCGACTCACAAATGAGGCGCTACCTTTGGTCTTACTCACACGTAAGGGCTGATCAAAGCAAAGTTGGCTTTGATTACTGGTCCAGCAATGAGCACCCACAAATAATTCAGTTTTCGCAGTATTATAAATCACAGGTGCAGGTTGGGCCTGTTTCAAATGCACCCGTGCAGAGTCAAAGTCACCTTTTTGAATTTGACCTAACCAATCATTCGCAGGATTAAATCCACCTGCCAGTTGCACATAAAATTTAGACAGCTTGTTCGAGGCTTGCACTTTCAATAAATGTGCTTTTCGTGTACCAGCAATTGAGACTTCAGCGTTTTGAATCTCACGATTGCCACTTCTTAAACTGTCCATTCTTGCAGTTAATGCAGTAGGCACTGTGTCTGAAGTTGGTAATTCCCCTTGGATGTTGAGTGATTTGATACTGACAAGATCATTGAAACCAAAGTTATTCACCCTCACATTCGCAGTTGCAGACAATCTCGGTTGAGACTGCACGTTAACAAAACCTTGCGCACGACCACGTAAACCAGGATAAAGCTCAAATAATGCAGGCGCGTCAATCTTAACGCGAAGATTCTGAGCATTCCCTTCGGCTTGAATCTGATTCTGCGCATACACCAAATACAAATTATTGGCTTCAAACTGTTGTGGTAGGAAACCTGTCTGATTCGAATTAAGAATAACAGCAAGATTACCTTTTGCTCTCAGCGGTTTTTTATTGATCATGCCAGCGAGATTGAGTCGATCAATATTAATTTTTTTCAAACGATCTGACCAAACACCATCCGTTTTGATATTACCTGAAATTTCCCCTTTAACACTTGAAACAAAATAATGAGGCTTAAAGCGTATTAAAGAAGCATTAATGTCCCATCCGATTCCATTGGCTAAATTGACTAAACCATTGGCATTGATCTGACCCGCAGCACCCTGATGTTTAAATTCGGAAATATTGATGCGCTGAGGTGTGCCTGCTACACGTATTTTAAGCTGACCATCCCCTTGTGGCAGTTGGCTTGCATGTAATGCACCATCATAATTGACTGCGAAGCCTTTAAAGCCACCACCCGACTTTTCATCATGTAGAAGAATGGCTGCTGTACTTGAGCCAGTCAGCTTAATTGTTTCCGGTGGATTTTGATTGGCAAGTTGACCTGAAAGATTGATCTGATTTAACTGAATAATTTGCTGGTTAGGTCGAGCAAAGCCACTCGCTTGAATTTGTCCATTTAATAAATTTACAGGAACAGCAGAACTGATGGTTTGCGGATTAAAGTCTTTTGCATTAAGCACCGCATTCCACTTCAACTGTCTTTGATCAGATGGTAATTCAACCTTGGCATTTGCTTGTAAAGATCCTTTTCCATCTGCTTGATAGATAAATGAAGGAACATGAAGATCATTCCCTTTAAGGTCTAATTGGGCATTGTATTTGCCAGCAGGTAAAGTTCCTTTTTCATTTGCACCAACTACGGTTGCCACATGAATATTTTGTTGACCTTCAACTAAAGCAAGTTTTACATCCCCAGATTCACTACTTAACCAACCAATGTACGGAACAGCACGATCAATATTTTTCCAAGCGACATCTAGCAACATCGGATTCGGTTTATTATTTTTTTGTTCAGCTTGATTAAGATTTAAATTCCATGTTTCATATTGGTCAAAATCAATAAGTGCTGTGAGAGCTAATCCCTTCTCTAACGACCCAGCTGAGGCGATTTTGGCATCCAAACGTTCTGGCAGAAAATCTTGCACCACTTGTGGAATCACTTTATCTTTTGGATTGATTTTATCTAAGCGACCTTGCACATCCCAAGTGACTTTATCCTTCCACCCAACGACACCCGCAAGATTCAGCGCCCCGTTCATCAATTGACCATTCAGGTTTGAAATATTCAATTGATTGACGAGATCTGTATGCGCAAGCGCAGTATATTGTCCTTGAGGAATATTTTTACCAGAAATATCGGTGTTAATATCCAAATTCAAACGTTGGATATCTCCAGAAAACTTAGCAACTCCTTGTTTAGATAAGAGCTCCTGCTCTAGCATTAAAGGCCAGTGATAATCTTTAAAGTTTAAAGCACCTTGCATTGGTACATTTTTTCGAACTGGATGTACCACTGCCCAACCTGTTAATAAATCAGGGGTACGTGTGGCAATGCCCGCTTGAATGGTATCTAAAGAGCCTTTTGCATGGACATAAATATCCTCAACGTTGATCGACTTTAAAGATGGGAGTCTTACAACCGCTTGCGCATCTAACGGATATTTACCTTTAAAATCCATCTGACCTGTTGCTTTTTTTACAGACAAATAACCCATATCAAACTGCGAATCTTCAAACTTAAGCTCAGTACCTGACCATAGTGCTTCGTTTAGGATAATGTCATTAAATTGTACTTTAGAACTTGAAGTCTGAATGACCAATTGATCGATATCTGCTTGATCAACACGTAAAACAAAAGGGAGTTTAATTTCACTAAACTTAAATGGCTCATCACTTGGCGGTGACTTGTTAATGACACGCAAATTTCGGACATCGGCACGATTCAAATGAATTTCTTTATCTAATATGGCACGCCAACCCAAAGTGACATCAGCTCTATCAATTTTCACATCAACTGATTTCAGCGTCACCAATACATTTTTTAGAATAATGCCTTGAAGTAAATTTCCACCTTCATATTCATACTGAATAATCTGTTGAGTGGACAAAGCACGGTCAAGTAAGAATTTACTGCCTTTGTCTGTTGAAAACATTACGGCAAGCGAAGCCACAAAAAAGATCAGAATAAATAAAATGATCAGCAATACACGGCGCAATAAACTTCGCTGTGGCGTCACGTTTTGATCAGGTTGTTGCTCAGGTTGCTGCTCGATGTCTTCAGCCATACTTATTCCAAAAAATGATTGAGTACTTTTATTATCTTAAATATTAAAGTTGCGGCCCGATAAAGAAATGTAGACGAATCGGTTTACCAGGATCAGATATCCCCGATGCCACATCTAGACGAATTGGACCAATTGGAGAGTTCCAGCGGATTCCTGCTCCTATGCTATATTCAGTATCATTGGTAAATTTTTCATCATAAGCATTACCAAAATCACTAAATAACGCGGCGCGCCAGCCTTCTTTAAATTGGTAATTGTACTCTAAAGTCCCAATCGCACGCGCTTGACCTCCGACTTTATATCCAAATTCCACAGGGGACAAACTCTTATAGTCAAAGCCTCGTAGACTTTGGTCACCCCCTTCAAAGAATCTCAAGTTATAGGGCACTTTTTGAAAATCTTCTGTGATGATATAACCGAGGTTTGCCCCACCAATGAATTGATGATCATTGTTACTGCCTAATGAATATAAAAATTTCCAGTTCGCATTTACAATCGCCATATCAGCATCGGATAGCAGGCTTTCACTCCCCAATTGGATTTTGTAGTTTTGTTTAAATCCTTTTGTCGGATTTAATCGATTATCACTGGTGACTTTAGTGGCTTCATAACCAAGTAATAAAGATTGCTGCTCATCATTACCCGTTGCAACGACGAACTCTGGAATTTCATCCCAATTGGTATCTGGGTCAAGTGTCTCAGGAATATCACCTTCAATCGTCATACGATCTAGACGATAACGCACACCAAAAATATGCTGCCAATCACGACGCGCACCTTTAATAATTCTGTCAGCTCCGGCAACGGCGGATTCCACAATGAGATTTAATCCATTCCCAATTTCATCACGATCTTCACGCTCGTAACCACCAACTAGACTGACATAATCATTTAATGGGTGTTTATATGGAATATTATAGCGACCATCAATCGATTGTCTGACTTGTGACAACTCCAAGTTTGCATCAAATGAATGACCACGTTCATTCACAATAGAACGGCGGTACTGACTTCGTAAGCGCACACCGGTATCAGTACCATAACCAATACCCGCTTCAACACTATTTAATTTATCCGCATTCAATGTCACGATGACAGGGATTTTTTTCTCTTCACGTGCTAAGGCTTGTAAACGCTCAGTTTCTTCCTGCTTGGCTTGCGCTTGATTATCAGCATCATTACGCTCTTGCAAAGTACGACGTTCATTTCCACCCGCAAATTGAGTTTCATCTGCCACATTCTGCGTGACTTCTTCTGATGAACTTGCCTGTTGTTCAGCCTTTTCTTGACCTGTTAATAAACTTCTATCAATTTTTTGCTCATCCACTAAAGCCTGCAAATCAGGTGCGAGTTCAAGCGGCTTAATAATTGGATCAGGTTTAACAGCGTCAACAAGGCTATAGTTAAAATAACGTGAATTGGTTAAGTTGTTGGCTAATACATTTACACGCCATGCGGTAAAGTCTGCACCTTCTTGCCAAGGAGCTAAGGTTCTTAAAATATCTTCACGAATCGGTAATTTTTTTGATGGATCACTCATTCTAAACTGCACATCATCCAGCTTATAACGTTCACCTGTTTCCATCTTCAAATTTATATCTGCTTGATTTTGAGGGCGGGCCAACATGACATCGTGCATTCGCCAATAATAATCAAAGAAACCGTTGTTATTCGCCGCTTCAATGATTCGAGCTTTTGTCGCTTCGTATTTACCATGATCGAAAATATCACCCACCTCCAAATCAGGAAGCACTCGAATCACTTGCAATTGAGCAAGATTCTCCCCAGGCCCAGTAAATTCAATATTTTGTTCTCGCACCACTACTGGATTATGAGGTGTGACATTGACACGCACTCGGTTATCACTGACTTTTTCAAACTTAAATTCAGCATCGTAATAACCTACGGCTTGTGCAGCTTGGACAGTCATATTACGGAGTTGCGGGACGGCAGCATTGAAATCTGAAAATGACTCAACAGTGAATGATGATAACTTTGCTTTGATATTGTCCGCGAGTGGTTTAGGTGCGCCCGTAACATCTGCGGTAATACGTGGAACAGCAGCGGGCTGATTAAGACGTGGAGGACGTATTTTGTAGAAAATGCGTTTAAACACATTTACTTTTTCTGGTTCTTTATTTTCAGGTTCTTGGGTTTGAACGGATAATGAACGTCCTTCCACATTTTCAGACACCTCAATCTGACGATCAGACTGAATATTTTGCATCAACTGATCAATGTTGACTGGCGCTTTTGTTAACTCAGCTTCTGAAATGTCATTCGCAGGTAGATCTTGTACTTGAATGGCTGGAGTCGTCAATCCCGATCTGAAATTTTGCGCTTCCTGCTTGGCTTCTTCAGCGACTGATAAAATTTCATTGGCAAGTCGAGGGTCCACACTCTCCTCAGGCAGCAACTCCAAATCATCAAATTCTATCGGCTTGAATTGCTCTTGTGGACTCAATTGCTCTTGCTGCTGAAGCATTTCATAACTATTAAAATCATCTTGCCCACTCAACTGATCTATTTTTTGATCAATACTTTCAATTTTTTCTTTTGACAATCCCTGTTGCTGCGCAACGTTTTCTATTTTTTGTTTATTATTTTCGATGGCTTGTACGGATGTCGCAGGCTCAAGCTCCTGACTTGATACCACTGTGTCAGCTGCAAATAACACAGGTGAAGAAAGAGCACCTAAAAAAACACTTGCATATAACCATTTATTGATATCATTTGATATCCATGTGTGCTGTACACATTGGGAAAGTAATGATTTTTTAAATTGTGTTTTCGATGGCATACTGCGCTCTGAATACTTTATATTTTAAATAGAAAATACGGATTTTTCATTCAAGCTAACTGAATCAAATTTCTAGTATTTTCAAAATTTTTAGGATGAAAATATGATACATGATTTTCCGATATTGTTACTAAATCATCACATTTCTTAATAATTTTTAAAAAAGCTGAATTGTCATGCAAAAACAAGAGCATCTACTGAGTTCGCGCCGTTTTTCACCTATGTTTTTGACTCAATTTTTTGGAGCCTTAAACGATAATGTCTTTAAACAATCCTTATTGCTTGTCATTACCTATGGTTGGATTCAACAACAGACCGCAAGCGTAAGCACACTGAATAATCTAGCTGCACTTCTCTTTATTCTACCTTACTTCATTTTTTCAGCGACTGCAGGACAAATTGCAGACAAATACGAACGCTCTTTCTTGATTCGTAATATCAAATTGCTTGAAATCTTGATTATGCTGATTGGTACTGCTGGATTTTTACTCGGCAATTTATGGCTATTGTTATTTGCATTGTTCCTCATGGGTACACACAGTACCTTCTTCGGACCGATTAAATACGCCATTCTCCCTGAAATATTAAAACCAAATGAATTGATGTCGGGTAATGCTTTATTTCAATCAGGTACTTCCATTGCAATATTGATGGGGATGATCTTGGGTGGTGTAGTGATTTCAAACTCTGAAGGCAACTTAGTTTGGATCAGCCTGACGGTCGTGACCATCGCGATACTTGGTTATAGTTGTAGTCGCTTCATTCTCAAACAAAAAGTCCGTGAAAATCATATCAATGTCGATTGGAATTTCTTTCGAACCAGTTTTCAAACCATACGTTATGCAAAAAGTTTACCCCTCATCTTTACCATTTTATTGGGTAATTCTTGGTATTGGTTTTACGGCGCGACTTATTTAACTCAAATACCTCAAATGACTCAGCAAAATCTGCACGCTAATGAAAATGTGGTTAGCCTCCTCCTTACCTTTTTTTCTGTGGGTATTGGTGTAGGTTCATTGCTATGCCGAAAAATTGGTGGCTCAGAGGTCAATATTAAAATGGTGCCTATTGGTGCAGTAGGCTTAACCGTTTTCGCCTTCTATTTAGCAGGAAGTTTAGCCTTTGTTCCTGAAAGGACTGGAGATTTTATTGGCATATCAGACATGTTTAATTCTGGTATGATTTATTATCATGTGATGATTGCAGTTACTTTATTGGGGATCAGTGGTGGTTTTTATATTGTTCCGCTGTATGCCATGATGCAAGCCTATTCACCGTGTTCACATCGTGCTCGCGTAGTGGCTGCTAATAACATTATGAATGCAGTATTCATGGTGTCTTCTGCTATATTCTCCATTATTATTTTAAGTATCTTAAGTATTGATATTAAGATTCTATTCGGTATTACAGCAATATTGAGTGCTCTGTACACGATTTGGTTATTAACACGCTTAAAACCAATGTTAAAAAATGCTCAAATTGATTTAGAGGATTAAGGTTATGCGTCACTACACAGGTCTAGATAAATTTATCCATTCATTTGATCAAGCACTGCGTAGTTTGGTACCAGGCACCACCACCTCACAACGTGAAAATCCAGCAAGTCAAGCAGAGACTCATCTCGCAGTGAGTGAAGCAAGGCATGTTGCTGGACTCATGCGTGTTAATCACAGTGGTGAAGTCTGTGCTCAAGCGCTTTATCACGGTCAAGCATTGACAGCTAAGTTGCCTAATGTTCGTCGTGAAATGGAGCATGCCGCGATTGAAGAACAAGATCATTTAGCATGGTGTGAAGATCGTTTAAAAGAGTTAGATAGTCATACAAGTCTACTTAATCCTGTATGGTATGGTCTTTCTTTTGGTATGGGTGCGATTGCAGGTATTGCTGGTGACAAATACAGTTTAGGCTTCGTTGCAGAAACTGAACGTCAAGTGAGTCTGCATCTGCAACACCATCTCGATCAACTCCCACCACATGATGCCCGCTCTCGTCAAATTTTGACACAGATGAATCATGATGAACTTCAGCATCGAGATACTGCACTAAATGCAGGTGGTGTGGAATTACCAGCTGCGGTCAAAATCGCAATGACGGGTATATCCAAACTCATGACCAAAACAAGTTATTATATTTAAAAAAAACGCGGCTCATGGGCCGCATTTTTTATAGATGATGGAATCGTCTAAACTTATTTAATTCACGCTCAGCATGATTGAAATTCAAATCTAACCGCAATTTATCCTGCTTTAAGGACTTTATTTTCTTAAGATACTCTTCCCGCTTTTCTTTGGTGATTTTGTCATCCAGTAAGTAGTCTCGATAAGTTTCAATTTCTTTATCTTTAGCATCTTTGTCTTTCTTAGAACGATAGTACTGATCGGCCACATTATAAAAGGGTGCTAATTGGGCATGTAACTCTGATGGACAAACCCTATACCCACCTCTTCCATCCAAAGCTCCATCGAAAATAACTTCGGGTTGACAATATGAACGAAGCCCAAGTTGGTAACCTTTTTCATATAACTTGTGATCAGGTTCAATATTCACTTTTGAACAGGCTTTTTGATGTTTAACAATGCGATTCGAATAACCACTGCTTCCATCTTTTTCACCTATTTCCGACCATTGAGCAGTTCGACACTCTTGAGGGGAAAGCGTTGCACAACCTGAGAGGAACGCCAAAATTGCGCTTAACACAATAATTTTATACATCTTCTTGATATGGAGCTTATTTATTTTGAAGTGGCGTATTATAAAAATTAGTCCATTTAAAAGAAGCTGATTATTGTTACATCACAGCCTATTTCCGTATCAAAGACATATTTGATCAATGCTACCGTTGGACTATTCGGCGAAACTCATCCTATTTTAGAAAATGAACCATCTAGTGACACTTGAGGAAAATGATGCGCTTCATGCTCAAATAATGGATTTTCCCAAATATCAAACATTGGAATTTTAACATCTAAGGCTAATGGCATTTTTTTTGGATTAAATTGCATATTTTGGAGCGTATTTCCCCATGCAATGAGATCTACATCCAAAGAAATATCATGTGACGGACGGACTCGACCAGAAGCTTTTTCCAGCGCTTTTAAAAGATTGGTAATTTCATTGACTTGCCGCTTTGATTCTAATAAACATGCAGCATTCCAATAATCTTGTCCAACACCATCTCGACAAGGTATGACATAGATAGGAGAACGCGTAATACATCCCAATGACGCAATTTGTTTTAATGCATTCACCAGATGATTGTGCGGTTGGCTATTACTCGCCAATGCTAGCGCATAAATCATTACGGTGTCTTTCAAGACGAATTCCTACTGAATTAGCTTGTGGAATAATAGCAGGCTTACGCACAGTAATTTGGATAGACTCAATTGCTGGATATTGTTCAAACAAAGCTTTGAGGACAATTTTTGCAGCAAATTCAATTAATTCAGGTTGAGCTTTTTGAATCGTCTGAGTCGCGATTTCACAAATTTCAGCATAATTTAAAGTATCAGCGAGAAGATCTGAATTTGATGCCTGCTCTAAATCAGTCGCAATATGAAGATCAAGCAATAATGGTTGAATGATTTGCCGTTCCCAGTCAAAACATCCGATGACTGTTTCAACTTTCAATCCTTCAATTAATATGGAATCCATCTTCAATCATGACCTTTTCGTAAACTATCAAACAGTGATAGCACGCTTGACGGGAGGCGATAAAAGCAAATCCTCTTCTATTGAGGATTTGCTGTGATATTTTAACACTTGTTTAAGATTTAATGTTTCAACAAAAGATTAGGATCGATTGTTTGTACCATTTGTAAGCGCTGATCTGCATAAATATCAGTGTACGGCGCAAGAATTCTCATAAAACGATCAAAATAAAGCATTTGTTTAAACAACAATGCGAAATCCCGTGGAAAACGGATGCCATGACGCTCACCTACAGCCACCATATCCATCATGATGTCATTTAAGTCGGCTGGATTAGATGACAGAATTTGCTGAGGATCAGCTGTGAGTACACCACTGAATAATCGCTCTAAATCGTTTGCCAAAACTGTTGTATCAATTTGCGTATTGGTCATGCCCATTTTCAGCATATTTTCTGCCATCAATGGATAATTGGTATTTTGCAATGCATCCATGAAAGCAATACATGCCGTCCATACTTCAGGCTTTAATTGTCCCACAATACCAAAATCAATGAATCCAATGCGACCATCATCCAAAAGCATGAGGTTGCCAGCATGTAAATCTGCGTGGAAACTTTCACACATCATCAAACTACCAAACCATGTGTTCATGGCAGTAATCAAAACCTGTGATGGGTCTTTAGAAACTTGACGAACCACATCGAAATCCGTCAACGGCACGCCATAAAGACGCTGCATTGTCAGGACACGACGTGTTGAATATTGATGATATACCTTTGGTGCAGTCGCTTTAGTATTTTGAGTAATGTGCAGATAATTAACAAAATCATCAATATTTTTTGCTTCTTCAATAAAATCAACTTCACGAACCATACGTGTTTTGATTTCTTCAACAATATCCGCAAGTGAAGCAAATTTTACTTTAGGAACTGCCTTCTCTAGAATCTTGGTCGCCCAATGTAGGACATTTAAATCCGTATAAAGGATAGTTTCAACACCAGGTTTTTGGACTTTGATCACGACATCTTCGCCGCTCACCAATTTAGCAGCATGCACTTGTGCGATCGAAGCAGAAGCTAATGGCGTTTCATCAATAGATGCGAAAATTTCACCTAAATCGCGACCGTCAAACTCAGCATTCAAAACACTTTCAATATAGCTAAATGGGAGTTTAGGTGTCTGATCTAAACACCCTTGAAATTCCTCAACATATTCACGTGGAAATAATGAAGGCGTACTGGCAATAAACTGTCCCAACTTAATATACGTTGAACCAAGTGACTCGAAAGTTTCGCGCATTAATTTCGCATTACTCGGTTTTTCTGTCGCGTATTTAATCCCTGCTCGCGCAGCAATGACCGCAGTTTCACCTACACGGGCCACTGAGCGTAAACCATCTAACCAAATATTATTTTTCATAATGTCGATATTAAATTTCGATATGTTGAGTGTAGCAAATTAAATTGTCTTTGCGGATTGACTGATGTGACAGATTTGACATTCTTTATCCTTGTCAAAATTCAAAATTCGCTGTTGCATGTTCCTTCCATTCCATAGAAGGATCTTCTGTTTTAATGGTGTTAAATTTAACCCCAGATATAATAGCGCATGATGTGCTTGCATACTTGCCATCAGGTTAGGAGTTGTTGCTAAAACTCCTGAATCTGCACACCTTAAACTCTCATCTGCATGATCTTCTTTAGGAAAAAGACATTCATAACATGCTGATTCACCATCCACCATAAATAACTGCCCCTGCAAACCAATCGCAGATGCACTAATGAGTGGAACATTCGCATCCTTACACATTTGATTGACCAAATAACGGGTTTCAAAATTGTCACAACCATCTAACACAAGATCTTGCTGTGTAATCAGTGCGGCAGCATTATTAAAATCAAATTTAGTATTGATGTATTCAATCTTAATATAAGGATTAATTTGAGAAATTTTCTTGGCTAACACTTCAGCTTTGTAAAAACCCACATCATGATGATCAAAGGCAATTTGTCGCTGTAAATTACTAATTTCTACAGTATCAGCATCGATGAGTGTCAATTTACCCACGCCTGCTCTCGCCAATAACTCTGCAGTCAAACACCCTATTCCACCACAACCAATAATAAGCACATTGGACAGCTTTAATCTTTCTTGTGCATCAATATCCCAATCCTCTAGTAATATTTGTCTTGCGTACAACTGTAGCTCAACATCACTCAGTTCAATGCTATCACTCACCTAAACACCCTGATTACATGCTTGTATAAGCCTATGATACCGAATAAATAAGCAGTCTATTCATACAATTCTGAAGATAATTTTTACCCTAGAAGATCTGTACCTTATTGTTACAATTCGAATAGGTTTGTTTAATTTTTCTTATTTTATTTTGTACTATTAATAAACATAATCTCAATAATTGCTTCACTAGCAATTAATTTTAAAAACATCTAACTCCAATAAATGACAGTCATACTTATGAATAAAAAAATTTTTGCACTCGCTACATTATTAGTTTCGAGTTTATTCCTGACGGCATGTAAAGATGAAAAGATCACCAACATTACATACGTCAATCAAGGTTCGGATACCCAACCAGAATATATAGAAAGCACGCTTTATGATCTGGACGAAGAGAATGCTTCACCCAATCAAGACAATCGGCAAATGTTCTTGATTCTGCACTACACAGCAGTATCTAAAGACGAAACATTGGCTTTGTTTAAAGATCCTAATTTCCCTGCCAGTAGTCACTATTTTGTACCCGAATTACCAACCAATGGTAAATTTACTGTGTACCGTCTTGTGCCTGATGATAAAATAGCTTGGCATGCTGGCACGAGTTCTTGGCAGACCAACAGCAGTTTGAATGCCTCAAGTATCGGCATTGAAATTGAAAATCTCGGTTTCCCTGCAGACGATGAACAACTCCCTTTGATGCAACGTCGATGGTATCCATTTTCATCAAAACAACAAATCGAAGTCCTTGCAGATATTATTTTAAAAATAACTAAAAAATACGAGATCAGACCCGACCGAATTTTGGGGCACAGTGATATTTCTCCAGGTCGTAAATTTGATCCAGGTCCACTATTTCCTTGGAAACGTTTACATGAAGACTATAACATTGGTGCTTGGTACGATAACGACACTGTAAATTATTATCGTACCTATCATCCTTGGAAGAATGATATTGCTTCGTTACAAAGCAAATTGGCATTATACGGTTATAACGTTCCTGTCACTGGTCAATATGATCAAGTCACTCAAAATGTTGTATCTGCATTCCAAATGCATTTTTATCCTGAGAAATATGATGGTTTCGCGGATATTGAAACTGTAGCCCGCCTTGATGCATTACTTGAGAAGTATCGTAATGTAGCTCGTCCGGCGATTACACCATAAAGCATCTGAGATCAGTTTAGTCGTCTATTTAAGTGAAGACTAAACTGATTTTCATATATTATTTTGGCGCCATACGAATTGCGCCATCCAATCGAATCACTTCACCATTTAAATACGAATTTTCAAAGATATGTCCAACCAGTTTCGCAAATTCTTCAGGTTTAGCTAAACGTGGTGGGAATGGAACCATCTGTCCCAATGCATCCTGCACATTTTGCGGAAGACCTTTAAGCATCGGAGTTTCCATGATCCCAGGTGCAATAGTCATAACACGGATCTTTTCGCGTGCTAACTCACGCGCCAATGGCAAAGTCATACCAACAACAGCGCCCTTAGATGCAGAATATGCAGCCTGACCAATTTGACCATCAAAAGCAGCAACTGAAGCCGTGTTCACAATGACACCGCGTTCTTCCTCTTCCCCCGAAAGCGCATACTGTGACATTAATTGCGCAGCATATCGCAACATATTAAAGGTTCCACTGACGTTGATATTCAGTACTGTTTGGAACATATCTAAGGCATGCAGGCCATCACGACCAAGCACTTTAGCTGATGGTGCAATACCAGCACAGTTGATTAAACCATTTAATTGTCCATATTTTTCTTGTATGTGTGCAAAGAATGATTCAACTGCTTTTTCATCAGTTACATCTAGTTGAATAAATTCTGCACCAATTTCTTGACCCGTTTGCTCGCCCAAAGATGCATTCATATCAACAATTACGACTCGAGCACCCTGCTGTTGAAGATAAGCTGCTGTCGCCGCACCTAACCCAGAAGCGCCACCTGTAACAACAATCACTTTTCCTTGAATATTCATAAATCCCATTATCCATTTTTAGTTTTAGGTTGGCTTTAGGGTAATCTTCCTCCAATACGGATTCAATTTATTCAGTGACCAATTGGTCTAAATAATTCAAAATAGATATAATTTAATATTTATTTTATATAAAAATAAATCACCCATGACAATTTTTTTTGCCTTAATGACATGATTTAAAAACCATGCAGTCATCGATATTCTTTTGAATTCGGCTAATATTTAAACTATTTTAATCTTATTCATTTCGGCATTTTGCCATATCTCCTAAAGGTTCAATCATGTTTAAAATGATCGATGTCTTAGAGCAAAATTTTGCTCAAACTTTCACCCATGCACTTAATCAAGATTCAGATCAAATTTCAGAGCAGCTTCAAATGAGCATTCTGAATGCATCCGAAATAGATTTAAAAAATGCAATCAATCAATTCCTAGACACTCAAGATGCAAGTGAAACTGCACTTGCATTAGATATTTCAACTGATCGTCTTAATGAACTGAAATCTGGTATTGCGTTAAAAGATGCTTCAAAAATTTCGGACACTTTAAAGGTAGTAGCGCTATGCTTGGCTTTGGAGTCAGACTCATTAGACCTTCTAGAAGTGAGCGATATTTCAACTGAGTATTTCGTATAATGTAAGTATTGAGATCAAACTGATATGGTTTGGTCTCATTTTCACTCTTAGCCTTGCTATATTAAATTATGTGACCTTCATCTCATTGCATTAATTTATATAAAGTTCTGATAAATCACTATATTTTCACAAAACCACAATATTTATAAAATATTGATTTGATTTCAATGTGTTAACTCATAATTTTAACTTTATCAAAATTTGTTCTTTTAATATCTCATTTTCTTTTTTGTCACAAATCACCTGAAAGGCTATTTATATCGAAAATTTAGCGAATTAAATCAGGTACTTCAATGAAAAAATCGATATCTCCATTGAAATTAGGACTGTTGGGTTTAGTAATTAGTGTTGTTCATAGTGGAGCTAATGCTGCCCTCCCTAAGGAAATCAAACTGGATTATGCCTATTATGCTCCTACGAGCTTAGTGGTTAAAAATCAAAAGTTATTAGAAAAGGCTTTACCCAATACCAAAATCAAATGGGTATTTAGTCAAGGCAGTAATCGCTCCTTAGAATATCTCAATAGCGGCAGTGTTGATTTTGCTTCAACAGCTGGTCTTGCCGCTGTATTAAGTCGTGCCAATGGTAGCTCTGTTAAAACAGTTTATATCCAAAGCCAACCTGAATGGACAGCTTTAGTCGTGCCAAAAGACTCCCCGATTAAATCCTTAAAAGATCTAAAAGGTAAAAAAATTGCCGCAACAAAAGGAACTGACCCATTTTTATTCACGCTACAAGCTTTAGATACCGTTGGATTGAATAAAAAAGATGTACAGCTTGTTCATTTGCAACATCCAGATGGCAAAACGGCGTTAGAGCGTAAGCAAGTGGATGCTTGGGCTGGCTTAGACCCTTTGATGGCATCAGCTCAAGTTCAGTCGGGTGCAAAACTGCTTTATCGTAATGTAGGCTTTAATAGTTATAGCGTGTTAAGCGTCAAAGAGCCATTTACTCAATCTAGCCCAGAAGCAATTGAAGCCGTAATTAAAGCGTATGAGCAAGCACGTAAATGGGCAAAAGCCAATCCAGATAAACTGGCGCAGTTACTCGCCACTGAAGCTAAACTACCTTTAGAGGTTGCAAAACTTCAGCTTCAGCGTACTGACTTTAATCAAAACATTCCTACAGCCCAACACATTAATGCACTACAAAAATCCGGCAAAATCTTGACTGAAGAAGACTTAGTTCGTAAAGGAACAAATGTAAATCAAGTTGTTCAACAGTTATTTAATGCCTCATTCGCTCAAAAAGTGGTGACAAAATAATGGCGATCAGTGAAAAAGCGATTGAACATCGGAATATCGATGTCCATTCACAACTGTCGACAAAAGGGAATAAATGGTTGAAAGGTATTTTCCTCCCTGTATTACTGGTATTGCTGTGTGAAATTTTGGTTCGAGGTGGTGTAGTTGAACCTTATCTGCTACCTGCACCAAGTAGCTTATTAGTTTCCCTGCAAGAACTTGCTAAGAATGATTTAGGTCAACATATTTGGGCAAGTACATGGCGAGTGTTTTTAGGGTTTGCTATTGGTAGTGGCTTAGCACTATTTTTTGCAGTTTTGGTAGGACTCAATCACCATGCAGAAGAGTTTATTGAACCGACCTTTTCTGCAATTAAGTCAATTCCTAGTCTTGCGTGGATTCCTCTCCTTTTGTTATGGCTTGGTATTGATGAATCCTCAAAAATCACCCTTATTGCGATTGGTGCTTTTTTTCCAACCTATACCAATACTGTGGCTGGTATTCATGGTGTCGACCGAAAATTGATTGAGTTGGCTCAAGTGTATAGACTGAATCGCTGGCAACAAATCTACCAAATCGTTTTACCCGCAGCTTCTCCATCTATCCTTACAGGCTTGCGCAATAGTTTGAGTTTAGCTTGGATGTTCATGATTGCCGCTGAACTCATTGCAGCAACGCAAGGTATTGGATATTTATTAAGTGATGGACGTGAAACATCGCGTCCAGATATTGTGATCATTGCTATTATTTTATTGGCAATATTGGGAAAAATCACGGATACCATAATGAAAGTATTTGAATCAAAATTATTGTTATGGCGTGATGTCATCAAAAGATGAATCAATAAAAAAGCGACCTAAAGTCGCTTTTTTATTTCTAATGAGGCCATTGTGCTAAAGTCACGCGATCGTTACCACCATAATCTTTAACGGTTCTCACTTTCTTATAACCTGCTTGACGAAATAGATGCTGAACAGCGTCTGCTTGATCATATCCATGTTCAAGTACCACCCAACCTTCAACAGTCAGATGCTTCTTGGCTTGTAAAATAATTTGCTCAAGATCAGCTAAACCTTTTTTATCAGAGATTAATGCACGTTGAGGCTCGGTCGCCAAATTGTGCATATGTTCATCTGCTGGATCAATATAAGGCGGATTAGATACAATGACATCAAAAAATTGACGCCCAAACGGTTTTAACCAACTGCCTAGTACAAATTGAACCTGATCTAAGTCATGTTGCTCAGCATTAAATTTAGCGACTTCCAATGTAGGCTCATAAATATCGGTTGCTGTTAAAGACCAATTAGGACGTTCGGAAGCGAGTGACAATGCAATGGCGCCTGTCCCAGTTCCTAAATCTACAACGCGCGCATCCTCAGGCAACTCTAACTTTAAAACTGTCTCCACCAAAACTTCGGTGTCCGGTCTAGGCACCAAAGTATCGGACGTCACTTTTAAGTCCAATGTCCAAAAAGGTTGCGAACCTGTGACATAAGCTAAAGGCTCACCTGCTTCAATCCGAGCAATCGCCTCTCGATACGCCTGCTCTTGTTCTGCAGTGAGCTCTTTATCCTTCTTCATCACCAAATCGAATGAATCGATTTTAGTGATATGTTCGAGCAACCAAGCATTTTCTTGACGCTCATAACTTTCAGGCTCACCACGCAGTGCAAGCGCTTGTTGAATGTTCATTAACCACCATTCTGCTGTGCAAGCATTGCCAATTGATCCGCTTGATATTCACGATGTAAGCTATCTAAAAGCTCAGTCAAATCTCCCTCCATCACTGCATCCAACTTATATAAAGTTAAGTTAATACGATGATCAGTCATACGACCCTGAGGATAATTATAGGTACGAATACGTTCTGAACGATCACCTGAACCCACCAAATCACGGCGCATTTCAGATGTAGCAGCATCAGCTGCTGCACGTTTAGCATTCTCAAGACGAGATGCCAATAATGCCATTGCCTTTGCTTTGTTCTTATGTTGTGAACGCTCTTCCTGACATTCAACAACAGTACCTGTCGGAATATGCGTGATTCGTACAGCAGAATCCGTTTTATTGACGTGCTGACCACCCGCCCCAGATGCACGATAAGTATCAATACGCAAGTCTGAAGGGTTAATATCTACAGTCGTATCAACATCAATTTCAGGAAGAATTGCAACGGTACAAGCTGAAGTATGAACTCGCCCCTGTGATTCAGTTGCAGGAACGCGCTGAACTCGATGAGCACCGCTTTCAAATTTTAAGCGTCCGTAAACACCTTCACCATTAATTAAACAAATAATTTCTTTGTAACCGCCATGTTCACCTTCATTTTCAGAAAGGATTTCGACACGCCAACCCTGTGATTCAGCATATTTACTGTACATACGGAATAAATCACCAGAGAAAATCGCAGCTTCATCGCCACCTGTCCCTGCACGTACTTCCAGATATGCAGAGTTCGCATCATTTGGATCTTTCGGAATCATCAGAATATTCAATTCTGCCTCTAAAGATTCAATTAATGCTTTATTCTCTTTAATTTCTTCTTGTGCCATTTCCTTAAAGTCAGGATCTGACAACATTGCTTCAGCCGTTACAATATCTTCTTCCGCTTGGGTATATTTTTTCCAAACAGTGGTGATTTCAGTCAAATCATTGTGTTCACGTGACAAATTACGGAAACGCTTATTGTCGGAAATGACTTCAACATCAGCCAATAGCGCTTCTAATTCTTCATGACGATCACAAAGTTGGTCTAATCGTAAACGTAACGATTCTTTCATGTTAAATAAAATCTCTAATACTGGATTAATTTAAGGACTGCCTTAAATTAATATTTCTAAAATTGCGAGTAGTTTAACGACTCTGACATTCAATTAACATATTTATATAGAATGACTTTGCAAAACCATTTTCATTCCTTGTCACACCCAATTAATGGATAATCAAAAATTAGCTCCATAACTGCCAAGTTTAAAAACTGTTTACTGAATCAACTCTCCATAGTTTCTTCTTAATCAGCCCAATAATGCATATTGAATGATCAGTTGTAATATAAAAACAACATTGTGCAACCAAAACGTAAAACTCTAGGTTAACTTCTACATATTTAGCGCTTCAATTCTTGTTACATTGTGCTCAACGAATTATTACTCGTCCACGAACAAGGACATGGAGTCACACATGAAATTAAATACCCTATTAATGTCAGCCACCTTAGCCACTGCATCAATGTTCACGGTATCTGCACATGCAGACAGTACAGCGCGTGTCGCTGCTGCGAGTGCTTTAGGTAGTGTAGCAGGTACAGCAATTGGTAAAAACATGGGTGGCACAACAGGTGCAACTTTAGGTGCAGCACTTGGTGGTGCTGGTGGTGCTGCTGTTGCTAGTAATAAACGTAACCGTACTGAATCTGCCATCGGAGGTGCATTAGGTGGCGGTGCGGGATATACCGTAGGTAATAGTATGGGTGGAACCAATGGCGGTTATATCGGCTCTGCTTTAGGTGCTGCTGGTGGTGCTGCTCTTGGTAACAAAATTGCGAAAGACAAAGCATATGATTCACGTCAAGATCGTAAATGGAAAAAGAAAAAACATAGCCGTCGTTAATATAATCTGATTGATCGTTTCCCCTTTGAATACTCTGTATTCACCTCGATGCGCCTTAGGGCGCATTTTTTTATTAACAAATTAATTATGGATAAATTAGGGAGAGAAAAATACAAACCAGCAACTTGCTCTCCAAAATGATTGCAGAAATTTGGATTAAATTAAAACCATCAAATATAAGACTTCGACAAGGAGTTCACCATGAAATTTAATTCAAAGTTATTTGCTGCTGCGATCGCAACTGCGGCCTTGAGTACAACAACTGCTTATGCTGATAGTTCGTCTAGAGTTGCCCTCACATCTGCTTTAGGTGGAGTCGTTGGTGCTGCGATTGGTCAACAAATGGGTGGCTCGACTGGAGCAATGATCGGATCAGCGATTGGTGGTGCTGGTGGCGCAGCTGCATCAGCGAACAAAAAAGATCGTAATGCTGCTGCAATTGGTGCTGCATTAGGTGGTGCTGGTGGTTACACCGTTGGTAATAATATGGGCGGAACAAATGCTGGTTATGCTGGGGCTGCATTAGGTTCAGCTGGTGGTTCAGTTTTAGGTAAAAAAGTGGCTGAAGATCGTCGCGAAGATGACTATAGAGATCGTTATGATCGCCGTGAAAGCGGTTATCGCAATTCAAACTATCGTTATAATGACCGTAATTACAGAAGTGACAATGGTCGTCATTTAGGCTGGTATAAAAACGGTAAACGTTAATTCCAAACTCTTAGAATTCAAGCGCTCAACTTAGAGCGCTTTTTTATTTACACTTATATCGTTTTTTTTCAATATACAAATACTCGAGTTCGTATTAACATCTTTATGAGTGTTCAAAAGAGTAGAAAGTTATGCGAAGCTTAAAAGATATCGAGTTTTCAGTATTGGAACTCGCTCCTGTACGTGATGATAAAACGATTGCTTTTTCACTACAGCATGCTTTGGAGTTAGCACAAAAAATCGAACAATTGGGTTTTAAACGACTGTGGCTTGCAGAGCACCATAATATGGATGGTATCGCTAGCTCAGCTACAGCTGTGTTATTAGGCTATATCCTTGCTAACACCTCCTCTTTAAAAGTAGGTTCTGGCGGAATCATGCTGCCTAATCATGCACCACTTGTTGTAGCAGAACAATTTGGAACACTAGCAACGCTTTATCCTGATCGAGTTGAGCTCGGACTAGGACGCGCACCAGGTACAGATCAATTGACCATGCGTGCCTTACGCCGAGGTCGTCAAGAGACTGAAGATCAATTTCCACAAGACGTGCTCGAAATTTTGAGCTATTTGGGGGAACCATCGCCACATCAGAGAATCAAAGCGACACCAGGTCAAGGAACACATGTTCCCGTATGGCTGTTAGGTTCTAGCTTATTTAGCGCACAATTGGCTGCTAAACTTGGCTTACCTTATTCTTTTGCTTCTCACTTTGCCCCTCGTATGCTGGGTCAAGCGATTCAACTTTACAGAGAAAACTTCGAACCTTCTGAATATTTGGATCGTCCTTATGTATCTATGGGCGTTCCAACTGTTGTAGCTGATACTGATGAAGAAGCTGAATACTTGGCTACTAGCGCTTATCAACGTGTATTAGGCTTAATGCGTGGGCAAAGCTTAAAACTCAAACCTCCAGTTAAATCAATGGATGGAATTTGGTCTGCTCCAGAAAAGATGTCAGTTGACAATTTTTACGCAATGGCTCAAATCGGATCACCAGAAACAGTGAAACAAGGTCTTGAACAACTACTGGTGCCTTATGATGTAGATGAGTTTATTTTTACCTGTGATATCTACGATACAGACAAACGCATTCAAAACTTTGAGTATTTAATGCAAATTAAGCAAAATGCTTAGATCAAAAAATCCTGAAATGATTGAGTAATGGTTTTGATTTCAAATCTATAATTAATTACTCTTTCATTTCTTGAGTTTGTCAAACAACTATTGGCAATAAATGACATCAAATGTCCCTAAAAGACTATTCCAATGAAAAAATTCTTTTAACCAACAATATTAATTATTCATAATCAAATACTTAAAATTTGGCATTTTATATCAAACTAAAATAAGCACTTCTGCAAAACACATCACATTTTTAAGCGATAAAATTTCATGATTAAAAAATAAATACGGATGTATAACATGGCCTCTATCAACTTAGAAAAAATGTTGGATAAAGTAAAACATACTCAATGGACACTCTCGGATATTGACTGGGATGCTCCTGGCAAAGAATTAGTCACCGCAGAACAGTGGCCCAAGCTTAAAGATTTTATGGCTGATCTAATGTGGATCGAACATGTAGGTGCTCGTGCATTTTCTGCGATGTCAAAAAAAGCACCGACAGATACGCTTCGCGAAATGTATGCCATTTTCCACGCTGAGGAACAGCGTCACGCCAATGCTGAAATGGCACTGATGAAAAGATGGGGTATGCTTGAAGGCGATATTCCTAAACCCAATAAAAATTTAAGACTGATCATTGAATGGCTCGACACTTATGCTGATGAAATGCCCTTCTATATTCTAGGTGCTGTCATTCCGATGCTGGAAGTCGCTCTTGATGGCGCACTTTGCACATTCCTATTGGACACTGTAGAAGACCCAGTTTGTCATCAAGCTTTTGAACTGATTAATGGTGATGAAGCTCGTCATTTAGGTGTTGGATTTAGTGTCATGGAAGATCAAGGCTACAATAAAACCTTTATTGAGCTTTCTAAAATGGCAGCGCGAGTTGTAGATCCACGTTTATTACTTGGTATTCTTGCATACTTACCACTCATTAACAAAATGCGTGATAATGTGATTAAACTAGGTCTGCCAGAAGAAAAGCTCTATGCAGCGATGCACAAATTTGCTCGAATAGGTGGACGTACTGCAGAAGGTCGTCGTAATCCTTGGTATCAAATTATTAACTTCCATGCACGAAGTGCCATGAATCGACGTAATAAATGGTTTCATATCCCTGTCGACACCATGGTAAAAATGACTGATAAGATTCCAGAAAAATCTTTACCTAAAATCCCATCTTGGATATATGAATTAACTGCAGAACCAAAAGCAACCCACTAAAACAATAATTAGGTACAGAAATGAAAAAAAGGAATAAAGCCCACACGGATTCGTTCTTTCATAATGAAGCTGAGTATTTTTCCAACTTCAAAGGAAAAATTATCTCAGCTGAGGACATCAAACAAACCGATTTTTCAGGATTAAAGGTCGCGATTATTGGTGCCAATCAAATGTCAGTTTCACATTTAGATGTGGTTTGTCAAAATGCGCTATTCGTCAAAGTATTTCAAATGACACCTCATTTCGTTTTGCCACACACTGAAAAAGGGATTCAAAAAATTATTGCTCATCCCCTCATCGCTAAAAATAAACGATTATTTAATCAGCGAATTAAGACGACATTGGCAATACGATATTTAGATTCTCAGATTTCAGATACTTGGTTAAAAAGACAATTGATGCCAAATCCAGCTTCGTCGCAAAAAATATTTTTTAAATCCGATCATTATTACAGCGCCTTACAGCGAGAAAACTGTAAATTGATCACATGGCCAGTCGTGAAAATTACTGAAAATGCCGTTCAAAGTATGGAAGGAATCGAACACTTAGTAGATATTATTATTACAACGTACGAAAAATAACCATCATTTAGTAGATAAATGCGATTCTAAATTACATTTTATGATGAAATTATAGACACTTGAATTATATAATTTTTGAATTTTATGAGTATTTATGACGATTAATCTCTTAAAAAAAAGAAGCACAGCTAGTGCTTCTTTTTTTTAAATTAGATTTACCGATTTAACCAATCCGGCGTTTCAAGCCTGTCATTTGCAATACTCGTGTTGAGATTTCTTCAATCGACATTTCTGAAACATTTAGATATTTAATCCCTTCAGAAATATAAATACCTTCGATTGCACGCAATTCCATCTGACATTGGCTAAAACTTGCATAACGACTGTTGGCTTTGCGTTCAGATCGAATTGCCACCAAACGATCAGCATCAATCATTAATCCAAACAACTTATGCTTATGTGGACGTAAAACTGCTGGCAAACGGTTGTCATCCAAATCTTCTTCAGTTAACGGATAGTTCGCAACTCGAATACCAAATTGTAATGACAAATAAATTGAGGTCGGTGTTTTACCAGAACGCGACACTCCAATCAAAATTAAGTCCGCTTTATCATAGTGTCTTGTACGTGCGCCATCATCATTATCCAGCGCGAAATGTACAGCATCAATACGTGCCTTATAAGACTCAGAATCAGTCACAGCATGCGTTTGTCCGACTAAAGTTGTAGGGGCTGTTCCAAGCACCTCAGATAGCTTACTAATTAACCCTTCAAACACATCTAAATTAACCGCATTTGCCGTATTGATGATATCCCGAACATAGGGATCCACAAGAGTATCAAAGACAAGAGGTTGTTGGCCATCAGACTCTGCGCGCGCGTTAATCTCTGCAACGACGTTCATTGCGGCTTCTTCTGTAGTGATATACGGAATGATATGAATATCAAAATCGACATGAGGAAATTGAGCCAATAAAGAATGCCCGAGTGTTTCAGCCGTAATGGCAGTACCATCGGAAATAAAAAAAACACTTCGTTTAATATCTTTACTTTCTGCCATTAAATTAATCCTCAAATATTTGTCTAAGTACTATATAATCTTTATAGTAAACCGATCTTACATGACTGTCGCTTAGTAATGAAAGTTTGCTAAGTTTTCACAGAAAAATATCATGCCAAGATAGTGATTAATACTGCAAAAGTGGAGTAACAACTTTGGAAGCACGCGTAATCGGTCTGGAAAAATTAGGTAAACACGACGTAGAAATCGTGGGCGGTAAAAACTCATCTCTAGGCGAAATGATCAGCCATTTAGCAAATGCTGGTGTATCAGTTCCAGGTGGTTTTGCAACAACTGCTGCGGCTTACCGTGAATTCCTTGAGCAAAGTGGTCTAAATGCCAAAATTTCAGCCGAGCTCAAACAACTCAATGTTGACGACGTAAATGCACTTGCTGAAACTGGTGCTAAAATCCGTCAATGGATCGTTGATACTCCGCTTACTCCAGCACTTGAAAAAGAAGTTCGTGATGCATTCGCAACTCTTTCTAACGGCAACCCTGAGATCGCGGTTGCCGTTCGTTCATCTGCGACTGCAGAAGATTTACCAGACGCATCTTTTGCAGGACAACAAGAGACTTTCCTAAACATCCGCGGTATTGACAACGTCTTAATCGCGATTAAGGAAGTTTTTGCTTCACTTTATAACGACCGCGCAATTGCTTACCGTGTACACCAAAACTTCGATCATGACATCGTTGCTCTTTCTGCTGGTGTGCAACGTATGGTTCGCTCAGAAACTGGTGCTGCTGGTGTAATGTTTACACTGGACACTGAATCTGGTTTCCGTGACGTTGTATTCATTACTGCATCTTACGGTTTAGGCGAAATGGTCGTACAGGGTGCTGTAAACCCTGATGAATTCTATTTATCTAAGCCACTTTTAAATGCAGGTAAACACGCAGTATTGCGTCGTAACCTCGGCTCTAAACACCAAAAAATGATCTACGGTGAAGAAGGCTCTGCAGGTAAATCAGTTGTTGTTGTGGATGTTGAAAAAACTGAGCGCCAACAATTTGCTTTAAATGATCAAGAATTACAAGAACTTGCTAAGCAGGCGTTAATCATTGAGCAACACTATGGTGCGCCAATGGATATCGAATGGGCGAAAGACGGTGATGACGGTCAAATTTACATTGTTCAAGCACGTCCTGAAACTGTGAAAAGCCGTGAGAATGTCGGCACAATGGAACGCTACCTATTAAAACAAAAAGGTACAGTTCTTTGTGAAGGTCGCTCAATCGGTCAACGTATCGGTTCTGGTAAAGTACGTATTGTTAATTCAATCAAAGAGATGGACAAAGTCCAAGATGGCGACGTTCTTGTTTCTGACATGACCGATCCTGATTGGGAACCAGTTATGAAACGTGCTGCTGCGATCGTTACAAACCGTGGTGGTCGTACTTGTCATGCCGCGATTATTGCACGTGAACTCGGTGTTCCAGCGATTGTTGGATGTGGTAACGCAACAGAAGTACTTGTTGATGGTCAAGAAGTAACTGTTTCATGTGCTGAAGGCGATACAGGTTTCATTTACGAAGGCGCTTTAGATTTCGAAGTTCAACGTAACTCGATTGAATCTATGCCAACACTTCCGTTCAAAATCATGATGAACGTTGGTAACCCTGATCGTGCATTTGACTTCGCTCAAATTCCAAACGAAGGTATTGGTCTTGCACGTCTAGAGTTCATCATCAACCGTATGATTGGTGTTCACCCTAAAGCATTGCTCAATATTGACAGCTTACCTCGCGAAACACGTGCAGCTGTGATGACCCGTACTGCAGGTTACTCTTCACCGATTGAATTCTACGTTGAAAAACTCGTTGAAGGTATTTCTACACTAGCTGCTGCATTTGCTGATAAACCTGTCATCGTACGTATGTCAGACTTCAAATCAAATGAATATGCGAACTTAATCGGTGGTAAGTTATACGAACCTGAAGAAGAAAACCCGATGTTGGGCTTCCGTGGTGCAAGCCGTTATGTTTCTGACAACTTCCGTGACTGCTTCGAATTAGAATGCCGTGCATTGAAGAAAGTTCGTGATGAAATGGGTCTAACTAACATTCAAATCATGATCCCATTCGTCCGCACAGTTGCTGAAGCAAAACGTGTTATTGAACTTCTTGCTGCAAATGGCTTAAAACGTGGTGAAAATGGTCTTAAAGTGATCATGATGTGTGAATTACCAACCAATGCCCTACTTGCTGAACAATTCTTAGAACATTTTGATGGCTTCTCAATCGGTTCAAATGACTTAACTCAGTTAACGCTTGGGCTTGACCGTGACTCAGGCATCGTTTCTCATTTATTTGATGAACGCGATCCAGCAGTAAAAGCTCTTCTTTCAATGGCGATTCACGCATGTCGTAAAGCAGGCAAATATGTGGGTATTTGTGGCCAAGGACCATCAGACCACCCAGATCTTGCTCGCTGGTTAATGGAACAAGGTATCGAATCTGTTTCACTCAACCCAGACTCTGTTTTAGATACATGGTTCTTCTTATCTGAAGAAAAGACTAAACAAGCTTAATAAACTATGTTAAAAAAAGACCCATTCGTGGGTCTTTTTTTTACCACATTATTTTTTAGTAATTTTTGAGAAATTAGGTTTATGCAAATTTACTTGGCGAGAAATAATCAACAAGCTGGACCGTATACGGTAGAGCAGTTAAATCAAATGCTCTCGAGCCAACAAGTTTTACTCACAGACTTGGTCTGGCATCAAGGTATGACTGAATGGAAAGCTTTAGGTGAACTCACTCAAGGAAAATTATATTACCAACCTGAAGGCTATCAACCGACTCCACCAGTACAACAAAGCTATTCAAATCCTTCAATTGCGAATGTAAATATTCAAAAAAATACTGCTCAGCAAGAACTTGCCTCAATTGGATCTCGATTTTTAGCTAAACTCGTTGATCTGGCGCTTTGGTTGCCTGCCATGGTGATTCCTTCGTTCTTTATGCAGGAAGAACAAGTTGCTCAATTGACTGAACTTCAGCAAAAAATGCAGAATGCTAGCTCATCAGATCAAGCAATCAAATTACAGGAACAGTTATTTACACTGATTCCAATGGAAGCTTGGCAAGCAATGTTGGTTTACATTGTATTAATGCTAGCTGCTCAAGCATTTTTAATTGCGAAAAGTGGTCAGAGTTTAGGAAAAAAAGTAGCAAAAATTCAAATTGTTGATGCTGAAAATGGACAGCAAGTGAACTTAATGCGCGCATTCACATTGCGTAGTGTGATTTTTATTGTATTGAATTTACTCTTTATGCCATTCATTACCATCATTGATCATGCCTTCGGTCTAAGTCAAAAAAGACAAACTTTGCACGATAAATTAGCAAAGACTAAAGTCATAAAACGATAATTTTTATCTTAGGGGAGCAAATGCTCCCCTTTGTTTTGCCTCTGTTTTCACATCAAAAGTAATCAATTCTTCAACCAATTCCGACCAAACAAATTGGGTTTAATCCTTATATTTAAAGGCACTTTACATATAGCTTAGTTGGTCGTTATAGGGCATAATGCCCTACAACGTAGCGGTGTCATATGACTGAAATTCAGTAAATGTAATTTTCTGTTTTTCAATCATGTGACACTATAATCGCTATCCCATAATTTTATTAGGGAATGGGACTCTTCACCGAGGTTGTAAAATGAGACAAACAATTTTAGCTGTATTGTCTTTATCAACGCTTGCCGTGCTCTTAACAGGGTGTGGCGGTGATATGGTACTTCTAAACTCAAAAGGTCCAGTAGCACAAGGTCAGTCTGATCTTATGATGACTGCGATCTACCTCATGCTATTGGTAGTAATTCCATCAGCATTGATGGCTTTATGGTTTAGTTGGAAATATCGTGCGTCAAATAAAGATGCAGACTATAAACCTACATGGGCACACTCTACTATTATTGAAATCGTAGTGTGGGGTATCCCGTGTATTATTATTGGTATTTTAGCGTATTTAACATGGTGGGGCTCACACAAGTATGACCCTTATCGTCCGCTAGAATCAGAGAAATCACATTTAACTATTCAAGTTATTGCTGAACAGTTTAAATGGGTTTTTGTTTACCCTGAACAAGAAATTGCAACAGTTAACGAAGTTCGTTTCCCAGAAAAAACTCCGATTAATTTCAATATCACCTCTAACTTCACAATGAACTCTTTCTTCATTCCTCAGTTAGCTGGTCAGATTTATGCAATGGCGGGTATGCAAACTCAACTTCATGTCCTTGCGGATAATGAAGGTGTATACCGTGGTTTCTCTTCGAACTATTCAGGCTATGGTTTCACACAAATGCGCTTCCAAGCTCATTCTGTTTCAGAAGCTAAGTTCGCTGAATGGGTGTCTGCAGTAAAAGCTGGTAACGGTACTTCAATTAACCCTGAAGCTGTTCAAAAAACAGTTTTAGACCAAGCTGAATTTGCAACCTTGCGTGATGGTAACCGTTCAGAGAAACAAATCGCTGCGATGGTTCGTAACGCTAAAACCGATCTAGAGAAGCAACAAGCTGAAATTGCTCAAAAAGAAGGTCCATATAAGGCACATCCTCATCCTGTGACTTACTACTCTTCTGTTGAAAAAGGCTTGTTTGAATCAATTATCAACAAATACATGGCAAACTACCACGGTGCAGATCACTCAGCTAAAGCTGAAGGTCATGCTGTAGCTGCTGATGTAAATGCTGAACCTGCTTCTTCAGTTGTAGGGGAATAAGACATGAGCTTCTTAGGTAAGTTAAGTGTAGATGCTATCCCGTACGATCCAATCGTACAGGTAACAGTGTTAATGATGATTTTAGGTGGTATTGCAGTATTTGCTGGTATCACTTATTTCAAAAAATGGGGCTACTTGTGGAACGAATGGTTCACATCTGTAGACCATAAAAAAATTGGTATTATGTACCTTATCGTTTCTGTGATCATGTTATTACGTGGTTTCGCGGATGCGATTATGATGCGTCTTCAATTGTTCCTTGCAAAAGGCGGTGGCGAAGGCTATCTACACCCTGAACACTACGACCAGATTTTCACCGCACACGGTGTAATCATGATTTTCTTCGTAGCGATGGGTCTTGTAGTGGGTATGATGAACATTTCTGTTCCACTACAAATTGGTGCGCGTGACGTAGCATTCCCATTATTAAACTCTTTAAGCTTCTGGTTATTCGCTGGTGCTGCTGGTTTGATGATGGTTTCTCTTGCGCTTGGTGAGTTTGCGGCAACTGGTTGGATGGCTTACCCTCCTCTTTCAGGTATCGAATACTCTCCTGGTGTTGGTGTTGACTACTATATCTGGGCACTTCAGATCTCTGGTCTTGGTACACTTCTTACTGGTGTTAACTTCTTCGTTACCATCATTAAAATGCGTGCTCCTGGCATGGGTCTTATGGATATGCCGATCTTTACGTGGACATCTTTATGTACTGCAGTATTGATCATCGCATCATTCCCAGTGTTGACTGCAACAATTGCAATGTTAACGCTTGACCGTTACTTCGGTTTCCACTTCTTTACAAATGACATGGGTGGTAGCCCAATGTTGTATGTAAACTTGATTTGGACCTGGGGTCACCCAGAAGTTTATATCTTGATCTTACCTGCATTCGGTCTATTCTCTGAGATTACTTCTGTATTCTCTCGTAAGACATTGTTTGGTTACAAATCAATGGTGTATGCAACGATCGCGATTACAGTTCTTGCATTCGTTGTATGGTTACACCACTTCTTTACAATGGGTTCAGGTGCCAACGTTAACGCGTTCTTCGGTATCATGACCATGATTATCGCGATTCCTACAGGTGTGAAAATCTTCTCTTGGTTATTCACAATGTATAAGGGTCGTATTACCTTCACATCACCTATGTACTGGACAGTTGGCTTCTTAGTGACTTTCGGTATCGGTGGTTTGACCGGTGTACTTATGGCGGTTCCACCTGCGGACTTCCTTGTACACAACTCACTATTCTTAATCGCTCACTTCCATAACGTAATTATTGGTGGTGTTGTATTTGGTATGTTTGCTGGTATTACTTTCTACTGGCCGAAAATGTTCGGTTGGCAGTTAAGTGAATTCTGGGGCAAAGCATGCTTCTGGTTCTGGTTCTTCGGTTTCTACTTCGCGTTCATGCCATTGTATATCCTAGGTTTCATGGGTATGACTCGTCGTCTAAACTCGTATGACAACCCAGACTGGGATCCATATGTTGGTATCGCATTATTCGGTGCTGTATTAATCGCAATTGGTATTGCTTGTTTCATCATGCAAATCATTGTTGGTTTCTTACAACGCGAACAAACTCGTGACGTTACAGGCGATCCATGGGATGCACGTACGCTTGAATGGGCGACTTCATCTCCAGCTCCATTCTATAACTTTGCAGTATTGCCTCAAGCGAACGGTATCGACCGCTTCTGGACTGACAAAGAAAATGGTGTAGCTTACGTACGTCCTGCTAAATATGAAGATGTTCATATGCCAACTAACCGTGCTGCGGGTGTACTTATTGCACTGATCATCACTGTTATGGGCTTTGCACTTATCTGGCACATTTGGTGGTTAGCGATTGTTTCTTTCGTTTCTGCAATCATCGGCTTTATCTGGAGCTCATTCACGAAGAAAGTGGATTACTATGTTCCAGCTGCTGAAGTAGAACGTATTGAAAACGAACGTTATGCGTTACTCGAAAAACACTTGAAGAAGGACTAAGGATATGGCTGAAGTACTTCATCACGAAAACCACGAGCATGATGAACATCATCACGATGATACAGACATCACGGTCTTTGGTTTTTGGACTTACTTGATGAGTGACTTGATTTTATTCGGTACACTCTTCATCGCGTTCGCTGTATTAAGCAGTCATATTCCACCTGGCACTCCAAGTGCAAAGGATCTTTTTGCAGATTCTTTAGGTTTCGTTTTAACTGAAACTTTCGCACTTTTGATTTCATCAGTGACATTTGGTTTTGCGGTACTTGCTTCTTACAAGAAAAATGTTGGTCAAGTTCTAGCTTGGTTAGCAGTTACATTTGTATTCGGTGCAATCTTCATCGGCATGGAACTTTATGAATTTAATCATTTAGTTCATGCTGGTCATGGACCAAGCGTTAGTGCGTTCTTATCTGCGTTCTTTACTTTAGTTGGTACGCACGGTATTCACGTTACTTCTGGTTTGGTATGGATGATCGTGTTGATGATTCAAATCAAAAAATATGGTTTGACTACAATCAATACTCGTCGTCTTGCTTGCCTAAGCTTGTTCTGGCACTTCCTTGACATCGTATGGATCTGCGTATTCAGCGTAGTGTACTTAATGGGAGTATTATAATGAGTCATGATCATAATGCTGCTGGTGCATCACACGGTAACGTAAAGCAATACACAATCGGTTTTGTACTTTCTGTTTTATTGACTGTAGTTCCATTCTACATGGCAATGAATACTGATAGCTTCAGTCGTGGTGCAATTATTGCTGTTATCGGTATTACAGCTGTTGCTCAGGTACTTGTACAATTAGTTTACTTCTTGCACATGAACTCATCTTCAGAGCAACGTTGGAACGTGATTGCATTTATCTATACAATTCTAACTATTGCTGTTCTTTTAGTTGGTTCTGTATGGATCATGAACTACTTACATTCAAACATGATGATCTAAACTGATTGTCATGTTTAAAAAGTACTTATTCCTGACTAAGCCAGGAATTCTCTTTGGTAACTTTGTTACCACTTTGGGTGGCTACTTTGTAGCTACCCAAGGTTCAGTAGATTTCCTTCTCCTGCTTCTTACCCTCATTGGCACTACCCTCGTAGTTGCATCTGGATGTGTGGTTAATAACGTTATTGATCAAGACATCGACCAAAAAATGCAGCGCACTCAAAATCGTGCGTTAGTTAAGAAAACCATTTCTGTTCAAATTGCATTAGCTTTTGCTTTGCTGTTAGGCATACTCGGTTTTGGTATTTTATGGTTTTGGGTAAATGCGTACGCTTTTTTATTCGCAGTTATTGGTTTTGTCGTATATGTTGGTTTTTACAGCTTATGGACAAAACGAACAACGATCCACCAAACTGTGGTCGGTAGTATTTCTGGTGCAGCCCCCCCTGTCATTGGATATACAGCGGTCGCGAATCAATTCGATTTAGGTGCGCTACTCATTTTCTTGGGTTATGCATTTTGGCAAATGCCTCACTCATGGGGAATTGCAATTTATCGTTTTGATGATTACAAAAATGCGGGTATTCCGATTCTTCCTGTTGCGCGCTCGATTGTTCGCACCAAGATCGAATCGCTGATTTACATTGTGCTATTTGCAATCTCAATGAACGCTTTATTTGTATTTGGCTATGCAAATTGGCTTTATTGTATAATTCTCAATGTATTGACTGTTTATTGGCTATATTTAAATATCATTGGATTTAAAGCTGAAAATGATCAATTATGGGCAAAGAAATATTTTTTATTTTCTGTTCTCCTAATTACGATTATTAGTATCTGCTTTAGTTTTACTGCTACTACACCAATAAACAATCTTGTCATTTTTTAAAAGATAGAGAAGCCTCTATCTTTTTTTTATCTTCGCTTTAAGGAGTCTATAAATATCTATACTCAACACTACTTTCAAATACTTTCTAAAAGTAAGTTAATTTTCAAAATTGAATAGTCCAATTTATTTTCTTCGTCGTTATATTTTGCTTTATTTTTCTTGTAATCCCCTGCCGACATCCTTACAATACAGCTTCGCATTTTTTTGCGACACATTAAGTTTTTTTGAAACCAATAAAATTTATTTGTGACTCCTTGCTTCTAACAAATGCGTTAGGGGCTGCATAAAACCGTAAGGAGCTGACAATGCGTCACTACGAAATCGTAATTTTGGTACATCCAGACCAAAGCGATCAAGTGGTAGGTATGGTAGAACGCTATATCTCTCACATTAAAGATGCTGAAGGTCAAATTCACCGTCTTGAAGATTGGGGCCGTCGCCAATTGGCTTACCCAATTAACAAAATTCACAAAGCGCACTACATTTTAATGAACGTTGAATGTAACCAAACTACGCTTAATGAATTGGAAGAATTATTCCGTTACAACGATGCTATTCTTCGTAACGTTATTATTCGTCGTGAAAACGCAATCACTGAAGAGTCTTTATTGGCTAAGAGTGCTGAAGAAAAACGTGCGCGTAAAGCTCAACGTGAAGAAGCACAACAAGCTCAAGACTCTGCTGAAGCATAAGGAGAACATCAATGGCACGTTTCTACCGTCGTCGTAAGTTCTGCCGCTTTACAGCTGAGAACGTTACATATATCGACTATAAAGATATCGATACTTTAAAACAGTACATCACTGAAAACGGCAAGATTGTTCCTAGCCGTATTACAGGTACTAAAGCTCGTTACCAACGTCAATTAGCTCTTGCTATCAAACAAGCTCGCTACTTAGCGTTGATTCCTTACACTGACAATCATAAGTGAGGTTGAGCTGTGGATATTATCTTATTACAACGCATTAAGAACCTTGGTAAATTAGGTGATAAAGTTTCAGTTAAAGCTGGTTACGGCCGCAACTACTTAATCCCTCAAGGTAAAGCAGTTGCTGCTACTGAAGCTAATACTGCTGCATTTGAAGCTCGTCGTGCTGAACTTGAGAAGCAAGAAGCTGAAGTATTAGCTGCTGCTCAAGCACGTGCTGACCAATTGAACGAAGTAAATATCGTAATCACTGCGAAAGCTGGTGACGAAGGTAAACTATTTGGTTCTATCGGTACTCGTGACATCGCTGACGCGTTGACAAATGCTGGTCTTGAAGTTGACCGTGCTGAAGTTCGTTTACCGAACGGTGCACTTCGTCACACTGGCGAATTCAACATCGCAATCCAATTGCACCATGATGTTGTTGCTGAAGTTCTCGTTACTATCGTATCTGAGTAATTTTATGCAAAGAAAAAGAGCATGCATCAGCATGCTCTTTTTTTATCCCTAATAATTATAAAATTTGATTTAGCAAGCTGAAATTTAGACTTAGTTTTTTATTTGTTATCGATATTATTTGTTGCACTGTCTTGCTTGTGCATTTTGCATTAAGATAAGTCTCCCCTATTCATTTTCGTAATTATTGTAAATCAAGGTTTTATATGTCTCAGGCGACTGCCAAAAAAAATACGAATAACACTGAGTTAGATTTGCTAAAGAGTGAATCTTCAGCACTCAAAGAGTTTCGTACGCCTCCGCACAATCTTGCTATTGAACAGGCTGTTCTTGCCGCACTCATGACAGTAGCTGAGTCATTCGAACAGGTCAGCGATATATTAACCGAGAATGATTTTTACGCGACTCGACATAAATATATTTTTAGAGCAATTGAAAAACTTTCTAAAGAAAGTTCACCTTATGATGCCGTATTGGTCAATGATTGGTTAATCAAGCAGAACCTGCTTGATGCGATTGGTGGTGAAGAATATTTAATGCAATTGATGGCGGATTCTCCATCAAGCTTTTATAACCTTGAAACTTATGCCAATAAAATACGTGAATTTGCAACTTTGAGAAATATGATCAAAGTTGGTAATGAAATTCTACAAAATGCGTATGACACGAAAGGTCGAGAAGTCAGTGAAATTTTAGATTTAGCTGAGACCAGTATCTTTTCTTTGGCTGAACAACACAATAACAATGCAAAAGCTCAAGGGCCAAAAGCAATTAATACCGTTGTCGCAGATGTATTCGATAAACTCAACGAATTATCACAACTTGATGGGAATATTACAGGTCTGACCACAGGATTTGTGGAGCTTGATAATAAAACATCAGGTATGCAAGCTGGAGATATGATCGTTGTTGCTGCCCGTCCATCAATGGGTAAAACAACTTTCGCAATGAATTTAGTCGAAAGTGTGCTATTCAATTGCAACCTTCCTGCTCTTGTATTCTCCATGGAGATGCCTGCTGACTCTATTGCCATGCGTTTAATTTCCTCGTTTGGTAAAGTGCATCAAGGACATTTACGATCTGGCAAATTAGATGGCGAAGAATGGAACAAGGTCACAGGAACGATTCTTCAACTGCAAGAGAAGCATCTCTATATTGATGATTCTTCTGCCCTTCCACCGACTGAAATGCGCGCACGTGCAAGACGTATCGCGAAACAACACGGTGGTAAACTCGGTTGCATCATGGTCGATTACCTGCAGTTAATGAAAGTACCAGGTATGGGTGATAACCGTGTGGGTGAAATTGGTGAAATTTCTCGAAGCTTGAAAGCATTGGCGAAAGAGATGCATTGCCCTGTGATTGCACTTTCGCAGCTTAACCGCTCACTCGAAAACCGTCCAAATAAACGTCCTGTGATGTCAGACTTACGTGAATCTGGAGCAATTGAGCAGGATGCCGATTTGATCATGTTCATTTACCGTGATGAGGTATATAACAAAGAATCTAAAGAAGCAGGAACTGCTGAAATCATTATCGGTAAACAACGTAATGGTCCAATTGGTACCGTTCGACTCGCTTTTGAAGGTCAATATACGCGTTTTAGTAACTTGTCACCTGAATATTACGCGCAGAACCAAGAAGAAGAGTAATTTTGCTTTGATCAATTCTTAGTTAAGAACGCACGAATTGATCGACCACAATTATCTTTTTTCAGTTTAAAAGATTTAACCTTTCCACATGCCTCTAGGAGTAAATTAGAGTGCGCCAAGCAACGGTTTGTATTGACACACACGCATTGCAATACAATTTAAATCGCGTGAAACAACTTGCACCAAACTCTAAAGTTGTAAGTATGGTAAAGGCAAATGCTTATGGTCATGGAGTCTCAGACTGCTTAGCCGCATTGAGCCAGTCTGATGCTTTTGGCGTTGCATGTTTAGAAGAAGCACTTGAAATACGTGAATTAGGTTTTAAACAACCTATCACCTTAATTGAAGGAGTTTTTTCTGAAGGTGAAATGCAAATTGCGATTGAGCAACATATTGAAGTAATCGTTCATCATCATCAACAACTGCAGTGGTTGTTGCAAGTTAAAGATGCTTATATCGCCCGAAATCTAAAAGTATGGGTTAAACTAAATAGCGGAATGAACCGTTTAGGCTTCAAAATTGATGTAATCAAATCGATTATTCATCAATTAAAAAATGAAGGTTTTACCTGTGTACTTGCAATGCATTTTGCTAATGCAGATGTTGATCACCCTTTAAATGAACAACAAATATCTCAATTTCTTGAAGTAAAACAAGATTGTGCACCAATTTTAGCTTCATGTTGTAATTCAGCGGCAATTTATAAATACCCTGAATTGCATTTTGACTATGTTCGTCCTGGTATTATGCTGTATGGCGCAACGCCATTTGCAGATCGTGACGTCCACGCTCTAGATTTAAAACCTGTCATGACATTTAGTGCTGAGATTATTGCACTTAACTCCATTCAATCAGGTGAAGCTGTAGGTTATGGCTCAACCTTTGTTGCACAGCGACCTATGCAATTAGCAATTGTCTCGATCGGATATGGTGATGGGTATCCAAGAGCTTTTATTCGTGAGAATTCGGTTTCACTAGATGGTCAATTAACCCCAGTGATTGGCAGAGTTGCCATGGATATGATTGCCATAGATGTCACCGATCTCAACGCAAAAATTGGTGATCCAGTAGAATTATGGGGTAAACATCGTTTAGTGGATGATGTTGCTGAAGCGAATGGTACGATTGGTTATGAGTTGTTATGTCGATTAAGCCAACGTCCGAAGCGTCTCAAAATGTAATGAGCAAATTAAATCAACGTAATGCTAAACAGCATTACGTTGTAGTTCATTAAAATCCGTATCCTGAGCGCGTGTCAAAAATCGAATTAAATAATCAGCTTGATCTTGTGTAAACTGGGTAGGCGTAAATTGACTAAATCCCATATCTATTAAAGCCTGCTTCACTGGACTTTGTCGTCCTACAAACTTCATAGACCATTCTTGAAATTGTTTTTTTTCAATATTTTTTCGCTGAAATAGGCGAATTTGATGATGGCGTTTATCCCTGTGAAGCTTTTGCAACAATATATCTAGTGTGGCTTCATCACCCTCTAGACATTGAAAATAGTGCCCATCTGCATAATAAAGTGCTCCAGAAATTTGATGCTCAAAATTGAAATGACGGGCTTCAGTCAAGATTTCACGAACATCAATCAATAAGCGACTTGCATCTGCAGTTGACACACTCGCATAACTGAACTGTTGCATTGCTTCCCCTAATTTTTATAGTAATGATTTAATATTCAATGCAACTCAATTTAATCTAAACTTAACCATAAAGCAAAATTATTGCCAATAGTCTTCTGTTGGACGTGGCAAACCGTTTAATCCTTGACGCAAAGTATCTGACCAAAGTTTACTAATAGATGAGAAATATGGATCATCATCATGAATACGTTTAGACAATGGAATCGCAAAACTATCTTTTTTATAGATACATGCATCTAGTGGTAAGCCCACAGAGACATTAGATCTAAGGGTTGAATCAAATGAAATTAAACCGCATCTTAATGCTTCATCTAGCTCAGTATTGTAATTTAATGCACGATCTAAAATTGGTTTACCGTATTTACTTTCCCCAATCTGAAAAAAGGGCGTATCTGACGTCGCATTGATAAAATTACCCTGAGGATAAATATTATATAACTGAATATCCTCCCCTTGAATTTGACCAGAAAGTAAAATCGTACAGTGATAATTACTTTGCTCTAGTTGATCAGTAGTCACATCCATAATGACTCGTTTTAAAGTATGACCAACCAATTCAGCCATCTCGAACATGCTATTCACACTATACAAATTAGGTTCGTGTTTTAAATCTAGCTGATTCTGCAAATGTCCTATAACGGCTTGTGTCGTCGCCAAATTACCCGCAGTTTGTATACAGATAAAACGCTCACCCTCAATACCGAAAAGATAGAGTTTACGAAATACAGAGATATGATCTACACCTGCATTTGTTCGCGTGTCACTGATACAAATTAAGCCATCACGTAAACGCATAGCACAACAATAGGTCATTGAAATATCTCTTCAAAATTTTGTTCTAACACGGTAATACCTGAACGATGGTCGTCATACTCTCCACGCCACCAGCTTCTCGCACACCTCTGATAGGTGCAACGTCCCAATAATCACGCCCTAATGCAATATAAATGTGTGAACTTGGCGTATAGAGCTGATTGCTAACATCAAATGTATACCAAAGTCCATCTATATAAGCTTCAGCCCAAGCATGGCTCGCCAAATGACTCATTTCCGGAACGTAAAGATATCCAGAAACATAGCGCGCAGGAATATTTAACTCTCTACACATACCTACAAATACATGAGTATGATCCTGACATACCCCTTGTTGATGATGGAATGCATCTATTGCTGTAGTATTCACTTGAGTAGAATCTGAAATATATGGCATATGCTCAAGCAATGCAGAACTTAAATGTTTTAATTCATCACGAGTCTTTTTACTTACATGTTGAGCTGCAAAAGCTTTCATTTCAGCATCACATTGAGTCGCTGGGGTAATTTGTAGAAAAATACCGACTGGCACTTCTGACTCAATAGCTTGTTCTGAAACTGTATCGATTTCAATGATGCCCTGCGCCATAATACTTAAATTTTGATATGCATAGCGTTGAGTCGAAGTGATCCAAATATTATTAAAGGCATCTTTTGCTTCGACCTTATAACCAGGAATACTCACTGACCAAGCATCTACTTTTTGGTGAGCATTACTTTGAGGACACATTCTTATATATTGGATACTATTTTTTGCTGTTTCCGTATATTGATAATGGGTTTGATGATTAATCATCAATTTCATGCATCCACCTCAAATAAACATTGCACCTGATCATTCAATTGGTAAAAGCTATTAGCATTTGGATGCGCTACAAGATGTTGCCAAGCCTCATCTAAACTGTCCCATCCTTTGGACTTCAACAGTTCAATCACAACACCTAAAGAATTGACTGTAGAATTAACATCCTGATTCAATCTTATTTCACGATCAAGATTTTCGAAATATTGTCCTAGACTAAAAAACAGAAATATGTCTTCATTTTCAGCTTCTAGAATATCGCTACACTCATCAACAACAGTACAAATTAATCCTGCATTTTGTGTCGCTGTATCCACTATCTGTTTTAATTCTGAATAAGCCTGAACTGACAATACACCACGTAAATCTTGAATATTATTTTTCACATATTCAAATTGTTGAAAAAAAGAAGCTGGCTGATCATTACTCAGAATCAGCTCATTGAGCGAACACGCATTAAAAGCAGGTAAGCAAAAAGCATGGGCATACTGCAATGCTTGAACATCATCTTGAAATGGAAACTGACCACATAAATGTTGAATACGAGATAAATAACGGCCAACCCAGTAAATATTTTGTGCATTGCTGTTTAATATAATCATGACAAGCTCCTGGTTGTATATTTATGAATGTAGCGGATCTATAACCCACGTATCTTTAATGCCACCACCCTGCGATGAATTTACAACTAATGCCCCTTCTTGCATCGCAACTCGGGTTAAACCTCCCGGCACGATTTCTGTACGATACGGTGAACTTAAAATAAACGGTCTTAAATCAATATGGCGTTCAGCGATGCCGAATTCAGTTAAAGTGGGAGCGACTGAAAGCGCTAAAGTTGGTTGTGCAATGTAAGCATGCGGCTGTGCAATTAACTTTAATCTAAATTGTTCAATTTCTTGTTCGGTCGCTTTAGGACCAATTAACATGCCATAACCGCCTGAACCTTGCGCCTCTTTAACCACTAACTTTTCTAAATTACAAAGTACATAATCGAGTTCTTCACGTTCACGACATTGGTAAGTCGGTACGTTATTTAAAATTGGCTTCTGGTTTAGATAGTAATCAATCATTTTATCGACATAAGGATAGATTGATTTGTCATCTGCTACCCCCGTGCCAGGCGCATTTGCAATCACGACATTGTGTTGTAAGTATGCAGACATTAGGCCAGGTACACCTAATGTACTGTCTGGCATAAAACACAATGGATCAAGAAATCCATCATCTAGGCGTCGGTAAATTACATCGACTTGTTTTTTACCCCAAACGGTTTTGGCATAGACCTTAGCATTTTCAACAAATAAATCCTGACCTGTAACTAGAGGAACATCCATCTCACGTGCGAGGAAGCAATGCTCATAATATGCACTGTTATATCGACCCGGTGTAAGCACCACGATAAATGGATTATCTACTTCAGCATTTTCCTCGAGTATTTGTCTTAAAAGTTGTGGGTATTGCTCTACACCTTGTAAATTTGATGACTTACAAAGTTCGGGCATCATTTTTTCACTAATTTTTCGACTTTCCAACATATAAGACACGCCTGATGGTGTTCTTAAATTGTCTTCTAATACAAAGAAGTCACCTTGCTGATCACGAATAATATCGATTCCGCTAATTTGACTATAAACTTTACCTTTCAATGAATGTTTATACATCAATGGTTGGTATGCCTCATGAGTGAGCACTTGCAGCTCAGGCACTAAACCATCTTTTAAAATCGCCTGATTATGGTAAATATCATCTAAAAAAAAGTTCAATGCTTGCACTCTTTGTGCACAGCCTTGCTCTATTTTGTGCCATTGTTGTTTGGCAATTACACGTGGAATTAAGTCATAAGGAATAATACGATCTGTACCCTCAGCATCACCATAGACTGTAAATGTAATGCCCTGATAGAGGAAATGTTCCTTCGCTTGATGATTTAATGATTTCAGCTCATCCAAGCTTCTTTCACATAACCAATTTTCGATTTTGCTAGATGCCTCTAAGCCAATCGTTTTATCATCTAAAAGTTCATTATAAAATTCAGATTTAAGTTGATCGAACAAGTACGCAGTGCTGTTTTGTTTAACTTCGATCTGCTTAGATTTTTCGAAAGCTTCGACGGTATGATCAGCCTTAAAATTTGCGAGAATTGAAGTGGTATCTTTTTCCTCTTTTAGCATACATACCTCTTAATTGTTATCAATTGTAAACAAAATTAAGCAATTTCAATGCCAAAAATTTACCTATTCATCTATTAATGCCCCATTTTTGAAGCATTCACAACGAAAAATGGCCTAAAGATGTATCGAAATATAGTCAATAGCTTCACTTTCCATGCTTGCTTATCTCTTAAAGATTTTTTATTGTGTGTTTGAAAAATATTTTCTCTTTATTCATTAGTTGATTATGTCCTCTCAAGAAAAAGAAACATCGAATAGCTTATATCGACAGTGGCAAATTCTTTCACGCTTAACCACTGGTAAATGGATGGGTACACGAGAGTTGCAAGAGACCCTGCAAAGAGAAGGTATTGAAATCAGTTTAAGAACCATTCAACGTGATTTAAATCAAATTTCTCAAAGATTTCCTATTGAGAGTAATAAAACTGTACCACAAGGTTGGCGTTGGCGATCAGATGCCCCAATTCAAAGCTTGCCGCATATGACCAGCTCACAAGCCGTCACCTTCATGATGGTTGAAGAACATTTGAAGCATTTGCTTCCACCAAGTTTAATTGAGGAGATGAACCCTTGGTTCGAGCTTGCAAAACGCAGCTTATCTACACAAAACAATGTACGTCAATGGATTAACCGTGTCCGTATTGTTCCAGCAAGCCAGCCCTTGATCCCTCCTGTTGTAGAGAAACATGCGCAGCAAGCCATTTATGAAGGTCTATTGCAAGATAAACAGATCGAATGCATATATCGTGCGCGTGGACCTGAAAGTGAAGAACGTAGTTATACCTTAAACCCGCTTGCATTAGTTCAAAAGGGTTCAATCATTTATTTGATTTGTACTCGACATGACAAATCAGAAGTTCAAACCTTTGCTTTACATCGTTTTAAATCTGCAAAAGTTCTAGAGCAACGCGCCTTACACCCTGTTGACTTTGATATTGATGCTTACATTGAATCTGGTGCGCTCGGCTTCAGAGTTGATTTCAATAAACCCACTGAGCTCGTTCAACTCGAACTCTTTATGAATAAAGCTGATGCACTTTACTTTTCCGAAAGCCAACTCAGTAAAGATCAATCCATCACACAAGTATCTGATGATCTCTTTAAAGTGGTCGCTAATGTGCCCTTTACTTCACAATTGGTTTGGTGGCTCAGAAGCTTCGGCAAAAAAATTATTCGTATTGAACCACTCGATGTATTTAACGCCGTTCATGAAATTGAAAATTAAAAAAGAGCCAAATTGGCTCTGAAGATTTTTTATTATCATATTTTCAGTATTGCGCTGATTTCTTATTGTGTTGAGTTTAAATACGTGAACTAAACTCCCCTTTAGCCCACGTACACTTTTCAATGTCGTTGGATTATGATTTACATCGTGCAGCATGCAATTTCATAACCATTATAACGAATACGCTTCATCGTCATGGCCTTTCCTCTTTGTTGTGAACGTAGAATCAATATAAGGACATCAACTTGGATTGAGAAATAATCATAATTTCTTTATTAATCTCTATTCTTGTTAAACGTAAATAATAAATTATTTATCTTATTTATGAATAAATCGTTATATGAGGATCAAAAAAACCCGCATCAAGCGGGTTTTTTGGACTGCAACAGGCTTAAGCAGATTTTTTAGTTTGTGCATTCTTACGAATCGTAATCATCACCAATTGAACAGCAGCAGGTGTAACGCCCGGAATACGACTTGCTTGAGCGAGAGTTTCAGGGCGAACTTCTTTGAGTTTCAAAGTAATTTCACGAGATAAACCAGATACCACGTCATAATTAAAATCAGCTGGAATCTTAGTCTCTTCTAAGCGCTTCATTTGCGCTACATCCTGATGCTGACGGTTAATATAACCCTCATATTTAACTGCAATCTCAATTTGGTCACCCACTTGAGCAGAAACATCAGAACCAGTGAGTTCCGCAATTTGAGCAAAAGTAATGTTCGGACGTTTCAACAAATCAATCGCAGAACATTCTTTAGAAAGATCCGCACCTGTCATTTCAACGAATTTTTTACCCATTGGATTGTTAGGTGCAGCCCAAAGATGTTGTAAACGACCTGTTTCACGCTCAACCGCTTCCATTTTTTCGCAGTACGCTGCCCAACGCTCGTCATCCACAAGACCCATTTCACGACCGATTGGTGTCAAACGTTGGTCTGCATTATCTTCACGAAGCATCAAACGGTATTCCGCACGTGAGGTAAACATACGGTAAGGTTCTTTCGTACCTAAAGTGATTAAGTCATCGACCAATACACCCATGTACGCTTCATCACGCTTCGGTGTCCATTGTTCTTGATCCCACGCACGGCGTGCAGCATTCAAACCTGCAAGTAAACCCTGTGCACCGGCTTCTTCATAACCTGTCGTACCGTTAATTTGACCCGCAAAGTACAAGTTATTAATCGCTTTAGTCTCTAAAGTGAATTTCAACGCTTGTGGGTTGAAATAATCATACTCAATGGCATAACCCGGGCGCAGGATATGCGCATTTTCCATACCACGGATTGAGCGTACTAATTCAAACTGGACATCAAACGGTAAAGATGTAGAAATACCATTTGGATAAAGTTCATGTGTATCTAGGCCTTCAGGCTCTAAGAATACTTGGTGAGAATCTTTATCGGCAAATTTATGAATTTTATCTTCGATTGACGGACAGTAACGTGGTCCTACACCTTCAATCACACCAGTATACATCGGTGAACGGTCTAGGCCGCCACGAATAATATCATGAGTTTTTTCGTTGGTATGCGTGATATAGCAGTTGACTTGCTCTGGGTGCATAGATGCATCACCCATAAATGACATCGTTGGTGATGGGAAATCACCCGGCTGTGGTGTCATGACAGAGAAATCTACAGAACGTGCATCAATACGTGGTGGCGTACCTGTTTTTAAACGACCTACTGGCAATTGAAGCTCACGTAAACGGTGCGCTAAAGAAATTGAAGGTGGATCACCTGCACGACCGCCGCTTGATTTCTCAAGACCAACATGAATCACGCCACCCAAGAATGTACCAGCGGTTAACACGACAGTTTTCGCATCAAAGCGAATCCCCATTTGTGTTACCACACCTTTAACGGTATCGCCGTCAACAATGAGATCATCTGCTGCTTGTTGGAAAATATCAAGATTGGCTTGGTTTTCTAATGTTTCGCGAATAGCCGCTTTATAACGTACACGGTCAGCCTGCGCACGCGTTGCACGAACTGCAGCACCTTTACGTGAGTTCAGAATACGGAACTGAATACCACCCTTGTCTGCTGCGAGTGCCATCGCACCACCTAAGGCATCAATTTCGCGAACAAGGTGTGATTTACCAATACCACCAATCGCCGGGTTACAGCTCATCTGCCCTAAAGTCTCAATATTATGAGTTAAGAGTAAAGTCTGTCGACCCATACGTGCCGCAGCAAGCGCTGCTTCTGTACCAGCGTGTCCGCCACCGATAACAATGACATCGTAAACTTTAGGATAATGCATAGTGGTATATGAGGAGATAAAAATAATGACAGAAAATTATAGCAAATTTTGTTTGCCTTGAGACAATCGAGAACGATTTAATTCTAATTTTTTTGAAGTCCAATAATATAAACCATTTTGATATAAAAATTTATAAATTTTGCAGATTTAAGTGATTTTTTAACAATTTAGAAAATTTATTTACAGCATTGCCCTTCCATTGATTTGACTATTTTTTCAACATATTCAAGTCATATTTTTTAACAAGAGTATACGAACATGAAAGTCCAGTTATTTACGATGTCAATGTTATGTTGTTTGGGTCTAAGCGTAAGTAGTATGAGTATTGCGAATGACAAAGTTGATAATGCCTATAATGCCAAACAATTCCAAAGCGTATGTAAGGGTAAAAGTGAAGGCGATGCTGTCAGTTTCCCGTATAAAGGAATAATTTGGAATGGTACTTGCCAAACTCAATTTTTCCCTACCCAAAGTAAAGATTTGAAAGGCAATGAAGAGCAGCTTAATTCAGCCTGTAAGTCTGATGCAGCGAGTGTTTCCGTGAATATTGAAGGTCAAGAATATAAAGGCAAATGTGCACTCGGATATGCGCCACCGATGCCAAAAGCGTCTTAACCTATTTTTTTAAATTCGACCGTTTATGCAACCAATTGAAAAATTGGTTGCTTTTATTTATTGATAACGATAAAACCAAATTAAAAATAACGATCTATTTATAAATAACACAACAAAATTCAGGATGAATTTATGGACACAGGGATCCTTACGATTTTTTTACCTTTAGCACTTGCAATTGTGATGGCGGGTTTAGGACTTGAACTCACTGTTCAAGATTTTCTACGCGTTCGTAAACACCCTAAAGCAGTGCTCATCGCATTATTTTCCCAACTCGTCATTTTGGTTGGCGTTGCATTTATTATATGTAAAATACTCAATCTTTCGCCTTACTTGGCTGTCGGCTTAGTGTTGCTTGCTGCCTCACCAGGGGGTGCAACAGCCAATCTATTTAGCTATTTATACAAAGGTGATGTTGCCCTCAACATCACCTTGACTGCGATTAATGCCATTATTGCTGCAGTGACCTTGCCGCTTATCGTGAATTTTGCAATCACACATTTCATTCAGGATTCAACTCAAATTGGTCTACAATTTAGTAAAATTTTACAAGTGTTTGCCATTATTCTTATCCCAGTTGCCCTCGGTATGTTTGTGCGCTACAAATTTCCAAATGTTGCAACTAAACTAGAAAAACCAGTGCGTATTTTTGCCGTTGTATTCTTAGTGTTAATTATTGTCGGTGCAGTACTTTCTGAACGTGCCAACATTATGAATTATCTTGCTCAAATTGGTTTGGCGACAGCGTTATTTTGTATCGCAAGTCTTAGCGTCGGTTATTTTCTCCCTCGCTTCTTTGGTGTACCGAGTTTTCAAGCAAGAGCGTGTGCTTTTGAAATTGGTATCCATAACAGTACTTTGGCCATGGCGATTGCAATCACGATAATGAATAGCAGCGAAATTGCGATGCCAGCAGCTGTTTATTCAATCTTTATGTATATCTTCGCTGCTATTTTCGGCATGTTGCTGAATCGTTTTGCACCATTAGACCATCCGGCTGAGTTAACTCGAAACCACTCATAAATTAACTGATATTAATTGAGTTAACCAACTCATCTTAAAGGCACTGTAATCGTGCCTTTATTTATGCTTCAGGTTTTATCTGCATTCTTAAAGCGAATACAGTACAATGCTAACTCTCGTATTGCATATTTAGGTTTTTTTACTGTGAAGTGGTTACAAATCCATATTACTGTCGATCAAGCACAAGTTGATTTTACTGAAACATTATTATTATCTCTTGGTGCAGTCAGTGTGACGCTAGATGATGCAGAGGATCAAGCGTTATTAGAACCACTTCCAGGTGAGACTCCACTTTGGAACAAAGTCATCGTAACGGGTATTTACGCTCAAGAAGATGATGAAGAAATCGATGTCGTCGCACTAGAAACTTTCATTAAAGACCAGATGCCTGAAGCGCCTTTACGTTCTGAGTTTATCGAAGATCAAGAGTGGGAACGCACTTGGATGGATGCATATGAGCCAATTCAAATTGGTGAAAAATATTGGATCGTTCCTGAATGGATGGAAGCTCCTGAAGCGGATGCGGTCAATATTAAATTAGATCCAGGCTTAGCTTTTGGTACGGGTAATCATGCTTCAACATTCCTCTGCCTACAATGGTTAGGTAAAACCGATGTAAAAGACAAAATCGTCATCGATTACGGCTGTGGTTCTGGCATTCTAGGTGTTGCTGCCCTATTGCTGGGTGCAAAAAAAGTATATGCGACAGATATTGATCCTCAAGCTGTACTCGCTACACAACAAAATGCTGAATTAAATGGCGTTCTCGAAAATTTATATGTCGGCTTACCTGAAGAATTTAATCAAGCACTTGGTGAGCAAAAGGCAGATGTATTTGTCGCAAATATTCTTGCTGGCCCACTGATAGCACTTGCTGAGGAGTTTTCAACACTCATTCAACCTGAGGGTGAATTCGCACTAGCCGGTATTATTGAGGAGCAAGTTGATGATGTTTCTCGTGTTTATGCTGATTTTTTTGATATATTAGACAAAGAAAAGCGTGATGAAAATTGGTACCGTCTTTCTGGGAAACGCCATAAATAAGTAGAGCTTAATTTAAGATATGAGTGATAAACAAACCCGCTGCCCAAATTGCTCCACAATTTACAAGGTATCAGTCACCCAGTTAACTGTTGCCGAGGGTATGGTTTGTTGTCCTAAATGTTCTGCTGAGTTTAATGCGCTTCTACATCTATTCAATCCTCAACCGAAAGTGATTGAACCTTTAATCACAGAAGCCCAAGACAGTACAGCACCATCTGAAGATGTGATTGAACCTAAACAAGAACAACACCTATTGGATATTTTCGATCGTAAAGTTGCAAATTCAAACATAACCTTGCGTACGTATTTAAATAACTTAAATACGTTCAATCATGATCCGATTACCAACTACCCTTCTTTAAATCTTTCATCATCAATCCATGCCAATAGCCAATCAAAACCAAGAACTAGGCTTTATATTGCGACATGGGCGATCGTAAATACAATTTTAGCGTTATTACTGGTTTTTCAATTTTTATGGTTTAACCCAAATGTATTGCAACGCTCACCTGCGCTAAATCAGGCATTTATATCAGCATGTAATTTATTTAATTGTGACACGCTCGATGAACGCTATACCCATATAAAAGTACAAGACCTCAATATTGAGTCAACATCAGCGATATCTACTGTTTTTTCAGGTCACTTGGTGAACCAATATAGCAAAGGGTTAAAACTGCCTCTGTTGAAAATAAGCATTTATCAACAAGGGAAGCTGATTTCATCCTCTATTAAAGCACCCAATGAATATTTAGTAGAAAGTTTGCATGGAATTACACGAATTCCTCAAGACAGTCCATTTGGTTTCAAATTTAGTATAAATTTTTCCCAATCTGAGTTTGACAATTATAAATTGGAAGTTATACGACCATAAGATCAAAAAAAACGATAAAAAAATTAAAAAAAATGTAGTTTTCTTGCTCACTTTTTCATAGACAATGGTATGATACGCGCCACGAAAGCTTTGTACCGCAAACTCCTCGCAATTTCTCAAAATAAATACAGTTCTGTTCATGTGCTTAATTTTTTTATTCAGCGCATCAGGGATGTTTTTTGTTTTATGTGGAACCGTAACAAATATTAAACTATTGTTACGCTTATTTTTCACTCAATTGCTCTAGTTGTGGCAAGCTAATTGTTCTTGTTTTAGAGTCGACCGTTTTAGGACCTAAAACGGAGCTCGTTTTTTTTATTTTGACCACAAATTCACTTTTACCCTAAGTGATTATTGATTCTCGGATTAACTCGCATGAATAGCAAATCTCCTATTTTTACTGCACAATCTGATGTCGCTCTTCGTATTCACGTAGATCGCGCAGTTCGCCATTATTTTGCACAATTGCAAGGCGAGCAACCATCTCAAGTTTATGACATGGTTTTAGCAGAAATGGAGAAACCTCTTTTATCTGTAGTGTTAGAATATACACGTGGCAACCAGACTCGCGCTGCTGAGATTCTAGGCCTTAACCGTGGTACTTTACGTAAAAAGTTGAAAGCTCACGGTTTAATGAGTGAATAAATGATAAAATGCTTGCGGCTTCCGCGGGCATTTTTTTTACCTGCTATTTAGCTTTTTTGTTTTAATTCTTGATAACTGTGACTAAATCATGACTATTAAACGCGCATTAATCTCTGTTTCTGATAAAACAGGCATTGTTGAATTTGCCCAAGACCTTGTTGCTCTAGGGGTAGAAATTTTATCTACTGGCGGTACTTATAAGTTGTTACGTGACAACAATATTGCTGTAGTCGAAGTTTCAGAGCACACTGGTTTCCCAGAGATGATGGACGGACGTGTAAAAACACTTCATCCGAAAATCCACGGTGGTATCTTGGCTCGTCGTGGTCTAGATGAAGCTGTGATGGCTGAACACAACATCGATGCGATCGATTTAGTTGTGGTAAACCTTTATCCATTTGCTGCAACTGTTGCAAAACCTAACTGCTCACTTGCTGATGCGATTGAAAATATCGACATCGGTGGTCCAACGATGGTTCGTGCTGCTGCGAAAAACCATGCGTCTGTAGGTATCGTTGTAAATGCATCTGACTATGCGACTGTAGTTGCTGAGCTTAAAGCTGAAGGCTCACTTTCATATGCAACTCGTTTTGACTTAGCAGTTAAAGCATTTGAACATACTGCTCAGTACGACGGTATGATCGCATCTTACTTAGGCGCTCGCGTTGGTAAAGAAGAAGGTCAAGCTGATCAATTTGCACGTACATTCAATACGCAATTAAATAAAGCTCAAGATTTACGTTACGGTGAAAATCCACATCAATCTGCTGCATTCTATGTTGACCCTGCTGCAACTGAAGCTTCTGTGTCTACTGCTAAACAGTTACAAGGTAAAGAATTATCTTATAACAACATCGCAGATACTGATGCAGCACTTGAATGTGTGAAATCATTCGCTAAACCTGCATGTGTGATTGTAAAACACGCAAACCCATGTGGCGTTGCAGTCTCTTTAGACGGTATTAAAGCTGCATATGACCTTGCATATGCAACTGATCCAGAATCTGCATTCGGTGGCATCATTGCGTTTAACCGTGAATTAGACGTTGCAACTGCACAAGCGATTGTTGATCGTCAATTTGTTGAAGTGATTATTGCACCAAGCGTTGCTGAAGGTGTATTAGAAGTTACAGGTGCGAAGAAAAACGTACGTGTACTTGTATGTGGCGAATTACCTGCAATTGACGAACGTGCTCCACAAATGGACTACAAACGTGTAAACGGTGGTTTACTCGTTCAAGATCAAGACTTAGGTATGATTACTAAAGATGATCTTAAAGTTGTGACGAAACGTGCCCCAACTGAACAAGAAATTGATGACATGATCTTTGCTTGGAAAGTTGCGAAATACGTGAAATCAAACGCAATTGTTTATGCTAAAAACCGTCAAACGATTGGTGTAGGCGCAGGTCAAATGAGCCGCGTAAACTCTGCTCGTATTGCTGCGATCAAAGCTGAACATGCTGGCCTTGTAGTTGAAGGTGCGGTAATGGCATCTGATGCATTCTTCCCATTCCGTGATGGCATTGATAACGCTGCTAAAGCAGGTATCAAATGTATTATCCAACCGGGTGGTTCTATGCGTGATGAAGAAACGATTGCTGCTGCTGACGAAGCAGGTATTGCAATGGTGTTCACTGGCATGCGTCATTTCCGTCATTAATTAATGGTTCGTGTCATGATGACTTCTCATAAGTCACCTATAACACTGATAAGAGATTTTTAATCTTGCCTAAAGTCCTCTTCTATTCATTTAGTTGAGGACTTTATGTCATTTTCGATTCATGGAGTATGAACCGATGAATATTTTAGTTTTGGGTAATGGCGGTCGTGAACATGCATTGGCATGGAAAATCGCTCAAGATGAAAAAGTAGCTAAAGTTTTTGTTGCACCGGGTAATGCGGGCTCAGCAACTGAACCAAAATGTGAAAATGTAGCACTTAACATTTTAGACAACCCTGCCATTATCGACTTTGCAAAAAATAATGCCGTGGATCTGATTGTTGTCGGTCCTGAAGCACCGCTTGTAAATGGTGTAGTCGATGCTTGTCGCGCTGCAGGTGTGAAAATATGGGGTCCTACCCAATTTGCAGCCCAATTAGAAGGCTCTAAAGCATTTGCTAAGCATTTCTTAAAACGCCACAACATCCCAACTGCTTTTTATGATGTATTTACAGAAGTCGATGCAGCTAAAGCATTTGTTGAAAAAAATGGCGCGCCAATCGTGATCAAGGCCGATGGTCTTGCTGCAGGTAAAGGCGTGATCGTTGCGATGACCAATCAAGAAGCGTTTGATGCGATTGACGACATGCTTGCAGGCAACAAATTTGGTGATGCAGGTTCACGCGTTGTCATCGAAGAGTTCTTGGCAGGTGAAGAAGCATCTTTCATTTGTATGATTGATGGCGACAACATTTTACCTATGGCTACGTCACAAGATCATAAACGTATCTTTGAAGGTGACCAAGGTCCTAATACTGGTGGTATGGGTGCTTACTCTCCTGCTCCTGTGGTAACGGCTGAAGTTTTTGAAAAAACCATGAATGAAGTGATGCGTCCTACCGTTGAAGGTATGAAAAAAGACGGGCACGTTTATACAGGTTTCTTATACGCAGGTTTGATGATTGATGAACAAGGTCAGCCTAAAGTAATCGAGTTTAACTGTCGTTTTGGTGACCCTGAAACTCAACCAATTATGATGCGTTTAAAATCATCTTTAGTTGATTTAGTTGAAGCTGGTATTGCGGGTAACTTACCTGCGGAAGCTGAATGGGATGAACGTAAAACGGTTGGTATCGTACTTGCGTCACGTGGCTACCCTGAAACGTCTAGCAATGGTGATGTGATTTCAGGTTTAGACACTGAAATGGCTGATGCTAAAGTTTTCCATGCGGGTACGAAAGCACTTGAGAATGGTGATATTGTGACTGCAGGCGGCCGTGTACTTTGCGTGACCGCGCTTGGTAATACGATTGGTGAAGCACAAGCGAAAGCTTTAGAACTTTGCCAAAAAGTTACGTTTGATGGCGTGCAGTATCGTAAGGATATTGGTTACCGTGCTATTGCTCGTGAAAATGCTTAATTTAGTTTAAGCATTAAAAAACCCCGCTAAGTGCGGGGTTTTTTGATATATTCAATTAAATATCAAACAAATACTTTATAAAAATGCGCTTTAATTTATTTAATCAACCATCTGAAGAAATACAATATTTAGGGACACCTCATACGCAAGATTGCATTGAAGCAATTGCCTTAGTTCTACAATTTGAAGAACAAGTTGAACGAGCACTTGTTTTAACTAATGATCACAATCATTGTTTTTTAATTAAAGGTTATCGAACTGTTTATCTCATTAGATATGGCTTTAGATCAGATTATATCTCAGAAGGTTATAAAGGTTTTGTTAAAGCTTTAAAACTATTGCAAAGGCATAAAATTGAAATCAAAGAGCTGCTTATATCAACTAAAGAATTTGAAATCATTAGGCAAAATGCGTTAAGTGATAGTGACGTAGAGTCTTTCTTAAATAGTTCTTATAGACGGACTAACACAATTTATGATTGCATTAGCAATTTAGATTTTATGCTTAATGAACCTTTAAAAATAAATGACTATTATCCTAGCGAATTGCCATTAAATTTAATTGACAAGAGAATTATAGATTTAGCTTTTAAGTTTAAATTAGATGCTGATGCATCAATAATGACTGCGTATACTCGATTAGAAGATATTATTCGAGAAAAAATAAATTCGCAAAAATTCTCTAGCTCACTAATGGAAGATGCATTCTGTTCAGACGTAAAAAAAAATAAGTTATCTCCCTTCAAATGGGAGTCAGAAAATGAAGAGTCATCTACGGCTATTGGCAGATTATTTGTGAATACTTTTAAAGCCTATCGTAATCGAAGAGCACACAGTGAAGTAGAAAAATCACTAAATCAACTACAAAGAGAATTTTTACTCATCAATGAACTTTATTTACTAGAAAGTGAAGCGGTCCAAAGATAAAGATCAATCAATATGAAAAATTATATTGAAACCCTTGCCTGATCCTCCGCCAATGGCAAGATGCTGACACCGCCCCATTTATCCAAATTTATATAGCTGCTTGAGTTATAATTTATGATCAAATCCTATCTCTTTTCACGGCACATAAAAACATCCCTCATCTAATATGAGGGATTTTGGACTATTTAGATTCTGACTTTGGATGCAGCTTTACCATCATCTTAGAATACCCACGAACAAAATTAGACTGAACAATTTCGGGTTCTTCAAGCACTTCAATTCTGTCATAACGTTTGAGAATCTCCTCCCAAAGAATGGTCAATTGCATCTCAGCTAAACGACTACCCATACAGCGATGAATTCCATAACCAAATGATAGATGTTTTTTCACATTTTCACGGTCAATACGAAATTCATCCGCATTTTCAAACACAGTTTCATCACGGTTAGCAGACGCATACCACATAACAACTTTGTCACCTTTACGGATATACTGACCTTTATAAATTAGATCTTGAGTCGCTACACGGCGCATATACGCCAATGGTGTCTGCCAACGAATAATCTCACTAACCATATTAGGCAACAGATCAGGATTATTCTTCAGCTTGCCTAATTCCTGAGGGAACAAATGCATTGCGTAAACCCCGCCCGACATCGAGTTACGAGTCGTATCATTCCCGCCTACGATTAATAATGCCAAATTCCCCAGAAACTCTAATGGTCGCTGAATCAGATCCTTTGTCTCATCACTCCGAATAAGCATACTCATCAAGTCAAAACTTGAAGCCTCACCTGCTTTTATACGTGCAGCCTTATCATGCCAAAGTTGAGACAAATCTCTCACCATCTCTTTTAAACCATCAAAAGTATTTTCAATAGTCATCGTACCGCCTGTCGTACCTGGTGATGAGGATGCAATTTCAGACCAATAGACCAATTTACGGCGTTCTTCGTAAGGAAAATCTAACAATGTCGCCAACATTCTTGAGGTCAGTTCAATTGATACTCGATCTACAAAGTCGAAAGCTTCATTTAAAGGCAAGTGATCAAGTACGTCTTGGGTACGTGTCCGAATCAAGCTTTCCATGTCTTTCAAGTTTTTTGGTACGAAAACCCCCTGCACAGCTTTACGCTGAATATCATGCTTCGGTGGATCCATCGCAATAAACATTTCAAGCTCTAAACCTTGCGGTTGCTCACCCAACATAATGATCGGTTCTGAAGAGAAAAGCTGATGATTTTTATCAACGTACATGACATCTTCGTACTGTGTCATCGACCAAAAAGGACCAAATAAACTGTTTGATTGATAATGTATCGGTGCATCTTTCCGTAATCGTTTAAAAGCATCCTTCCATACACCTTGCTTGTATAAAAAAGGGCTACTGACATCAAGCTCTTGTAAGGGGCAAACATTTGGATCTGGAAGTCGAGTTTCTTCAATTTGATCAAAATCAGGATTCTTAAATAAGCTACTTTTTAATTTATGGTACACATGGGCAGCTTTGATGTGATTTTCTAAGGGAATATAGCGAGCGCTAAAATTCACCAAATCTACTCGAACAGCATTCATTTTTTTGACTAAATTATTCATGACAATGTGTCCTATGTGATCTCATCTTTAAATTTATATTCAGCCTTTATTCCATTAAGCTGATGATCTGTGTTTGAGCATAGAATTTAAAAAATACAGAATCAGGTCATTTTTTGACATTAATAAGTCATTTTTTGACATTCTTTTAATTCAAATTAGCAGCTCTAATGAGGCTAGATTTAAGAAAGATCAATATCACGCTATCTGGACTTAAGTATGATGTCTAAAGGAATAGAACATAGCAATCAGGACGATAATGCAATTCGGGCATTGATTCCCTGCGCATATGTCAGAATTATTGCGCAACAATTGGGAGGTGGGCTGCGCGTATTCCCAACTTTATTAAATGGCACATCTCTGACTGCTGAATTTATTCAACAGGAAGATTCCCGGATTTCAGCATCTGATTTTATTCGTATATTTGACAATGCATTGAACATGGCAGATGTTCCCGACTTCGGTTTAGAACTTGGGCATCGCCTTAAACCAACGACTCATGGCGCAATGGGCTTTTTGATGCACAGTTGCCCGAACCTTTATGCTGCACTTGATGCGATTCAACATTATCTACCTACTCGAATTGGATTTGCAGAGGTCATTCTCGAAAAACGTGATCAGCAGATGAATTGTAAAATTCACTTTAATATCGATTGCTCCACCATTGTATATCAAAGCATGATCGAGTCTTGCATGGTGGTATTTAAAGAGTGTGCTGAATTTATTTTAGGTAAGCCATTAACTGAGGCGAAGTTGCTTTTTAGCTATCCTAAACCTGCTTACCATGCTGCTTATACAGAAATTTTTCAATGTGATTTCGCATTTTCACAATCTTTTGATGGCATTCAGATACCTTTATCTGTGTGTAAAATCCCGAATGCTTCAGCAAGTCAGGAGAACTATCTGATTGCAAAAAAACAATGTGAAAATGTACTTAAGGATCTTCTTACACCCCAAAATACTTATCAATTTCGTGTCAAAAAAATACTGATTGAGCATTTATCAGATCCCAAAAATGAATCCGAGATTGCCGCTTCATTATTCATGAGCAAACGAACCTTAGCTCGTCATTTAGAAAAAGAAGGTTTAACCTTTAAAGAGGTCAAAGATCAGGTACTTGCACAACAAAGTGCTTATTTTCTTGAGCATACGCAACTCACGATTGAAACAATTGGTATGCTTCTTAATTATCACGATGCCTCAAATTTCAGACGAGCATTCAAGCGTTGGTTTGGTATGACCCCTAGCCAATATCGGCAGAAATACAATAATGATCTTACCAAGCAAATTTCTAAATTAAATTAAATCCATATTTTTCATATTGATATATTAAATCATTATAAGGTGTTCGGCTGATAACGGGTCTTTCTAATTTTAAACACTCAAATTATAAGTATGATATTTAAAGTTTATTTATACATTCTCATAAATTGTATATGACGCTTTATGCTAAGCTAGTTCATTAACATCACTATATTGAATAAAAAAAAATTGTTATCATCAACCAACTTTTTTGTTATCAATGCTTAAATAATTGATAGCTAAATACTGAATTATCTCTAACAGATGAATAGCTTGAAGTGCTCTTGAAACAAGGACAGTTCATTTCACTATTCACCTCACTGCATATGTAAGTTGAAGATCGTTTCAACATACTCAGGAAATATCATGAAGAAAATTCTTGGTTTAGTTTTGGGCCTATCAGTGGGTATCGCTGGATGCTCAAAACAAGATGCTCCAGAAACCGCTGCAAACAACACGAATAAAGATTCAGTTCAAACCATTACAATCGCTTCTACAGGTTCAGATGCAGATATCTGGAAGTTCATTGCAAAATTGCCAGAAACTGAAGCTGCAGGTTTAAAGTTAGATGTTAAAAACTTTACTGATTATGTTTCAATGAACACTGCGGTAGCCAATAAAGAGATTGATATCAATGCCTTCCAATCATATGCATATATGGTTGCATACAATGATGCCAATACTCAAAAAATTGCGCCATTATCTACGACTTATCTTGAGCCAATGGGGATTTACTCAAGCAAAGTTAAAAATTTAAATGATTTCAAAACAGGTTCGACCATTGCAATTCCAAACGATGGTGCTAATGAATCACGTGCCCTTTTATTATTGCAATCTGCTGGTTTAGTAAAGTTAAAACCTCAATTTGACAATGTCAAAGGCACTACTTCTGATGTAACTGAGAATCCTAAACAAATCACCATCAAACCGATTCAAATGGCAACTGCGGTACGTGTGAAAGATGAAGTGGATGCCATTGTATTAGGCAACACCTTAGCAATGGAAGGTGGTTTGAACGTATTAAAAGATGCGATCTACTACGAGCCAATCGATCAAAGTACGAAAATGAATGTGAATGTACTGGCTGTAGCTGAAGGCCGTCAGAATGATCCTGTATTGCAAAAGGTAGGTCAGCTATATCATACAGATGCGGTTAAGCAATATGTGAAAGAGAACTTTGGTGGCACTAAAGTTAATGTTGATAAACCAACGACATATCTCACAGAAGCTCAATAATTCTAGACTTCTGTATTTTTAACAGGCAAATTTAATTTGCCTGTTTTTCATTTTTAATAGTTCTTGACGTTATGATTGAATTTAAAAATATTAGTAAACATTATCAGCTTAAAGGCCAAACTATTCACGCCTTAGACAATATTAATCTGACGATTCCAGATGGAAGTATCTTCGGAATTATAGGCTATAGTGGTGCAGGTAAAAGTACACTGATCCGTTTGATCAATTTACTAGAAAGACCCAATCAAGGTCAAATGATCATCCACGGTCAAGATTTCACTGCTTTGAGCGCTTCAAAATTACGTCAAGAACGCGCCAATATTGGTATGATTTTCCAGCATTTCAATTTACTACAAACCAAAACCGTTGCAGCCAATATTGAAATGCCAATGAAACTCCTTGGCTGGAGTAAAGCTGAGCGTCTAAAACGCTTAGATGAGCTACTTGAGTTTATCGATTTAAAACATAAACGTGATGCTTTTCCAGATGAGCTTTCTGGTGGTCAAAAACAGCGTGTAGGTATCGCTCGGGCACTTGCCAATCATCCAAAAATTCTACTCTGTGACGAAGCAACATCAGCGCTTGATCCTCAAACGACAAAGTCTGTACTTGCCCTTTTAAAAAAAATTAATCAAGAGCAAGGCATCACAATTGTCATGGTTACGCACGAAATGGATGTTATTGAGTCGATTTGCGACTTTGTTGCAGTTATGGAACAAGGCAAAGTGATTGAACACGGCAGTACTCTCGATATCTTTAGTCAACCTCAACACCCGACGACCAAAACATTTATTCAAACTGTTTTACAGCAGCAGTTACCTATCAATATTTTAAATAACTTAGAAAATCAAAATCACCACAGTATTTATAGCTTGCAGTTCTTAGGTACTTCAGCACAAGAAACTGTTGTACAAGCTGCCATCAAACGATTTGATATTAGTCTCAATATTTTATTTGCCAACATGACCGAAATTAATGGCGCTGTGATTGGACAAATGTTTGTGCAATTACTGGGTGATCCAGACATTATTCAAGAAACCATCAGCTTTTTCCAACAACATGGCGTTAAAGTTGAGCAATCAGGAGTACGTGCATGAGAGATAGGATTGTTCAATGGCTAACAGAAATTACTGAACCTTTTTGGAAAAGCTCGCTTTCAATTGATCAATTTGTGACAGCCCTACAAGAAACCTTTCATATGGTTTTTTTTGCAATGCTATTCGGTACGATTTGGGGTTTAATTCAAGGAATAACCCTACTTGTTACACGACCAAACGGGATTTTAGCCAATCGTGTGATTTACTATGGATTAAACCCTATTGTGAATGCATTACGCTCCCTCCCTTTTATTATCCTCCTGATCGCGGTTATTCCACTAACAAAAATGATTGTGGGTACTTCGATTGGGACATGGGCAGCTATTGTTCCTTTAACCATTTATGTAGGACCTTATATTGGTCGTCTGGTTGAAACTTCACTCCTTGAAGTCAACGAAGGTATCGTGGAGTCAGCGCAAGCTATGGGCGCAACACCCCTGCAAATTATTTTCAAGTTTATTCTGCCTGAGGCGCGTAGCTCCCTCATTCTCAATTTAACTACAGCTGCAATCAGCTTAATTGGTGCAACAGCCATGGCTGGCGCGGTCGGTGCAGGCGGCATTGGTGATCTTGCGATCTCCTATGGTTATCAACGCTTTGATACCAGTGTCGTTATACTCACCGTCATTGTTCTTTTAGTATTAGTACAATTGGTGCAAATGACAGGCGAAAAGCTCGCCAAAATGCGATAGTAAATTAAAAAAAAGATCTCAACTGAGATCTTTTTTAATATCAATCCATCCAAAGTGAAGCGATTTTTTCCATTAATTGCGCACGTAACGGCGCAGTTGGATTGCATGGATTACGCTTTGCTTCATGCGTATAAAACGCTTGCCATTCGCGTATCATTTCCAAACTAACACCTTGAGCTTTAAACTGATGGATGTCTTGCTTAGATACACTTTCTAAGCGTGCTTGAGCACCTTCTGGACCTGTTGCCCAACCGATAACCCCTTGCCCAAAACTCGGAAGGCTCATTTGGTTAGGTGTTGGAGGAACCGCTTTACGTTCGATTGTCTCATTGACCTTACAGCTGCTTGGACGCTCGTATAACTGAGACTTTTGCAGTTGATCAACTTGAGAGTTCTGCATACAACCAACAAGAACAATCGAACTCATCACTGCGCTGATGCAAGCACTCAATCTCACTTTTATCTTCATTTACTTTTTACTCGAAATTTGTTCATCAGATCAGATAATCTTAAGCTAACAACAATGCACCTCATCAAATTCGAAATCAATATTTACAATACATCGCTGTTTAAAATTTGGGTGAATTTTACAATTTGATAAGCTTGATCTAGGATGAGATCAAATAAGTCACATGCTTTAGGATCGTTTAGGATGCGTTATCAAGTTCGCGTAATTGATGTTAACAATGCGCTACAAAACTATATATGGATTATTGAAGATACTGAAACCCAAGAAATTGCAGTGGTAGACCCTACAGAAGCCAATTTGGTGCTCAACTATTGTGACTCGAATGGTTTAACACTTAAGCAAATATGGCTTACCCACTGGCATAAAGACCATATTGGTGGTGTGCCAGAGTTAATCGCGGAAAAAAATATTGAAGTTTATGGTCCACGCGAAGAATTATCTAAAATTCCATTTATCAGTTGTCCACTCAATCATGATGATGAATTTTATTTTAATGACTTAAAACTTGACGTCATCGCTGTTCCTGGCCATACCTTAGGTCATATCGCAATATTTGCAGATGAAATCGACAGTTTATTCTGTGGAGATACCTTATTTGCAATGGGATGTGGACGCCTTTTTGAAGGAACGGCTGAACAAATGTATCAATCACTTAACCGACTGTCAGCGCTCCCTCCAAGAACTCAAGTCTACTGTACCCATGAATACACGCTCTCAAATGCACAATTCGCTTTACAAGTAGAACCTGAGAATAAGGCCCTACAAGAACGATTTGAACAAGTTCAGAAACTTCGAGATCAAAATCAAATAACCTTACCTTCCACCATTGAAATTGAACTTGAGACCAATCCTTTCTTGCGCGTCAACAGTGCTGAAGAATTTAAACGTATTCGGGAAATGAAAGATAATTTCTAAATTTAGCATTATCTGTTCAAATTACAGATGTTTATTACTGAGCGATATTCGCTCAGTTTTTAAACCCTTCAGACAATACATTCTCTTCTTTATCTTAAAGCTTTAACAACATGATCAAATTCTGTCTTTTAATTGCATGAAATATATACATTTCTATAGAATTAAAATATATTTACATTAATTTAGGTTCAAACCCTTTAAAAACAACATCATTAACCTTATTAATATTTCATTAGTCAAAGGAGTTGTCTCATGAAGAAAGTGGTCAAAGCAAAAAATTTAATTGCATTCAGAATTTGGTTAGAAAAATTAGGTTATTCCGTTCGAAATTTAAAGGATAACCAAGGCTTCACTTTCAGTTTTAAAAAAGAATATGGTTTAGTGACATGTGACTTATCTGGAAATACGTTGGCAATGCAATTAGGTGAAGAATTCGAGGATCACTTGAAGGCTTAATTTCAGCTTAATTCAAAGGAATGAATACTGAATAGATCATTTAAATATTAATATCGCCTCTTTGTAGGCGATTTTTTTATGTTTAGATATTTCAGCCTGTATTTATATAAAAATATAGGCAATAAAAAAGCAAGGTATCAAACCTTGCCTTAATATGGTGGGGACGGAGAGACTCGAACTCTCACACCTTGCGGCGCTGGAACCTAAATCCAGTGCGTCTACCAATTTCGCCACGTCCCCTTTAAATACTCAATTATATTACTGAGCTTCATAAAACTTGGCAGAGGATCAAGGATTCGAACCTTGACGAACGGTTTTGGAGACCGTCATGCTACCATTACACCAATCCTCTATTTCACTTACTTCGGTCATTCCACCTAGTAAATTACTTGGTGGGGACGGAGAGACTCGAACTCTCACACCTTGCGGCGCTGGAACCTAAATCCAGTGCGTCTACCAATTTCGCCACGTCCCCGATGGCTGTGTATATTATAGAGATCATTATCTCATGACAAGCCCTTTTTTTGAAAAACCTTATTGTTTGACTAAATATAAAACAATTATCCATTTTACTGGTTTTTCTTTAGACAAATTCGCTTAATATCTGTTTTAATTGATAAATATTGTCCAATCTTTGTGATTTATTTTTCATCAACATCTGCTGGAGTACTGGTGTTAAGTCAGAAAAAGGCCTAATAATTTCAACTTTTAATTGCTGACAATGCCATTTTGCCCAATCTATATAGCTTTTTTTACGGATTGAGTACTGATTTAACCATTCTAACCAAATAATACCGAGTGCATATATATCTGATGCTTGTGATTTTGACTCACCATGAAACAACTCAGGCGCCATATACCTTGGTGTTCCATGTGTAGAAACTTGAGGATGGCACTCAAAGTGAAACATCTGTTCAAAATCAATTAATTTGGGTTGACCATTCAATATTCTAAAATGTTCTCTTTTAAGATCTGCATGAACCCATCCTTGCTCATGAATCGATAGTAATGCATCTAGACTATGTAATAATAAATTGACCACATTTGAAAACTCATTGTGTGGGAAGGTCTGCATTTGAGTATAGACAGAATTTTCTACTTCAAATAGCGGCGCCGCATTTTCAATCAGAATCAATGATGAAGAATCATGTTTTGATGTAGGTGTATTGAATCTACTGTTTTCGTCATACACGATCTCAAACGGCACTAAGATCTTTGAAGAGCGAGTACTGAGTGATTGGTAGTGTTTTATCTCATTGTCGAACCACTGCTCATGCTGTGAACTGATACCCTGCTGTTGTCGCTTAACCCAATACGTTTGGTCGTCTATTTCGATACAATAAATTAGACGACCATACTGCTGACTTTGTTCAGAATTAACTGGTTGCCTGAGCAGAGGCTGAATGGTTTGCCACTGTAGATTGTTTTTTAAGAGATTCATTTTGCTGTTTCAGTTGCGTCAGCATATGCAAACAATGTTCAATGGTTTTTCCTATACGCGCATGTGTTTCAATACTGGACAGTTTTGACCAAGTTGCCCGTTCCCCTTCTCTTTGAAGGACTTTAAACAAATGAGGTCGCGGATTTTGTAACATATAATGATAATGTCGCAGACTATAATTACCTACAATATTTACATCCCCATAATAACGCTGATCAACAATACCATAACCGTGATCCAATAGTCGTCTAATCGTCGGCACACTGCCCATTCGGTCACGAGTGAAATTCATGACATCCATCGCAATCGTTTTACCATGTTTACGCACTAAACGTTGCGGCCAGCTGAGCAGATCTGTTCTAAAACGCTCCGCATCACTTTGCATGAATGGCACAATATGTGGATTCACCTGACTGGCAATGGTGTAATTAATATTGTAGAGACGAGCCATTTTCTCTTGTGGGAAATCACTTCTTACACTGCCATCCACCCAACGAATACTTGCCAAGTATGGTGTATGCACCCCATCATAACGCTTACTGGTCAGTCGAACTGGAGGAAATAAGATAGGAACGGCGCATGATGCCAATACTGCACTCCATACCAGTAAATCTGGCGCAGTATATTTATTCATGATACGAGCATCTTCCTGAGTGACATCATAAGGTGCGACACTGATATTAATATCAAGTCCAGACTTTTCATACGCTTCTTGAAATGTTAAGTCCCCTAAATTTTCCACTAAAAATTTCTTAAGATATCGCACATCAGCAATACCACCATTTCCTCTAAGCAACTCTTTGAAACTTCTAAAATGGAATGCCTCGCTATAAAAGCTCTCTCCTGTCAGCAGCTGATCAATATCTTTTTGATCAGAAACGCCTAACATCGCCGTCATTAACGCACCAGCACTCGAACCTGATAAAACTTTCGGCATCAAATCTTGTTCCATCAGCGCCTTACACACGCCTGTATGAAACAAACCTAATGAGGCCCCACCCGAAAACATCATTGCTGGTTGACCATAGGTCAGTTGACAATTTTTAAAAAAATCAAATTTTTCTTGATGTGTCAAACCTGAACATTCATCCGAAGCGATATAAATTAAACTCTGTGAAACCTCTTCGATATAGTCCTCAATAAGTTTTTTAGTGCCAATATATGTTTGTGTGAACAGCATAGGATGACCAATATTGGCGACATCATGACTCAAGCCTTCTCGCAAAATATAGATAAGATCAATTACACGATGATTCAGCTTGTAACGGCGTAAGAGATTTAAACGATGCGATATAATTTCAGCATCAAAATAGGGTGAAGTATTATCAAACTTCCATTCCTGAGCGCCCGTCTCCTCATCCAGCTTTAAGGCAATGTCTTTCCACTCTTCATAGCTCTCCGCACGTTCAAGCTCATGTTGCATTTTTTTAATTCGATACGCTTGATGCGGATTAATTTGACTACGAGTGCCTAAAATCATTGAGCTAGTCCTTTGATTTTTATTAGTTCAATTAGTTTTGTTCAGTTTTTAAACTATGCAAAAAAAGCAGAAAATAATCAACTTAATAAAATTTATTTCTTGTATCGACCAGTCATCATAGATTTATCCCTTAGATCAGTTCACATCGCTGTCGTCATCATGTAGATTAAACTTGATTTTATTGAATTGTATTTCACGAATACCTATGGCGACTCTAGAACTACCAGATCAACTGTTAACAAAAATTTCTCAACTTATTGACCAACTTAATCACACATTATCTGAACCGAGTCAGGAAATTGATTTCTCAGCACTAGGATACAAATGGCAAAATAAACGGCTGATCCCCATTCAAAAACCTAAAATAATTCATCTTGATGATTTAAAAGGTATCGAAAAACAAAAAGAAAAAATACTGCAAAACACTGAACAATTTTTACAAGGTTTACCTGCAAACGATATTTTATTGACTGGATCTCGTGGAACCGGAAAATCATCTATCGTAAGATCTTTACTGTCAAAATATGCTGCCCGTGGTTTACGCATCATTGAAATTGAGCGTGATAATCTGTCAGACCTACCAGAAATACAAAAAATTATTGAAGGTCGTCCCGAAAAATTTATCGTGTATTGTGATGACTTAGCCTTTAATGCTGAAGACGAAAATTATCGTAGTTTAAAAAGTGTGTTAGATGGTTCACTAGAGTCAGGTTCTGGCAACTTTATTATTTATGCGACCAGTAACCGCCGCCACCTACTCCCAGAATTTATGCATGAAAACACCCCGATCACTAAAGTGGACGTGCCTCAATATACTGAATTACATCCGCAAGAAGCGATCGAAGAAAAAATCTCATTGTCTGATCGTTTTGGTCTTTGGCTTTCATTCTACGCAATGGATCAAAATCTTTATTTAGAGATTGTAGAGCACTATTTAAAAAAATCTGGTATTGAAATGACACCTGAAGTACGTGCTGAAGCCCTACGTTGGTGCCAAGCCAGAGGTCAACGCTCAGGTCGTTCTGCATTCCAATTTTCAAAACATTGGATCGGTTCTACTCAATTAAAGAGTGATTAAGCATTTACATCAGCTTCTGCAATAAGAAACTAAGATGGAATAACGTCTTAGTTTCTCGACTTTCACTCTTTAAGCTAAGTTATTAGCTTTTATTACGATAAAAGTTAATAAATTATTCATTAATAATTATAAAGATAAAATTAATAATTTAACTCAGTGCTCTCTATCAACATAAAAAAATCTTAAATAAAAAAATCCCACCATTTATTTTAAGTTATTGATTTAAATAAAATTTATCAACCAAATAAGAATTAAAAAAATAATTTAATTATAAAACAATATAACATAATTACCATTTTTTTGTTTTTCGAACAAAATCAATGTAACCCAAACTTAACAATTCAAAAATAGTATGAAGGACGCAAATAATTATAGAAAAAGGCTGCATCCATGCTCCAAATTAAAAAATATAGTAACCAACATACACAATCCCCAGATGTTCAAAATATATTAAAAACGCTTCATCAAGCGATCTTCATGACACCAGAGGGTTGTGATTTGAATGACATTGCGCAAGCCTATGCCCCCGATGATGCTGCAAGCAAACGGGTTTTGATCTATTTTGATGAAGAAAAACCTGTTGGATTTTTATGTATGCAACGTTATGAAGTCAAAAAGTTTGACAAGACAATAAATGTTTTTCGTGGTCAAGCAGGTCTTCTTAGCGCCTATCGAAAATCAAATCTGTTAAAATTCCAATACATTTATTTCATTATTTCTCAAATGCTCCGCCACCCAGCACCATCGTATTTTTTTGCTGTGTGTTTACATCCCTCAAGTTATCGTGCAATTACACGATATGCTTTCAAAAAAAATACATGGCCTACTCGCTTAAACCTCGATAACAATACAGAAATGCAAGACCTTTGCACCCTATTCTCTCAGCAATTCAATTATCAACTTTCAAAATCTGGCCATGTTTTTATTTATAACGATGGCCTTGGAGGAACACGCGGTTGTAAGCATGAACACGATAACATGAATGAGGATGCTGCATTTTTTTTGAATCACAATGCCGGATATATTAATGGCGATGGTATGTTAGTGATTGCCAAAATCACTGTCTTTGAGGTGTTTTACCGTTTAACGTGTCACACTTTGGGTAAAATGAATCGCAATAAATATATTCAATGGACAAAACAGCGACAACAATAGTCCCGCTTTAAACGCATCTAGCACATATTGCTCACCACAATGTTGCTTAATCATCGGTAAGAATGCATCACAGGACAGTACACCTGTGGTGCTAATTGCTGCTTGTGGTTGATGTCTTCCAAAAAGCTGTAGAAAAATGATGGAAAACATCCCTCGAATCATATCCACAATTAAAGCTTGAACTGCCAATAAGGGATTTAGTTTTTGTGAAATCATAGCAGCAGACAGACTTGCCCAACCGAATCCAGAAAGCAATACAGCACTTTCCTTCCAAATTATCAGCATAAAGCAGGCAAATATTGTATTTGCCAATACCATTATGATTGGGAGTTTTAAATCATGCCATTGCAATGTTTTGATGTTAGAGGCTGATATAAAAACTCCGATCAAAAATAGAATAATGTAGATAAGCACGTTTTGAATACTTAAAGCTATTTGCTCATCTATTAAATCCATTCGAAAAGTGAAGATACCTCCCACAAATACCAAACTAAGCAAAAGATAAACTGTCAATATTTTAATGATGTCCTTAATTTGGATTGTGCCTCGTTTACTGTTTTCCTGCTGTTTCTTCTTATAAAATAGAGAACTAAACCAGTAAGTAAATACGCATACCCCGATTCCAAGAAAAACTAACTTGTTCAAAACAGCTTTAGGATTTTCTAATGCGAGTAGGTTTGGCGCTGCGTAAACAGTGCAAAAAAATATAAATAAAATCAGGGCTAAAAAAAATACTTGTTCAATGTACTTTTTGGGATGAAATTTGCGACCATATAGATAGCCAAAAATGATAATGATAAGATCCAATCAGACTTCCAAAATTATTTTTATACGTATCGCTTAGATTAATCCATAGATATAAAATTAATATGACAAAATGTTTCTTACAGAGCATCGTCATGTCTCATCACTTTTGGCTGCTAGGTTTTAATTTTAAAACTTAATTTCGCCCAGCTATCGACCATAGTTGACTTCGTGGCGTTGAATTCTAATAAAGTTCAATTTCAATCTTTCAGCGTGCTAGCGCATCTCTTTAAAACAACTAATCAGATTTTTAAAATTTCACTCACAATTCTATAATCGTTTTTCATTTCAAATCACCTAATATATTTTTAAAAGTACTAAAGAGAATGTGATGGCTTACAATCATAAAGACCTTGATACCATCCCACATAGAAGCACTCGTGTTTATTCTCAAAGTTTTGATTACTCATTGGACTTTGCAAAAATTAACTTCAGAGAAAGGCCAGAACTCTATCGAATTGGTCGTGGTGAACAGGGTGTATTACTCGTCGAACCTTACAAATCTGAAATTCTGCCCTTTTGGAAATTTGCAGATGAAGATAAAGCTAGAGAGAGTTCTAATAAGATTTATCAACTCTTTCTTGAATATTTAGCAGTCGATGATTTTGTCGGTGCAGATATGGCTCGTAAATTTTTACAAATGGGTTATACCCGAGCGAGACGTTATGCAAACCATAAAGGTGGAAAAAAATATAAAGGTCCTGTACCTAATGACAAAAAAGGTTTAAGTGGTGATCACGGGCGTGAAGAACTACCACGCCAACAAGAAGACCCTATTAAGGCTGCAGCAGCACGAATTTTTAAAGTGAAATGGGATGAAGCTAAACAGCATTCCCACTATATTGCATTAAAAGAACGATTTAAAAACTCAATTGCGAGTCAATAAATACATTCTCACACCATTTATAATACAAACAAAACTATTTCTTTAATTTTTATTTACAATAGAAAAATAGAAAGTACAATAGCATTTACCAAAAAATGATCACCATTTTTTGCATTTAAAGATAAACAAATCACAAATAATGAGCATGCGCCATGATAACTAAATTTTTAAAATTGGGTTTAATCCTCTCGATGACCACTTTAACAACGACAACTTTTGCCCAACAACACACCGTTTCATTGGGTTATGCTCAGTCTGAAATTGAAAATGCGTTTGATATTCGCGGTGTTCACGCTCAATATCGCTATGAACTCGAGACTCCTTTAAGCGTTATGGCAACAATGTCGTATCAAACTGGTGATGAAACTTGGATTGAACCAGGTGAACGCCAAGATACAGATGTAAAACATTTTTCTTTGCTAGCAGGCCCTGCATATCGTCTTAATGAGAATTTCAGTGTTTATGGTGTTGTCGGGATCGCGCATTCAAAAGTTGAAAGTTCATATCGCGCCTTGAACATATACGAAAACATGGATCTAAGTGAAACAGCGTTTGCATATGGTGTTGGTATTAATATTAATCCTGCTCCGCAATATGCGATCAATATCGGTTATGAAGGTACTAAAGTTGATGGGGCTAAATTTGATGGGTTCAACATCAGCGCAGGTTATCGTTTCTGATTCTGCTTGAATACATAGAGAATTAAAAAAGAGGCTTTTTGCCTCTTTTTTTGTCAAAATCATTGGATAATGTTTATACATTATTTGGATAGCGAGAAATAGACGAATCCTATATAGCTAGAATAAGTCGTATTATTCTACCTAGGATATTTCATGCAAAAAAGAAAACTTGGACAAACTGATTTATTCATCGCACCCATCGTATTCGGAGGCAATGTATTCGGTTGGACGGTTGATGAAAAACAAAGTTTCAAAATTTTAGATGCACTGTATGAGCGTGGATTTAACACCATTGATACAGCAGACTTCTATTCCATTTGGGCACCAGGCAATCATGGTGGCGAGTCAGAAACAATCATTGGTAATTGGTTAAAACAAAATCCAAGTAAACGTGAAGACATCGTGCTATTTACTAAAGTCGGTTTAGATATGGGGATTCCCGGCCATCAAGGTTTATCTGAACGATGGATTATGCAAGCAGTTGAAGACTCTCTAAGCCGTTTGAAAACAGATTATCTTGATCTTTATTTTGCACACTGGCCTGATGAAAACACACCTCATGAGGAAACATTATCAGCATTTTCAAAGCTCAAAGATCAAGGAAAAATTCGTGCCTATGGCACTTCTAATTTTTCAGCTGATCAATTAGACGCTTCTATTCAAGCTGCACAAAAGATTGGTGTGCAACATTATCAGGTTCTTCAACCTGAATATAATCTTTACGATCGCGATGTATTCGAACAAACACTGCAACCCATTTGTGAACGCCATCAAATTGGTGTCGTAAGTTTTTATAGTCTGGCTAGTGGATTTCTATCTGGGAAATATTCGTCATTAGACAATATTCAAGGGCGTCAACGTGCAGATACGCTTGTAAAATATTTTGATGAGCGAGGCTTAAACCTTTTAGATAAGCTCAGAGAAGTGGCATCGCGCCACAATGCGGCACCTGCTGAGGTAGCTTTGGCTTGGTTACTTGCGCAAAAGCATATTTCAGCACCAATCGCCAGTGCAACAAACCTTGAACAAATTACCCAATTTTCAAATGCAGTGAATCTTCAACTCTCACCAGAAGACATGCAAATTCTTTCAATAATGTAAATATAAAAAAGAGGCTATAAGCCTCTTTTTTCTCGGGACCAAACATTTATGCTTCAGTAGGTTTTTTGAGTTCCGTCATCGGCCAACGTGGCGTCGTTGTCACGGCTAAGCCATCATGCTGTCCTGCTTTTAAGCGTTGATATCCAGCAAAAGCAATCATGGCGCCATTATCCGTACATAAAGCTGGTTCAGCATAATATACTTGAGCTTTTATTTTAGCTAAATCTGCTTCAAGACGTTCACGAAGACGCTTATTGGCACTCACACCACCAGCAATGACCAAACGCTTAAGACCAGTTTGTTTTAATGCTTTAACTGATTTTTTGACCAATGTATCAACAATAGCCTCTTGAAAACTCGCAGCAATATCAGCGTCTCGGTTTTCTTCACCTAATTTTTTCATTTGGACAGAAACTGCTGTTTTTAAGCCGCTAAATGAAAATTCCAAACCTTGATGCAACATAGGGCGTGGAAATTCAAAAGCAGTGGCATCACCTTGCTCAGCAAGTTTAGAGATATTTGGACCGCCTGGATAAGGCAACCCCATCATCTTAGCAACCTTATCGAATGCTTCACCCGCTGCATCATCGATCGACTCACCTAAGATTTCATAATGACCAATATCATATGCCGCCATTAATTGTGTATGCCCACCCGAGACCAACAAAGCGACAAACGGAAATTCCGGTGGAGTAGCTGATAAAAGAGGCGCCAACATATGCCCTTCCATATGATGCACACCAATCGCTGGTTTATTTAACGCAAATGCAAGCGTACGACCAAATAATGCTCCAGTCATGAGTGCACCCATTAGGCCTGGACCACGTGTATAAGCCACCGCATCAATCTCAGATTTTTTGATTTGACTTTCTTCAAGCAATTGATTGATTAAAGGAATTAATTTACGAACATGATCGCGGGATGCCAATTCAGGTACCACTCCACCATATTCAGCATGCAATTTAATCTGACTATATAACACCTGTCCTCTTAAGCCGACTTCGCTGTCATAGAGTGCGAGACCAGTTTCATCACACGACGTTTCTAAGCCTAAAACGATCATTAAATTGCCTTTAACCCATTTCAAAATATTGCTAAAGCTATTATAGACTTGTGATATGAGATGTAAATGAGTAAAATACTGACCTTCACTTGTGACTCAGCGCAATTCGGCGCTTAGTCTTATCCATAAACTAGAGGATTCTTCATGCCACAAGTTAAATTGAAAGAAGGCGAACCAGTAGACGTAGCTATCCGTCGTTTCAAACGTTCATGCGAAAAAGCGGGTGTTTTAGCTGACGTTCGTAAACGTGAATTCTACGAGAAACCAACTCAAGAACGTAAGCGCAAAAAAGCTGCTGCTGTTAAACGCTACCAAAAAAAATTGGCGCGTGAATCAGTACGTACTACTCGCCTTTACTAAGATTAATTTGTGATTGACTGCTCGGATATATAAATGACTACTTTAAAAAACCAAATTACTGACGTTTTGAAAGCAACAATGCGTGCTAAAGAAATGGATAAGTTAACGGTGATTCGTAGTCTCCAAGCAGCAATTAAGCAAATCGAAGTCGATGAACGCGTAGAACTAGATGATAGTCGAGTTCTCGCGGTCATTGAAAAACAAATCAAGCAACGTAAAGAATCGATTAAAGCTTTTGAAAGCGCTAATCGACAAGACTTAGCTAGTAAGGAACAAGCCGAGGTTGAGGTTTTATCTCAATTTCTACCAGCAGCTATGACTGAGGAAGAACTTGATTCAATTATTGCGCAAACGATTGCTGCGCAACAAGCTACTAGCATGAAAGATATGGGTAAGGTGATGAATTCTCTACGTCCGATCATAGCCGGACGTGCCGATCCTGCACAAGTTTCGAGTAAAATTAAAGCTCAACTTTCTTAACTTTTCGTATTATGTTTGATTTGGTCTATTTAATAATGTCATTAAATAGTCCAATCTAAATCACGTATCCCCGATTTTATTACAACAATACTTTTAGTTTTTCACTTTCTGATTATTTAAACTCACATTGAATATTATATCTTTGTAAAATCTGCATTTCTTTAGATCGCTTCACTTTCTCAACAACATCCTGTTTACTCATTCTAGAGTAGGAAAATGGTAAATCCTTTCGATATTTATCCACCACCTGATAAAAACCATCGACATAAGTTCCAACAATGACACAATATCTTTGAGTCTGATCAAGGCTAAAATGTGTTGTATTTGGTGCTAGCATTTTTAGAAAATGCCTCATATCGGCATTATATTTTTGTGATACAACTTCAATTTCTTGTGTAAATTTAACAGGAAGTGTTTCCGCATGAGTGAACACCCCTGCCCCAAACAACATCATAAAAAATAGTGGCAATTTCATTATTAGATTCAATCACATAATTTAAAATATTTATTCATTCATCATTCTAAAAGAATCTAATCACTAAGAATGAATAGTTTCAATAAAGTTAGGTTTGTATTCCTGGAAAAACTCTTCATAAGGTGGCGGTATTTTCCCTTCAACCACAGAACCGAGCCTTAAACGTATAATTCCTGGTAAATCAAGTCGATGTGAATATAAAGGACTTCCACATTCACCACAAAATACTCTTGCCTTTAACTCGGTATGAAAATAAGACTTAAGCATATCTTCACCAGAAATTAACTCGAAGTTTTCAAGCGGGATCGGGCTATTCCATGCAGTAAAACCGCCTTGAGCCAACTGACAGTGCTTGCAATAGCACAAGATACTTTTCTCAAGATCACCATGATAAATATATTGCACCTTTCCACATAAGCATTGACCTTTTATCATTTAAACCTCTTATAATTTTTGTTGACGCTCATCCTGCATCATCCGCAGTCTTTGATTGATGACTGCACTCATAGAGTTATTTTCCTTGGCTAAACGCTGAGCATGAATGAGTGAGCGAATCGCATTCTCTTCCGCTCCCTTCCAATATTCAACTTCAGCCCGATATCGCAATACATTTACAGTACGTAAAGGATTTTTAATATCTAAATTTGCCGCTTGTTGTCGAATGAACCATGCTTGCGTATCACGATTATTGGTTTGGATAAATTTATTCGCCAACCTTTCAGCAGCAACAAAATTTCCCTGTCGAATATAAATTTCAGCTAATTTATAACTTAAAGCACGATTTTCAGGTGTTATTCGTTGACGCACCAATATCGTTTCCTGCGCAGAATCAAATTGATTGGTCGCCAAGTAGATATCTGCTTGAATAAGCGCGATAAGTTGATGATTTGGCTGGATTTTCTTAGCAAGTTCAATTTCTTTTTGTGCTAGATCAAAATCACCACGCTTTAAATAAAAAGCAGACAGTGCAATTCTTCCAGCCAATGCATTTGCTCTCACCACTCCCTTTAACTGTTCCTCATTGGTTTGATTGGTCACAACTGCGGTATACCACTTGATCTGATCAAACTCAGAGAGTGTGTTGCTATACGGAACTTTAGGAAGTTGATCTGCTCGTAAACGTGCCTCACTCATGCGCTGAGTAGTCAAAGGATGTGTTAACCAAAAATCAGGAAGATAACTAATTTTTGGAGTCGCACGATTCATGGTTTCAAAAAACTCAGACATACTGTACGGGTTATATCCGGCACGATACATCAATTGCATTCCAATACGGTCTGCTTCACGCTCTTGATTACGACTATAACTTAACTGTCGATCCACCAATGCAGCCTGCGTTCCCATCATCAGTGCAGCACCTGCATTACCATCAGCTTGTGATGCAATTGCAGCACCCACAATGATACCAGCGAGTGCAAGCAATCCCTGCCCTTTAAAAGCCTCTTGAGAACGGCTGTAGTGTCTTTGCGAGACGTGTGCCACCTCATGAGCAACCACACCCGCAACTTCATCCATATTCTTTGCCGACGTAATTAACCCACTATTCAATGCAAATAAACCACCAGGTACAGCAAAGGCATTAATTTGTGGATCATTTACAATCACCAAAGCAATTGGTTGACCCAACTGTGTTTGCGCAATAATTTTTCGGAATACAGCCATAAATTGATCTTCCAACCAAACATTGTTTAACACTGGAAGTTGTTGCTGTACTTGACGATAGACTTTTTCACCGATCATTTTTTCTTTTTGTTGATCGATAAATCCAACACCACTATTAATATCAGGCACTTCAAATTGAATTTTATTGGCACTGTAGAGTTCATCAGCCACCGCTGAAAAACTCGAACTCGCTATCAATAAAGCCAAAATGATCTTCTTCAAACCTGTATTCCTAAACGTGTACTCCATCGACTATAACACTGAATGATGTGAAGATTAATGATGAACTGTTACGTTTATTATTACGCTCAAAAGACTTTACTTATTCACAATATATAGAGGCTCATCCCCATCTAAGGCTTTTACCAGATTATCATAAGCAAGATTTGCCATTTTCATTCTGGTTTCTGCTGTCGCCGAACCTACGTGCGGCAATGTCACTACATTTTCCAATCGAAACAATGGTGATTCTTGGAGCGGCTCTTTCTGATAAACATCTAAACCAGCAGCAAAAATTTTGTGATTTTCAAGCGCCTCAATCAAGGCTGACTCATCCACAACTGATCCTCTGGCAATATTCACAAACACAGCATGTTTTTGCATTTTCTCAAATTGAGCTTGACCGATCAGCGCTTTCGATTGCTCATTTAAATCGACTGCAATGACGATAAAATCAGACGTTGAAAGTAAAGTATCAAGATCACAATATTTCGCCTTTAAAGGCTCAGCTCGCTCTATACATGGTTTTCGATTATGGTATTGAATATTCATATTAAATCCATAAAAACCACGTCGAGCTATCGCAGCACCGATATGACCCAAGCCAATGATACCTAGCGTTTTCCCATAAACATCTTGACCAAATTGTGCAACACCAGCGGTACGCGTCCAATGTCCATGCTTTGTCCAAGAATCTAAATGTGTCACTTTACGAGCCGCACTCATCAATAAGGTAAAAGCCAAATCAGCGGTCGTCTCTGTCAACACATGAGGCGTATTGGTCAACCAAATACCCTGTTGTTTTAGATATTCAACGTCGTAATTATCGTAACCCACACTGACCGACGAAATAATTTTAAGTTTTTTTGCAGTCTTCAAGTTGTCTTGATTTAAACGACGCCCAGCGCCTATCATCCCATCTGCATCCGCAACTTCTCTTAAAAGTTGCTCATTAATGTCACCCTGTTTCGGATTAAGTTGAACGACCTGATATTTCGATTCTAATTGATTTAATATTTTCGGATCTATCTGACTAAATACCACAACCTTTTTTTTCATAAAACTCCCTCTTTAGATCCAGTATCGATTTAATTTTTAATTAAGTTCCACAAGCGACGTTTTAACAATGGCTGCTCAATCATGTCTTGTAAACTTGCAATCTGCATATGCTGCGTCGTCGATATATGCGGCAAATACCCTAAGCTCAATATTTTTTTATCAACAGATAATGCATCGATAAAACCCTGTATAAATACTTCAGCACCTCTTCCATCTTGGAATTGTGCGAAATTAAATGGCCATTTTAAATCGTAAAACTGTGAACTCACACTACGCTGGATATTCACCCATAAGTTTTCTTGTTCTGTGGTGAGCGCTGTAGCATCTAGCAGAATAGTATGTGTTTTAGTGATCATCGCTTGAATTTCAAAAGCATCGATTACAAGCGGTTGACGCTCAACAACTTCATCTTGAGACTGTTTGTCATTTTCCACAAACTCTCGAGGAAGCTGCACACCGTCTGGATTACTTTTTAACTGAAGCGAAGAATCATCTTTATTTAGCTGTTCAGCTTGTGAAGCTGGTTTTGTGATGAACTGTTCTAATTGAGCTTGCGCAAATTCAGGAAAAGATACATCTGTTGGATGATTTTCTTCAACTTGATCGCGATATAAGGAAGGTTTGTAATGACGTGTTTGTGCCGTATTTTGTGGAATCCATATATCGATTCCCATCACAGCTAAGAGGCTTCTTTGATGCTCTAACATATTCACATTCATTACAGATGGACTGGCATGAGGGCTGGGTATTCTACCCACTTTTTTAATCTTTTACTGAACTTTTAATCCGCAAACAATCATAACTTAATTTCATTTCTGACGCATTAATATCCTTGCACCTTTTAAATTCAGAATGCATTGATAGCTAAACAATAATGACGCTATTTTTCTTATGCATTTGATCCACAATTTCATCACTTTCAAATCCAAGTCGCCAATATAATAATTCAAGTACATCTAACTCATCTTGTGTAATGATTCGATCATTCCATAAACATAATTCAGCAACACCCAAAATACTCAACCGATCTCTCAGCAACAATCCAGCAATATCATTAAGAATTTCACCTAAGTCGATAGGTTCATCTGAAATTTCTTCATAAAACTCAATTTCATCACGAGTTAAAATTCGTTCTAAGATTTGGGTTCTAACTTCAAGCTGATTAGCAGTATTTAACTGCTGAACATGTAATAACGCATCTATTAGCCTAACAATTTGCGGCTTAGCATCCTCGATTGATGTTGGACGATGTATTGGCAATAAATCCAGTTGAGACTTCACCTTTTCAATCAGCAAAGCATCCAAAAGTCCAATTTCACCATCTTCTTGAATAATTTTAGCCAATTTAGTAATAAACTGACGCGCACTTGTAGCAGGCATATTTCCCAACTGCTTACATGCCTCATGAAAAATTTGAATATGCACTCGACCATCTATATTTAACAGTGAGTCGACAATTGCACGACTCACAGGCGCATCAGAAGGAATAAATTCACGGTACTGCCGAATCATTAAGATCGCAACCATCACTTCACGCGCACCAGTCGAAGTTTGCAAAGCCCTTTGAATGAGTTCTGGACGTTTCATCTGCTGTCTAACTTCACTATTTAAGGGTTTGATGGCATCCTTAATTGCAAAGCTGATCGGTGATAATCTTAATAATGGAAGTGGCTGTGGTGACATCCATGGATTATATTCTTCAGCAATAGATTCCTCTAAAGAACGCATTAAACTAAATAGTGGTTGATTGCGTAATTTTTGTAAATTTTCTAATTGAATATCCTCAAGTAAATTCGGATTTAATTCATATATACGATCTTGAATACAAGGTTGGATATTCAACCAACTTTGAGGACTAAGTGAGTTAGCAAAGCACATATGAGAAATAGCTTCAGAATATTCACTATGAATCTGTGATCCTGCGTGATGAACATAGATTCTTAATAAGGTTTGAATATTTGCATTACTACTCAATAATTGTCTTGTCATTGCATCGTTATACAATGTTCGACTACCCAAAGTAATATATTTCATCAGACGCGTAATAAAGACGCCTAAACTACCAATTAACCATATGACTCCACCGATCGCCACAAAAGTTGTTTCCAAACTATCTCTCAATTGATCCCGATTACGTCGAAATCCCTGCTTCGCGATTTTACTGCCCCATTGGCTAAAGGTAATTAACCCACTGTATAAAATTTTAAGACGAGTATTTTCTCGAGTTTCACCCGATAAAATTTTATGGAATTCATGACCCAACAATCCATAAAGCTCTAACTCATCAAGATTTTGTAGCGCCCCCCAAGTCAGAATAATCACAGTATCTTTGGGATGAAAACCCGCAGTCAGTGCATTAACCCCTATTTCATCGGGTAAGACATAGAGTGTAGGTGTATCAATTGAGAAACGATGTGCTAATTTTTCAGCAAGTCTAAGCGCTGTACTTTCTTCTGGAGTACTTTCAATAAAAGTGAGTTGTCGTGCTTTCAATTGTTTTGCGAGCGTATGACCACCAGAGCGGAAGACATAAAACTCATAAACGACAGAACCACCAATAATGCTAATCAATAGCACCATCATATATGGACTGAGAAAATGCCACCAAATGGACTCAGAAGGATCAATATAATGAACCAACAATCCGAGCGTCGTGTTTAAAATGATAATTGCGAGCACAATAACAATTAAACATACGCTTAATGACCACAGCATATTTTTGTTTTTAATTAAGTAACCACTCACATCTTTCAATGTAAAATTTCCTCATTACATTGTCTTGTGATCATAAATTAAAAAAGCGGGAAATACCCGCTTTTTCAAATAGAAAACTATAAATTAATTTTCTTTAATGCCACTCAGATCAACTGAGGCTGCATCAATATTTAGATCGATATAACCATCTTTGATTTTCTTGGCAGAGTCATTACGCTTGCGCTCTAAACCATCGAGATACGACTCATCAATGTTACCCGCAACGTAAATACCGTCAAATACTGAGCAGTCAAAGTCAGTTAACTCAGGTACTTTTTTCGTACGAACAGCTTGCTTTAAATCTTCCAAATCTTGGAAAATCAAACGATCAGCACCAATCATTTCACGAATTTCTTCAACATCACGATTTGAAGCAATTAATTCGTTTTTAACTGGCATATCAATACCGTAGACATTCGGGTATTTCACCATTGGTGCAGCAGATGCAAAGAAAACTTTTTTAGCACCGGCGTCACGCGCCATTTGAATAATCTCATTACACGTTGTGCCACGCACAATTGAGTCATCTACAAGCAATACGTTCTTATCTTTAAACTCTAATTCAACTGGATTGAGCTTTTGACGTACAGACTTTTTACGCAACTGCTGACCCGGCATAATGAAGGTACGACCGATATAACGGTTTTTCATGAAACCTTCACGGAATTTCACACCGAGTGTATTGGCAAGTTCTAAAGCGGATGTACGCGAAGTATCTGGAATAGGAATGACAACATCAATGTCATGGTCCTCACTCCATTCACGCAGGATTTTCTGCGCCAACTTCTCACCCATTTTCAAACGTGCTTTGTATACCGAAATTCCATCAATGATGGCATCTGGACGAGCAAAATAAACATACTCAAAAATACATGGGCTATGGTGTGGGTTAGCCGCACATTGCTTCGTGAATAGATTACCCACATCATCAATAAAAATTGCTTCACCTGGCATCACATCACGTTCAACTTTAAAACCAAGCGCTGTTAAAGCAACTGATTCGGAAGCAAGAATATATTCAACACCATCATCGGTATCACGCGATCCCAAAATTAAAGGTCGAATACCATTTGGATCACGGAAGCCAACTAAACCATGACCTGTGATCATCGCAACAACAGCATAACCACCTTTACAACGCTCATGCACACGAGTGACTACATGGAAAATATCATCCGCAGTCGGTGTAAGTTTGCCGCGTTTTTGTAATTCATGTGCAAAAACGTTTAATAACACTTCTGAATCTGAATCAGTATTCATGTGACGTAAATCTGTTTTAAACAGATCATCATGAATCTCGTCAGCATTGGTTAAATTACCATTGTGCGCTAAAGTAATACCATAAGGAGAGTTTACGTAAAATGGTTGTGCTTCAGCGCTACTCGATGAGCCAGCTGTTGGATATCGCACATGACCAATTCCGTAATTACCTAACAATGCACGCATATGACGTGTATGAAATACATCACGCACCATGCCATTGTCTTTTCTCAAAAAGAGACGACCATTATGGCATGTCACAATCCCTGCAGCATCTTGTCCACGATGTTGTAACATCGTTAATGCATCAAACAACATTTGGTTAACAGGTGATTTACCAGCTATACCAACAACTCCACACATAGCAACCTCGCAGACAAGCTAGGATTAATAAAAAGGATTATTCGTTGAATGAGATGACGAATCATCTTGTTCAGAAGATGATTGACGAGAAGAATCTGATGATTGATTCGACTCTTCTGATTTCATATGACTTAAAGCTTTTGACGCTGTCTCTTTGGTGTACTCAGTCGCTAAAGGCGCGTAAGGCAATAAAGTTTGAATAAACTTAGATTGTTTCCAATGTGGAGAGCTCTCTACAAATGAACCAATCCCTTGCATAGTAATGAGGACGATTAAGAGACCTTTCAAGGTGCCAAATGCACCACCTGCCAATCGATTTAATGGACCAAGCTTTAAGCTTTTCAGCAACCGATTTAATATTGCAGTGACGATCCAAGTCAAAACAACAATAATCAGAACAATAAAAGCAAATGCCGCTATTTTTTGAACCACAGGATCTTGACTGAGTGCGGACATTGAAGGCGCAATTTGACCCGCAAATTTTGCACCCATAATGAGTGCAAAAATCCATCCTACCAAGTTCGCAAAGGCTTTAACGAATCCTTGACGCAAACCGTTAAGCCCTCCAATGAGCAGAATAATCAGTATAAAGATATCGATGGTATTCATAGATTAGGTCATAGCTTGTACGCAATCTTTAATCAGTTTTGGCCCTGTATAAATTAGACCACTGTAAATTTGAACCAATTGCGCACCCGTTTGCTGTTTAGTCGCGGCTTGATCACCACTAAGAATACCACCAACACCAATCAATGGGATTTGACCTTGAAGTAATTTTGAAAATGCAGATAGACATTGTGTACTTTTTTCAAATACAGGCGCACCAGATAAACCACCTGCTTCATCACCATGCGCTAAATTTTCTACACCCTCACGTGACAAAGTCGTATTGGTCACAATCAGACCATCAATTTTAAATTGAATTAATTGAGATGCAATAAATTCAATATCTGACTCAGTTAAATCTGGGGCAACCTTTAATACCAGTGGAACATAGTGTTGATATTGTTCAGCAAGTTCAAGTTGACGATTTTTTAAAGTTTCAAGAAGTTCTGTTAATGCATGTCCACTTTGTAAACTACGTAAGTTCTTGGTATTCGGAGATGAAATATTAACAGTAATATAAGATGCATAATTATAAACTTTTTCTAAACAAATGAGATAATCAGTTACAGCATCTTCAACTGCTGTATCGGCGTTCTTACCGATATTGATGCCTAATACACCTTTATAATTTGCTGCTTTAACATTCTCAATCAGCTGATCTACACCATCATTATTAAAACCCATACGATTAATAATCGCTTGAGCCTCTGGAAGGCGGAATAAACGCGGTTGAGGATTACCAGACTGAGGTCGAGGGGTAATGGTTCCAATTTCGATAAAACCAAAACCTAAACTCGCAAGTGCATCAATATATGCACCATTTTTATCTAAACCTGCAGCCAAACCAACTGGGTTTGGAAATTGAATACCCATACAAGTCACTGGCTTTGGGTCTATTTTTTGACGCATTATGCCAAACTTATATGTCGATTTAAGCATTGATAATGTCAAATCATGTGCACGCTCAGGCGCCAATGAAAATAGAAATGGACGAGCAAGCGAATATAACATATCTCAAAAACTGCGGTTTTTTAAGTTGCCACATTATAGGCTGAGTATGCCCAAAACGCTATGCCTGTCATAGGTTTATTTTCACCACTTACTGTACTGATGCTGTTAATTTAATCGCAGCTCCAGACTTAATAAGTTCCAATTTTTCAACACTTAAACCCATTTGAACCAATTGGGTAAGAAAATTTGCGAGGATCGCGTAGTTTTCATGCTCAGCACTGATCATTAATTTATTATCGCTTGGTTGTGTGACCACAGATAATCCTGCTTGTTGTGCCACACGCTGAATTTTATCCGAAGGTGTTAGGCTCAAATCTGTTGAAGATTTCATTGTCACCACATTGGATTGCATCCACACCAATGTGTCTTTCAGTTCATTCAATCTTTTTTGCTGATTATCTGCTGCTTCGTGCATTTTCCACAAAGCAGATCCAATTGATGCGACGACAAGGATAATCGTTGCAGCGATGACAAGTACACGTTCACGCACACTCAATGACGATAAATAGTCATCAAGCTTTTCGAATAATTGATCAAATTGATTTTGAAATTTTTCTAAAGTTTTCATTATTGTACTTTCACCAAACCAACGACCATTTTATCCTGAGTTTGCACATTCCCAAGTTCAGCTTTGAAGCCTTGCTGATTCATTTGTTGAATTAGATTTTGTAATTTTTCGGATGAGTCCGCCACCAAATCCATACTCAATCCAGATGCTTCATAGGAAACACGATTTGCGATGATTTGATGTTGCATTAAAATCGGACCTACACGACTGATTAACTGTAAGACCTCAGTATTTGCAGGCTTACTCATCCGCAAATTACTTTCAAATTGGCTTCGTAAATTTTGCTCATTGAGACGACTGTTGGGTCCAAACCAAGATTGATATTGCTCTACCGCAACCAAAGCCGTTTGATCAGATACTTTTTTTAACTTTACCCAACGCACTAAATCATAACTGAATTGCACTACAAGCAAGCCCACAAGCAGTGCTGCACATGCTTTCCAATAGCCTGAGATTCCACCCTCTGTGTTTTTTGCTTTAGGCAAAACATTGAATGGATGATTCTTTAATTTTTTTTCAGCTTTAAATACATAATTAAAGCTTTCCCGCTCATTTTGTTCCGTTGCATGAATCAAACTCATCATCTGATCATCATTTAACCGATCATGCAAAATATGTATAGGCTTTGGCAATAGATCCAAAAACAATGCTAAATCATCAATCGCAAAACCTTGATTTGATCCTGTTCTCGCCAATAAATGCCCATGAATATTAGCTAAAATAGTTTGCCCCTGTTCTGGCACTGGTAAGACCAAAAAATCGGGTAATAGCGCAACCACTTTCACCGGAATCAAGTTCAGAGCATGTTGCATTGTTTGGACTTGGTATTGACTGATCCCCATTACTGACAATTGGTCTGGTGCCTCAAATTGAGTAAGCACTTTCATCTGATCAATGGAGTGAATGGTATATTCTTCAAGTAAATATTTAGCGCCTTCGCTTCCAATTTGCTTGAATTGAGCTTTGGGCATATTTTGTTGAATAATTTGTACATCATGGCTTGAAAAGAATACAACAGCTTCTTGTCCATGATACGGTTGAGTATCTTGAATCAACTCTTCTAGCGTTGTTGATGAATTCCAATTTTCACCATTTGACCAGAGCCAAACCCCATTCGACACTGGCATCCATAAATACAACATTAATTTTATTCTGCCGTTTTATTCATTAAACACTTATGATTATTAAGCTGACGGTACAAAATGTTTTAATTTTGTGGAAAGTCCCGCAGCAATGACTGTCTGATCATAAATCCGCGCTTCAGCAAGCGAAAAAGGATTAAAAAATTCAGACGTAATAATTTCTTCAATATATGCCACAACATTCATATGACATACAACCACAATATTCTCAAAAGGTAGTTGAGATAACCACTCAACTGCAACTTTAGCATCATCGTCAGGTTTAATTTTATCACATACTAAAACTTCAACATTTGGAAAGAGTTGCTGTATATGTTTTAAAGTTTCCTGCGCCCTGAGCAAAGTACTCACTACAAATATATCAGGTGCTACTACGTCTTTTAAAAAGTGCGCAGTTTGTTCAGCTTGAATATGACCCCGCTCAGTCAGTGGTCGTTTCGAGTCATTACCATTAATTGGTGGAGCGGCTTCACCATGACGAACTAAAGTGAGTTGCATTTGTTTTCCCTAAACCATGTGTCATCCATCATATCTAAACATTATGACAATGATGATAAACCATTCATTAATCTTAAACTTTATGATGCGGCAATACGAATTCAACATCACTTCGATGACCATTCTTCATCAAAGATAATGCAATATGTAATGGTGGTGCACCTTCATAAATCACTTCATAAAGTGCTGTGGTGATTGGCATATAGACATCAAGCTCTTTGGCTCTTGCATTCACTTGCACAATGGTATTAATCCCTTCAGCCGTTTGCCCCAGTTCCGTCGTTGCCTGCTCTAAGGTTTTACCTGAACCTAAAGCAAATCCAACTTGATAATTTCGACTTAAAGGACTATTACACGTTGCGAATAAATCGCCAACACCAGACAAACCTAAGAATGTCAGTGGATTTGCGCCTAGCTGTACAGCAAAGCGACTCATTTCCGCCAACGCACGTGTCAAAATCATACTTTTGGTATTTTCGCCAACGTTGTAGGCTGCAGCCATCCCCATTGCGACAGCATAGATATTTTTAAGTGCGCCTCCAAGCTCCACGCCATGTACATCATCGCTTCCAAATACACGAAATAGTGCACTGTGTAATGCTTGCTGCACTGCATATCTCACCAATTCAGAATGGCTGGCAATCACTGTTCCTGCAGGCATTCCTGACATAATTTCTTTCGCTAAATTTGGGCCCGAAAGGACGCCATAAGGCACTTCTGGAAGCTCTTCACGAATAATATCACTCATGAAACTAAAGGTTTTAGCTTCGATCCCTTTTGTGAGTGATACAACCGCCTGAGCAGTGATAAAGGGCTTGATCTGTTTGAGTACATCTCGGAATGAATGGCTCGGAATAGCGACCAAAATAATGTCTCGATCTCGAACAGCCTTTTCAAGATTGGATTCTGCTTTTAATGCTGGCTCAAGGTTGTAATCCGGCAAATATCTTGAATTAACATGTGTTCGATTGATTTCATTCGCAATTTCCTCATCACGAATCCAAATCATGGTGTCACAACCATTTCGCACTGCCGTATTCGCCATGGCTGTACCAAAACTACCACCACCAAGAATCGTAACACGCAAGGCTGTTTTATGATCAATTGCAACTGGCTCGACCAAATCTGAAAACTTTAATTCCGACATTCTTTTAAATCCTAAACATTCTTTTTCTAATCGTTAAATTTGCAATGTTGCAATTACGGCTGCCAAAAACTGACGAATGCATCTGTTTCAATCTCAGCGCGTGGTGCAATCGCCTTAAAAGCAGTCCCTACATAAATGATACCTGAAATTAAATCATGCGTTTGTAGCCCTAACTTTCTTTTAAATAGATCCGACTCCACAACAGCACCACTGCGCCACATGGTATTGAAACCCTGAGCTTGTAAACTGAGCAAAAGATTTTGTATTGCAGCACCTGAACTTAAAGTTTGTTCAAAATATGGAACTTTCGCATGATCATGAAATCGTGTTACAGCGATAATCAGCATAGGTGCACGCATAGGATGCTGACGTGCGCGTTCAATTTGAATTGAATCAGTTTCACCAAGGTCTGCTACTGCTTCACTGAGTAAAACTCCAAATGCTTCTCGTTGCTCTCCTTTCACAATAATAAATTGTGTCGGTTTCAGACGATGATGATCAGGCGCGGTTAAAGCGGCTTTAAAAGCTAATTCTAATTGTTCTGCGTTAGGATGAGGTTCTACCAAATGACCAACGGATTGACGCTGATGAATATTGTCATGCACTACTTGAGAAAATTGATCTGACATTTGAAGACTAATCTTTAAACTAACACTATGTACTTAAGCTTAGCATAAACATTGAAAACTACTCTACAGTTATACTTATACACGAGACATCCAGCATGATTACAATCAAACAGAAATCAGGTATTTCACTTCAAAATCGATACAAAACATGCTTAATTCTTTGGAATTTAAGCCCTAGCATACATGACTGAGCTCCAAACTTAATATTGCAACGCTAGAGGAAAAATAAAATGAAAAAATTAATGACATTGGCTTCTGTAGCTACTGCAACAATTCTCCTGAGTGCTTGTGCATCAACACCTACTGAAACACTTGCTATTCAAAAACCAAACAATCAATATGAAGTGTCAGGATTAGGCAAAACCCAAGTTCTTGCAAAAAATAATGCAATTTCTGCCGCGAACAAAACTTGTGGTAAGAATTCTGCGCCTGTCTTAATTGACGAAAAAACTGAATATAACGGCGCACTAAAAGGTGTTGTGGATGAACAGACTGGTAAACTCATTACTGCAGCTTCATCAGTTCTTGGCTCTGTGATCGGCACTAAAAATACAATCGAAAAAGACACTGACTACCAAACAACAATCACCTTCAGCTGTAATTCATCCCGCTAAAATTTCCTATAAAAAAAGTCCCTTTGATGGGACTTTTTTTTATTGAGCAATTAGCAATAACCATCTAAACGTGTCAATGGAATCTTTTGACCAATCGCTTTTTCTATCTCAGGTAAATAAAAAGCATCATCTTCTGACAAGAAACTGATACTCACCCCTCTTGTTCCTGCTCGACCTGTACGACCTATACGGTGTACATAATCATCAGACTGCTCAGGCAGAGTAAAATTAATCACGTGTGACACACCATCCACATGAATACCTCGACCAGCCACATCAGTTGCGATCATAATGTTGTGTTTGCCATTTTTAAACTGATCCAACATCTTTAAACGTTTATCTTGCGCGATTTCACCAGATAACATCACTACTTTGTAACCATCATGCTTAAGATGATCATACAGCTTACGGACCTGATCACGGCGGTTTGCAAATATCATGACTTTTTCAATTGGCTCATCACGCAATATTTCTTGAAGCAATTTGTATTTATCTGATTTCCCAACCACATAAACACGTTGCTCTACGTCAGCATTGGTTTTTTTCTCAGGCTCAATTTCGACAGTAACAGGTTCAAATAACCATTGTTGAGCAAGATTGAGTACATCATAACTAAACGTAGCAGAGAACATTAAAGTTTGACGTTGTTCTTTGCGTGGAGAGAATCGCACAATGCGTTTAACAGAAGGAATAAATCCCATATCCAGTAAACGATCTGCCTCATCAATGACTAAAAATTCAATTTGATCCAACCAAATTTCTTTTTGTTCAGTAAAATCAATCAAACGACCTGGTGTCGCGACAAGAATATCTACGAAATTTTCATCCAGTTGTTTTTTTTGCTTATCGAAGTCTACACCACCCACCAAAGTCACAACATTTAAGTCGGTAAACTTAGTCAGATCACGTGCATCGTTTTCAATTTGAATCGCAAGCTCACGCGTTGGTGCCATAATTAGAGCACGGGGTTCACCACGATAACGCTGTGTTTGTATCGGATTGTTCAATAAATCATTAATAACACTAATTAAGAATGCTGCGGTTTTTCCTGTGCCTGTTTGTGCACGTCCAATTGCATCATGCCCTGCCAACGTATATTTCAATACTTTCTGTTGAATGGGGGTCATTTCATTAAACCCTAAAGCATCAATCGCTTGCTTAAGTTGCGGATGTAAATTAAGGGTTTCGAAACCTGATGACATATAAGGGGCTCTACAATCAATATTTGATAATGGTCTATAGTATAAACAAAAAACGCCCCAATTTATCAAAATTGGAGCGCAACCTAATTTTCAGTGAAAAGTAGGATTAGTCTAAAGGCTGAACTTCTTCAGCTTGAAAACCTTTTTGACCTTGTACAACGCTGAATTCTACGCGTTGACCGTCACGAAGTGAACGGTGGCCTTCACCTTGAATAGCACGGAAATGAACGAATACGTCATCACCGCCTGCGCGTTGAATAAAGCCAAAACCTTTAGTATCGTTAAACCACTTAACAACGCCTTGTTCGCGAGCTGTCATAAGTTAATCCTCAGTTGGTAAGAAAAGGGACCACCCGGTGTTGCAAACAGCAGAGCAAACAAATTTTAAAACATTTTTTATTTCAAAGCTTGTAATCATTCTGTAAAACTATTAACAAAATCCCGGTTATATCCATTATAAATAAGGCTTAGAGAACAAATTTCTCTACGCAATCCTTAAGTACGCATTGAGCTTAACATGGGTACAACACAATTAATAGAAAAATTTTAGCTAATTATCTAACTAAAACTTGTATATTAATCACACAAATTTAGTGCAAAAATTGCACTTTATTTGAACAGTTCATCTAAATCATTTAATTTTATTCTTAAGTCACACTTTTGCTAGAATAATGACCAACTTTATTATTCAATCTCGTGTTTTACTATGTCTCAAGTGTTAATCGATGCGATGGGTAAACCTTGCCCTTTACCTTTACTGCTACTTAAGAAATCGATGAAACAAAATAGTGCACCTCAGCAATTTTTATTAAAAGCTTCAGATCCGAACAGTCAAATCGATATTCAACGTTATTGTCAGCTACATAAATTGACATGCGCATTTAAACAAGTTTCGGATTCTGAATTTCATTACGTGATTGAATCTTAGGTGTTTTCATCTAAATTAATCATGGATAAATATTGTATTTAAATTTACATTTCACTACCCAAATTCGCTTAATTCTGTATGCTATAAGGATTAAGATGAATGTAATTGGTTTTTTAAACTATTTTCCTATAAGGAGTACTCATGACTGACAGCAGCAATCAATTGATGCCCCTGTCATTGTCTGCGCCCGGGGTCAATTTAGGTGCTTACATTAGTACTGTAAACCAGATCCCTATTTTGACAGCTGAACAAGAAAAAGAGTTAGCTGAACGTTATTTTTATGACCAAGATCTAGACGCAGCTAAAATGCTGGTGATGTCCCACCTTCGTTTTGTTGTGCATATTGCCCGCAGTTACGCAGGTTACGGCTTACCTCAAGGCGATTTAATCCAAGAAGGTAATTTAGGCTTGATGAAAGCCGTAAAACGCTTCGATCCCAATATGGGAGTACGCTTAGTTTCTTTTGCAGTACATTGGATTAAAGCTGAAATCCACGAATATGTGATTCGTAACTGGCGTATTGTTAAAATTGCGACAACTAAAGCTCAACGTAAACTGTTCTTCAACTTAAGAAGCTTAAAAAAATCGAGCAAGAAATTAACGCTCGAGGAAGCACAATCTATTGCGGCTGATTTAAATGTAACAGCTGAACAAGTTCTTGAAATGGAAGGTCGTTTAACAGCTTATGACGCAGCCTTCGAAGCTCAATCCGATGAAGATGATGAAAGCTCAGTTCATGTCGCTCCTGCGCTTTACTTAGAGGATAATCGTTATGACCCTGCTCGTTTAGCAGAGGAAGAAGATTATGAATCACAGAGCACCTCTGCTTTACATGAAGCAATGGATCAGCTTGATGATCGTTCACGCAATATTTTACAGCGCCGCTGGTTAGATGATGATAAGTCTACGTTGCATGAACTAGCAGCCGAATATAATGTTTCCGCTGAACGTATTCGCCAGCTTGAAAAAAATGCCATGGACAAGATCAAGATCGCCATGTCATCAAATTAATACGATTACAAAAAAAGAGCTATAAGCTCTTTTTTTGTATTTAGGCTATGCAAGTTTAAAAAAATCTTACGTCATGTATGCTATCGTATGACGCAATTTTCGATTGGGAATAACCTGATGTGGATCTCAATATCAGCCATTAATTTAGCGCTTGCCGTAATGCTAGGTGCTTTCGGCGCTCATGGCCTTAAAGCTCGTGCAACCGAAGCCCAACTGACATGGTGGCAGACTGCAACTGATTATTTCTTTTATCATGCAATTGGATTATTAATACTCGCACTCATACCAAAAATAATTCCAAACTTTTCAACTCAATTCAGCTTTATCTTCATCCAGTTCGGTATCATTTTATTTTGTGGATCTCTATATCTCATGGCTTTAGGGCTCCCGCGCGGGTTAGGGGCAATTACACCTCTTGGTGGAGCATTGATGATTATTGGCTGGCTACTTTTAGCATGGCAAGCATTCAAAATTCAACATTAATTTGAAGGTCATCTGATGAATATTTTTTTAAATGGCGAGTCGATTCAAACGCAATGCCAAAACTTATTAGAACTGGTTCAAGAATTATCGCTAGAAGGTAAACGATTTGCTGTTGAAAAAAATGAAATGATCATTTCAAAAAGTAAACTAGCAGATACCCCTATTTCAGATGCTGACCGTATAGAAATAATTCATGCTGTTGGCGGTGGTTAACTCGGAGTAAATATGGAAGATAGTCCGTTGATCATAGGATCACGTTCATTTAGTTCACGACTATTAGTGGGCACTGGAAAATATAAGGATATGCAGGAAACTGACTTAGCAATCCAAGCCAGTGGTGCTGAGATCGTTACTGTTGCAATCCGTCGCGTAAACATTGGTCAAAATCCAGATCAACCTAACCTACTCTCAGTGATTCCACCGGAAAAATACACCATTCTTCCCAATACAGCTGGTTGCTTTGATGCCAATAGTGCCATTCGCACTTGTATGCTCGCACGTGAACTTTTAGATGGTCACAATTTAGTCAAGCTTGAAGTATTAGGTGATGAAAAAACGCTTTATCCTAATATTACTGAAACCTTAAAAGCTGCAAGAACATTGATCGATGATGGTTTTGAAATCATGGTTTATACCTCTGATGATCCTATTGTCGCGCAAGAACTTGAGAGTATGGGCTGTGTCGCTATTATGCCTTTGGGGAGTTTAATTGGTTCTGGTTTAGGTATTCTTAATCCACATACCATTTCTATCATCAAAGAAAATGCCAAAGTCCCTGTATTGGTGGATGCTGGGGTTGGTACAGCTAGTGATGCTGCTATTGCGATGGAATTAGGTTGTGATGGCGTACTCATGAACACTGCTATTGCTGCTGCACAGAATCCGATTCTAATGGCTTCTGCTATGAAAAAAGCCGTTGAAGCTGGACGCGAGGCTTATCTTGCTGGTCGTATGCCACGCAAACGTATGGCAAATGCAAGCTCTCCAGAAACTGGATACTTTTTTAAATAAAAAAAACCCACTTTTTAAAGTGGGTTTTTTCTTAACTCACTCGACGATACAAAGGATCATCCAATCCATCAATTTTGATAAAGTTAGGTAAATTTTTTATTCTTTCAATCCAAGCGCGTACATTTGGATAAGGCTCTAGAGAAATATCACCCATAGGTGCTAACGCGACATAGACAAACACTGCGATATCCGCAATAGTTGGTCTATTATTCGCTAACCATTCACGGTCTTTGAGCACACCATCTAAAATAGCCAAAGATTTGTGACCACGTATTTTCGCCTCTTTAAGTGTTTGCTCAGTACTTTCTAATCCCAAACCATTGTATGGACCTTTGAAAGACAATATCGCGCGTGCCGTGAAAACCCCGTATTGAACCCAACTGGCAGCAAAAGCAAGCCAATCTACAATTTTAGCTTGTTCTACTAAATCCTCAGACCACCATGTGTTTTTATCTAAATATTTACCTGCTAAATACACCAAAATTGCGGCAGAATCAGTTAAAACAATATCGCCATCTACTAATGCTGGCACTTCGCCTTTTGGATTAATTTTTAAAAATTTCTCACTATGCTGTTCATCACTGAAATAATCTAGTTCTACAATTTCAAGATCCACTTTCAATAATGCTGCTAACAGACGTACTTTATAACTGTTACCTGATTCGTTGTAAGAATATAATTTCAAACTCATTTTTTAGTCCAACGATTTAAATACAAAATATAAATATCAGTTTTAAATCAGTAACTTAAATAATGTTTAGTTCAAAAAATATCATGAATAACGATATCTTATTTAATGAATTACCACTGAATCTGAAACGAATTATGATGAAAAATTTGTCTTTTTAATGCTCTCTATTTCTGAAAAATATTTGTGAAATTTCTTTGAAAATTTTAGAGTAAAAAAAGAGCCTTTCGGCTCTTTCTCGAAACAAACGGAACGAAACCTTGCCTGTTAAGGAATCAATCCTTCATCTCGCATCGCAATCTGTACAGACTGACGCTCTGCAACTTTATTGCGTATATGAATAATATTTTTATAATGACTCAAGTCATGTTCAATATGATTAGACCAATTGGTGAGTACAAATAAGTATGCATCTGCAGGTCCAAAATTATCATCTACCAAATAATCATTATTAGATTCACCAATTGTTTTATCAATGAATGTCAGTAAACGATCAACTTCGGCATACGCTTTTTGTTTAGCATCGTCCGTGAGCGGTGCACCGAAAAACACTGCATAAGCATCGTGTAATTCAGAATTTAGATAACCAAGCCACTCTAATACTTTTGCTCGACCTAATCCAGAAGGTGGGATTAAATCTTGAGCAGGATCATGCTGTGCCAAAAATGGTAAAATTGCGACATTTTCCGTTAAAATTAAGCCAGGATTAATTTCTAGCGCCGGCACATAGCCTTTAGGATTAATTGCGAAGTAATCTTCGCCTTTTTCAGTGGTATGAGTTTTAAGATCAACACGAACCAAATCAAAATCAACATTAATTTCATTTAAAATAATATGCGCTGCGAGTGAACATGCACCTGGCGAATAATACAACTTCATACTTTTTCCTTGTTATCTAACTACTATCATTTTTAAATTGCTTCACGCTTTTTTTCAATAAGAACTGTTTTTTAAATTGCAAGCAAGCGTAAACATCGATGATCTCTTTATGAATATTGTGCAGATTGAATTAATTTTCAAGCTTTTTTCAGCTTTTATTTGTGTGATGTTTTACCATAGCGCTGCTACATCTTTGTGAAAGGCAAATTGTGATTTATTTAAAGAAAGATCAGTGGTTTTCTAACATTCGAACTGACGTACTTGCAGGCTTAGTCGTAGGCTTAGCTTTGATTCCTGAGTCAATCGCATTTTCGGCGATAGCTGGCGTTGATCCTCAGGTAGGTCTGTATGCCTCATTCTGTATAGCTGTTACGATCGCCTTCTTTGGTGGTAGGACTGCTATGATTTCGGCTGCTACAGGTGCGATGGCGCTGCTGATGATCACTCTTGTTAAAGAACACGGATTACAATATTTATTGGCAGCTACGATTCTGACAGGTGTAATTCAAATTATCGCTGGATATCTCAAAGTCGCAAAACTCATGCGTTTTGTTTCCCAGTCAGTGGTCTATGGTTTCTTAAATGCTTTAGCGATTCTCATTTTTATCGCTCAATTTCCAGAAATTGCTCAAATGAATAGCTTAGGCTATATATTTTTAGCGATTGGTTTATTGGTCATTTACGCATTTCCCTATTTACCCAAAATCGGAAAAATCATACCATCGCCATTAGTGTGTATTATTGTACTCAGTGTATTGGCACTTCTACTTGGCGCTGACATGAGAACAGTTAGTGATTTAGGTGCATTCCCAGATACCTTGCCTGTATTTTTAGTTCCTGAAATTCCATTCAATCTCGACACTTTACTTATTATTTTACCGTACTCTCTCACGCTCGCCACAGTTGGTTTGCTTGAGACCATGATGACTACGACTGTGATTGATGAAATGACTGAGTCTGAAGGAGATCGTCATCAAGAATGTCGCGGTCAAGGGATCGCGAACATGGTAAGTGGCTTTATGGGGGGTATGGCTGGATGTGCAATGATCGGTCAATCCATCATCAATGTCAGCTCAGGTGCAAGAACAAGATTATCGACATTAGTGGCTGGTGTTTTTTTGCTATGTCTCGTGGTCTTCTTTAAAGATTGGTTGGCTTATATTCCTATGGCTGCTTTAGTCGCCATTATGATCATGGTCGCGTTCACGACATTTAATTGGGATTCAGTAAAAAATTTCCGCAAACATCCCGTGCAAAGTAATATTGTCATGCTTACTGTCGTGGTGATTGTTCTTGCAACACATAACCTTGCTCTAGGCGTATTGATTGGTGTAGTTCTGTCAGCCTTATTTCTCATTAATAAACTCGAGAGTGAAGTAAAAGTTCAATCTGAATTAGAAAATCACGTGCGCTACTATACGGTGAAAGGTCAAATATTTTTCAGTAGCGCAGAAATTTTTTATGCATTTTTTAATTTCAAAGAAGATATCAAGCAAGTAGAAATAGATCTCAGCTATGCTCATATTTGGGACATCACTTCTGTCAATATGTTAGCGAATGTCGTGGCTAAATTTGAAGCCCAAGGGACTCAGGTACGTGTGATTGGTCTAAACCAAGCGAGCGTAACATTGATAGAACGTATCTCAAATACTTAAAAAAAGAGCCAAATGGCTCTTTTTTACTGTTAAGTTTTAGGAATGGTTTCTGCGTCTCCAACCAACCAAGGCTAACAGGCTTAATCCTAAAATGGATAGCCAGTTCAACGAACCACCACCTGACTTAGTGTCACGCTGTGGCTGCTCAGCATTTGTTGAGCTATTGAGCTCTAAGTCGACAATCACTGGATCATGATCAGATGATCTAAATGCATGATCAGCATAAAAGAGCGACTTCTGCTCTGTAGTCTTAAATTCTTCGTTATAATCTAGATTCGTTGGCTCATCAGCGTTGATGTGCCATACAAATGCACGCTTAACCGCAGGAAATAGCGAAGCATCAGCTAAAGCATGATCCAAATTACCTGCTCCACCAAATCCAGCTTTGTTACTGTCGACACCAAATACATAGGTATATGCCTGTTCACCGAGCCCTACAACCTTGTCCGCCAGTACATTCGTATAATTAGCACGCTCTAAAGCCAAAATTGGATCTTCTTTCGCATAACTATTTAAATCACCAATCAAGAGCGTATTCGTATGACCTGTAATTTGCGTTGGATTCTTTGCAATCCACTGCATGAGTTGTTGTACCGCTTTAACCCGTGTCGCATTCCAACACCCCTGACCATCACCTTGATCCGCATCAGCAGATTGATCATTTGAAGGACAACTTCCTTTAGACTTCAAATGATTCGGAATAACCGTAAAGATTTTACCGCCACTCACTGGTTGAAAACTTTGAGCAAGGGTCACTCGATTTCTTTGTGACTGGTCATCAAACACTGCAGCAGCGTTAACAGGTTTTACACGCTTACTGTTGTAAATAATCGCAACAGCAATCGCATCATCACCTAATCGATTTGAATTTGGCGGAGTGATATATTTCCACTCCGATCCAAGTGCTCGTGTTAAATATGCAATGGCACTATTTTCACCATAACCATTATTCGCAATTTCCATTAAACCAAATACATCAGCATCGATTTCTTTCATTGCACTGACTATTTTGGTATGTTGCTTCTCAAACTCAGCTTTGCTGCTAGCACCTCGCTCAGTTGGAAAACCATTTAAACCATTATCATAGTTCAAAACATTGAAAGCCACGACACGGGTTTGGTTTGAATTTTTCTGAATCATTGGTGGCCGCGGGTTATTGGCTTTAATTTGGATTTGAGTACGACCTTGTACAGGTTGAATACGCCAAGAATTAAATCGATATTCTAGAATACCCTCAACAGCATTTAACTGATCACCTGCACGTAGGGTATTTAAAGCACTAAACTGACTTGGCAGTGTAGGCGTTAAATTTTGTGCATTATATCCATCATCAAGTTCAATTTTGGACAAAAGATTTTTTTGCGCCAATGCCGTTGCTTCTGCTGATTTAGCTGGATAAATATTGGTCGGCATAAACAAACGTCCTAGACTTAATGACAGTTGTCCGTAGCGACCATAATTGTAATTTTCACTTACCGTTAATGTTTGAGGGATTTTAACCAACATACCTTGATAACGCTTTGGCGCATGCCCTGACGCGTTAGTTAAACTCTCAAATGGTAACTCGATTGATAATGGCGTTATCCAAGCGCTTGCCGCTTGATTACAAGTTAAAATATTTTCGGATAAATTATCAATCTGTAACTGATTTTGATATTCAGTTAATCGACCTTTAAGAACGACTTCTTCTCCGACTTTTCCTCCTTTTATAGGACTTGAAGCAGGAGCATATACAAAAATCGCGTTAGTTAGATCGGGTTTTGCTTTGGCATCAGGGGTTTGGATATAGAAACCTGAGAATCCATTCGCATAACGATAATCCGCAGTAATCACCCCCTTCACAGTATAGTTTTGATTCTTAGCTGCTTGTGAGAGTTCAGCGATAGGTGTATTCGCAGAGTTACAACTTAGAGTCGTCGGAGATGGCTCTATTGGTTCATTTGTACTAATCGCTAAATACTGGTTAAAAGCATTGCGATCCGACCATTTAGCCCACTCTTTTTGAATTTCAAAGGGTGCAGATGGATCTATCGAAACGACATCATGTGTTTTCTTTGTACGTTCAAAGCTTAAACCGGTTGCCCAGTTTTGCTGTATTCCAATCGCACCAAAACGGTCGACAGCCACATTGTTTTTATAGAGAACAATTGCATCATCGCCATTAAATGATAGGTTAGCAGTTTGCTGAACTGCTTCACCCAATTCAGTTTTTAAATTTGAATGTCCAATTAAAAAGTGCTGCTGAGCTGTTAAAGTTCCTTGGAGCTTAACCGTCAAATTCGCGGTGGTTAGACCATTCGGAAATATTTTTAATTGATACGCGGATAAATCAACAACACCTCCATCTGGATTGTATAGTTCAATACCTTTCTTGTTGTTATTACCATCCACATACTGGCTGATCATGAGTTCAGCATACGGCGTTGAACTAAATCCGATCAAACATAAAGATAATGTGAGTTTATTGAACACCCATTTATTTAGCGTTATTTTATTCATTTTAAGTCTTATTCATTGTTTATATTATTTTCCAAGCCTAGTGTACAGGCATGACAAGTAGATGAACAATTCATGACATTTTGAAAAAGTCCATGAATAGATCGACAAATCATTGATAGCTACGTAGTGCTTTCAGGTAGAAAAAGGTTTGACTTAGGAGACTCAGGTCTTAAAATACCGCATTCGAATTTTTTCTCATTTGCCAAAGTTATGTCGAACGATCAATTAGACCCGCAAGTTGTAGAATTAGACAACTTGAACGAGCATCGCGAAATTGTCACATTTATGCGCCGTTCATCTCCGTTGAATACTTCTCAACGAACTGCGCTTGAACAATATGGTCACTTAATTTTGGAATATCCTGTTGGTGATTTACGTCAGCAATTTGAGCATCCTGAACGTCCATTGACGGTTGAAATCGGTTTCGGTATGGGGCGCTCTCTTGTACTTATGGCAAAAGCCAATCCTGAACGCAATTATGTCGGCATCGAAGTACATGTTCCCGGCATTGCACAATGTGTATATGAAGCGGGTATGGCTGGTTTGACAAACTTACGTTTACTTGATGCGGATGCAATTCAAGTTTTGCGTGAAATGCCAGATAACAGTATCAATGCAATTCAACTTTATTTCCCCGATCCTTGGCAGAAAAAACGTCACCATAAACGTCGCTTCGTCTCACACGATCGTATGCCTTTAGTTGAAGAAAAACTTGAAATGGGTGGAACATTCCATGCTGCGACCGATTGGGAACCCTATGCAGAATGGATGTTAGATGTATTAGATAACCGCCCTCGTTTAGAAAATATGGCGGGTAAAGGTAACAGTTATCCTCGTCCTGACTGGCGTCCTCAAACTAAGTTTGAACGTCGTGGAATTGAAGAAGGCCATAAAATTAACGACTTCTTATTTAAAAAGATTCAATAATAAAAAAACAGGACTTAAGTCCTGTTTTTTTATTCTGATTGTCTTTTATAAATTTGATCACTCACCACACTATACACTTGGCTTAAATCCGTACGTCCAGCCTGCGCCAGCATCTCTTGATGCATATGGATAATGTTTTGATCACCACGCATCGCTGGACCAGTTTGCACCTGTTTTGGGGCATTTAAAGTCGCTTTTTTCGCAGTTTCCAAAATCAATGGGTACAATAAATTAAAATCGACTTTTTGTGCATCTACGAGCTGCTTAGCGACGTCATAGCAGTAGTTGGTAAAGTTACACGCGAAGACAGCTGCTAAATGCAAACTCAAGCGCTGTGTTGAGTCATATTGATAAACCTTTTGACTCAACTCTTTTGCCATTTGAGTCAAGGATGCTAAATCCTGGTCGCTCATCGCTTCAACAAATATTGGCGTACTCAACCAATCAATTTGACTTTCAAAGCTAAAGGTTTGTAGTGGATAGAACACACCTGCACGCTCATGATATTGCGTGATTTTAGAGATATGGGTACTGCCAGACGTATGTACAATTAAAGCCTGAGGAAGCTGTTTTGCAACTTTTTCAGCAACTTCTTCAATTGCCTTATCACTCACCACCAATAATGCAATATCAACAGTGTCTTCGAGATCTTCAATTGCATTGCATGGTCTAGCTCTTACTAAAGCCGCCAACAAATTGGCTTTAGATTGCTCTCGACTAAACACTTGGACAATCTCATGATGCTGACTCAATACCTGAGCCAAATGATGAGCTACGCGCCCTGCTCCAATCACACTAATACGCATATCGCTTCCACATATATTCTGTATACCTAAGCATGCCGATAAAAAAAGAGCGAATCAATTCGCCCTTTTGCTATATTGTAATGAATTAATTAAACACATTGTTTAGGTACACAATTCTCTCATTTGTCTTTTGAATGAAACATTTAGAATATTGCATCTCAACATTTATTTGATTCATTTCATTGTCCCAATATTGATAATGTTGCTGATAAGTTTCGCGTTCTTTTTCTGGGATACTTTCAATTGACTTTTGAGAGACCACTTTACAATCCACGTCACGACGTTCGAACCATTCAGTTTGATCGCTCTTTAGCTGCTCTTTTTGTTCGCCGCTCAAATTATCCCAAGTTAAATTAAGTCGCTCGACAGCTCTTGCTTGCTCTTTATCTAAATCAGATTTTCTCAATTGCATAGCTTTGAGTGCCAAGGCCTTTTGTTTTTGTTGAACAGCCTCATACTCTTCGTAAGCTTTTGATTCATTCTGATTTGCTTTACGAAATGCTTCAAATTGAACAGCATATCTCGTCATACTTGCAGCAATATCTAACAATGCATTATCAGGTTGCACACTCAGCATTAAACCTTCTTTATCCGTCTTGGTAATCTCATAATTCAAAGTGCCTGTGAGCTTATCTTGCCCATAACTGATATTGCCATGAACATCATTAATCCAATGTTGGAGCGTATAACTACCTTCGTCATGTTCACATTCGTATTCGCAAGGTTTTTCAAGGTATGCATTTTCAGCACGACGTTGAAGCCCCTTCGGCAGGTGGATAACCAACTGGCTTGAACACGTCAATTTGTTTGTTGCATTTGAAGGATCACTCGTTGTTGTAATCGACTTGAGTTCAAATCTAAGCGATGAGTTGATTTGGGAAAGTAATTTTAAATCTGACTCATACTGATCTGTTGCTTTTAAACGACGATCTAAAATGTTGTTATATTCCTGTTGCGCAAAGCGTTCAATTTCTTTGACATTCGTAGGAAAAGTACAACTCCAATCAGCAATTTCTACATTCTGTGAGGTGTCTTTGCTTTTCTTATTCAGATCACAACCTGCAACGAAGATGGTAGAGATAATCAAAGCCAATTTAATCTTATACGTCATTTTTTATACCGCATATTTATAATTTTGACATATTTAATCAAATAAAAAACAACAACTCCATCACATTTTTATTTTTTTAAAATTTGATGCGTAAAAGCTAACGCTCAACAACCCTGTTTAATCAATGCCTAACTTAGAGTGAAAATTTTTTGCTGTAATTCAGATGTTCGACTAATCGCCATATTTGTTTCGCAATTCAATCGAAAAACTTCAGGATTATCGGCGCCTTCACTATTTAATTTACATTCTAAATTACGCTTTTTTGCCCACAGTTCTTGCTCGTATTGTATTTTTTGGCGTGCTTGAAGTGAAGCTCTACTCCATACAGAATTTAGATCTTCATTGGCTTGATCTAATTTAAGTTGTGCTTCAGCAATAAGAATGGATTGATAATCATCTGATGTTTTATTTTGCTGATTTAAAAGTGCTTGTTTCTTTTGACGATCTAACACTAAAGCCGTCAAACGTGATGGTTTTAAATGGGCATCTATTAGAACTTTTTGCATAAAACTGGTGAAATGTAGTGCATTCACCAATTGTACAGTTACTTCATGCTCTGAAATTCGTACACTATAATTTAACTCAGTAGAAATCTGATTGTTCTCAAAGTTTAATTGAGAAAGTGCAGCTGATTCTAAAACATTTGACTCTCGATTTAATGCGCGCGATACATCAGCATCCGTCAGATAATTTGATGGTAGTTCAGCAGTGACTCTTGCTGTACACATCGTCTGATCAGAGGATCTCATTTTCTTTATTTTATCAATGTTTTCAATTTTAAATTGAACTGGTTTCAAACTACGCTGTAAGAGTTGACCATCTATAATAACTTGATCATTTTCTATAATACTTTTGAGTTGAGTCGCTGAGATATTCGCGATGTCTTTATGGATGACTTGTTCGAGTTCTAATTGCACTTCAGGTTGATCACAACGATTAAAAGCATACATGATTGAATACACTTGTTGGCATCCTGACAATGCACCAACCATGCACAATGTGGTCAATGTTTTCATCCGAAGTTTCATGCTACTCCCCCAATCAAACTCAAGCTCTTGATACCAAACCTCATTGGTTTTGTTTTGATTCTTATTAAAGCTCTCAGTTAAATTTTATTAAAAAATACAGATCTTCATAAAATATACTGAATCATGAATTATTCAATCATCCAAAATAAAAAAGGCCGATATTAATCGACCTTTAAATGATTGAATTCACATTATTTTATGAAAGTACGAATTACCTTACCTTTGACTTTTTGATTAATCAACGGTGTATTTTTACCTTGAGAAATAATAGAAGATTTATCAAGTGTCCATTCCAAATCTGGATCAACCAGCACCCATCCAGCCTGTGCTTTCCATGTCTCAGTCATTTGTGCAACAGCAGCTGGCGCACTCGTTACTTTTTCAACCCACTCTAATGGACTAAATAAACCTTCTTCAATCAATTTGATTCCAAAAGGAACATATGAATCAAAAGCAGTAAAACCTGGCAAAGTCTCTGCAAAAGGTGCCATTTTTGCAGAACTACTGAGTGGTTCATGATGCGTACAAATCGCGTCAATTACTCCAGATTTCACTCCCTGACGAAGTAACTCTTTATCAGACTCTGAACGCAAAGGTGGACGTACATGTGCCAAGGAATTGAATCCATCAATTAAAGATTCCGTAAGATGTAACTGATGCATTGCAACATCACACGTGACTGGCAATCCTTTTTCCTTCGCGATACGTATTAACTCAACCGAAGCACCACAAGACAGTAATCCGAAGTGTGCGCGGACTTTTGTCGCCTCTATCATTAATAGATATTTTGCGATCGCGACCGTTTCTGCCAAAGCAGGAATCATTGGTAAACCTTGGCGTGAAGCAATAAAGCCTTCATGCACACAGCCATCTTTCGCAATTTGAGGCTCTTCAGCATAGAATACGACAGTTAAATTCAAACCTGCAGCATATTCAAGCGTACGAAGCACCACATCGTCATTCGCAAAAGGTGCATTTGCATTTGATACAGCAGTACAACCACCCTTTTTTAAACCTGCCATGTTGGCTGGTTGATTTCCTTGAAGCCCTTGTGTTTGTGCACCTATCACTTCAAGGTAAATCCCGCCATCTAACATTGCCTTTTCAACAAGACCATGAATTAAAGCACCATTGTCCTGAACGATAGGTTTTGAATCTGGTGGGGTAAATACATGTAAAATGCCATTTTCACGTGCTGCTTTACCTTCAGATTTCAACGTTCCATGTTGTTGTTGACCTGGCTCTCGTAAACGTGCACACAAATCAACCATCGTTGGCATCAACCATTTGCCTTGCCCATCGATGCTTTCATGCACATCTGAAGTCGCTTCGATGCGTTTTCCATCTTGAATAAAAATAGTTTGTATTTGATCAGTTTGAGCAATTGGATCTAGGACGCGTACATTTTCGACTTTAACAATAGACATGACTGATTCCTTATACCGCAACTGCTTCAATTAAACCTTGTTCTTGTAACTGACCCTGCATCGCCAGCGCGAGAACTGCCATACGCACCGCAATACCATTGGTCACCTGATTCAAAATCACTGATTGAGGACCATCTGCAATACTTGAATCAATCTCAACACCACGATTCATCGGCCCTGGATGCATCACGATACAATCAGGTTTGGCCAAAGCCAAACGCTCTTTGTTCAAACCATACATTTTGTAAAATTCAGCTTGTGAAGATAATGCAGGTGAATCGATACGTTCATTTTGAATACGTAAAGTAATGATGACATCACAATCCTTAATCCCAGCTTCCATATTGTTAAATAGGCGAACACCTTCACCATATTCATCGAAGCCATAAGGAAGTAACGTATTCGGCGCAATCACACGAATATCTTTACAACCTAATGTTTGCAATGCAGCCACATCAGAACGTGCAACTCGTGAATGTTTAATATCCCCAATGATTGCAATGGAAATATCTTCAAATTTTTTATTGGTTTCACGGCGAATCGTAAGCATATCCAACATTGCTTGTGTTGGATGCGCATGACGTCCATCACCCGCGTTGATAATCGCAACAGTTGGACAAACATCCTTCGCAATAAAATGTGCAGCACCCGATGAAGAATGTCGAACCACAAAGATATCAGCCGCCATTGCTTCTAAATTCCACAGTGTATCTCTCAGTGTTTCGCCTTTAGAAGTACTTGAGCGAGCAATATCAATATTGAGCACGTTGGCAGAAAGACGTTTTGCCGCTGCTTCAAATGTCGTTCGTGTACGTGTCGAATTTTCGAAAAACAGGTTCATTACCGTTTTGCCTTCAAGCATATTATTGGTAATGAGCTGATTTTGGTCATTAAAAAAGGACTGTGCAGTGTCCAATATTTTTGTAAGAGTTTCTTTTGAAAGGCCTTCGATGGTGAGGAAGTGTTTGAGATTCCCATCTTGGTTGAGTTGAATCTGGCTCGGTGTATGCAATGCAGCGAAGTGCATGAGAGATTCCTTATACGTTAAGTCAACGTATTATACAGATTCTAAAATGATTTGGCAGTGACCCACACTGCAGCTGATCAATATCTAACTTAATCACGACTTATGATGTTTCATAAAATTTTTCAAAAACTTAATTTAACCAAAATCATCCCATTGAAATCTTCTAATTCCCTCAAAATTAGGCTCCAAACTCCTACATAAAATCTTGTTTATCTTTATTTTGATACATCTGTTCAATCAAATTTCCCTGAAATAGTGAGTTAGATTATAAAAATAGAAATTTTTAATAAATGATCCACTCATAGTTTTATGGATATGTTAAAAAATGAGTGAGACACATCTGTATAGCAATCACGATTAAAAGACTTCCCATCACCCTATTCAAAACTCTTGCTCGATTTCCCACATTAAGAAACTGAGCCAATTTTTCCCCTGCATATCCCCAAAGCCATAAAGAGACATAGCAGACCATAAAATAAATCAAAACAAAAAGCGCTAAATAAACACTATTCTCTGAAGCTGAAAATAGAGCTGTACCTGAAACAGCGGCAATCCAAGCTTTTGGATTCAGCCACTGCATTAAAGCACCTTGCGTAAAATTTGGAATTTTCTCTAGATCTTGTTGATCCGTTTTAATTTTCTCGTCTTTAGCACTTAAAATATTCCAGCCAATCCAAACCAATAGAGCCGTTCCTAACAGCGCAATAGCATCCAAAAGAACCGGATACAATAAAATAATCTGATATAGACCAAAGCAAACTGCTGCAAGTAAAGCAGTAAATCCAATGGTAGCACCTGAAATAAAAGCAAAAGTTTTTCGAACACCAAAGTTCATACTGCTACTGAGAATAGTTAAATTAACAGGTCCAGGAGAGATAGACATCGATAATGAAAAGGTAAACATAGAGAAAATTAAAGCCAGCATATTTTTTTATCTTTTAGTGTTTTTTAGTTTTATGGGGCTATATCAACCAGTTTCAATCAATCTTTTAAATTTAAATTATTTTTAAAATGGTTGGATCAACGCATTAAAGCAGTTTTAAAATCAAAAATAAGTTAAAATATGCGATTGCTTTATTTGTCTTTGGGAATGTTCATGAATTCTAAACCTCGTCTTTCTACATATTGGGTTACCTGTGCAGATGGGCTTGAAACCTTACTTCAAGAAGAAATTGAAGGTTTAGGAGTACAAAACGTTGAACGTTTCCCTGGGCGATTGGTTTTCAAAGGTCAATTGGCTGATGCCTACCGCATTTGTATGTGGTCTCGTCTTGCATCACGTGTTTTGACGCCTATTCATACGTTTGAAGTTGAATTTACTCACGATGCACGCGATGTAGCTGAAGAACTCTACGAAGGTGCAAATAGTTTTGACTGGTCGCTTATTTTTGCACCTCAAAGTACATTTGCTGTGCGTTTACATGTCGAACGTGAGATCAAAGTCAACAGCCAATTCGCTACCTTACGTGTGAAAGACGGTATCGTAGATTCCTTCATGGAGGCTGTCGGTAAGCGTCCAAGCATCGATATCAAACAACCAGAAATAACCATTTACGCTTTGGCTGGTAAAAAAGAACATACTTTCTGTTTAGATTTGTCTGGCGATTCATTGCATAAACGTGGCTATCGCCACTATATGACTGATGCACCGATCAAAGAAAATTTGGCAGCAGCCATTCTTCAACATGCAAAATTAATTGAAAAGAATCCAGATATTGTTCTTGATCCAATGTGTGGTTCAGGAACATTTATTATTGAAGCTTTGATGATGTTAACTGACCGCGCGCCTGGTTTGGTTCGTCGTTTCGGCTTTAATGGCTGGAATGGTCATGATCATGATCTTTGGATGCAAATTAAAGGTGAAGCTGCGGAACGTCACAAAGTTGCCTTAGAAAAACCGCTTCCAAAATTCTATGCCTTTGACGCAGATTGGGAAGCAGTAAAAGCAACCAAAAATAATATCCGCGCTGCAGGATTTGAGGCATTGCTAGATCAAATTCAAATAGAAGAGCGCACCCTTTCTGATTGGCCAGATTTTAAAGCAGAAGGTAAATCTGTGGTCGTTGTCACCAACCCACCTTATGGTGAGCGTCTTGGGGATAAAGGCTCTAGCCGTTCATTCTATCTTGGTCTATCTGGCTTACTTCAAAAGAACTTTGCCAACCAAACTGCCGCAGTTATTGCAGCTCAAATTGAACAAGCAGACGTGTTAGCATTCAGCGAAACTCAAACGCTTCGCTTAATGAATGGTAAGCTGCCTATTTATATTCGCTCGGGCAAGATTAAGCCACCTGTTGTGACACAACCTTTCTTAGCCAATTGGCAACCACTTCAATTCGATAAAATTGAAGGCGCCGAAGATTTTACAAATCGTCTGCAAAAGAATATGCAGAATTTGAAAAAATGGGCAGTGAAAGAAAATATCTATTGTTTACGAATTTATGATGCTGATTTACCAGACTTTAATGTCGCTGTAGATCTATATGGTGACCGACTGCATGTTCAAGAATATGCCCCACCAAAATCAATCGATCCTGAAAAAGCGAAAAAACGTTTTAATCTTGCTTTACAAGCAATCCGTGCTGTCACAGGTTTAGGTCGCGATGCCATTTTTATCAAGACTCGTGCTCGTCAGGAAGGTAAAAACCAATACACCAAACAAAGTACTGCCTCTAAACGCTTTATCGTTCAAGAAGGCAAAGCGAAAATTTTGGTTAACCTGACAGATTATTTGGATACTGGCCTTTTCCTCGACCATCGCCAAATTCGCTTACGCATCGCTGCTGAAGCAAAAGGTAAACATTTCCTTAATCTATATAGTTATACCTCAACTGCAAGTTTACATGCTGCGTTAGGTGGTGCTGCGAGCACGACCAGTGTCGACCTTTCAAATACTTATTTGAACTGGTCTAAAGAAAACTTTGTCTTAAATGGTTTAACGGTTGATCATGCTGACCAACAACACCAGTTCTTTGCCAGTGATTGTTTTGAATGGTTAAAAGAAGGTCATGAACAATATGACTTAATCTTTATCGATCCGCCAACGTTCTCGAACTCTAAAAAATTCCATGGTACGTTTGACGTTCAACGTGATCACTTATCCCTGATTAAGCGTGCAATGAATCGTTTAACCACTGGTGGTACACTGTATTTCTCAAATAACTATCGTGGTTTTGAATTAGACGACGAAATCAAAGCATTTTATGACATTGAAGAACTCACCCATGAAACAATTGGTCTAGACTTTAAACGTAATACTAAAATTCACCGTTCATGGAAAATTACACATCTTCAAACCTAATGATTTGAGAGCTTGACTAATAAAAAACAGGGCAATTCGTTTGCCCTTTTTATTTTCTTAAATTTTTTGAAGATGAATATTCCTTTGTCACAATAATGGTTGGATCTGTTGAAACATAGACAGTACGTGGTAGCGTATCATAAGGATAATACGTCAGTGGTTTAATGGTTTTGCTAATTTGATCAGGATCTGCTTTTTTGCTCAATTCAAAATCAGAAACCGCATTTGAAACCAATTGCTTCTGATTAAATTCTTCTGCTTGAGTCTGAGCCAAATATTGTTGATTTTGTATTTGTACCTCAACGCTCTGTGATACTTCTTTTTTTAATTCTTGCACTAAATTTTCATTCAAATTCTGATCAATCACTTGCTGTTCGATGAGTTCAGATTCATCTAATTGCTGTGCAGTTGCCCATTGAAAACCACACAACAGCATGCAAGAAATTAAAATTGACCGTCGAAAAGTAACACTTATGAATTCCATTTTTTATCTCGAGAATTATTATTGTAATTTTATTTATATATTTATTAATTACAGCTAATCAAGTGCGTTCACTCGCATTCCGATGAACGCACCATATTCTTAAATACGACTCACTTCAAAGTAAGAGTATTTAGAACGATCAATCACGTCATAGGGTTTACTTTCATAACTATGAAGCGTGTGAACTGCTTTCATTTTATGTGATGAACACTGCTCTAGAACTTGCTTACGTGGGTCATTCTCAACCACAGTCACACAAAATGATGTTTTACCCTGAGCTTTCACCAATGTATTTACTTTGGTCAGCATAAACTTTAGTACGTCTAACGCACTTGGATCACAGAGGAAACTATGCGTCATGAGATAATCAAAGGATTGCCCTTCTTCGGGAAGCGTTAACTGTCCAGTAATTCGAGCATAAGTGTTATAGACAGGTTTTAACAGTTTTAACGTTGTAGAATAACTCGCCACTTTAGTTTGTTTGAAATCTTTTTGATCCCACAAACCAAATAAACCTACGATTTTATGATCTGAATTGAGCACTAAATGAAAGTCTTCTAATCTCAGCCCATACCAAAAAGGATGATTAGCTTCCAATAACTGTCTAAAGTCATAATCAGGTAAAAAATTATAATGGGAAGCCATTTCTTGTATAAAACCATTGACCGCATCAATCTTATCTATGGTCATTGTTTCAAGGCGAAGTTCAGCAGACTGCTTAAACTTAGGCACCTTAGAAATGGTAAAAGTGCTCATCGAATCAAAGATATAAGGTAAAGCATATCCTTCTCTTTCACGATGCATCATATTACGAGCTACTTTATTATCTTCTAAAATCACACTTTGAAAGATAATTTCACGAGGGAAACATTCAAAAATGTATTCCATAAATACATTAAACGCTTTTTTACCCCGAGCTGTAAGTTTGATTCGTAAATCTGATACATAGCGTAATTGTTCAGTGACGCCATTGATCCAATACGATTTCCAACCGATGTTCATCATGGCAATAATTTGATCAGGCTGATCTTGATGTACGACAACCAAAATTTCAGGCTTATTATATTGTGCATGTGTAGCACGAAAATAACTCGGTTTCCGCTCAAATGAAATCACCATACCGTTACTCGGCATACTTTCAGAAATCAGCTCAATCAATTGAGGATCATCTTGCTCCGCAGCATAACGTAGATAAAATTCAGGCGAGGTTTTTGATCGATATAGTAAATTTTGCTCTGTCATTTTTAAATTCTTAAATAAATTTCATTTTCTTCAACGGTTCTGGCTTGATATTCCCCTCAATCATGCCATTGCGCATTGCGATTGTCTTATATTCATGCCATGCATCTTCCACATGCATCACGCGTGCTTCATCTAATTGCCCTAAATTACGTGCCAACTCATAGTGAAAATTTTGTTTTAGCAATTGATCTAACTGTTGATCGGACGGCTGCCCACTCACACTACCCTCAGAAAGCAAAACATAATAAGGTTTCGATTCAGTCTGTTCTATTCCGAGTAAACTAATGGGTAAAAAACCGTTTTGTTTAAATGTATCGATCACACTCAAAGCAACAGATTGATCAATCTTTTCTCCGACCAAATCAACTGTCATCTTTCGACCAAGAAATTTAAAGCACGGAATGCCCTGATAAAAAGAATCAACCAATAATTCATCATCAATAATGTAGCGTTTTAGGCCAGACCCTGTCGTAATAATCGGACTCACGATTTGACCTGGTTTAAGCTGCCAAGCAGGGTAAATTTGCTGAGTATCTAAATCTTGAAACTCATAAAAATGAGCTTGATACATCAAGGGATAATGATCATCTAAAGGTATAGTCACTACGCCTTCAGTGGCCCAAAGCCCTTTACCTTCAAAACTTACACCCTTAATTTTGGTTTTTAAAATTTGTGCCCAGTGCTGTGCGCTTGCGGTATCCCAAGATGAAATTAAAAATAGCTTTGGCCACAATTTTTTCCAACAAGTCGGATCTTCCAAATCTAATCGTTCTAGAATCTGGCTACGTTTTACTGATTTTTTGATTTTTAAAAAATCTAAACTTTGACGACTCCACTGACCAGTCGATAAAACCTCAACTATTTCACTCTTATTTTCTTGGATAATTTCGATCAGTTGCAGTGCAAAAGTTGGGCTCCACACTGAAATCATGCCGAGATTTTCATCTCTGACTAAATATACAGCCGTAGCGAACATCGCATCTTCAGCAGTTTCTGCCAAAGCAATGTCAGCAGGCACGGCCTGCGTAATTTGAGTTAAAATTCGTTTTGAAAAAGAAAGTAAGGCACTATCATCATTTAAATTATGAGTGGTCGTCAGTTGACGCTGGCTTTCAGGCAACCAAGATACAGACCAATAGTGTGTTGTACGTTTTAGTTCAGGATAACGACGATATAAACTCGTGAGCCATAAACCAATCGCCTGATCTATTTCACCTAAAAATTGTTGGGTATATGGAATAAATTTGAGTGCTTCACTTGAACCACTTGTAGGCTGGAATCGGATAATTTTACTTTTATTAAGTAAATTGACGCCTTGATTACGTGATGCTTCAACTTTCTGCTTCCAATCAGCATAACGTGTTACTGGAAAATGTTGAGCAAACGACTCATATTCCATCTTTGGATCATCACATATAACTTTTAATTTATCACGCTGAACTTTTTCCAATTGATCAGCGTATTGATAAAAGTCTTTAAATGATTTTTTACAGGCCAAATTTAAAACTTGATGAGCTGCAAATATCACAGACATTAGGCCACCTTAGAATCTTGATCTTGATCTTTGGTTTGAGCCGATTTAGATAATTTATCTTTATTCAGATTCGACTTATTTTTTTTGAGCGATGATTTTTTCACAAACCTTACCGCTGTTTGCAAAATATCAACCCAACGCAGCTCACCAATACACGGTAATTCAGTACCTTGAACCCAAGATGGATTGCATTCCTCAAAAAACTGAATTTTACGATTTTTCTGGCGCATTTCTTCTGTTATTGGGGCCACATCAGGTTTCAGACACTGATAGTTTTCTCCAAAATCAATCAGCTTTGATTCATCATCATAGTATTCTGCAAAATACTCACGACAATACGCTTCAACATAATCTTTTAAATATTCATCTTTATTTTCTGGATTTGGATAATAGTGATAATAATTATTTGCAAGAAGTAAGTAGGTCTTAAAGCCCTTTGAGATCAGCATCCAATAGATCGGTACACCCGTATGACGTAATTTGAAGGTCATTACATAACGAAACATCGCACGTTGTAATGCTCGACTACCCCAATACGCTTCCTCAATAATGGTATCACCACTAAAAAAAGCATGGGCAGTTTTACCATTCACGGTAAAATTTCGCTCCATTACAGTTGAGAAACCCACTAAAAAATCTTTTTTGGGTTCTCGAATGATAAACACACCAGTCTTTTCCAGAAGGTCTCTTTCAAAAATTTCAAAGACTGTATTTGAATAATAGTTACTGTAAATATTGAACATCTTTTCAATATCACGGGGTTTTAAATCTTTTACCTTAACAAACTCACTATAAGGTTCTTTTTTTAATTTTCGGAGTCGTTTTAATTCTAGCATATTGATCCCATTAAGCTAAACAATGAATTCCTTTTGTGAATCAATAAACAAATTAAACATTTATTCACAAAAATATTGAGTGCAATCTTATACTTAATAGATTTGAGTAGCAATTTTATTAAAAAATAAATTTATTATTTTTAAATCACTTAAATAAAAAAAAACCTGAACGAATTCAGGTTTTCCAAGTTTGTTTATTAAATTCTAATTTAATTTAAGTTTACTAAAACTCAAATTTCCATCAGTGCTTTGTATAACAATTGTATCTCCTGGCAAAAATTCTCCCGCCAAAATTTTTTGAGCCAATGTATTTTCAACCTTTTGTTGAATAGCACGTTTGAGTGGTCGAGCCCCATAGATTGGGTCATATCCTGCCTCAATTAATTCATCGAAAGCAGTGTCATCTACAGTCAAACTTAAATCACGATCAGCCAAACGAGCACGTAAGCGATCTAACTGAATATCCGCGATACCTCGAATCTGCGATTTTTTCAGTGCATGGAAGATTACAAGTTCATCAATTCGGTTAATAAACTCTGGTCTAAAATGCTCAGAAACAGCAGCCATCACAACACTGCGTACATCTTGTTCCGTCGCCATGTCACCTAATTCGCGCACTTCATTTGAACCTAAGTTTGAAGTCATGACGATCACTGTATTTTTAAAATCCACCACACGCCCTTGCGAATCAGTCAAGCGACCATCGTCAAGTACCTGAAGCAGAATGTTAAATACATCTGGATGAGCCTTCTCTACTTCATCAAATAACACCACGCTATAAGGCTTACGGCGTACTGCTTCAGTTAGCACACCACCCTCTTCATAACCAACATAACCAGGAGGTGCTCCCACCAAACGACTAACAGAATGTTTCTCCATAAATTCAGACATATCGATACGGATCATGGCATCGTCACTGTCAAATAAGAAGTTTGCTAAAGCTTTAGTTAACTCAGTTTTACCGACACCTGTTGGACCTAAAAATAAGAAAGAACCACTTGGGCGATTTGGATCTGAAAGTCCAGCACGTGAGCGTCGTACAGCATTAGAAACTGCAACTACCGCTTCATCTTGGCCTACGACGCGGTTATGTAAAAATTTTTCCATACTGAGTAATTTTTCACGCTCACCCTGTAGCATTTTTGCTACAGGAATTCCTGTAGCTGCACTTACAACTTCGGCAATTTCATTGTCCGTCACTTTATTACGCAATAATTTAGGTTCAACTTTCTCTTCAGATGCTTCTTCACTGAGTCGTTTCTCCAAATCAGGAATTACTCCATATTGAAGTCGTGCCATTTCAGCTAGATCATTTTCACGTTGTGCCTTTTGCATCGCAATACGTGCTTGATCAAGCTCCGCCTGAGTTTGTTGATCGCCTTGGACCAAACGCTTTTCAGAAATCCACACTTCTTCAAGATCGCTGTATTCCTTCTCCACTTCAGCAATTTGTTTTTCTAAGTGTGAAACTTCAGCTTTACTTCCCGCATCTTCGTCTTTTTTTACAGCCTCAAGCTGTAATTTGAGTTGAATAAGACGACGCTCTAATTTATCTAGAGACTCAGGTTTTGAATCAAGCTCCATCTTAATTCGAGATGCCGCTTCATCAATTAGATCAATCGCTTTATCTGGTAGTTGACGATCTGTAATGTAGCGATGTGACATTTTAGCTGCAGCAATGATGGCAGAATCTAAGATTTTGACACCATGATGTACTTCATAGCGCTCTTTTAATCCACGTAAAATCGCAATCGTGTCTTCAACGCTAGGCTCGTCAACCAATACTTTCTGGAATCGACGTTCAAGTGCTGCATCTTTTTCAATGAATTGTCGATATTCATCTAAAGTTGTAGCACCTACACAACGTAATTCTCCGCGTGCTAAAGCAGGTTTCAACATGTTACCTGCATCCATTGCACCGTCGCCTTTACCTGCACCGACTAGAGTGTGCAACTCATCGATAAACAGAATAATTTCACCATCATGTTTAGCAAGATCTTTTAATACTGCTTTTAAACGCTCTTCAAATTCACCACGATATTTTGCACCAGCTAAAAGCGATCCAAGATCAAGTGATAAGACACGTTTATTTTTTAAACTTTCAGGCACTTCTCCATTGACGATACGCTGTGCTAAACCCTCAACAATGGCAGTTTTACCAACACCCGGTTCACCAATCAAAACAGGATTATTTTTTGTACGGCGTGATAAAACTTGGACTGTTCGACGAATTTCATCATCTCGCCCAATCACTGGATCAAGCTTGCCAGAAAGTGCTCGCTCAGTGAGATCAATGGTGTATTTGTTTAATGAATCACGTTGATCTTCATGATTGTTACTCATGACTTTTTCATCACCTCGAACTTTAGTTATCGCCGCTTTTAAACCTGCAGATTGAACACCAACCGCATTTAAAATAGTTTTGGTTGCACCTGTTTCTGCTAAACCAAGTAACACCCAATCTGTTGAAAGAAACTCATCACCCGATTTTTGTGCATAACTATCTGCTAAGTTAAGCGCTTTAACCGCATCTGGACTCAGATTAATATCACCAGTTGGATGAGCAAGTGTTGGTGCATCATCAAGCGCCTGTTGCAACTTTGTGCTTAATTCTCGTAAATTCGCCCCTGCCTGCTGCAACAAACTCATATTTGATGGCTCTTCAAGCAGGGTCGATAGTATATGGATGCCTTCAATCGCTGTATGATCCTTGCCCATTGCTAAAGATTGCGCATCAGATAAGGCTTGCTGTAAGCGATTTGTAAATTTTTCAAAACGCATTATTATTTTCCTCACAACAAATTTGGTACTTGCTTAGTTAATGGGTGAGAAGCGTCATATTTCAAGTCGGTTTTTTAATTATTTTCTTATATTTCAATTATTTAAAAAATAAAGATAGATTATAATTATAATATTTGTGCTGCTCATACATTTTTCAATACCACTTCACAATTTTTTCATGGTGATTATGATATTTATCTAATATTCACTAGATATGACAAAGAAAATATATTCTCAGTAAACGGTCATTATTGTTCTCAAATCATCACATAGGAGTACGCCGAACTTATATCGACTTAATCGGTACATGTTGTGCAAAATCATTCAATATGAATTTATAAGATAAACAATCAATTTTATATTTATTTAAAGAATATAGATAAAACTTATAATAATCACCGTTTTCCATAAACGGATGATTTAATCATTCAGGCATACTTACATGAATCATTTTATAAATCTCTCAGAAAATAAAGTTCATCAAGATAAAATTAAATTTATTTTATCTGAAGCAAAAAAAAATGTAGAAGATCATACACTCCTTTTTGCAGGCTCTTTAAAACCCCAAGATGCGTGGCTTTTGTTCCAATCCCAACAAGCGATCATTATTGATGTCAGAACACATGAAGAGCGAAAATTCGTAGGTTATGTCGAACATTCAGAACATATTCCTTGGCTGACAGGCATCTCACTTGAACGTAACCCAGAGTTTTTAGAGAAGTTACAATCTTTTGTTAATGTATATGACATCATTTTGCTCATGTGCCGTAGTGGAAAGCGCTCTGCGGCAGCAGCAAGTGTTGCGTATAATGCAGGTTTCACGAACGTATACAATATCGATCAAGGTTTTGAAGGTGATTTAGACCCTAACTCCCATCGTGGTACTTATAATGGTTGGCGATTTCACAATCTGCCATGGGTACAAGAGTAAAATTGATTTAATGACTTTACATAAAAAAAGCAACCTTAAGGTTGCTTTTTTTCAACTCGATAAAATCAAGCTTCAGCTTCAATAATTTCAAAATCATGTGTAATTTCAACACCGCCATCTGAAAGCATTTTACTTGCTGAACAATATTTTTCTGCAGATAAGTCAACCGCTTTAGCGACTTGCTTTTCTTTGACTGCTTTTCCTGTAACCACAAAATGCAAATGTATCTTCGTGAAAACCGCAGGAACTGTGTCTGCCCTCTCGGCTTTCAACTGACATTCAACACCAGTCACATCTTGTCTAGATTTCTTTAATATAGTCACAATATCAAACGAAGCACACCCACCAAGCCCCATTAATATAAGTTCCATCGGACGTGGACCACGGTTTTCACCACCGTAAGCTTCAGCACCATCCATGATAATTTGGTGACCGCTTTCAGATTTTGCTTCAAAAGCAACATTCTCTAACCAATGTACGCTAGTATGCATTGCAACTACCTAAAAAAAACTATAAATTTACTTAGGACTGTACACTAGCATATATTGAGCTGATAAGGAATTTCACCTCTTATGCTTCACGTGGCAAGTTTATTTAGGTCTAAAGATCTAGTTACTATCCAAATCGGAATTTAAAAAGCATGACTTCTAATTTTTCACAACTTAGTACAGATGCTTTGTCGCCAGGTCAATTACCTGAATCTGTCAAAGCTTTGCTCAAGCGTGCGCACATCAATAGATTTCCAAAACGAACTTCAATTATTGATGCGGGCTCAGAGTCGAAATCTCTGTATCTAATTTTAAAAGGGTCGGTTTCAATTATTTTACGTGAAGATGATGAACGTGAAATTGTTGTAGCCTATTTAAACCCAGGGGACTTTTTTGGAGAGATGGGATTATTTGAAAGTAATCCTCAGCGTACTGCAGAAGTACGTACACGTGATGTATGTGAGATTGCTGAAATTTCATATGCTAACTTCCATGAAGTAAGTAAGCAGTATCCAGATCTTAGCTATGCGGTGTTCGCACAGCTCGTTCGTCGCTTAAAAAATACAACTCGAAAAGTAACTGACCTAGCATTTATTGATGTATCGGGTCGTATTGCACGTTGTTTAATCGACTTGTCAGCTCAACCTGAAGCAATGATTCTTCCAAATGGACGCCAAATTCGTATTACTCGTCAAGAAATTGGTCGTATTGTAGGTTGTTCACGTGAAATGGTTGGTCGTGTTCTTAAAACACTTGAAGAACAAGGCATGATTGAAACTGATGGTAAAGCTATCTTAATTTTTGATTCATCATTAGAAGCAGTAAATTCTGTTGAAGAAGACTTTGACAACAATGATGATGAATAAATTTTCATCTGATCTAGATTCAAAAAAGCAAATCTGACGATTTGCTTTTTTATTGCCTTTTTTCTGAAAACTTTCGAATTTATTTGACATACGTTTTGAATCTTAGATTAGGTATGATTTAAATATATCAACTTAAAAAATACAGCAAGGATGTTTAGCATGAAATTTAATCGACTTGGGCAAACAGATATACACGTTCCCGAAATTTGTTTAGGAACAATGACCTTTGGTGAGCAAAATAGCCAGTCCGAGGCTTTCCAACAACTGGAATATGCACTCGAGCGGGGGTTAAATTTTTGGGATACTGCAGAGATGTACCCAGTACCACCTAAAGTCGAAACTCGAGGCGCGACGGAAGAAATTATCGGCAATTGGATTCAGCAGCGCGGCCAACGTGATCAACTTTTTCTTGCTTCAAAAATTGCAGGTCCAGGCCAAGGTGGTAGCAATATTAGAGGCGGCACAACTCGCTATACTGCCAGCGACATCAGCTCAGCCTTAGACTCAAATCTTAGACGCTTAAAAACTGACTATATTGATCTTTATCAGCTGCATTGGCCTCAACGCCCAACCAATATGTTTGGTCAATTGGGTTATACCAATCACCATGCTCACAGTACACTAGATATCACACCACTCGAGGAAACCTTATCTGCCCTTCAAGCGGAAATTAATAGAGGTAGAATTCGTTATATCGGACTCTCCAATGAGACACCATGGGGAACCATGAAATTTCTACATTTAGCTGAAAAGTTAGGGCTGTCTAAATTTGTTTCTGTACAAAACCCCTATAACTTATTAAATCGTACCTATGAAATCGGCATGTCGGAGATTGCTAAATTTGAAGGCATCGGTTTACTGGCCTATTCACCGCTCGCTTTTGGCTATTTAACAGGAAAATTTAGACATGGTGCGAGACCTGCAAATGCCAGAGTCACCTTATACTCTAGATTTGTGCGTTATAGTAATCCTGAAAGTGAATGGGCAACTGAACAATACGCCCTCTTAGCAGAAAAACATGGACTGACATTAACGCAATTGGCGTTAGCTTTCATTAAGCAGCAGTTCTTCGTGACCAGCACAATCATTGGTGCAACCGATTTAAATCAACTCAAAGAAAATATTGATGCTTTTAATGTGTCATTGTCAGAAGAAATACTTCAGGAAATTGAGATCATCCATAAACAACAGCCAAATCCAGCACCTTAAGTGTCTAATAAATTCGATTTCAATACATTTGAATCAAAGCCATACTGTGATAACAATTTACTAAGTGGTGAATATAAAAAAAGGATGCTAACGCATCCTTTTTTAGCTTTATTCTTTTAACGGCGACTTTGGTTATAAATCGCTTGAGCTGCAGGTAAGTTTTTACGCATCGCCTCAATTCGTTGAGCATTTGAAGGGTGTGTTGATAAGAAAGATGCATTGCCGCCATTACTTGCTTTAGCCATCTTTTCCCATAATGTAATCGCTGCTTGTGGGTTATACCCAGCTCGAGCCATTAACATTAATCCGCCCTGATCAGCACGGCTCTCCAAGTTACGTGAATAAGGCAACCCTACACCCAGTTGAGAACCAATTTGTGCAACTGCTGCGCCACCTTGACCTACCCCAGCTGCACTTAAACCAACACCTAAAGCCAAGTCAGTTAAAGCTTGAGCACCCAATTTACTTTTTGCATGCTCTTCTAAAGCATGGATCATTTCATGTCCCATGATGGCCGCAATTTCAGCATCTGTTAAATTTAAACGTTCCACAATACCTGTATAAAAAACAACTTTACCACCCGGCATGACAGAAGCATTTAATTCACTTGATTTAATTACAGATACCTGCCATTGGAATGGCTGACCCGTTTGATTCATTTGATCAGCATATGGACGCAAACGATTGTAGACATTGGTAATACGCTTATAGGTATTTGAGCTTGTATCCAATAAGCCCTTGCTGCGAGCTGTATCAATGGCTTGCGAGTAACTTTGTGCAGCAGCTGCATTTAATGTCGCTGAGTCCGCACCCGCCATATCCGCAAATGTTGTACACCCTGAAATCGAGATCACCGCAGATGCTGTAAGACCGAGCAATAATTTGTTCTTCATTATAATGTTCCAATCTACTTGAAAGTACTTGTTCATAATTATAGACAAACTCAGCTAAGCTTAATATCTCATTTTTCTTCACTTTTTTATTTGTTATGTAATTTAGTAAACAAATTGATAGCTGATCCAAAAGACCAAACAAAAAATATTAAGCACGAGATAGGTTTGACTCCACGGTTTTAAACGAGTTTCAAGCTTCTCATCTTTACGTTTAAAAAATAAATAGGTGTTCTGAATTAAAATAATAGGGACCAATATGCAAGCGATCATAATCGACAGCCCAATAAAGACTTGGTAAACCACATCTTCGGCTACTGTTTGAGATCGAATTATCATCATCGCAATCGTGGGTGCCCCCCCCATTGCAAATAACAACGAATAAAACATCGTTCCAGAAATATTTTTATGCATCCTGCACACTCTATTATTTTATACATTCGATTTTAACAATCTCTAAGATTCAGCACAGCCAATTTTTATACAACTTTGGTCGTTGTTTAGATCAAAAAAAGCCCTGTGATATCACAGGGCTTTTTTAAAACTTTTAATTAAGCTTCGAACGGGTGACGAAGAATAATCGTTTCATCACGGTCTGGACCAGTTGATACGATGTCGATTGGACATTCGATTAACTGTTCAAGTCGCTTAATATAGTTGATTGCTGCTTCTGGCAATTGGTCTAAAGATTTAGCACCAAAAGTAGACTCAGTCCAACCAGGCATTGTTTCGTAAATTGGTTTTAAAGTTTCAAATGCAAGTGCATCAGAAGAACCTACGCAGCCCGAATCTGCAGCTTCATAACCTACACAGATTTTGATTTCTTCTAAACCATCAAGAACGTCAAGTTTAGTCAAGCAAATACCCGAAAGTGAGTTTACTTCTACTGAACGACGAAGGATTTCAGCATCGAACCAACCACAGCGACGTTGGCGACCAGTAGATGCGCCAAATTCTGAACCTACAGTACCAAGGTGCTTACCAATTGCATCACCAACATCGTTTGCAGCATCATAAACCAACTCAGTTGGGAATGGACCTGCACCTACGCGAGTTGTATAAGCTTTGGTAATACCCAATACATAGTCAAGGTGTAATGGACCAAGACCAGAACCAGAACTCACACCACCAGCAGTCGTATTTGAAGATGTTACGTATGGATAAGTACCATGGTCAACATCAAGAAGTGAGCCTTGAGCACCTTCAAACATGATGTTGTCACCATTCTTACGATATTTATGCAATTCGCCAGTAACATCAACAACCAGTGGAGCAACAACTTCACGCCATTGATCACATAACGCAAGCACGTCTTCAAGCTTAACCGCTTCTACACCGTAGAATTGTGTTAATTGGAAGTTATGGTATTCAAGTAACTCTTCAAGCAATGCTTTAAGATGATCACCACCACGCACTAAATCAGCGACACGAACCGCACGACGTGCAACTTTATCCTCATACGCTGGACCAATACCACGACCTGTTGTACCAATCTTGGCATTCCCACGTTTTTTCTCACGTGCTTGGTCTAATGCAATATGGTTTGGCAAAATTAATGGACAGTTTGGAGAAATACGTAAACGTTCTTTAACTGGCACACCTTGCTCTTCAAGAATCGTCATCTCTTTGATTAACGCTTCAGGAGAAAGCACTACACCGTTACCAATTAAGCAAAGTACGTTTTCACGTAAAATACCAGATGGAATGAGGTGTAAAACAGTTTTCTTACCACCTACGACGAGAGTATGACCTGCATTGTGTCCACCTTGATAGCGAACAACTGCAGCCGCTTGATCTGTGAGCAGGTCAACGATTTTACCTTTACCTTCGTCGCCCCATTGGGTACCAAGTACCACAACATTCTTGCCCATAATAGCCTCATTGCATCATGCTGTTAAAATTGAAGAACATGATTTGAAATTTAGTATTCAAATCAGGTGATTAAATCTGTTCGAGTTTCCACTCACCCGCTTGATTCACCAACTGGTGAGTCGCGTTAGGTACTGAATTCAACTCATCTTGACCAAGCAACTGCACAACGCTTTTACCTTGATCACGTAATCCTTGAATTGCTTTGACTAGGTCAGCATTATTGCCCTTAGGTGCAACGATCACTTCCAATGCTTTAAATTGACCAGCGCTTAAAGCGTATAAGTCACATGAAAAGCCAGTTGCTGGACGTGCACGACCAAAATGCTCACCAATACCATCATAACGTCCACCTTGAGCTAATGGCGCAGCACGATTTGGTGCATACACTGCATACATTAAGCCAGTGTGATAGTGATATGAACGAAGCTCTACTACATCGATACCAATATGCAGATTTGGCCAACGTTGCTGAATCGCATCTTGTGTGCTTTGAACTGCATTAAATGCTTCTTGGAATGCCGAATCTTCTAAGATTTCTTGGCTTAAATGTGATTTTAAAGCGACTAAATCACTTGCATAACGACCAAGCGAATAAAAATCAGATCCGAATTTAAGTTGTTGCGTATATTCAGCAAGTTCTGGCAATGCTTTACGCTGATATAAATCAGATAGATGCGACTCTGTAGCTTTGTTCAATCCTGCATGTTTAACTAAGCTACGGAATAGACCAACGTGTCCAATATCTAAATGGATCGCCTCAGTTACACCTGTATTTTTTAATAATTCCAACATAACATCGATCATTTCGACGTCAGCATCGATACTGTCTGAACCAAACAACTCAGCACCGAGCTGTAAAGGCGCACGTGTGGTATTGAAACCTTGTGGTTTGGTATGAAGTACCGTTCCAGCGTAGCAATAGCGTGCAACACCTTCAACTGGATACACGTGTGCATCAATACGCGCCACCTGAGGCGTCATATCTGCACGCACACCAAGTAAACGACCTGAAAGTTGATCGATTACTTTAAATGTGGCTAAGTCTAAATCTTGATTCGATTCTGAAAGAGAAGATAGAGATTCGATGTATTCAATAAATGGCGTGTACACCAATTGATAACCTCGAGCTGCGAGGAAATCTAACGCGGTACGACGCAAAGTTTCAATAACTTGCGCTTGCTCTGGTAATACATCAGCTACACCATCAGGTAATAACCATGTCTCTGAAATGGGCATGTTGTAAACCTAAATTCTGTCAGCGCGGAACAAATCCGCATAAAAAAATCGGGAACACACCCGATTTCTCCTAGTCTATCACGATCAACCCCCATGTGCATCAGACTTTTAAATAATTAAATCGGAATTTTAGATTATTCATAAGCTTCTATTGGTAATTCTGAACGCACTAGCAGTTGATCTATGTTATAGACTTAAGCCTTTATAAAAGACACAGCATTTCAGTTTCATGACTGATCTGGAAATGAATGACATAAATCCAGTAAACGATTGGTATATCCCCATTCATTATCATACCAAGCATAGACTTTAGCTTGCTTCCCGACCACCATGGTTTGAGTTAAATCAACAATGAGTGAAAACGGAGAATGATTAAAGTCAGATGATACTAAAGGCTCATCTGTTACCGACATAATTTCCGAAAATTGCTCTCGTGCTGCTGAAATTAACGCTTCATTTAACTGATGGTCTGTAATTGGCTGTTGCGCTATAAATGTCAAATCAATAGCTGCCACATTAATGGTAGGAACACGAATTGAGTAACCGTCTATTCGCCCTTCCATTTTTGGCATGACACGTTTGATTGCACCTAGAGCAGATGAAGTCGTTGGAATAATGTTTTGCCCAGATGCCCTCGCACGACGTAAATCGCGGTGAACATGATCTAAAACGGATTGATCCGCTGTAACAGCATGAATTTCTGTCATTAACGCACTTTCTATGCCAAAGGCATCGTCAATAATTTTGACCAGAGGAACCAATGCTTGTGTCGTACATGAAACACTCGAAATAATCTGATCCGTAGTTTTAACCTCTGTATGATTTACCCCGTAGACAATTGCAGCATCAACCGTATCAAAAGGTGCAGCCCCAATTATCACACGTTGAGCGCCAGCATTGAGATGGCGTGTCGCTTCTGCTCGAGATCTAAATAAACCAGTACACTCTAAAACAACATCAACGTTTAAACGCTTCCATGGCAGTTGATCAGGTTCTGTTTGACAGTGGACTTCAATAGATAATTTTTTTTGATAGGCATAAATATTGAGAAATACTTGCTCTGCAACATAACTCAACTCCACTTCCCCATGAAATCTTCCATGTGTGGTGTCATATTTAAATAAATGAATTAAAGTTTCTACATCAGCCACATCATTAATCGCAACGATTTCAAAATTGAATTGTTTTGGATTTTCAAACCAAGCTCTTAAAACATTTCGCCCGATTCGTCCAAATCCATTAATTGCGATACGCTGCATATGTAACCTTCAACTCTTTAATACAAGTTCTTGAAAGCTCTATGTTAAAGTATTTCTAAAATATTCAGTAATAAATAATGGTCTTATGACTACTCAATATTTTTGATTGATCTTCGTGCGAGATACACTGCTTAAGCATTTGAAAATGATCTCAACACCAATAATGATTAAAATTTCACCTAAAATCAGAATTAAAGAGAATTGTCATTAAAACACTTTAAAATCATTGGTACAGGTGGCAAATTCCGTTATAATTTGGCGTTTTTAAACTTTTAGCCCGGTATGCTGGGGTGAATTTTTTTGTGAATTCGCACTTTATTTCCCAGACATATTATTTGCCAATACAGAATTAATGGAGTGACTTGGTTGTGAGTACTCGTTTTATGACATCAGCTGAAATTCGTGAAGCATTTTTGCGTTACTTTGAATCGCAAGGCCACACACGTGTCGCGTCGAGTTCTCTAGTTCCTGCCAACGACCCAACTTTGCTCTTTACAAATGCTGGTATGAACCAGTTCAAAGATTGCTTCTTAGGCCTAGAAAAACGAGATTATGTACGTGCAGTGTCATCACAAAAATGTGTTCGTGCTGGCGGTAAACATAACGACTTAGATAACGTGGGCTACACAGCTCGTCACCATACGTTTTTTGAAATGTTAGGTAACTTCTCTTTCGGAGATTACTTTAAACGTGACGCGATTAAATTCGCTTGGGATTTCTTAACCAATGAAAAATGGTTAGGTCTACCTAAAGACAAATTATATGCAACGGTTTATCACACTGATGATGAAGCATTCGACATCTGGAACAAAGAAATCGGTCTAGATGAGTCTCGCATTATCCGTATCGGCGACAACAAAGGCGGTCAATACGCTTCAGATAACTTCTGGGCAATGGGCGATACAGGTCCTTGTGGTCCATGTTCTGAAATTTTCTATGACCATGGCGATCACATTTGGGGCGGCTTACCAGGCACACCTGAAGAAGATGGCGACCGCTTCATCGAAATTTGGAACAACGTATTCATGCAGTTTAACCGTACTGCTGATGGCGTACTCCATCCGCTTCCTGCTCCGTCTGTCGATACAGGTATGGGCTTAGAGCGTATTTCTGCTGTTTTACAACACGTCAACTCAAACTACGAAATTGATCTATTCCAACACTTATTAAAATCTGCAGCTGAAATTATTGGTTTAGATACTGCTGAACTTGAAGCGAAAGCGCAAGCGGAAGGCAAACCAGTTGAATACCCAGCATCACTTAAAGTCGTTGCCGACCATGCACGCTCGTGCTCATTCCTAATCGCTGATGGCGTAAACCCATCAAATGAAGGGCGTGGCTACGTTCTACGTCGTATCATCCGTCGTGCAGTTCGTCATGGTAACAAGTTGGGTGCGACAGGTTCATTCTTCCACAAAATGTTAAAGCCTTTAATTGAGGTGATGGGCGCTGCCTATCCTGAACTTGAAGCACAACAAGCGCGTATCGAAGCGCAACTTTTAAAAGAAGAAGAGCAATTTGCTAAAACCTTAGAACAAGGTTTGAAATTGCTTGAGGGCGAACTTGCTAACTTAAAAGGTTCTGTAATTCCAGGCGAAGTAGTATTCAAACTTTACGACACGTACGGCTTCCCAACTGACTTAACGGCTGACATCGCACGTGAACGTGATTTAACGATTGACGAAGCTGGTTTTGAAAAAGAAATGGCTGCTCAACGTCAACGTGCACGTGATGCGGGTAAATTCGCAATCGACTACAACAGCGTTGTAAAAGTTGAAGGCGAAACTCAGTTTGACGGCTACGATGCAACTGCTGGTGAGGGTCAAATCATCGCAATCTATAAGGATGGCGAACAAGTTGATGAAGTCGTTGAAGGTGATGAAGCTTTAATCGTTCTAAACCAAACACCTTTCTATGCAGAAAGCGGTGGTCAAATTGGTGATACAGGTATCTTTAAAAACGATACAGGTATTTTCGAAGTTCAAGACACGAAAAAATCTGGTGGTGCGTTCGTTCACCAAGGTATCGTGACCATGGGTAACTTTAAAGTTACTCAAAATGTAGAAGCAACAGTTAAAGCAGACATTCGTGCAGCAACAGCACGTAACCACTCTGCGACTCACCTTCTACATGCTGCACTTCGTCAAATCTTGGGTTCACATGTTCAACAAAAAGGTTCATTGGTTGCTTCTGACGTGTTACGTTTCGACTTTGCCAATGATCAACCCGTGACATTTGAACAGATTCAAGAAATTGAACGTCTGGTAAATGCTGAAGTGATTGCCAATACGCCTGTAACAACCGAACTCCTTGACATCGAATCTGCAAAAGCTAAAGGCGCGATGATGTTGTTTGGTGAGAAATATGGCGAAGAAGTTCGCGTACTTTCTATGGGTTCAATCATTGAAGAGAAAAACTTCTCGATCGAACTTTGTGGCGGTATTCACGTAAAACGTACAGGTGACATTGGTCTGTTCAAAATCACTTCTGAAGGCGGTGTTGCTGCAGGTGTACGTCGTATTGAGGCAGTTACAGGTACGAAAGCAATTGAGGTGGCTCAAAAAGCTGATCGAGACATCAACACGATTAATGGCTTATTGAAAGCACAAAAAGATCAAACGATTGAGAAAGTTGAAGCCTTAGCGGACACAGCATCAAGCTTACAAAAGCAAATTGATCAATTGAATCAAAAACTTGCACATTTACAGGCGGCTGAACTACTTAGCCAAGTTAAGGAAATTGCAGGTCGCAAAACATTAATCACGACTGTTCAAGGTATGGATGCGAAATCACTTCGCAATCTACACGACGGCGTGAAATCAAAATTAGAAAATGCTGTGATTGTCCTTGCAGGTGTAGAGGGTGACAAGGTGAGCTTGATCGCATCTGTAGCTAAAGACTTCACAGCTTCTATAAAAGCAGGTGACATCATCAAACACTTAGCAACTGAGCTAGGTGGTAAAGGTGGTGGTAAGCCTGATTTGGCACAAGGTGGCGCGCCACTTAACGAGAAGTTTGCTTCTGTCATGGCAGAATTAACTGCTTGGCTAGCTGCAAAATAAAACTTCACCTTTTGTGTAACTGACCTTGAACAACTCTTCAAGGTCATGGTTTATATGGAACAACTATGGCATTAATCGTTCAAAAATATGGCGGTACTTCAATGGGTACTCCTGAGCGCATTTTAAATGTTGCTCGTCGTGTAAAGCGTTGGCATGATCACGGCCACAAGGTTGTGGTTGTTGTATCAGCAATGAGTGGTGAAACTAATCGCCTACTCGCTTTAGCGAAAGCCATTACCGACACCCCTGACCCACGAGAATTAGACCAAATGGTTTCAACGGGTGAACAGGTAACGATTTCAATGTTAGCAATGGCACTGAACTCTATCGGTGTGGAAGCGAAATCTTTGACTGGACGCCAAGTTGGTATTAAAACTGACAGCTCATTCACAAAAGCACGTATTGAATCAATTGATACAGATGTCATGACTGAACAATTAGATGCTGGTCGTGTCATCGTTGTTGCAGGTTTCCAAGGTTTTGATGCTAATGGAAACACAACAACTTTGGGTCGTGGTGGTTCTGATACTTCTGGTGTTGCATTAGCAGCTGCACTCAAAGCGGATGAATGCCAAATTTATACAGATGTGGATGGTGTATATACAACAGATCCACGTGTTGCACCAAAAGCGAAGAAAGTTGATCGTATTTCTTTTGAAGAAATGCTTGAAATGGCTTCTCTTGGTTCTAAAGTTTTACAGATACGTTCTGTTGAGTTCGCGGGTAAATATCAAGTCCCTTTACGCGTACTCTCTAGCTTCGACAATGAAAATGATGGCGCATTTGACGAAGAATTTAAAAACAACGTCGGAACACTTATCACTACTGAATTGGAAGACAACATGGAACAGCCAATTATCTCTGGTATCGCATTTAACCGTGACGAAGCTAAATTAACTATCTTAGGTGTGCCTGATCTTCCTGGTATTGCATCTAAAATTTTAAAACCGATTGGTGATGCTAATATCGAAGTGGATATGATCATCCAAAACGTTGAAGAAGATGGTACAACTGACTTCACATTCACAGTCAATCGTGGCGAACTTGCTAAAGCTAAAAAAATTCTTGAAGAAACTGCTCAAGCAATCGGTGCTCGTGAAGTTGCAACACGTGATGATATTGTAAAAGTATCTATCGTAGGTGTTGGTATGCGCTCTCATGCTGGTGTTGCAAGTAAAATGTTTACAGCACTTGCTGATGAAGGCATCAATATCCTGATGATTTCAACTTCTGAAATCAAAATCTCTGTTATTATTGAAGAAAATTATTTAGAGCTTGCTGTTCGCTCACTTCACACTGCGTTTGGTCTTGACCGCGAACATGGTGAGTCTAGCGCACGTGCTTAATTTTCTGCCATGAGTTAGCAGAAACAATGCATACTTGATGAAGAAATATTCAGAGCCACTATAGTTTTTCCTATAGTGGCTCTGTTATATTAGGTCTAGAGGTTTATGGGATAATTTCAATAGTCCTGTGCGAATGGTTAAATTCGTCACATTTATCTATTAAAATATTTCGTGGTGCCGAGGTTGTTATTTTCACTTTTTGAAAAAACTATCGCAGGTTTAGCGTTTAAGCAAGGAGATAAACATGCTGATTCTCACCCGTCGTGTTGGTGAAACATTAATGATTGGGGATCAAGTCAGTGTCACTGTACTTGGTGTAAAAGGTAACCAAGTGCGAATTGGTGTGAATGCGCCTAAAGAAGTATCTGTACATCGTGAAGAAATCTATCAACGAATTCAGCATGAACGTGCGATGCATGAGCACTTGCAACATCTTGACCAAGATTACCAACCTTCTTACGAAGAAGAGAATTACACTCAAAATGATTTCAATCGTTGATTAGAAATGATTTTGTGACTAAAGCGGCTAAATTTAGCCGCTTTAAATTTTTGGTGTTTAAGCTGTTTAAAGTCCCAATGATTTGCGTACTGGACCAAAACTACGCCTGTGCTCTTCAACCACGCCAAACTGTGCAATAGCTTCAAAATGAGCTTTGGTCGGGTAGCCTTTATGTTTTGCAAAACCAAACTGAGGATATTTAGCATCAAGTTCTAACATTTGATGATCACGTGTCACCTTAGCCAGGATACTGGCAGCAGAAATTTCTGGATGTAATGCATCTCCTCCAACTACAGCATCACAACTCATACTCAATCCTTGGGGAATTTTATTACCATCAACCAATACATGTTGTGGTTGCACAGTCAATTGTTCAACGGCACGACGCATTGCCAACAACGAAGCATTCAATATATTGAGGTCATCAATTTCTTGATGACTCGCTTCAGCGATAGCCCAAGCTAGTGCTTTTTCTTTGATCTCTATAAATAATTTTTCACGTTTCTTTTCACTGAGTTTTTTAGAATCATTTAACCCAAGAATCGGATTGTTAGGATCCAAAATTACAGCAGCCGCAACGACCGATCCCACCAGCGGACCGCGCCCTGCTTCATCAGCACCAGCAATCAACATCATTTTCCTAATTTATCCTTAAAAAAATAGGCCGATCATAATCAGCCTATTCATGTATCTTTGAAATTAACGTACAGCTTCAGCTACACATTCATTAATAGTTTTAGTCACGATATTGCTGACGATTGTTGCACGTGCTGTTGGATCAATCGCTGCTGTAGCCAAATCAACCGTAGTTACGCTTTGCGGAGCCTTTTCACTTACACATCCACAAATTTCACCTTGGATATTTTCTTTCTGCTCTGCAGTCATTAATTTCGTTGCAGTTTTCCAAGCAGAAATATTGTTCAATTCAGTTGTGCATTTTGCATTGATCGCAATTTTAAGTGCAGCCGAACCTAACTGTTGAGTAGTATTTGCGGCAGGTGATGATGTCCCCGTTGTACCTGTAGCACAAGCACCGAGTACTAATGTCATTGGTGCAAGTAAAGCAATTAATTTTTTCACAGTGTTGTCCTTATGATCTTACGAATTGAGCTATTTTGCCTAATGTAACATCATGAAGAAATAGATTTTTTGTATTTACCGACTATATGTTCAGTTATAAGTCGCATTCCGTTGCATATTTTCAACACTGTGTCTCATTTCAATACTTATAAATCATTTATGCTTAAATTATTATGTGCGAAATTCAATCATAAGTTTATATCATGAATAATAAATCCAAATATTACACACGTACGGCTCAAGTCTTGCATTGGGTCATGGCGATTATTTTTATCACGGCGTGGACGATCGGCTTTTATAGCGGCAATTTTTTAAGTTATGAAGTAGATGGTAGCTTCAAAGGTGACGTCATCACGCTTCACAAAAATATTGCAACCACTATTATTTTTCTGGTCGTGGTTCGTATCTTTTGGCGCTACACCCATCCTGCACCCGAGTTACCAGAGACAATGTCTCCCCTCATGAAAAGACTCGCACATTTAGGGCATCTTGGACTTTATTTTATGCTTCTGGCTTTACCAATTACGGGTTGCTTATGGAGTTGGAGTCTCGGCTACCCTGCACCAGTATTATTCTTATTTGATCTACCTGCTTTAATAGGTGAGAATCCTCAAGTAACTGAAATTGTAAAACCACTTCATATTTGGATTTCTTGGGCTGCAGGTTTACTTTTACTCGGACATATTGCTGCGGCATTAAAGCATCACTTTATAGATAAAGATCATGTCTTAGACAGCATGACCAAACAACCTAAAGATTGATTGAGTACGGCTCTAAATTTCTGAGTGAGATTTAGAGCTAATCACACATGCTTTTAGGCTATTCAACATGGCTTTTCGAATGACTTCTTGCTTGATATCTTCGTTAACTGTTGCTTTGGCAAGTTCCTGAGCCGGAATATCTTTTAAAGCATGATTTGATACACAATCACAGGTTTCTAATTTTAATTTCTTTTTGTTTTCTTCATTCATTAAATATGTCGTTATTTTCCATATTTTTGAATGGTCGACTTCACGCTCACATTGATACTGGATGACAGGCTTTAATATACGCTGTGTCAATATCGTATTTGCATTCGCGATAACTACGGGCAACATTAGCAGACTCAGGCAAAACAAAGACTTCAATTTCAACATCACATTCGGCTCTATTGTTTAAAGCATATTAAACCAAAGGTGGGATTTTGCCCCCACCTTCCAGTATTTCACATAAACAAATTTAACTGTTTTAAATTGCGAGAATTTTATCTTTCCACTTTTGTTTTTGCACATCGGAAATAAACGATGCTTCAAATGAATTTATAGCGAGTTGCTTTAATTCATAATTTGTTAAATCTAAGGCCTCAGCAATCGCAATAAAGTTATCATTCATATACCCACCGAAATAAGATGGATCATCTGAATTGACGGTTACATGCACACCCTGCTGTAACAAACGGCGAATATTATGATCTGCCATATCATCTACAACACAAAGCTTTAAATTTGATAATGGACAAACCGTTAAAGGCATTTTTTCAGCAATCAAACGCGCCAACAACTTTGGATCTTCTTCAGAGCGTACGCCGTGATCAATACGATTCACTTTAAGTACATCCAAAGCTTCCCAAACATATTCTGCTGGACCTTCTTCACCTGCATGAGCAACAACCAAAAATCCTTCATCACGTGCTTTTGTGAATACCCTTTCAAATTTAGAAGGTGGATGCCCAACTTCACTTGAATCTAACCCTACCCCAATAATTTGGTCTTTGTAAGGTAAAGCTTGTTCAAGTGTTTCAAATGCTGCCTCTTCACTCAAATGACGTAAGAAACACATAATCAAATGCGTTGTGATGCCTAATTTTACCTCAGCATCGTGGCAAGCTCGTTTTAAGCCTTTAATTACCGTTTCAAATGACACACCACGATCCGTATGGGTTTGCGGATCAAAAAACATTTCAGTATGAACCACTCGATCTTCTGCACATTTTTCAAAATATGCCCATGCAAGATCATAAAAATCTTGCTCATTGATCAATACATTCGCACCTGCATAGTAAATATCTAGAAATGATTGCAGATTGTGAAAATTATAAGCCTGTTTGACTTCTTCAACTGATTGATATGGGATTGCAATTTCATTGCGCTGAGCAATGGCAAACATCAACTCAGGTTCAAATGTCCCTTCAATATGGACATGAAGCTCAGCTTTAGGTAAAGCTTTAATTAACTCAACACGGTTCATTGCTACTCCTCATGAAACCAAAAAATAAAAAGGGTGCAAACTGAGTTTACACCCTTTTAAAAACTGTTAAAAATTAGCCGCCAAACATTGCAAATTTTAGCGCCCATAATACTGCGATAATCCATACCATATATGGTACTGTAGATGCTTTACCTGTAAGTAACTTCACCAATGCATAACTGATAAAGCCCATGGCAATACCATCAGCGATTGAGTAAGTGAACGGCATAAACACGATCGTTAAGAAAGCAGGAACCGCTTCAGTAATATCATCCCAATCAATATGCGTAATTCCCTGAATCATCAATACCCCTACAAAGAGTAAGGCTGGTGCAGTTGCAAACCCAGGAACAGATTGAGCTAACGGTGCTAAGAACAAACAAGCAATAAAAAGTAAGCCAACTATTACCGCTGTAAGACCTGTACGCCCCCCTGCTGCTACACCCGCAGAAGACTCAATATATGGTGTCGTTGATGATGTACCTAATGCAGCACCAGCAACAATCGCTGAAGAGTCCGCAAACAGAGCTTTCTTTAAGCGTGGCAATTTACCATCTTTGAGTAAACCAGCACGATGTGAAACACCAACCAGCGTTCCTGTTGAATCAAATAGATCAACTAAGAAGAACACAAAAATTACACCGATTAAACTTGCGGTAAATAAGCCTTCAAAATCCATTTGCATGAATGTTGGTGCAATTGAAGGAATTTGACCAACCACACCTTTAAATTCACTCAATCCTAGGAATGTTGAGATTGCAGTCAACACTAAAATACTAATGATAATCGCACCACGTATTTTAAAGTGATGCATAACAACAACCATCAAAAAACCGAATAAGGCTAAGAGAACGGTTGGTTGTTTTAAATCACCTAAACCCACTAGAGTCGCAGGATTATCCACAATGATGCCAGCATTTTTCAAAGCGATTAATGCTAGGAATAAACCAATACCACCACCAATAGCCAATTTTAAAGACATTGGAATGGCATTCACGATAGCTTCACGAATTTTAAACATACTGATCGCGATGAAGACCAGACCAGACACAAATACCGCAGCTAAAGCGGTTTGCCAAGGCACACCCATTCCTAAACATACCGAATAGGTGAAATATGCATTTAAGCCCATACCCGGAGCCAATGCGATTGGGTAATTGGCAATAATACCCATGACAAAACAACCAATTGCTGCTGCCAAACATGTCGCAACAAATACCGCACCATGATCCATTCCTGTTTCAGACAGAATCATTGGATTGACAATGATGATGTAGCACATTGTCAGGAATGTCGTCATCCCTGCAATCATTTCAGTTCGAAAAGTTGTTTTGTTTTCGCTTAGTTTAAATAAGCGTTCAAGCAAACCCGCTGAAGAATTTGGATTTGTCATTGTCGAGCCCCTGCTTAAGATCGAGCGAGTCGTAAAAATTATTTAGATCATTTATTCAATGATTCATTGGCAAATGTAGCTCAGATGACGCATTCAATAAACGTACCAAAATGACATTTCCGATAAATTGAAGCACAATTAAAAAAGCTGCAATAAAGCAGCTTTGATATGATGATCTATCAATTGAACAGTCGCTAGACAATTCGATCTATCGGGATATATTTTTAATTATAACATAGACTGAATTTGAAGGGCTGAATACACAGTCATAGGTTATAAAGCGCAAAAATTTAATCTTTATTTAAATTATGTTAAAAAATATAAATTTAAATATACCCCTTAAAAAATCACTGATGATTTTTAGATCATTTAATTTTAAATGGTAAATAGATTAAGCTTGCTGACAGTGAATACTTTCTAAATTTGCATTCTCACCGATCAGCATGAACTTTATTTCATTTGGAGGTATTCCCAAATCAGGTAACCTAATCCAAAGCCTAGACAGGAATACGCAGTAATAATAAAGAAAACGAAACTTGCTTTATTCTTTTTTTTCAAGAAATTCATAATGTTCGCCTTAAGTTAACTCGTCATGCACTATGATAATGCATTTAGCAAATAATACTAGTGAAATAGAATTATTTTCCTTAAATATCAATAAATTACTATTTTTAATAAATACTATCAGTACTTTTCATAACCACTTCATTTTATTATAAAAAAATTGAATATCCCACCTAAATGCATCAATTTTCAGATCTTTAAAATAAAAAGGCCACTCTTCATAGTGGCCTTTCATTCGATCAGTTTTGTTGAGAAACAAAACGTGCTCTGGCAGCATGAAGCTTCTTATAGCTCTCAATAAGTTTTAAATGACGATCGAGGCCTTCGAGTTGCATATTGGTTGGCGTTAATCCATAAAAACGTACATCGCCTTCGATTGAGCCTATTGCAGCATCGACTCTCTCATCACCAAACATACGTCTAAAATTTGGTTCGTAGTCTTCAATTTCCATCTCTTCATCTAACAATACTTCTAATACAACATCCATGCATTGATAGAATAAACCGCGTTCTACAGTATTGGTGTTGTATTGTAAGAACTGTTCTACTTGGTCTTTCGCTTCTTCGAAATTTTCCAAAGCTAAGTTAATCAATAATTTTAATTCAAGAATAGTTAACTGACCCCACACCGTATTATCGTCAAATTCAACACCAATCAAGGTAATAATATCGGTATAGTCATCCACTTCAACTTCTTCAAGTTTCTCAAGCAAAGCTTCGAGCTGTTCATTATCCAAACGATGTAAATTAAGAATATCTTCTCTAAAGGCTAAAGCTTTATTGGTATTGTCCCAAACCAGATCCTCAACCAAATACACCTCAGAATATCCTGGCACCAGAATTCGGCATGCAGTTGCACCTAAATGTTGGTATACAGCCATGTAAACTTCTTTACCCATCTCTTTTAGGATATTGAACATCTTTTCAGCTTCTTCAGCATTTGTATTTTCACCCTGACTGGTGAAATCCCACTCTACGAAATCATAATCAGATTTCGAACTAAAGAATCTCCAAGATACAACGCCCGATGAATCAATAAAGTGTTCCACAAAGTTATTTGGTTCTGTCAGTGCATGGCTATTGAAAGTAGGACGTGGTAAGTCATTTAAACCTTCAAAACTACGACCTTGTAAAAGTTCGGTAAGGCTGCGTTCCAATGCAACTTCAAAGTTTGGATGAGCCCCGAATGATGCAAAAACACCACCCGTTCTTGGATTCATTAATGTCACGCACATGACTGGGAATTTCCCACCTAATGAAGCATCTTTGACCAGCACTGGAAAACCTTGCTCCTCAAGTCCCTTAATACCCTCAACTATTTTTGGGTACTTTGCTAGAACATGTTCAGGTACATCTGGCAGGGTAATTTCACCCTCTAAAATTTCGCGCTTCACCGCACGCTCAAATATTTCAGATAAACATTGTACTTGTGCTTCAGCCAAGGTATTTCCTGCGCTCATACCATTTGACAGATACAAATTTTCGATCAAATTTGAAGGGAAATATACAATCTCACCGTCTGACTGGCGCACAAATGGTAACGAACAGATACCTCTCTCAATATTGCCAGAATTTGTGTCGTACAGATGTGTGCCTAATAACTCATCTTCGGGATCGTAAATTTCAAGTGTATATTCATCTAAAATTTCTGATGGCAATTCACCATTTGGACCTGGTTGGAACCACTTTTCATCTGGGTAATGCACAAATTCAGCATTTGCGATTTCTTCACCCCAAAATTGGTCGTTATAGAAGAAATTACAATTCAAACGTTCAATAAACTCGCCTAATGCAGATGCTAAGGCACTCTCTTTCGTTGAACCTTTACCATTGGTAAAACACATTGGCGCTTGTGCATCGCGAATATGTAAAGACCATACGTTTGGCACTATATTCCGCCAAGACGCAATTTCAATCTTCATCCCTAAGCCCGCCAAAATTGCAGACATGTTGGCAATCGTTTCTTCAAGCGGCAAATCTTTGCCCGGAATAACAGTCACATTTTCCTTGGCAATATTTGGCATAAGTAAAGCTTGAGCATCCGCATCAATGCTTTCAACTTCCTCAATAACAAATTCTGGACCTGTTTGAATCACTTTTTTTACAGTGCAACGGTCGATTGAACGTAAAATACCTTGTCGATCCTTATCAGAGATATCTGAGGGTAATTCGACTTGAATTTTAAAAATTTGTTTATAACGGTTTTCTGGATCAACAATATTATTTTGGGATAATCGAATATTTTCTGTAGGAATATCTCGTGCAGCACAATACACCTTTACAAAATAAGCTGCACATAATGCTGAAGACGCAAGAAAATAGTCAAATGGGCCTGGCGCAGATCCATCACCTTTATAACGAATAGGTTGATCGGCAATAACCGTGAAATCATCGAACTTTGCTTCCTGTCGAAGATTGTCGAGATAATTGACTTTGATTTCCATGCGGGCACCTACAGAACTTATCCAAACAGCTAGATAAGTTAAAAATAAATTAAAACGCATTGTAATCAGAAATGCTTGCAAATTGAATGAAAGTTTTTTAAATCCTCCCCTTAAGCTCTCTCTAATTGGGCGTAATCAGTATTTTATTTACAAAAATTTTAACAAAAAAAAGCTGGTACCGTAGTACCAGCTTTTTTAATCCGCCAAACTGAAATTCAGTTCAACTTAAGTGTTATTAGATGCTTGCAATAGCAGCATTTAAAGTTGCACTTGGACGCATAACTGCATTTACTTTCTCTGGATCGATTGCGTAGTAACCACCGATATCAACAGATTTACCTTGAACTTCTGCAAGTTCAGCAACGATCTTCTCTTCATTTTCAGCTAAAGTCTTCGCTAAAGTAGAGAATGTCGCTTTTAATTCAGCATCTTCGTCTTGAGCTGCTAATTCTTCAGCCCAGAACTTCGCTAAATAGAAATGGCTACCACGGTTGTCTAACTCACCTGTACGACGTGATGGAGATTTGTCGTTGTCAAGTAATTTACCAGTTGCAGCATCCAATGTTTTCGCAAGAAGTTTAGCTTTAGGGTTGTTTTCTTTAATACCAAGCTCTTCAAGTGAAACAGCGAGTGCAAGGAACTCACCTAAAGAATCCCAACGTAAGTGGTTTTCTTCAACAAGTTGTTGTACGTGTTTAGGTGCTGAACCACCTGCACCAGTTTCGTACATACCGCCACCCGCCATTAAAGGCACGATAGACAGCATTTTCGCAGAAGTACCAAGCTCCATAATTGGGAACAAGTCAGTGAGGTAGTCACGTAGAATGTTACCCGTTACAGAGATTGTATCTAGACCACGAGCAACACGTTCAAGTGTGTAACGCATTGCACGTACTTGAGACATGATTTGGATGTCTAGACCATCTGTATCGTGATCTTTTAAGTATTTTTGAACTTTCTTGATCAATTCGTTTTCGTGTGGACGGTATGGGTCTAACCAGAAGATTGCTGGCATACCAGAGTTACGTGCACGTGTTACAGCTAGTTTTACCCAGTCGCGGATCGGTGCATCTTTCACCTGACACATACGCCAGATATCACCTTCTTCCACGTTTTGAGACATTAAAACTTCGCCAGTTTCAATATCTGTGATGTTAGCAACACCAGCTTGCGCGATTTCGAAAGTTTTGTCGTGTGAACCGTATTCTTCAGCTTTTTGAGCCATTAGACCAACGTTAGGTACAGTACCCATTGTACGTGGGTCAAAGTTACCATTCCACTTACAGAAGTTGATCATTTCTTGGTAAATACGTGCAAATGTAGATTCAGGCATTACTGCTTTACAGTCGTAAGGCTTGCCGTCAGCACCCCACATTTTACCACCACCACGGATCATTGCAGGCATAGAAGCATCTACGATCACGTCGTTTGGAGAATGGAAATTAGTGATACCTTTTGCTGAATCCACCATTGCTAAAGCAGGACGGTGTTCTTGACATGCGTGTAGATCTTCGATGATCTCTTCACGTAAAGAAGTCGGTAAAGTTTCGATCTTCTCGTAAAGACCAGCCATACCGTTGTTTACGTTAATACCTAGTTCGTCGAACAGTTTACCGTGTTTTTCGAACGCTTCTTTGTAATAAATCTTCACACAGTGACCAAATACGATCGGGTGTGAAACTTTCATCATGGTTGCTTTAACGTGTAAAGAGAACAAGATGCCCGCTTCTTTACAATCATCTAATTCTTTTTCATAGAAGTCACAAAGCGCTTTCTTGCTCATGAACATTGAATCGATGATTTCGCCGTCTTGCAGTGCAACTTTGTCTTTAAGAACGATAGTTTCACCAGAATTCGTGATCAATTCCATTTTCACATTGCGAGGACGATCTAAAGTCATAGACTTTTCGCCGTGATAGAAGTCACCTTCATCCATGTGAGAAACGTGAGTTTGTGACCACTGTTTCCACTCACCCATAGAATGTGGGTGTTTTTTCGCATAGTTTTTAACAGCAGCAGGCGCACGACGGTCAGAGTTCCCTTCACGCAATACTGGGTTTACTGCTGAACCTAAGCATTTACCAAAACGTGCTTTGAGTGCTTTTTCTTCTTCAGTCGTAGGATTCTCAGGATAATCTGGAATTGCATAGCCTTTTGATTGAAGCTCTTTGATACATGCAGTCAACTGAGCTACAGATGCACTGATGTTTGGAAGTTTGATGATGTTTGTGTCTGGATCTTGTGTAAGACGACCTAATTCTGCAAGATTGTCTGATACTTTCTGCTCTTCGCTAAGGTATTCAGAGAATTCAGCGAGCACGCGTGCTGCAACTGAGATGTCAGTTTTTACAATCTCAACACCAGCAGGCTTAGTAAAGGTCTCAATGATCGGCAGTAGTGAGTAAGTCGCCAGTAATGGCGCCTCGTCGGTCAGTGTGTAGATGATAGTTGACTTTCCACCAGCCATATATAGCCCCTTGCTTTGGATTGAGTTACAGAGCACCGAACTTTTGGTCCAGTCTCTTAGAACCGATTTGCTTAAATTAAAACGTTGAGAGTATCGTTCTTCGTCGCATTTCAGTCAATGAAATAAGCTTTTAGTACGCTATTTTGATGAAATAACATACAAAATAGTATCCATCTTTAGTTTGATAATACTGTATGAATTTCATTACTTCTGAATGAAAAGTGAAGAACTGGTAATGAACGTTGATCTCAACTTCCCTGTAATATGAACATTATACGTGTCTCATATTTAAACAGGATGGCAAAAGCGTACATTTCGGGCGTTATTGTAAGTGTTAATGTACGGGTATATTAATAAATTACGGAAATACCCAATATTTAGATTAAAGCATTTTGGGTATTTATACTTAAAATATATAATTTAATATCAAATTTAGAGATTTTTTAAACGCAATTTTTCTTGATAGAGCAAGTGATAACGAATACTTTACTTTTAAAAAAGAAGTAATGTCTTGATTACGAAAAAAGGGCTTAAGTAAAATACTTAAGCCCTTTTTTTTAAATCGTGGTAGGTATATCCAATACCAAACAAGCAAATAACCTATTGATAATTAAATACTTAATTAAATAAATCATATTATTGATACAAATTATGATACAAAAATATTCCTACTGTCTTTACTGTGGCTTTGTATCAATACCCATATTGTCACTTTAATTTAAGAAACAGCTAAATTTTAGAGGTTACAAAGGTTACTGAGGTTACAGCCTTATGGAGCAAGGGTTTAGAGATGTAACCTTTTAGAAAAGTGAAAAGGTTACAGATTTCTGAGGTTACAATTTTTATTAAAGAAGAATATATTAAACAAATGATCACTTTTTATTAATACAATATCTTTTACTATCTTCAGAACCTATAATTAAGTATCGCAGATTCTAAGAATCACTGCTCTATATGGATATTGACGGTGAAGTTATATGAAATATTCTTCTCATGCTTATGATGAAACATCCCCCTCTGAAGAAAGTCTATCCTCAGTTCACCCGGATTTACGGGTTGGATTTATTCTGATGAATAAATTTACCTTAGCACCTATTTCCGGTTTCGTTGAATCTCTTAGATTTGCAGCAGATAAGTCTTTTCGTAGTTTGCAAATTTACTGTAAATGGGACTGGATGACCTTTAATGATGAACCCGTTACTGCAAGTTGTGGACTATCAGTTAACCCAACAACATCACTTAACGTAAAAGATTTAAAAGAAAATTATGATTACATTGTTATTGCAGGTGGTTTACTCACAGAAACACGTAATCCTCCAGAAAAACTATTAGAAATACTCATCGACATACACAATGCAAAAATACCTATTATTGCTTTATGTTCAGGCTGTTTCGTTTTAGGAAATGCAGGGCTTATGGATGGTCGGAAATGTGCAATTCATTTCACTACTAGAGAAGAGTTTTCAGAAAGATTTCCTAAAGCAATCACAGTGGTGGATAAAGCTTATGTCGAAGACCAGGGTATTTTTACCTGCCCCGGCGGAACTGCCATAGATTTAGCAGCAGATTTAATACGGCGTCACTGTGGCGATATTCGGGCACAAAAAAGCTTAGAATATTTACTCGTTAATGCTGAAAAACAAATCATTGATGAAAAAGAGGAGATACATTTAAATAGTCCAAGTACTTATGAAAATAGTATTGTCTCTAAGGCTATATCCTTTATGAGCGAAAATTTAAGTGCGCACGTTACCCTAAAAGAAGTAGCTGAGCATGTGAGAACAAACCCGAGACAACTGCACCGCGCATTTTTATCGAGTACCAATGAACCTCCATCAAATTATTGGCGAAAACTAAGACTAGAACATGCCAGAAAGTTACTTGCAAACACCAATGCTTACATCACCAATATTGCCATTGAATGTGGTTTTTCTGATGCCTCTCATTTTATTCTTTGGTTTAAAAAACAATACGGCGAAACACCTTTTACATATAGAAAACGCCGTCATGAGGTAGAAAAACTCAAATAATAAATAAATTCAATCGCTCAACTAAAATAGAAAATTTTATATAAATTGTCCTTAATAATCTATTTTTTGACTTTAAATTCTTTTAACCTGTCAGACTTCGTGCTTTTCCTACTTCCCTTTAGCAGCTCAGTCAACTCTTTGAGTTATCCAACTTTGTTATGTCAAAAAATCTAGCAACTTTGATTGGTTTAAGCGCCATTCTCATGTGGGCATCTATGGTCGGCCTTATTAAGCATATTACTGCCGCAATTGGTCCAGATATGGGTATTACGCTGATTTATACTTTTAGTGCCGTACTGTTGCTGATTATTTTTAGAGTTCCAAATTTTAAGTTAATTTCTAAAAAATATTTAATTATAGGTACAGCTCTATTCATTGCTTACGAACTCTGTTTTTCATTTGCAATTGCCTATTCTAAAACAGCTCAACAGGCTATTGAAGTGAGCATTATTAACTACCTCTGGCCAAGCTTAACGGTTTTAGCCTTTGTTATTTTTAAAGAATTAAAGTTCAATTTTATTATTATCTTAGGTTTAGTCATCTCAATTGTAGGCATTATTTTTATTCAGACCGGAAATGGCGATTTTAGTCTAAATAGTATTGTCGATAATTTTCATAGTAATCCTTTAAGTTATATTTTGGCATTTGCTGGTGCCATCATTTGGGCTTTTTACTGTGTGTTAACAAAGAAAATGAGTAATGGACAAAATCCGATTACTATTTTCTTTATCTGTGTAGCGCTCACCCTATGGATTAAGCTATTTATCACGGGTCACGCAACTCTACCTTCTATAGATCTAGCGACATTTATATCGTTAGGTGCTGCTTCTGTTGCAATTGGTTTAGGTTATGCAGCCTGGAATATTGGTATCATTCATGGAAATATTACCATGCTGGTTGTTGCTTCTTACTTTACTCCGATCATATCATCCCTTTTGGCCATGTTCGTTTTGCAAACCGAATTGTCTATAAGTTTTTGGCAAGGAACTGCAATGGTAACTACAGGTTCCTTTATTTGCTGGATTTCTACTAACTGGTCAGTTATTCGTCCTTTTATTAGAAAGATAGCTAGAGAAATTCAATATCTCTTTACATCGAATCGTTAGGAACTGAACCGACCATCTTTTTTTTAACGCTTCTGCCGCGTGGCAAGCCAGCATAAAACCGAACCGATACATACCATAGCTGCCCCCTGCCAAAAAGACATTGATAGCGGTGTTTGTAAAACGATTGCTGCTAGAGCTGCTGAAAACACAGGTATAAAATAAGATGCACCTGCCAGAATCGTTACATTGCCATGCAAGATCCCGACGTTCCATGCGGCATAACCAAAACCCATTGCCGCCGCAGCGAGTACTAGATAGATAATTGCGTGAAGGTTAAACACCATTGGCGCCCCTCCAATGACGAGGTATTTCACCCATAAAACTAGTGCTGTAAGCATGAAAAAAAGCGTTACACCATTTTTTCCGTTGGCGATTCTTGCAGTTACCGTGCAATAAGTCGCCCAAATTAATGCGCCGATAAAAGCCAATCCATAACTGAGCGGATTATCTTTTATATTTTCGAGCATGCTTGCCAAATCAAGTCCTTGCTCACCGCCAAGTACCCAGCAGATTCCCAAAATGGCAATGACAAATCCGGGAATCACTAACCAGTTAGATTTTTGATTATTAAATAAAATAGCTGCAACCATTGTTAAAGCTGGCCATAAATAATTGACCATTCCCACTTCAATAGCTTGGCGATTGGTATTTGAATAACCAATAGATAAGGCAAGGCATAACTCATAAGATACAAACAATAAGCTTCCCCAAATTAAATAGCGCTTAGGGAATTCACTAATCTTTGGAAACCCAATACTAATCAAGAGAAAGACAGAAGCAACGCTATACATCATGGCCGCCCCACCAGTTGCTCCCAAGCTCTCGCTTACACTACGAATTAGCCCAACAATAGAACTCCATAACAAAACAGCGATGAGTCCTATTAACGTTGCATTTCTCTTGCTTATCATATCTTTAAACCACTTCTCAAATTGATAGCCGTTCTATTGAACGACTAAAACCAAGTCCATATTTCTCACTTGCTTACCGGCACTTATTAAAATCTCCTGAACTACACAGTCCTGATCAGCTTTGACAGCCAACTCCATTTTCATCGCTTCAATGGTAAATAAAGTTTCGCCTTTTTTGACAGACTGACCCAGTTTCACTGGTACTGTACTGATCATGCCTGGCATTGATGCTCCTATATGTTTCGGATTTGTTGGGTCAGCTTTAGGATGAGCACTTACCTCTTTCTGACTCGCCTGATTAATTTGTACCAGACGCAACTGACCATTCAGCTCTACAAATAGATCAATCACCCCATCTTTGACTTCTGAGCGGCCCAGCAGTTTTATTTCTAGTGTCTTGCCGCGTTCAAGCTCAATTTCAACTGGACTTTGCTCTTTTAAACCATAAAAGAAGGCTGAAGATGGAATACTTGATACCGTGCCATATTTCAGTTTGTGCTTCATAAAGTCTGTAAAGACTTTTGGATACATCAGATATGATGCCAATTCCTGTTCGGTCATTTCTTTCCCGAACATATTTTCAAGCATTGTTTTTTCACCAGCCAAATCGACTGGTGGCATCACTGCTCCTGGGCGATCACTTAACGGTGCTGCACCTTTTAACACCTTGTGCTGTAAATCTTTTGGAAAGCCATGTGCCGGTGTGCCTAGCTCACCTTTAAACAGTGAAACCACCGATTCAGGGAAATCAATCTCAAGCTTCGGGTTTTCAATATCTTCTGAATTAAGATTATTCGACACCATATACAAAGCCATATCACCCACTACTTTAGACGTCGGGGTAACTTTCACAATGTCGCCAAACAATAAGTTGACTTGTGCATAGGCATCGGAAACTTCCGACCAGCGTTCTTCAATGCCAAGGGAACGAGCCTGTTCACGTAAGTTGGTATATTGTCCACCCGGCATTTCATGATGATAGACATCGGCTGTACCTGCACGCATATCTGCCTCAAACGGTGCATAGATATGGCGTACACCTTCCCAGTAAGTAGAAAGCTGTTGCAGGTTATTCGGGTTGAGTCCTGTATCACGATCGGTATTCTGTAAGGCTGCAACCACTGAGCCCATACTCGGTTGTGAAGTGAGTCCACTCATGGCATCCATGGCAGTATCGACTGCATCAACGCCAGCATCGATGGCAGACAAAATGCTAGCCGCGGCGATACCGCTGGTATCATGGGTGTGAAAGTGTATCGGCAATCCGGTTTCTTCTTTCAATGCCTTGATCAGCTCACATGCTGCGGCTGGCTTACAAATACCGGCCATATCCTTAATGGCAAGAATATTGGCCCCTGCTTTTTGCAGCTGCTTTGCCATATCAACATAGTAGTTGAGGTTATATCTGCGGTTGTTATCAAAAATATCACTGGTATAGCAGATTGCTGTTTCACACAGCATGCCTGACTCTCGAACGGCATCAATGGCAACCCGCATGTTATCGACCGCATTAAGTGAGTCAAATACACGGAACAGGTCGATCCCACCTTGCGCAGCTTGTCCAATAAAGTGACGGACGACATTATCTGGATAATTGGTATATCCTACTGCATTGGATGAGCGAAGTAGCATTTGGAATAAAATGTTCGGCACCGCTTCACGCAGTTGAGCCAGACGCTCCCACGGGTCTTCTTTTAAAAAGCGCATCGACACATCAAAGGTTGCCCCACCCCAGCATTCCAGTGAAAACAGCTCACTAGCCATATGAGAATAATAAGGTGCAATCGCCAACATATCTGCGGTACGCATTCGTGTTGCAAATAAGGACTGATGGGCATCACGCATGGTGGTATCAGTGACCAATACTCGTTTTTGGTCAAGCATCCAGTTTGAGAAACCCTCTGCACCCAGTAATTTAAACTGATCTCGGGTTCCACTCGGAAGAGGCTGGTTTAAGTTAAATGTCGGTAACTGTGCCGGAGCTGGTACGGTTTCAGGAAGTGAACGTCCTTTGAGTTCGGGTTGTCCATTGACGGTAATGTCACCTAAAAACTCCAGTAACTTAGTCGCACGATCCTGCTTAGGTTTAAGGTTAAATAATTCAGGCGTAGTATCAATAAAACGGGTGGTACAGGTGCCTTGTGTGAATAAAGGATGTGTTACCACATTTTCTAAAAATGCCAGATTATTTGAGACGCCGCGGATACGGAACTCCTGTAATGCTCGCAGCATACGGGCATTGGCTTCATCCCCACTTGCGCCGCGAACTGTGACTTTAGCCAGTAAAGAATCATAATATGGCGTAATGACTGCACCGGTATAGGCAGTACCACTGTCTACCCGTACACCGAAACCAGTTGCGCTACGAAATGCAGTCAAACGTCCATAGTCCGGCATAAAGCCATTATTAGGGTCTTCAGTAGTGAGACGGCATTGTAATGCATGGCCTAATAATTTGATCTGCTCTTGTGGTGGAATAAAACTACTGCCATCGCCGACTGCAGCTCCTTCAGTTACCCGAATTTGTGCTTTGACAATATCAATGCCCGTAATTTCTTCTGTGACCGTATGTTCAACTTGAATACGTGGATTGACTTCGATGAAATAAAATTCATCTGTGTCAGCATCCATTAAGAATTCAACCGTACCCGCATGCGTGTAATTTACCGCACGGGCAAGTCTTAAAGCAGCGTCACAGATTTTACTGCGCTGCGTTTCTGACAAATAAGGTGCTGGCGCACGCTCGACCACCTTCTGGTTACGTCGTTGTACCGTACAATCCCTTTCAAACAGATGTACGATATTGCCATGGGTATCCCCCAAAATCTGTACTTCGACATGGCGGGCATGGCGAATCAGTTTCTCTAGATAGACTTCGTCATTGCCAAATGCGGATTTGGCTTCACGACGTGCAACGATAATTGCATCTTCGAGTTCATTTTCATTTTCAACCACACGCATGCCACGACCACCACCACCCCAGCTCGCTTTAAGCATGAGTGGATACCCCACTTCAGCAGCCAGTAACTGGCAGTCTTCAATACGTTCCGGTAGTGCCGATGTGGCAGGAACAACAGGTACACATGCAACCATTGCAACGTTACGCGCCATTACCTTATTGCCTAACTGACGCATCACTTCCGGTTTTGGACCGATAAAACGGATTCCCGCTTTGCTACAAGCTTCGGCAAACTCAGGATTTTCAGACAAGAAACCATAGCCCGGATGAATGGCATCTACCTCTGCCTCAAGAGCAATACGGATAATATCTTCAATATCCAGATAGGCCGCAATTGGCTTTTTGCCAGCACCTACCCGATAAGCTTCATCCGACTTGAAGCGATGCAAGGCAAATTTATCTTCTTCTGCATAAATTGCAACCGTGCGGATACCCATTTCTGTGGCAGCACGCATCACTCGAATTGCGATTTCACCACGGTTGGCAACTAAGATTTTACGTATTGGTTTCATCTTTTTAACACTTTTAAATTACTCTCAAGCATTCTTGTCAGCTCTGCTTGAGAGCGTAGTTAATTGAAGTAGATTGAACAGTTAAGGCGCAACTCTTAGAAGTTATAAACCAGCATCACATTTAAGAGCTTGTTCCACTTGCCATCATCGCCCGTTGCAAGTGAGTTGCCTGTTCCACCCACAAATGGATCGTTTTTACTCATTAAATATTCGGTATAGACCGAAATATTCTTGTAATCCCATGCAATACCCATAATGTTTCGCTGTGAGTCATCGAAGTCCTGTTTTTTCTTGTTGAAACCACTAAAAACAACATAAGGTGTTACATTGAGTGAGTCTTTTACATTCTTAAAGGTGTAACTGGTATCTACGGTGTAGAAATAACCCTTGTTGGCAATGTCGTACTCACCGTCGAATGAACCAAAAGTAGAGCTCGCTGGGCTTAAGGTATCTTTGTTGCTAATCGACTGTCTCCCACCTGTAAGTACCACATTTAAATTTTTATAATAAATGCGGTTAAACACAGCCCATGTGTTTCGATTTCCATCGGCAGATGTCTTTTTATTTTCAATATCTGAAGACCAGTAGCTTCCTCCAACTGATACTTTTAAATCATCCGTACTTAAAAACTTAAGGTCTTGATCAACACGAGCCATCCACATGTTTTTTTCATTTAGGTTGGTTTTAAGTGGATCAGATGAAGTGACTACATTGGCGGTATAGCGTGCAGAATCCTTACTTGTTCCGTGATAGTTGCCACCGTCAGTTGCGAAATATGCGAGATCAACTTTGGTAGCGGTTGGCATTTCAAAGTGATAGTTCACACCTAAATCTAAAGCATCTTGTAGGCCCATGGTATTGTTAATACCTGCATAGAAACTGCTATCCCAATAGCGGCCCGGACCAAAAGGAATCGGTTGCAAACCGACCGTAATATTATCGGTCGCATTTAAGCGGTAGCCTGCATAGGCCTGTACCAAAGTCGAGAAATCACAAAATTTATCGTATTGATAGCAGCGGTATTGGACTTTACCAAACCAGTCGGGTGACTCATAAGCTACATTTAGAATCGCTGCATCAAACTTAATTTTCTGATCAGAAGTAAATTCGCCGTAGTGTTTATCTTGATAGTTGGCCCGTAAAGTTCCCGAAACTGTTACTGCCCCCAATTCAGTTTTTGGGTCACCGAAAGTTACACCAGCAAAAATAGGTGTAGACATACCAGCTACAAACAAACCCATTCCCACTTTTTTGATATAGACATTATTCATTTACATTTCCTTATTTAAATGAATTTTGGATAAAACGATCCCTTCAAAAACTTTTTTGTTTTCGAATTAAAAGTTAACGTGTTTTTTAAAACTCCCTTGGCTCCCAAGAACCAAGGGTTACAGAAGTTTTAAGACTCAGACACATCAATCCAGATGGTCTTTAATTCTGTGTATTGGTCATGCGCCCAAATCGATTTATCTCGGCCACCAAAACCAGACTCTTTGTAACCACCAAATGGTGTCGTAATGTCACCTTCCCCAAAACAGTTCACGGTCACTACGCCAGCACGAATAGCGCGTGAAAGCTTGATCGCATTGCGTAAGTTACTGGTATAAACCGAACCTGCAAGGCCATAAACCGAATCATTGGCAAGTGCGATGGCTTCATCAATTGTATTGAACGTGGTCACTGACAGAATTGGACCAAAGACCTCTTCTTTAAATAAGGTATCTGTCGCCTTAATGCCATCAACCACGGTTGGCTGAACGAAAATATCTTGTTCAGTGTTGCCACCAAAAACGATTCTTTGTTTTTCAGCTTTTGCCTGATCGATATAAGACTTCACTTTTTCATAGTGTGATTTGCTAACCATCGAACCCAGTTTATGATCTGGATCAAGTGGGTTACCCATTTTCCAGTCATTCAGATGTATACCAATTAAACCTAATAGCTCATCTTTAACATCAGAATGAACAATTAAACGAGAAGATGCAGAACAGTTTTCGCCCATGTTCCAAAAAGCACCATTCACGATATGCTGTGCAACCTGATCTAAATCATCGACATCATTCATCACAACAGCAGGGTTTTTCCCACCACACTCAAGAACAACACGTTTTAGATTTGATTCGGCAGCATATTGTAAAAATAGACGGCCTGTTTCAGTAGAGCCGGTAAAACTCACCATAGTGACATCCATATGTCTACCTAGTGGTTCACCGACTTCACGCCCACCACCCGGCAAAATATTGAATACACCAGCTGGAATACCAGCCTCGGCAGCCAACTCAGCAACACGCAGCGCAGTTAAAGTCGTTTCCTTAGCTGGTTTAATTACCACCGAACAGCCTGCTGCTAAAGACGGCGCAATTTTCCAAGCTAACATCAGTAATGGGAAATTCCAAGGTAAAACAAGCCCAACTACACCAATCGCTTCTCGCACCACCAGTGATAGAGTGTCTGAACCTACAGGTGCTGTATTGTCATAAATCTTGTCGATCAGTTCCGCATGCCAACGAATGGTATGAATCATTTCTGGCACATCAGTTAGCTGACATTCACTGACTGGTTTACCACTGTCTAGACTTTCCATCACGGCCAATTCAACCGTATTTTTCTCTAGAAGGTCAGCAAATTTAAGTAAAACGTTTTTACGCTCATTCGGAGATAAACGATGCCAGCGACCATCATCAAATGCTGCTTTAGCTTTAGCAACCGCAAGGTCCACATCTTGGCTATTACATGAAGTAATTTCAGCAAGTAACTCACCTGTTGCAGGGTTGGTCGTTTTAAACGTTTTGCCTGAAACAGATGCCTGAAATTCACCGTCAATATACGCTAAAGTCTGAAATGATAAGTTTTTGGCAATCGTTGCATATTCAGATGCAGTTAAAAGCTCAGACATTAAATGCCTCCTGTAATGGCTGCAACTTCACGCTTAAGCTCTTCTACAATCACTTTGAAAGCTTGTTTCTTTTCGGCATCCATATCTTGTAACGGTGCACGAACACTACCTGCTTTTAAACCATTAAGTTCACAACCATATTTAATACATTGAATGAAATGACCAGTTTCAAGAAAATCCATTAAAGGCATCATTGCAGCCATAATACGACGACCCTTATCAAAGTCTTTTTCAATTACACAAGCTTCATATAAGGCAATGTGTTCACGAGGTAAAAAGTTTGAACCTGCACAAACCCAACTACGTGCTCCCCATGCAAAAAACTCAAGTGCCTGATCATCCCAACCGCAAGAAAGTTCGAAGATAGGATAGTTACGCGCCAACATGTGTAGCTGGTTCATATCGCCAGAACTTTCTTTAATACCAACAAAGTTCTTTGATTCAGCAAAAACAGTATCAAAAAACTCTTTACCCATGCTTACGCCCATACGAGCTGGGTAGTTATAGAACATAATTGGTAAGCCTGCTGCTTTATCAATTGTTAAAGCATGAGCTGCAACTTCTTGTTCAGTTGGCAATGCATAAGGCGGAATAGTCACTAAAATACTGTCAGCTTTAATTTCTTTAGCCACTTTTGCATATTCAACCGAATCTTCAGTACGAATTGCGCCTGTACCAATCATCAATGAAGTACGTGAACCAATAACATCTTTCGCGTATTTAGCAAGGTCATAACGTTCTTCGGCAGTATGTGCGTAATATTCACCAGTTGTTGCTGCCACAATAATCCCGTGTACTTTTGCATCAATTAAATATTCTAAAACTTCCGCAAAAGCAGCTTTATCAATTGAACCGTCAACTGCTAAAGGAGTAATTGCTGGTGTATAAATACCTTCAAAAAATGTCATGTTTATTCTCCATTACAAAAATTTGTATTCGTTTTTGTCATTAAATCTTTAATGACATATTAATCAGTGTTTCTTTTTTAAAGCTGTTGCTTCTTCTAAACTCAATCCACGAGTTTCAGGAGCTAAAAATACTGAAATAATCAAGCCTAAAAGAGTGACTGCAGCCGCAAAAAACATGGTATTTCCGATACCTACAGTGTCTAAAGAAATTGGTACTAACCATGTTCCTATTGCGGCTCCAATGCGAGAGAACGAAGTTCCCATTCCTACTCCTACAGCTCGAATTTCAGTAGGAAATAATTCATTTGGATAAACTAATTGCAGTACCTGTGCACCACCTATGAATAAAGCGTAAAGTCCAAATAAAACTAGAATTAATAACTGAGAACCCTCAGAAAAAATTCCCAATCCTAGTAGTGCTATACCCGACCAAAGAAAGCTGTGAATTACCATTTTCCTACGACCCATGGTATTAATTAAACGCGTCGCAATAACACATCCAACTACAAAAAGCATAGTAATAATGACTGAGCCGTATGCAGACCATCCACCTTTTAGATTAAGTGCATCTAAGACTCTTGGAGCAAATGCATAGACAGCAAATACAGGAATTACCGAACATGTCCAAAACATTGAGCAGAAAAAAACGCGTTTACCATATCCTGAAGAAAGTACCTCGGTAAAAGACATTTCATTCCGAGTAGGCTGAGCAGGAACATTAGATAATGAGAATGTTGAGCCATACACTTTTTTAATAATTTTTTCTGCTTCTATAGTGCGACCTTTACTAATCAGCCATCGCGGTGATTCAGGAGTGCCTATTCTAATCAATACCAATAAGAGACCAATTACAGCTGGACTTGCTAAAACTAAGCGCCAGGAATCGTGGTACCCACTAGTTAATATAATATTACCAATGATATAAGCTAAAGCTGCACCAACGAACCACATGATTGTAAGCATTGCTAACCGAGGACCACGTGATTTTTTGGGTAAAAACTCTGCTAGTAATGAGCCACCAGCAGTATATTCAAAGCCTACACCTACTCCTATTAGAAATCGACATAGGAAAATTACAATTGCAGATTCCACCCAGAGCTGAGCCAGTGAACAAATTATAAATAGGACAGGGCCAACATAAAATAATATTTTTCGACCTAAAATTCCTCCCATCCATCCACCTATGAATCCTCCAAAGAAGATACCTATTAGAGCCGATGCTGCAATCATTCCTTGCCAAAAATTAGTTAAATGTAGATCTGTTGATAATTGCATTAAGGCTACACCTATAATGCTTAGAACATATCCATCTAATAACCAACCACCACCTGTACGGATACTTAGTAATTGATGAAAACCATTTAATGGGACATCATCAATTGACATATGCTTAGTTTTCATTTATATCTCCAATAATAGTCCACCAAAGTGGATGTGCTTCCTACACATTTAAGAAATTTAAGGTTGAATAGCTCCAGCGAAACTGAAAAAATCAATTTCGCCATCTTTACTATTTAAAGCTATTTACTTAATTAACTTGATTTAAAACCTATAAACCTGATGCCATCTAAATCACTCTTCCAACCCCGCTTTTCTTTGTCCCCACCACAAGGTTGCATTAACACCGATGGACAAAAATGGCTCAGGTGGAACTTTGTTTGGACCTGAAGTTTCCAAAAGAAAATCGATCAGTTCACTGCGCTGGCCTGCAATCCAGTCAGCTAACAAAGTCCCTGTAACTGTTCCACGGGTGATTCCTAAACCGTTGCAACACAACGCACCATAAACATTTGGAGCGAGCTGCCCAAAAAAACCTTTATGGTTTTGAGATAATGCCAGTGAACCACTCCACGTATATTCAAAATTAACATCTGTCAACATTGGAAAGCGATTATCAAACGAACGCTGATGCTTAGAAATAAAACGCTCTAAACAATGCGGTTTCGGTTTTCCATTTGGGTTAAAACTAAAACTGTTGCGCATTAAAATACGGTTATCGTGGGTACGGCGAACGGTACTACCAAAAGGGTCTGATGGAATCACGCCCCAGAAATCTTTACCGCCTAGTTCAGCTTGTTCACTTGGTGTTAAAGGACGAGTCATGCTTGCATATAAAAAGACAGGCAACATGGTGCGTTTTAAATGTGAAAAACCAAAACGTTGCCCAAAAGCATTATTTGCCAGAATCAATTTATCCGCAGTGATTTGGCCAAGGTCGTGCTTTAATACAACTTTATCGCCGTATTCAACTTCAGTAATTGCAGTATTTTCATATAGCGTCACATTTGACGGTAAACTGTCTGCCAAGCCTTTTACTAATGCTGATGGCTGAACCAACATTGTTCCTGGTGTGAACAGTGCTTTTTTATAAAATGATGTTCCAATATGGCTTGGTAATTCTGAGCCATTAATGACTTGGTACTCTTGTCCGAGTTTATCTAAACCACGTTGATAAGCTTCCAAAACCTTAATACCACGGTCTTCTACCGCACCTTGATATTTACCGCTTGGACGCATGTGACAATCGATTGCGTGTTTTTTTACTAAGTCATGCAGAATAGACTGACCTAACAAATTTAACTTCAATGTCGTTTTGGCAATATCGATATCACCGATATAGTCTTCAGCGCCAATATCATGTGGAAGATCAATTGCAAAACCGGCATTTCGACCAGCTGTACCAAAACCAACTTCTTGTGCTTCAATCAGGATCACTTCATCATTTGGAAAATTGAGTGCCAATTGACGTGCTGCCGCCAAGCCCGTATATCCTGCACCAATTACTGCCCAGCGTGCTGTACTTCTGCCAGTATGACTTGGTTTAACCATTCGTTTTGGGCTGAGGTGATACCATGCACATCGTTGGTCATCGGCAGGTAAGGCTGTAACTTTAGTCATTTCAAAAACTCCATTTATATTGTCCACTCACCTACTTTTCCTGTAAGTGAAAGTATTATTTGTAAAAGGTTTTGCCTTTAATTAATAAGTAAGTGGAACATCAATACCTGCCGGAACAACATATTCAGTCATTCGACGGCGAGATAAATCCATGTGCACGCGGATCAGCTCACCAGCTTCACCTGCGTTGTGACGCTCTATGGCATCAATAATCTGGTCATGCTGAAGAACTGCTGTATCGAGGTCTTCTTGCATATCTGTTGAGGTAGGTTGGCGATAGAAAATTTTGCCTAATCGTGCATGCTCAATGAGCAAACGCTCTAGACTTGGTAAGAGATATGCATTTTGTGCAATTCGTCCTATTTCCAAATGAAATTGGTTGTTATAGTAAACACGGCCTTCCAAGTCATTTTCATCAATCGCTTGACGGAATCGTTGCTGAATTTCTTTCAATTGATTAATCTCAATTGGCCCTGCATTTATTGCAGCCAGCTGGGTAGTTGCAATATAAATAAGTGGCGCAGCAAGAAAGAAATTACGGAGTGATTGATGGCTCATCGAAGAAACACGAGCAGCACGATTTGCTTCAAGTTCAAGATAACCTTCGGCAGCCATTTGACGGATGAGTTCACGAACGGGTGATCTGGAAATACCAAATTCTTCGCTTAGGGATATTTCATCTACAATAGCACCCGGCGCCAACTCCATGCTAATAATGCGGCGTTTTAATGTTTCGGCTAATCGTATTTTCTTATCCATTTTAACCACTCCATCCATAAGCCCGAGCTCGGTTCCTACCTGATGGGGAATGTCTACAATTTGTATAATTCTCCATTTCTCAAATAATACAATGTATCTACAATCTAAAAAGATAAAGAAAAGGACAGAAAATATAATGGATTTACCTATATTCTTTTTATAGTGATGAAGTTAAAATTAGTGTTTATTAAATTACTAATAACAATTTTTCCAACTGAAAATTTCTTTTATATACAGATTTTCTTTTTTCGAGCACAGCAATTAATGAAGACTCAAATGCTTGTATCCCTAAACTTATAAACACTTCACCCCTCTAGCATTAAAAAGATAATTATCTCCTTTTATTCTTAACTTTTGTTTGACGTAGTTTGACAAGATCAAGGGTTCAAAACTCACTCAAAACCTTTCTATATATAGTTTTCAAAGAACTTAGAGATAACGACCGTCCAACAAAAAGCTAAGTTTTTTGCTTTACGTAGCTTTACGAGATGGAAGTTTAGAAAAAACTAAACCCTTAGGGCCCATAACGTACGGCATATTTTTCATAAAACGCCGTAAAGCAAAATTTACTTGGACGTACTTGGACAGGTTTAGATAAATATACTTTCTAGAAATCTTCTTCATCCATTGATATACATAACTTATAGAGCATTTTAAATCATGATCGATGGCTAAGTCGTCCAAGTAATTACTTAGATGTACTTAGATAGAATTGTATATAAATCATCTTTTTGCTTTACGTAGCTTTACGAGATGGATAATTGAAAAATGCTAAAACTCTTATGGCACATAGCTTACGGCCTATTTTTTATAAAACGCCGTAAAGCAAAATTTACTTGGACGTACTTGGACAGAATTGAATATAAATCATGTTTTTGTTGTGCGTAGCTGTACGAAATTAAAACTATAAAAGAGCCAGAACTATTGTACTGCCTAGCATGGAAGCTATTTTCAAAAAATATTGCTGTACAGCTAAATGCTCTATTACGGCTGAAATAATTAAATCTTAAACTTGGTTATCTTAATTATACGAGTTTACCTTGACGTACCTTGACAAAACACAACTTTTTAAAAAGCCACTAAAATGCATTTTATCTTTTGATATATAAGGGATTTAAAAGAAATTTCATCTATTTTTAGAGGTTAGTCTGTCAAGGTAAATTGCAAACGCTTCGTATAAGTAAAAAGTTAAAGTTTCCTTGATGTCCCTTGATGAAATATCAATTATCAAAAAGAGATGAAATGTAATATCGTGGGCTTTTGAACGCAATTGATCAATCATTCTATAAGTTGGCCATCAAGGAAATGAGAAGTGATCACGAGTTAAAGTCATTTCTTTTGTTATACGCAGTCATACAAAATCGTAAAATGAATGGAAAAATTTAGTCAGCCTTCAAAGGAGAATTTAAAGACATTTACTCTTACGTAGTCTTACGAGATAGTATTTGCCAAAAAGATGTAAAGCTTGTGCTGTATAGGTTAGAACCTATTTCAGTGCTATCCAGAATATTATGCCGTAAGACTAGTTTTGCTAGACGTAGCAAGACGGAATTCTTTTTTAAGAAAAGTTGAAGTAAGGCTTCCGCTATAAAATTTTGAGAGTTATTTGAATTGTATTTTAGATGACTGATGTCGAGCAAAATTTTAAGGAAAGATTTAACTTTATATGAACTACTATTATTGAATAGATGAATTTTAATAGCCTATACTCATCTCAATAATAAGTGTTCGCTTGGAATAGGCATGGCTCTGAATACATCTTTACAAGGTCGTTTACGTAATACTACTTTACCTTATAGTCAAAGTTTAATGCCTTTATTTGAAGCCGTTGTAAACTCTATTCATGCTATAGATGAAGCTAAAATATTAGTAACTGGTACAATAACAATAGAAATTATGAGAAAAATTCAAAACACATTGAAAGTTGCTGTACCTCAGGAGGAAAAATCTACACCTATTTACGGTTTTAAAATTATTGATAATGGTATTGGCTTTACCAAGAACAATATGTTGTCTTTCGAGACTTTAGACAGCGAGTATAAAGCTAGTCAAGGATGTAGAGGTATTGGACGTTTAATGTGGCTAAAAGCGTTCACTAATGTTTCTGTTTATAGTGAATTTGTCGATGAAAATCATGATCCCAAATTGAAGACATTCTTATTTAATGCAAAAAACGGGGTATATCGACTAGAAGAAAAAAAGTTAGCTATTTTAGAAGAAAATAAAACTGTAATTACATTAGAAGATTTTATAGATAAATATGAGAAAAGAGCGCCAAAATCTTGCATAAGTATCGCTGAAAGCTTACTTGAACATTGTCTTTGGTACTTTGTTAGAGAAAATGGGGCACCAAATATTTTTATCAAAGATCAAGAAGAAACTATTAATTTAAATGAGCTTTTTGATCAACATATGTATGGTTTAGCCTCTTCAGACTCCTTCAAAATTGGAGAAGTAGAGTTTGAGCTTTTACATATAAAACTTAAATCAAAAGCGAAACAATCTTGTATTGCTTGGTGTGCTGCTGGTCGAGTAGTAAAAGAAGAGAATATAACCTCAGGAAAGATTCCTGGTCTGCATGGTCGTATACAGGCTAAGGGTGAAGATTTTACTTACTGTTGCTATCTAACTTCTAAGTTTTTGGATGAAAATGTACGCCCCGAACGTATAGATTTCAATTTATCGAGTCTGAATGATGAAGATTTGTATGCAACCGGCATCACAGAGCCAAAAATTAGAGAAGCCGCTTACTCTAAAATCTCTACTTATCTCAATGAATATTTAAATGAGAGTAAAGAGCTTGGAAAAAAAAGAGTAAATGACTTTGTAGCAAAAAAAGCTCCCCGATATAGATCAATATTAAAATACATACCAGAACCATTATTTTTTGTGAACCCAGATATATCAGATAAAGATTTAGATCTACTTCTTCATAAACAGCTTTCAGAAGTTGAAAATAATGTATTAGCTGAAGGTCATGAGATATTAAATAAAACTATTAGTAAAAAGGATGAATATGAAACTGAAATAACAAAATATATGGAAAAAATTGATGATATAAAAAAATCAGATCTCGCAGGTTATGTATGCAATAGGAAAGTCATCTTGGATATCCTTGAAAAAGCTATCCAACGTGGAGCGGATGGTAAATATGCTCGGGAAGACTTAATTCATCAACTGATTATGCCTATGAGAAAAACATCCGATGAAGTCTTACTAGAAAATTGTAATTTATGGTTAATTGATGAGAGGCTGGCCTTTCATGATTTCTTGGCATCTGATAAAACTTTAAACTCCATGCCTATTACAGATAATAAAGAGAATAAAGAACCTGATATTTGTGCTTTGAATGTTTATGATGAACCGCTACTAGTATCAGAGGGTAAAAAACTTCCTTTAGCTACCCTTACAATTATTGAAATTAAAAGACCAATGAGAAATGATGCTTCATCAGGTGAAGATAAAGATCCTGTTGAACAAGTTTTTGGTTATCTTAAAAGAATTAGAAATGGTAATACAACTACAGCATCGGGGCGTCCTATTCCCGATTCTAAAGATATACCTGGTTTTTGTTATATAATTTGTGATTTAACTTCCTCTATGAAAGAACGTTGTAGAGATGTGCATGATCTAACAGAAACAGAAGATAAATTAGGATTTTTTGGTTATAAAAAGAATATTAATTGCTATATTGAAGTTATCTCCTTTGATCGCCTAGTAAATTCTGCAAAAGAAAGGAATAGAGCTTTTTTTGATAAACTAGGTCTACCTTCAAACTAAATTAGTAGTAATAATTATTCTTTAAATAAATTTTGAGCATTATTTAAAGTTATTCAAAAATTAATATTAATTTCAAATGGTATAATAAATGATAAATACATTTTCAGATAAGGCTCTTGAAAAGATACGAGATTTCACCTTCGAAACACACTGTCCTTCAGTCAAAATTTATCAAGAGCACGGTTTGATTTTAGAAGGGTATGGGATTATAAAAATTAATGATTTTGGTACTTTCTATTTAGAATTTATCTGCTTAAAGAAAAAAAATATTCCTCATATAAAATGGGAATTACAGCTTCCTAGTGACATGCTTGATGAGTCTCAAACATGCTATTTAGAAGCAACTGATACACAAGGAAAAATTTATAAAAGTGAAGGATTTAGGTTTACCTTAAATGTATTATCTATTGTCAAAACATCTATTCATCATATTTTATTAATCAACTTAAAAATTACTGCTCCTTCCTCAATTAATTCTAAAAATTATCTTTATTTAGAGTTTAATCAAAGTTTAAATATTCCTAGAAATAAATTAAATAAAAGTACTTCTACTTTGGGCACTAGCTCATCATGGAATGAATCTATAATTAATTTTGAAAAAGAAAATTACAATATAAGAATAGTTAACAATGATAAAGATAATCAAAATTTTATAGTAGTTGAAGGTGCTGAAAATTCTGAAGAATTAATAGACTGTTTAGCATTTTATCTTGGTTTAACTTCCGGAATTTTATTACAACCTTATTATTCTATTTATAATTATAACAATCAAGAAACTATTACATTATATAGCACTAATAAACTTTATCTAAATAAAAGATTTATGCCAGCTATCCCCTATTCTTTGAGTAATGAAATATTTAGAGATGGAGAGTATCATTTTAATATTTTAAGAAGCTCTATTCAATTGAGCAAAGAAAAACCAGACATTTTCCGTAGCATTTATGCTCAGTGGAAACGTGTCTGGTATTCTTACAATTCCGAGCAAGACATCACTAATCTCACATTAACAACAGCAATTGAAGGTTTATTGAATGATATATTTATCCCTATTTTATCGCGAACAAAAAGAGATGAAAAGTTAGAAACTGATATTAATAAAATTAAAGTTATAATTAAAAATTTAGAGATAGAGCAGACATATAAAGATAGACTTTTGGGTTCTATTTCATATTTAAAAAATATAACTGCTAATAAGGCATTATCTTTACTAGTAGATTCAGCAATTCTAAAAAAAGAAGAAATTGAAGCTTGGAAATTGCTTAGAAATGAAGTAGCCCACCCAAAAGTTAAAGTTTATAACTTATCCAAACAATACCAAAAAAAGGAAAATTTTTTCCTTTGTATTAATTTATTTAATTCTTTAATTTTTCAAATATTGCCCTATACTGGCCCAATAAATTATTTTAATGCGTCCAAAGAGGCAGATATTTTTATATTTAATTATAAGAACCTAGAACATTAACCGATTATTTTAATACATTTATCTGCCAATCAGTTACACCCATACCAATAAGGATTTCCTCATCACCTTTCAAAAACTCCTTATTGGTATGATAGAAGTATCCTTCCTCATCTTTACCTAGAGTAATAATAGATTGACCATATGGCGGAGTCTCTTTCTTAAGAGACTTCCACTCATTCACGGCGTACCCTTCTTGCTGCTCCAGAATCCTCAAAAATTCTTTCTTACTCATTGTCATTTTATTACCCACGTATTAATGAATTAGATAAAACTATGTAACCTCAGAAATCTGTAACCTTTTCTCTTTTTTAAAAGGTTACACTCTGAAAGCCTTGCCCCATAAGGCTGTAACCTCAGTAACCTTTGTAACCTCAGTTTTTTCACTATTCCTAGAGTTCATCCAGATCATCTGTAAGTACCTTTTCATTAAATACATACATAGGAATTGCTTTAGGCATACCATCAATGCCACGAGTGAGCTTTGTAGACTTGCCATTATTTAGATGATCCAGCCATCCACGTTGTATAAGTAACTTGCCGACACGTTTAGGATTTAGCCCTTTGCAAAGCTCTTTTTTGAATTGTTCCGGATAGACCAGATATTTCTTTTCGCCGTTCTCAATCTTCCAGTAACCTACTCGATTAATGACTTTATCCAGATGTTCCGCATCTGGAGTCATACCTTCAAAGCGGCTATTACCATGCGCTTCAAAGAAAGCTTTAATCTGAGCCAGAATTTCCATATCTTCATAGTTGCCAACCCGATCAAAGCTACCTAACCATTGTTTAAAAACAGCTTGTACGGCCTTAAATGCGGTACCGCTTTTCCAACCAGTTATTCCCGCTTGTGTTGCCAGTTCACCAGCTGTAGCAATCAAAGCAAATGTATTTGCTACACGGATAATAGGTCCTTCTGAATGACCATCAATCAATGGTTCTCGGTATTGCTCCCATAACTGTCGAGCGTGTTTAATAATTTCATTTTTATCACTACAAAGATATTCAAGCCAAGCTATACCCGCTTCACCGTAATACATATTCGAACGTTCTACTAACATTCTGGATTGAATTGCACCATCCGAAGCAAAATCAATACTGTCAAACACGCCATACTCTGACTGATCTACATCAATATCGATTAATCGGATCTCTTGTCCTAGTTTGGCCTTTTGACCATGCTTGGCCATAATATCTTTGAGCCCTTCTTCCCCACTGGACAGAAAGATAAGTTTCCAGTTAAAAGCAGGTTTAGCTGTGATTTGCTTGTTTAAACGAGCTTTACCTAATCCATTGGCCAGCATATAAACAATGTTACCTAGCTCTTTAGGATTGGCAATTTCTCCAATCTCATCTAAAGCCAAAAAGCTATCATTGTGCATATAGGCTGTATGCTCAAGAGCATTGCCGGTTGCTCTCCATGTACGATAAAAACGGCTTGGTTTACCCCATACGCTACAACCTAAAAATAATGCAGTTGATTTACCTTTAGATGACTTCCCAACAAAGTGAACGCCTGCTCCATTCTGTTGTTCAAGTGGACCTAAAAGCTGGCCCGCAAACGCTGTGCTTATGGCACAAACTAACTTGCTATGGTCCTGTGCTAGCTTGGATACTTCTTCTCTCCATTGAATTAATGTGCCATTACGTTGGTAGCGATTATCTAAACCATGAATAGCCTGATAGACAATTAAATCGTTAACTTTACTTTGGCCAACCTCAAAATGAGGCAATACATACACCTCATCATGCCAGCCTACGCGATCGACACATAAGGCCCTCTGCTCAACTGGATAACTCATCAAATAACTTTGTAATAAGCTTCTCGCTTTGGCATCCGGTGCTATTGTCATTCCTTGATAAGAAAGTGCTTTGCGTAGTTCTACGCCGTCAGACTGGAAGAACTCCATAGAAACAGCTTGTAGATGCTTAATACCATCTGGATCGTACCATTCGAGCAACCGTCCCCATGAGGTACTAGAATTATCTCGAGTCAGAGCAACGACTTTAATTGGACTAGAAATATAACGCTTATAGTCATCTCCCTTGTTATTCGTTTCTAAAAAGTACAATCCAGATTCTAAAAGATGAAAGCGTCCATCACCCCATTTGAATGGTTTGGCCATATGACCTTTTGGTAAAGGTTCAGTATGAGGAAGTTTGGTAATGGCTTCTTTTAAAAATGCTGCAACTTCTTTCGGATCTTCATCTTTAATCAGTTCAATTAGAAACTCATTCTCATCAATTTTCTGGTACTGGTTAATTAAGCGAACACAAGTATTCTGCTCGAGCTTTTGAAAGGCATCATTTTTGAAATATTCAGGTCGTACAGGAAGGTAAAGCTTTTTAAAACCAGCTTGTGCCAATTGATTAATGACAAACTGGATCTGCTCAAAATCGAAAGCCTTAAGTGTTTCTGCTAAGCGTGAAGCGCATAAGTTATTGAGTACAACCAAAACTACAGATAACCCACTAGAAGCAATCTTAAAGAAAGACTCAAGGCTATAAGTAATAATTACAGGCTTGTCATGCTGTAGTTCACCATAACAAGCAAACCCACGGGCTAATCCATCAGGAAAGATAGAAATAGTTTTTCCACTTTCCATAACGGCGCATTGAACCACACTTAATTCACCGTTATAGATCGGTAGAATTAAGGGATTAGAGTATTCAACGTTATCTATCTCAACATTTTGATCAATATAAATAGCCTGATTAGGCCCACCAAAACGCTGGAAAATTTTATGCTGAAGATATTCAGTTTGATTAGGTGTATATATCTGACAATGAGCCAAAACTTCAGTTGGCGTCATGTTTGAGGTGTCACGTTTAGTCATGCTTGTGACTCCTCATATTCTTTTTGAAACTGATCTTCTTGTGCTTTGGAAAACTCCAGATTTTCATCAATCATGCTATCTGTAATACTCAAAAGACGTTTTAAATCTTTAAATACACTTTCTGGCACGCTATAGACTTGTTGTAAGTACTCTGCAGTTTTTTCATATTTACTACGAATGGAATCAAGCATTACGGCGAGGTCAGCAACCTGTTCATATGCCAACGCATAACCTTCAGACACATCACTGGCGTCATAAGTTTTTATAGCTATTTCTATATGAGAATTTTTTAGAGACGAGTTGTTATTAGGCATTATGAATGCGCTCCTTTTGCAAGTTTGGAGCTTCACCATTCACGGCCAAGTGAGGGTGGCGAAGCTGAAAAGGGTTGGCCGACAGGCGCAAAAGGTCACCTGCACACCCGAAGGTGTCCCTCTCCAGCCCCGCCATAACATGCAGGTGCATAGAGATTTTACGCACAAAAAAAGTCCTATAAGCGGACTGTGCGCCTTTTGCGATATAACCGGCCAAGGTTAGCTCATCTGCTTTCTGATGAACGTCCTTAGCATAACTAGGCACATGACAGCTTGCAAGAAGTATTGTTAAAAATATGGGTAACAGGTTCTTATGCTTTTCCATAAGGCGGCTCTCCCATAATGCTGGTGAGTAATACCTGAAGGCTACCAGCGTGCAGGACTAAGACGTCCTGCACAGAAGGATTTTGCAATAATAATTCTCGGGTATCTTTAACTTCTTGAAGCTCGCCATTTATAGCGAGGGTTTCAATAAACTTCATGGCTTGGTCATTTACAACCAAATCAGCCGTATCATCTTCTTCAGTAAGCGGAGCATATGAAGCTAAAACAAAACTCTTCATCTTAAGCCCCCTTACCAAAATGTTTAGCTAGAACATTCATACCTTTAGGAAGGATGAAGAACTCTATTTTAGTAAAGGTATATGGATCACCATTAGGTCGAATCCGAGCCACTTCTTCATACTTGGTTTCGCAATAACCACGCTCTTGGCTATAGTAGGTTGAAGCACGTACTCCATTAAGCTTGCGATCCCAAGCGTGTTTACGTAGCCAGTTGGCCAATACTTCTCTTTTAATATTTAAGATTTTGCATGCTTGCTGAAACTTCACACCTGCAGGTGTTTGAGTAATTGTGTCGATGGTTCGTTCTAAAGACTGATTCTGAGTTTCAAGATGAATTACTTGCTCTGTATAATCCAAAAGAGCGCGGCGTAAAGCATGAGGGTTAGAAATATCTACCACCACTTCATCCTTAATTTTATATTCAAGTTCTTGCCAGCGATCGACTAAACTCGCCGTGAACTCAGGGCAAAGCTGAGCAACAACAATAATGCTATCTCGTTTGCCCTGCTCACCTTCAAAAACATATACACCAACTTTCGAAGTAAACCCTAAGTTATTGATTCTTTCGAAATTCGTCATTGGAGTATTTCGAATAACACCTTTTTGCATAAGTCTCTCAATTGAGACTTTTACATTTCGATGTTCAGATTGGACCAGCTCAGAAATTTCCAAACTGGTCATTTTAAGAATTGATGGATTAACTAATTGATTCATGAGTTAAGCCTCCAATTCTGCATTGGTTTGGCTTTTAATTTGGTTGTTATGCCATTCAATTAGTTGTGCATAATCAAAATAGACTGGTGCCTGGCGAGTTGTACCAGCTTTATAGGCTTTAGGGAAAGTTGGATCATTTATGGTGAGTTCACGTAAAGCATTGCGCTTAATACTCAATAACTCACATGCTTGGTTATATGTAACTCGGATTGGTTGCATTTATTTAGCTCCATACAGTTGTGTTTGATGGAGCTAGTGAAGCAAATCAAATAAGGTGACATACAAGTGACACCTCTATAAAAAAAGGTAATACCTTAAAGTGTCACCTCATAGTAAGTATTTATATTATATCACTTTTTTGGATTAGTAATTGCACAAATTCTTTTCACTAAATTTACTTGAGTAATATTCCGCTTTTTTAGAATATTAGTTATAGCTGGGGTATGTTCTTGATAAGGATATTCATTATGTAAATACTTTGCTTCCCAAGCCTCAATAGCTATTAAGAGCTCAGGAGCAAAACTTGCGGTATTTTTGTTAAGTGAAGGATGAATAAGTTGATCACATTTATCGATTTGATTTATTTGGCCTCCTTTTTCAATTTTTTCTTGTAAAATTTTTACTTCAGCTGCTAGTTCGTATTTTTCATGTTCTATCCATAACAAAGCATTTTTTAAATTGGAAACATTTCTTTCCAACTCTTGATTTTCCTCTGTTAAAGAGACCACTTCATTTTGTGCATTAAGAGCAATCTTTCTTATCTCTTCAAACTTAGCAAGATTATCATGAAGCTGTTCATTTTCTTTAATTAACATTTCTAAATCATTATTATCAACATATATAATTTCATCATTTCTAAATGAATCCTCTTCAACATCATTAAAGCCTTCAATAAAAATATTTTTACTTGTAAAAAAATCCTTAAGTTGAGCAGATTTAATTACAAAAAGGCCAGAAGAAACCTCCTCAAATAAATCTCCTCTCACTGCTGAGTAAATAAAATTCATAGCTTCCTCAAATAAAGGATTTTCATTAAGCCACATAACTCTATTATATTTATTACCAACAAGAACAGGATCATAACCAGAAAATAGACATGCTGCTTCTTGGGCGGTAAAAGTCTCATTCTTATAAAATAAGGGATATTTTTTAGTCTGTTCTTCATAATCCCATAACTCATGGGGAATCTCACTTTCATTAATAACACCAAATTCAAAACCATATATGAATTGATCCTCTAATAATTCAGAGTGAGGAACATCATTTTCTTGGATAGTTAAATATTTTTGATCCCATATATATATTTGTTGCCTATCTTTCGTAACTTCTTCAGATCCCAATAAATTAAGACTTTTTATACCCTCCAAGTTAAAAAAATCTACTCTACTCCAAAAAACCTCTTCACATTCTTTATTGTATGTAGAAAAGTTATGAATACTTGATGACGCTTGTCCATCAACATTTTTAATAATGCGCTTTAATATATCAAAGGCATAATTCTCACCATTCCACCCTGACCCATCATAACGCCCTGCACTTGATACATGAATTTTATGATCTATACCTCGTATATAACAATCTATATAGGATTCAACATTCTTATTAAGTAGATATACTGCAACTTCATAAATATTTGATGTAGTTTTCTCAGCTAGTAAGTTAATAGCTTCTTTCAAAGAAATATATTTATAAGTCTCATCTTCTTTTATTAGATTCAATAAACCCATGATGCCTCCCACAGCACAAAATCCCATATCAATAACAGCTAAGCCAATCAGATTGGGTATCTGACTTTCGGGAGCAAACCTAGACTTAGCAAATTAAATATAAGTGATAAAAATCTAAATAAGAACATATAAAGCCAAGTAATACGTCTAATCGTGTCGCACAATATTTTCAAAACCATAAAAATAAAATGTTGATGAGTTCAAGCAAAAGACGAATGATATTCAAAATTAAATTTAGTGAATCTAACAGCGCTTTAAGGTTTGACTTTAATAAATATGAAGCAATTTTTCTGGATTGATTAATTTTATTCGACATCTAAATACATCCTTTTGAAATTAACAGGGATGTACTTAATTATTCACATGATAGCCTTAGAAAATAGGGAAAAACTTTTTTTACTTTTTCCCTTTAATTTTTTCATAACTAGTAATTATGCTTTCTGGATTTTTAATAATTCTATGATCTGCTTGTTTTTTGATTGGATAACCAGCTTCTTTCTCTTGTTTTATCCAACTTTTTAAGTTATCCGGTGTAATACCTTCGTAAGAATAACAAACTAATTCAATGGCTCGTCTTTGAACCTTTAGAATTTTTAGATAGGAATAATATCTAAGAACCACTTCATATCTCCTAGGATCTGCTGGAGCTCCATTCTCTTCTTTAGAAATATATTCTGCTGGATTTATTATTTGATCTTTACCCCTTGCTCTTACTATACCTGCTGCCCATTCTCTTTCCATTTCAGTTAACGGTTCATTCTTTTTTATTTTTTCAGCAATTTCGATCATGAATTTGCCTTGATTTATGCAAGTACTTATTTCGTCCTCAGGTGTAACATCACCAGACAAACCTTTAAACATCCAGTCTTTAGCCATTTCCAACTACCCTATCAATCTCATCTGCCCACCACTGCATCATCCCTATACGCTCTTCAAAGTGAGCTCCTTTGTCATAGGCACCTTTAACACCTTTCTTTAAATGTGCCAGTGTGGCTTCTACTACCTGCTCTTTATCACTAAATCTATTGTTTAGCTGAGTACTAGCAATGTGTCTAAAGCCATGAGGATTTTGTCTATCTTTATATCCCAATCGATTTAATGCTGTATTAAACGTATTATCAGATACCGGCTCGCTTAAGCTTCCTCTCCCAGGGAACAGAAAATTAGACTCAGTTTTATAAGTTAATAATTCTTTTAAAAGGACTATGGCCTGACGTGGTAAAGGTACAGCATGAGCAATATCTTTTTTCATGATTACAGCCGGCTTAATCCACACAGCTTTATCAAGATCAAATTGATCCCAAGTGGCATATCTTAATTCGACAGGACGTGGAAACAATAAAGCAAATAATTCCAAACCAATTGCTTTATCCCGTTTAGGATAACTTCTGATAGCTCTAATCAAAGCAGGAAATTCATCAATATCTACAAACTTCATATTCCCGCCCTGGTTTTTATCGAGGTGTTTTGTTATGCCTTCTAACGGATTAAATTTTATTTTCTCTTGGAACTTTGCCCAATCATATGCATTACGACAATAAGACGTCAGCTTTTCAGTTTGAGTATAAATACCTAAATCACGCTGTAGACTTTGAAAGAAATCAAACCATTCTTTAGGTGAAATACCAGTAAAGTCTCTATTTCCAAATTTAGGAATAATATGTCTTTCGATAGATTTCTTTGCTTTATCAAAAGTATCAAATCCCCAATTTGGCTCTTTAGTATTTAACCAGTCATACATTAGATTTTTAAATAGCAGCGCTTTTTTCTCAGTGGCCTGTTTTCTTATATCTGCCTTAGTTTCTATCATCTCACCATTAGAGAGCTTATTTAATATTTCATTTGCCTTCTTTCTAGCTAATGCTCCACTAATAGCTGGATAAGCTCCCAGCCCCATCCAAGACCACTTGCCATCAGGTTTTTTATATCTTAATTGCCATGATTTATTTCCTTTCTTTTGTACGAGGAAATACAGACCATTACTATCCAATTCTCTATAGTCTTTATCTTCTGGCTCAAGACTGGCCAAAGTCGTATCAGATAAGGGTCTTTTCTTAATTGCAGTTCTTTTCATACAAATTATGGCAAACAAGCTTGTATCATGAGTTCAGTAATTGAATCATGATACACACGATGATACAAGGATAGATCTGCTATATGAGTTTATGTTAGTTTATCTAAAGCAATAAAAAAGCCCTAAATCATTATAATTTAGGGCTTTTCTAAGTCATATAAAGCTATGCAAGTTTATATGATTTTAATATCTTGGTAGGTATATCCAGACTCGAACTGGAGACCTCTACGATGTCAACGTAGCGCTCTAACCAACTGAGCTATACACCTAGAATGCTTCGCATCTTATGCAAAAATCACTTGGCTGACAAGCCTTTTTCATATTTAACCAAAAGATATGAACAAGTTTTAATCATTGACTTAAAATTTGCGAACTCTTGTTTAGAAATACTCGATTGTGAATAACTTAAGTGCTCGTACAGAATAATAATTTCGAGGAAAACAGCTCTATCATTTTGACTTAAAGGGGATGAAATTCTTTCCAACCATTGTCGAACCGTTTCGTAAGAATAACGGCGATTGTGAAGTCCTAATTTTCTATTAACAACATGAAGTACCCAATCGATTTGTGAATAATGTTTTCTTTTTTTCCTCAACATCCATAGTGCATAACATCCTAATATGATCAGTGAGCCTGCAAGGATAATCACAAACACTGAAGCAACTGAATGAATTCCAAATTTTGTCATCCAACTCTGCTGTTGATCAGCGTTATATCCAACAACTTTACTTTGCCATTGATAACTTGCGTAATCACTCCATACACGAATTTTTGTTAAAAAAGGATATTTTGTAACTGACCAATTTTTATTCTCAGAGTAAAGTGTTTGATTATTTTGAATTAAACTTTGCATTCCCTGGTCAATACGCTCTGGAGCAATCATTGCAGTGGGATCAATCCTCTGCCATTGACCTCCAAAATATACTTCAGTCCAAGCATGTGCATCTAACTGCCTCACTTCCCAACTTTTTTGGTCTGGCGCAAATTGACCTCCTTGATAACCTGTTACGACTCGGGCAGGAATACCGACATAACGCATCATCATGACAAAACTAGAAGCAAAATGCTCACAAAATCCTTGTTGTGAATTAAACATAAATGCATCTATCCGATCACCACTCAAAACACCGGGAGATAAAGAATACTGAAAGCTATTTTGCTTAAACCAGTCTAAAACTTGCTGGATATAACGCTCTGGCTGCTCTCCACTTTTAATAAATAAGTCCCATGCTAAACTTTGACTTTTGATATCGCGCTGACGGAGATACTGGGTGTAATACTGAATTTGAAACTGACTAAGTTCATGATTTATTTTCGTCCCACGCCCTAACCAAACTAAGTTTATGGGTTGAGCCGTTTGAATAGGTCGTTGAGCTGAAATACCACCGTCATAACGGAGATAATAATTTCGTTGTTGAGGTACAGATTGCTCTAATCCCATGATCCATTCTACAGAAGGATCTTTAGCCAAATACTGATATTCAACTTTTTGATTTAAATTAGAAAGTTGATAAGAGTTTAACTCGTTTAACCCTCTATTAAATCCATGACTCGTCCATTTTTGACCATCATATTGATCTAAGACCAAAGCTCGCCAATACATTTCTGAACGCGTCGGTAATTTTGTGATATCACCAATAATACGAAATGCCAATTCATTTGACTGAGACAGCTCAGCAATGTCACCTGGGGACATAGAGTCACTGATTCCTGTCATTCCCTTATTTTGCTGAATCGGGAGATGCCAAAGCGGAGGTAATCTTGGGAAAAAAATAAAGAGTAGTATAAAAAAAGGAATTGCCAATCCGATGAATTTACCAACATGAATGACATCGTGCTTTAAGCCATTTTTAGTTTCTCGAGTGGACAGAAACTCCGCGGTTTGAATTCTATAGAGTCCTACAAAACAGCTCACTAAGCACAGCACCACTCCCAAAGCAACATACAACGTTTGACTATATAAAAACGTACTTGCCGCCACGAATAAGGCAAAATTAAAAACGATGATCAAATCACGTTTTTTTTGGGTTTCTAATGCTTTTGCAAATAGAAAAGTTGTCAGCGATGCTACCCCAGCCTCAACACCAACAAAGGTATGGTAATGCAGATAAATCGCGCCAAGTGCAATTGCTGTAAAACTAAATTTTATTGCTTTGGAGACATTTTTTTTACTTTTTTGAATATGCCATAAATATATAAGCTCAATACAGAGCACCAAAATTAAAGCATAAGGCAGATAAATAATCTGGATAAATAAAATGAGTGCCAAACTCAATAGCATGGATTGTGAAACTTTAGGATGTACCATATATCAAAACCTATTTTCTATTTCACACTTTATGCCTGAGCAAGCAGAATTTTAGCCTGCTTGATATGCTCAGCTCCAAATCCTTGATTCAATTCGGCATGAGGTAACACCAGCTTAAAAGGAATTTGTAATTGCTCACACTGCTCCACCACACCCATCATATATTTGAGCTTTTCTTCATGCTCGACTGACGGCATATGATGATAATGAATATCAACACATCGATCCTGTTGATGCTCTTCAAAAACTTTAATATACAAACCTTGTCCACGAGCAGCCTGCTTCCAAGATACACTTTGTAATGAGTCGCCGACCTGAAAACTTCTTAATTCTTTAAACTCATCTTTTTCCTGATCCAATACAAATGCATTTGAAAAGCTTGTATTCGGATTTATTTTGGCTTGAGGCGCAATCCATGCATGTCGTCCATGAAAGATAAAAGTCCAAGCTCGAACAAGACCAAATGGATACACTGAAGCAATGTGTATATCGGGATAGTTATACTGTCCTCGTTGATCAACCTGAATCTGAATAACACATTCAGACTGTTTTTGGTCAATGTGAATATGCTGTGTCTCAGAATCGATGGAGATCGATAAATAACGTGAATATGAATAAGGTTGATTCAAGTAGATTTTAAATAAAATCGAGTGCCCTACCTGTCCGACTTCATCAGTAATGATGTCTATCTCAAGACCATGCAATTGTTTAAAGGTGATATAAAAACTAATGCATAAGATCGCACTAATTAAAAAGCAGAAACCTAATATCAAATTATTGGCATAGTTAATACCCGCGATAAATGTGATCAAAATCAACACAAGATATAAGAAACCTTGCTGATAAATAAAAATCAAAATATCGCGTTGACCAATTTTTTTACTCTGCTCAAACCGAAATCTTTTTTTTAACCATTGCTTCCAGATACTGGTCACCTGCATACCCTCAAATCAATTTAACCTGATTCATTAGGGAGACCGTCTCATCCTCACTCAAGTTTAATCGATGAGCGCATACTGCTGAAAATACAGCTTTTACATCATCAGGAATGACAAAGGCTCTGGCATGCACGATCGCTCTCGCTTGTGATGCTCGTTTTAAAGCCAATAATCCACGCGTCGATAAACCATGCGCACTTTTTCGTGTTACCGCAGCCAAATCCAATAAATAGTCTTGAATTGCATCACTTAAATGGACTTGATGAGTCAAGGATTGCAATCTTAGTATTTCAGTCTCATTAAATACATGGATCAACTGTGCGATTAATTTGGCACGTGATTCTTGTTGAAGAAGTATTTTTTCTGCATGGCGAGATGGATAGCCAAGAGATAACCGCATGAGGAATCTGTCTAACTGAGACTCTGGTAGTGCATAAGTCCCGCTTTGAAAGAGTGGATTCTGAGTTGCTATCACCCAAAAAGGCTGAGGTAAAGCATAACGCTGTCCATCAATCGTGGCGTAGCCCTCTTCCATCGCTTCTAGCAATGCACTCTGTGTCTTAGGACTACAGCGATTAATTTCATCTGCCAAAAGAACTTGGGTAAAGACAGGTCCGTACTTAAATTCAAACTGATGCTCTTTTTGATTAAAAACATTCACGCCAATTACATCACTGGCGAGCATATCATTGGTAAATTGGATTCTTTGAAATGATAAACCTGATAATGATGCCAAACTACTGGCCAATGTGGTCTTACCCAATCCAGGTAAGTCTTCAAATAAAATATGACCACCTGCAATTAAACTACATAAAGCCAATTCAGTTTGCGTATTTTTATCCAAAACAATTTGATTGATTTGTTCTAGAAATAATGAAATTTTGGGAGTAAATGATTGAATCTGAGATTCTAACTCAGGCTGTATAATATCTTTTGATTGAACACTCTGCTTCATTCCCCAAATCATCATTTACATTTCCAAAACGGTATATTTCTACCATACAGGTTTTTTTTATTTTCTCAAATATTTCTAATAATCAGTGTATTAAAGAATCAGTATCAAACTTAATGCTGAATAAGCTTCAACTGTGTGAGCATCTCTTCAGGTCCAATTTGAAGGCTTGAATTATTGTTTTCCGCCAGCTTGATCTGTTCAATAAAATAGCTGTTGATCGGTGCATTCCCCCCGAGTGTATTAGCAAGTCTGACCACTTCACCATTAATCCAATCAACCTCCGTCGTGCGCCCTAAATTCAGATCATCCTGCATAGATGAACGAGCTAGTGGATCAATGGCTAACATTTTGCGACTGATCAACTTAAACAACCAATTAGGAAGTCGAAGAATATGAGGAATGATGTTCGCTGGTACAGGCGTTAATTGTGCGGGTTTAATATTTGCCTGCTTTAAAATTTGAAGCGTCTCTAACTGTGCCTGAGCAAGGCACTTTCTATACATTCGATTAGTAAGTTGATTTCTTAAAGTTAGACCAGATAAAGCGTTAATCGAATTGTTCAAGTTGAATAAGACTTTAGCCCACTGTACCTCTAACATATCATCACGGAATTCAACTTGCAGTTTCGCCGCATCTAACACTATTTTTAGCTGATTACTTTCTACAAATTTTTTTATCATTAATGTTCCATCAGAACCTTGATGGAAATGAGACGGTTTGAGTTCTGCGACATTAAATGGAACCATTCCTTCCATAATCTCCCATTCTGGCAGCATTTTTTTTAACCGTGGAACATTACTCACCCCATTTTGAAAACTGATGAGACTCGGTTTATTGAGAGTGTCACAGCTTCGTATTTCAGATGCCACTTGCTCTGTCGCTGCTGATTTTACACAAATCATGACTAAGTCCATGTCTAAGACTTCTGCTAGATTTGTTGTAAGTCTTAATTGATCTGGAGTGAGCTTATGATGGTAGCCGTTTAAATCACTGAGCTCCAATCCATTTTGGCTTAATTTTTGATAGCTTCTTTCCCTACAGTAAAATGTCACCTGATGGCCTGCTGCGACCATTCTTCCACCGATATAACAGCCAATCGATCCTGCACCATAAATTCCAATTTTCATGTTTTTATCCTTTGTTATTGATCAAGAGTATACGAGTTTCAGAACAATAAATTTGTCAGGTTTTATACAATTAAAACAAATAAAAAACGACACCTCAGTGCCGTTTTTTATTTAATATTAGAAAATTAACATGGACATTTTTTCATACCGCCTGCTGCACTTGGATAGCGTGCATCGACACAATAACGATGAAAAGTTTTTTCATCCATTGGCTCTAGGTCAGGGTGATGCTTTTTCATATGCTCTACATAGTTTTGGTAATCTGGGACACCCACCATTAAACGAAAACTTTGTTGTAGCCGCTGCCAAATCAGTTGAACTGTTTTGATTCCATGCAACATTAAAAACTTCTTCGGCTGAGCCAAAATCGTGAATTTAATGATTTTACCCAATGCCAGCTTTTGACGAATTTGTTCTTTCAAACTCATTTGGTCTCTCCTGCAGGGACTTGATCAGTATAAATTGCTTCAGCTTCCTGAGCCGTTGGCTGCGGATTTGCTAAAGCACGACGAATCACTTTAATGGCAGCAAACAACATCACCACAGCAACAATCATAAAGAATGCACATAACGCAGCATTAATCTGATTAGATAAAGCAACAGTTTGCATTTCCGCAATGGATTTCGCAGGCGCTAAAATTTCGTTTCGCTCAATAGCCGCATTGAAACGATCTGCTTGTGCCAAGAATCCAATTTTTGGATTTTCATGGAAGATTTTTTGCCAACCAGCAGTCATCGCTGTAATGAAGAGGAAAATCGTTGGAACAATGGTGACCCACACATATTTTTCTTTCTTCATTTTGAATAAAATGACAGTACCCAGCATCAGCGCCATCGCAGCTAAAATTTGGTTACCAATACCAAATAATGGCCACAAACTATTGATACCGCCCAGTGGATCAACTACACCTTGATATACAAAGAAACCCCAGCCTGCCACTGCAACGGCAGTACCAATCAAGTTGCCCACAAACGACTTAGAGTTTTTAACCGCAGGGACAACAATACCCACAGTATCTTGAACCATAAAACGGCAAGCACGTGTTCCTGCATCAACAGCAGTTAGAATAAATAGCGCTTCAAACAAGATCGCAAAGTGATACCAAAATGCCATCATTTCACGACTATTAAAAATTTCAGTGATGATGTGCGCCATACCAATCGCAAACGTCGGTGCACCACCAGTACGAGAAAGAATTGTGCTTTCACCAACCTCTTGGGCAAGTAGTGTTAAAGCTTCAGGTGTAACCACAAATCCTAAATTACGTACCGCCTCTGCGGCACTTTCAACCGTCGTTCCTATCACCGCAGCTGGTGAGTTAATGGCAAAATAAACGCCTGGATCCAAGATCGTTGCACAGATCATCGCCATGATTGCGACAAATGATTCCATCAACATACCGCCGTATCCGATCATCCGGATATCGCGTTCATTATTTACGAGCTTAGGTGTAGTTCCTGATGAAACCAATGCATGGAAACCTGAAATTGCACCACAGGCAATGGTAATAAATAAGAATGGGAAAAGTGATCCAGAGAATACAGGTCCCGTACCATCTACGAAGTGGGTAATTGCAGGCATTTTTAATTCAGGCATCGCAAATACGATACCCAATGCTAAACCTGCAATCACGCCAATTTTCAAGAAAGTCGATAAATAATCACGTGGCGCCAATAACAACCATACTGGTAATACAGAAGCGATGAAACCGTAGATAATCAATGCCCATGTTAACTCTGTACCAGATAAAGTGAATAATTGCCCCCAATAAGGATGTTGCGCAATGTTTTCACCATAAATGATACCGAGCATCATCAGTACAAAGCCAATGATTGAAACTTCGGCAATCTTTCCTGGACGGATATATCGCATATATACGCCCATAAATAATGCGATTGGAATGGTAGCAGCAATACTAAACACACCCCATGGACTATTGGTTAATGCTTTAACCACGACGAGTGCAAGCACAGCTAGGATAATGATCATTACCCCTAATGCGCCAAGCATCACAATAATTCCTGCAAATGAACCCAGTTCTTGTTTTGCCATTTCACCCAGTGAACGTCCGTCACGGCGTGTAGAAATAAATAAAACTAGAAAATCTTGGACTGCACCTGCCAGTACAACACCGACTAACAGCCAAATCGTTCCTGGTAAATAACCCATTTGCGCAGCAAGAATAGGCCCAACTAACGGACCAGCACCTGCAATCGCAGCAAAGTGATGACCAAACAGAACACTTTTATTTGTAGGCACATAATCTAGACCATCTGCTAGACGGTGCGCAGGTGTTAAACGCCGAGCATTTAACTCGAATACTTTATTAGCAATAAATAAACTATAAAAACGATATGCAATACTGTAAACACAGACTGCAGCGAGTACGAGCCAAACTGCGTTGACATGTTCTCCACGACTAATCGCTAATATTCCAAAGGATACTGCACCGATTATGGCCACAATAATCCAAATCAATTTCGAAGTCATGGATGACTTCGGTTGTATTTGATCCATATCAAACCCTCATTATTTCGTATTTGCAATCAGCTCAATTTTATTATTCGTGTTACTGCTGTTTTCCCTTGCGACTATACTCCTCAATAATTCTTCTTTACCTTAGACCTTGGCATTAAAAAAGGGATGATTGTCATCATCCCTTTCGATAATAGTATAAATTTACACCATTATGCACGTTCTAAGTATTCACCAGTACGTGTATCAACACGAACGCTTTCTTCTTGTTGAACGAATAATGGAACACGTACTACAGCACCTGTTTCAAGTTTCGCTGGTTTACCACCACCGCCAGAAGTATCACCACGTACGCCTGGATCAGTTTCAACAATTTTTAATACCACGAAGTTAGGTGCATTCACTGTTAAAGGAACACCATTCCATAACATGATTGTGCATTTTTCGTTTGAATCGTCTTTCAACCATTTCGCAGCATCACCCATTGCAACTTTGTCAGCCGCAATTTGCTCGAAAGTCACAGGATCCATGAAGTTCCATAGTTCGCCGTCGTTGTATAAGTAGTCCATTTCTACTTCTACGATATCTGCTGCTTCTAAAGAATCACCAGATTTAAATGTTTTTTCTAATACTTTACCTGATTTAAGGTTACGTAATTTAACACGGTTGAACGCTTGGCCTTTACCTGGTTTAACGTATTCGTTTTCCATGATTGAGCATGGGTTACCATCAAGCATTACCTTAAGGCCAGACTTGAAATCGTTCGTAGAATAATAGGCCATGAGAGGCTCACTCCAAACTTACTAACTTTAATCTATTAATGCGATGGGCTGCTACACTGTCATTTAGCAAGGCTGACAGGTGCATGATATGCCACATGCACATGCATTTATGTTGCGTATTCTAAATGACCAACCTACTCTGCCGCAATGATAAATTCCGAAATACAACGTTTAAGCTGTCTAAGTTCCATGCAGAACTACTGTTGTAGACTTAATTTGATCATCTTTAGGCTTGAGTATTTTCATCCCAACATTCAATAAAGAAGGCTTAATCAGGACACAACTGAGTTTTTCAATGGGTTTTGATTTAAAATGAAGCCTTTCATCTCCCTCTAAATTTAAACTGTATGACCCACTATTTGTATCAAGAGCAACATTGGCAAAATCAACTCAGCGATTTAATCACTGACCCACATGAGCTCATTGAACTCTTGGAATTGCAACCTGAAGATTTAATACATGGTGCAATTTTGGCATCAGCCCAATTTAAATTAAGAGTCCCTCGCGCCTTCGTCTCGAAGATGCAAAAATCTAATCCTGATGATCCACTGTTACTTCAAGTACTCCCTCATCATCTGGAGTTAAATGAACATCCTGATTTTGTGACAGACCCCCTTGATGAGGAGGCTGCCAATTTAATTCCAGGTGTATTACATAAATATCAGTCACGTTTTTTACTGACTTTAACAGGTGCATGTGCTGTTCATTGTCGTTATTGTTTTAGACGTCATTTTCCATATCAAGAAAATTTACCTAAAAATGACGACTGGAAAAAAATACAAGACTACTTACTCGCTCATCCAGAAATCAATGAAGTGATCTTAAGCGGAGGGGATCCCCTAACACTTTCAAATCGTAAACTTGCCGTTTGGATCGATAGATTAAGTTCAATTCCACATCTTAAAATTTTGCGTATTCATTCTCGAGTTCCAATCGTTATCCCAAATCGGCTTGATGATGAACTTATTTCTCTGTTAAAAAACAGTAGGCTACGTATTATTCTAGTGGTACACTCAAACCATGCTACTGAAATTGATGACTTTACCGCTTCGAAATTAATGCAAATTTCACAACAAAATATTTTGGTGTTGAATCAAGCTGTGTTATTAAAAGGTATTAATGATCATCCTGATATTTTGGTTGATCTAAGTCATCGATTATTTGATGCGCGTGTGATGCCTTATTATTTACATGTGTTGGATAAAGTGAAAGGTGCTCAGCATTTTGATTTACCAAGTGAATCTATTGATTCAATCTATAAAGAGGTTTTGGCAAGGTTGCCTGGATACTTGGTTCCAAAGCTGGTTAGAGAAATTGCGGGAGAACAGAATAAAACACCGCTTTATGGAGTTGCCACTTTTTAGAGACTCATTCACATGCTTCAGGCTCAGATTTCAGAAATTTTTCACTATCCTACTGCCTTGACTCGAGATCAACTGAGTTTTGCAAATGCAAATGTTCAGGACTTGGGTTTTTGGGCATCTCAACTTTCAATTATGCAATTAGGTGACACCTCTGAAGCGGTGTTGAAAGCCCTATATGAAATCGCTGAACTCAAATGTTCGGAAACATTGCGCTTTGATCTTATTCAAGCGCTACACCCTTTGATCGAAAATATTTTAGAGAGACTTGAAAAAAACTTTTTAAATCAAGGTCTTTTTCTATCTGACCGTAACAAAGATATTATAGAATTAACCACTCGCTTGAGAACATTATTTGCTGATATCTACATAGATATTGCACAGCGCAGTGAAATGCAGCTAAAACAACAAAAGTTTTCTATTTTGAAGTTTGCTCAAAAGCGTAATGTGAAAACTGCACGACTCCTTTCCAGTTATTACGCTCTTCAACAATTAGGTTTATTGTTAGTACAACAACAGATGCTTTATCGTTCTGCCTTGTCTAAGCAATGGTTAATGACCCATTATCTGTATGATTTGGCATTAAAAAACCAAGAACACACGGTCAATATTAATTTATTGCAAGGCACTCATCACGCTTTAAAAAATATTCAACAGTGCTATGCCCAAGTCTTATTATTAGAAATATTTAATACTCACCAAATTCGTCCTTCTGAGATCTACGCGCTCTATCAATGCACAGCGGATTGGGCACAACTAGTGCAAGTTTTACCACGCGAAACCGCTTTATCTCGTTACGTTATTGATACCACTAAAGATCATCCGCCAGTTTACAACCGAAAACACCATGAGAGTTTTAAACCAAACATTTTCGTGGCGACACAATCGTTGCTTGAGCATGTCAACTTAACCATTCAAAAGGACAATGAATATTTATCTAAGAAAGAGAAAGCATATTTAACTGCGCCTCTTAAATTTCATGTACAAAATGTTTTAGGCTCGACCATTGAACGCAGACATGAACGTTATGAACATTCCGCTCAGTTACAACTCTGTTTCAGTTTACTTACCGCTCATTATTATCTCTCTAAAACCAAAACTTTTAGCGAAACCTTACGACTAACACCGCCTAAATCAAAATCAGAAGACGAGTTTGCATTTACATATTTAAATGACTACCCGGATGCCTATACAGACAAATCAAACAAGGTTCTAGATAAACAGGCACGTCAAATCCATGCGGCTCAAGTTTTAGATATCAGTTTAAATGGTTATCGCGTACGTTGGTTAGAAGAAGAAGCACCTCCAAATTTAAGAACTGGTGAATTTATCCTGATCAATGAGGGAGTGAACAGCAAATGGAAAGGTGGTGTAATTCGTTGGATCAAACAATCTGTTAAAAAAAGCTATGAACTTGGGCTTGAAGTGATTGGACCCGACATCCACCCTTGCGCCGCAAAAGTTTATACAGATCGAAGTTCTTTTAATTATCATCCATGTTTATTTGTACATACCTTGAAGATTGATGCTCCACAGCATTCTCTTATTTTGCCAAATTTACAGTTTTTCAAAGAACAACAATCTATTTATTTACGCTTAACTGATCAAGATATCAAAGTAGAATTGATAAAGACCATGCTCATCACACAAAGTTTTGTTCAATTTGAATTTGAATTATTTAATGATGAGCAGCAATATCTGATTGATGAATTTTTACAACATCAAAACCTTGAATCAAATCGTTTTCAAGACGTATGGGAAGCATTGAAGTGAAAAACCTACTTCTATCAACACAATTAAAGCAATCTGGAATGCGCTTACTCATTGTCGATGATAATCAGATTCGTTATAACCATATTATCTCTTTACTCGAAAAACGCGAGTACAAGGTAGAAGCAGTGCTACTCGATGATCAAGTGAGTCTTGAAAAGCAACTTCATTTAGATTGGGATTTAATTCTGTTTGGTCGTGCCTATGAACTGACCTTAACTCATTTTCTTCGACTGCTTGCAGGTTCTGATAAAGCTTTAACACCCACACTTTATCTAGCTTCAGAAGCGCTAGAAATGTCTGAAGTAAAACTCATTTCGATGGGCATCTACGATGTTTTAAATATTGATCAACCTGAACAATGTTTACTTAAAATTATTCGAGCATTGGCTTTTAGTCGCTTACAAAAAAATCAGATGCAATTAACGGATGAACTGAAACACAATGTTCAAATTAAACAAAATTGGATCGAAGAGCATAAAAAAGCAGTTGCAATCATAGAAGAAGGGATTGTCGTTGAATGCAACCATGAGTTTACGCATTTATTTGGCTTCGAAACGTGTGATGACGTTATTGGATCCCCGCTCATTGATTTAATACAACCTGAGGATATTCAATCTTTTAAAGCACGATTTAAAAAATTAGTTTTCGGTAAATTTGAGTATGGACCTTTTGAACTGATTTCTCTTAATCCACAGTTAACACATCAAAATCCAGTCCAAATTGAATGTAATCCTACAGATCAAAATCAAATCATTGAAATTACGATTTCAACGCATTTTCAACAGAGTGACCATTCATTTAGTCCTCAACTTGAGACTACACCTCATCAAGTCAATAGAATTGCACCATACACAACATTGGCAAAAATTTTACAACATCTTGAAGAACACCCTGCTCAAGAAAATGCTTTGGTCATCTTCAGCCTAGCCAGTTGTCCAGACTATATCTTGAGTTCTGATTGGGATACTTTTAAAGGCTATTTCGGCAAACTTTCAGACTTTATTCTCGAACAAACCAATGGCGCTGTATTTAAAATTGAAACAGCCCTGTATGCCACTATCATTCAAGCTGAAACGATTGAAGTTCTAAAATCAAGACTCTCTGCGTTACATGCGCTTGAAAAACCTAGGCTCGTCAATCTGGGAGATCAAACCTATCAACAGCATGTCAAAATTGGTTATAGTCTCTTCAAACTGTCAGATTTAAATGTAGATAATTTTGAACAGCTCATTGCAAATGCTTATAACACTGCCCTACCCAATTTATTGAGCAATGATGCTGCTTTAGAGACAACGCTTGAAGAAATTGAAGAGATTCATTTTGAAGTTACTCAAGCAGATGAGCCGACCTCTATTCAGTTGAATACACCTTCTTCTGAAGTAGAGCCTGATCATTCAACAGAATTTGTATTTCAAGCAATTGAAGAACCTGTACAGTCAGACGAAGTTCACGGCGATATCCTAGTACATCTTCGTAAAGTTCTTGAACGCGATCAAATAACGCTAAAGTTCCAACAAATCTATGATAAAGAAGACACTAGTCTTAATACCTATGAAGTAAGCAGTGGGTTTATTTTTGAAAACCAATGGATTCAATTGGACGATATTGAAGAATTGGTGGATGACCCTGAGTTGTCTATTAAAATTGACCGATGGATTTTGGTTGAAGCAGCAAAGCAACTGCACAATTTTTTAACACAATATCCTGAAGCTAAACTGATTATTAATTTACGACACCATGTTCTTTTAAAGCATCATCAATTGGCAGAATTAATTTCAAAACTGCTCATGATTGTAGGAGCAAAAGCACCTCAACCACTGATTTTACAGTTTAAAGAAAAATACATTGCTCAACATTTAAATGAAATTCTGCCTGCGATTGAGGTATTGAGAGCGCAAGGTGCAGATATTGCCGTTTGTGAGTTTGGATTAAGTAAATGTAGCGATCTCATTCTCAAAGTTGCCAACATTCAGAATTTCACGCTGCATGAAGAATTTACAGATAATTTAAATACTGAAGAAGGTATTGAACGTTTTAAACAGGCGATTGAATACTTCAATAGTCATCGATCAGTCAATTTATTACTCAAAAATCTCAATGATATGAATAGCTTTGCCAACGCGTGGAATGTCGACGTGAGATTTTTACAAGGTGATTATTACCAGCGTAAATTGGATCAGCTCATGAATGTTCAAGATCAAAGTTAATTCCAAATTTTGGACATAAAAAAACAGGCTGAACGCCTGTTTTTTTATTTTGGGTATTAACGTTTGATAGAACGTGACATACCAGCAAAACGTTGTTTGAACTTGTCGATACGACCGCCAGTGTCAACGTTCTTTTGCTTACCAGTATAGAATGGGTGGCAAGCTGAGCATACGTCTAGGTAAAGTGTTTCTTTACCAACAGCTGAACGAGTTTCGATTACGTTACCGCAAGAGCAAGTAGCAACTAATTTTTCGTATTTTGGGTGAATATCGGCGCGCATGGTCGATTCTCCATAGAGTTAAGAAGGCTTTAGCTGTCATCGCAATTGATCACTCTCTTCATCCATTACAACAGACGCAGAGGAAAGGCTGAAATACAGCAGATCAACACCACAACAGACCATTCTTTTGGCCCACCGAGACGGCTTCCGTCAGAGCTAAGCACAACAAGTGGACGACATTATACGCCACTTTATTTCAGATAGCGAATTTTTCCTTTAAGACTTTTCAATTTGCTTGGACCAATGATTTGCAATAATTCCGCACACCATTAATTGGATTTGATGGAAAATCATAATTGGCAATATGATCATCCCCATAGGTTGTCCAATGAAAAGAATTTGCGCCATAGGCACTCCACTTGCGAGTGTTTTCTTAGAACCACAAAAAAATACAGCGATTTGATCGGCACGATTAAATCCAAACCACTTTGGGGCGTGATAGGCTAAAAGCATAATCAAAGTCAGAAGCACAGAGCATGCAATAATTAACCACATTAAGGTCACCCCACTGACTTCATTCCATAGACCTGCTACGACTGCACTACTGAATGCGCCATACACCACCAAAAGAATTGAGCCTTGATCAAAAGTTTTGACAATACTCGGGTTTTTTTGAATCAGTGGAAAGACGATAGGACGCAGTAATTGTCCCAAAATAAATGGAACTAATAACAGCAGAATAATTTTGACGATCGCATTGGTTGGATCAAACCCATGATCAGACTGGCCTAAAATAAATAAGGTCACTAATATAGGTGTGATAAACATACCAATAATATTGGAGAATGAAGCACTACACACAGCACTTGCGACATTACCACCTGCTACTGAAGTAAATGCAATAGAAGACTGAACTGTTGAGGGTAAGAAGCACATAAACAAGAAGCCCCAATACAATTCTTGTCCAAGCAAAGGTAACAATACAGGTTTAGCCATTAACCCTAGAATTGGGAAAACTGCGAACGTCAGTGCAAAGACCAAACTGTGTAATTGCCAATGTTTAATGCCTTGAATCACCGCCTCACGTGATAACTTTGCACCATGTAAAAAAAATAGGATTGCAATTGCAATCGTGGTGAAATAAGAAAAATAGTGAGCAGCAACACCTGAAATTGGCATCACTGACGCTAAAATCACCATAACAAACAGCAATATCGTGAAACGATCTAACGCTAAGAGCTTTAGCACCCCATATCCCTCTTTTTATTCTCTAAATTGAAAATAAGCCCAATACTCATAGATTGGGCTTATCTTTAAAATTTTACTCACCAATCAGCGAGTGAAACTTAATTATTTCTCGCATTACTGTCTTGTTGAATAAGTTCAATCTTGTAACCATCTGGATCTTCCACAAAAGCGATTACGGTTACACCGCCTTTCATTGGTCCAGCTTCACGGACAACATTACCACCACGTGCTTTGATTTCTTCACACGCTTTATACGCATCATCCACTGCGATCGCAATATGACCATACGCATTACCCAGCTCATAGCTGTCTGTATCCCAGTTATGCGTTAGCTCAAGAACAGTATTGTTTTCTTCATCACCATAACCTACAAAGGCTAAAGTGAATCGACCTTCTTCATAATCGCGTTTACGAAGCAAAGTCATACCGAGTACTTCAGTATAGAACGTCAATGAACGCTCTAAATTGCCTACACGTAACATGGTATGTAACATTCGCATAAAATTTACCTATTGATTGAAAGATGTACTTTTCAACTGATTTAACAATTTCGCCACCCAAATAACAAGTAACAAAATAGGTAAACCCATTAAAAAAGTCATAAAGAAGAATGATGAATAACCGAAGTTTGTCACTATTGTACCTGAATAGCCACCAATCATCTTTGGAAGCAATAACATCAATGAACTAAAAATTGCATATTGCATTGCTGTAAATGAAACGCTAGTCAAACTCGATAGGAATGCAATAAATACTGCACCAGCAAGTCCTGATGCGAGATTGTCAAATACAATGCCCATCACCAGCCACACCTTGCTATAAGGGACAACCACTTTACCTTTAAGTTCGACTATTTGATCACTATCAACTTGAACAGCTGGAAGATCAGATAAAGTCATACGTGATTTCGGTTGGATCGCTGAAACTGTTTTATAAATATGATCTTGGATTAATTCATGCGCCTGACCTGCATGCTGCACGACGGCTTGCACCGTAAATTTAGTATGGTTTTTTAGACTGTCTCCCGGGACAACCACGCTCCAATTATTTTGATCCAACTTCGCAGGTATCACTTGCTGATTTGAAATACGAATATTCAGTGTTTGTAGTGTGCTGTCAGCTTTTAAGTTCGAGAGTTGACCGCGAATAATGACATCCTTGCTTAACTCATCTTGGTAGAGAACATTATCCCCTCCAATGGCTTGGATGAAAATCTGAGAATCATCTTGACTCGAATAGCGTTGAAGCGGGATTTCAACATTCAGGGCTTTATCATAACCATCAGGGGTGGATAACACTTGAATACTATTATGTTCAGCAAAATTAGATGCAGGGAGCTTTAAAGACCAGTTCCCCACTTCATCAGGAGTCACTTGATGCTGTTGACCTCCCATTTGTACCAAGACTTGATTCATCGTTGGTCCAGATTTTACGAGCCCCACAAAGATGAGATTGGTCGTGCTGGCAACAATAGCGCCCACCAACATCATTTTCATAATGTTATAACGCTGAGCTAATAAGCCTCCAAGGAAGCCACCTAAAATTACAAAAAAAATGGCGAAAAACTTGTTAAACCAAGCGATTTCTTCTTTATCAAAATTCAAATCAAGATAAAAAAGATTGGCAACCACTCCAGCTACAATATCTGAAATTCGATAAAAACCAATGAGTAATAAAATAGCTAACGCAACTTTCAAACCATAACGTTTGAAGAAATCTAAAATCGGTGATAGCCATGTCTCGACGACTATTTTTTCATCAATGAGTTTTGCTCGGATTAATCCAAATACGACTAGCACAGCCAACGCCACACTCGCGAAGAAACGTAAAACTTGCCCGATAAATGACAAAAAATTACCATCAATATTTAACTGTGAAATCCAAGCACCAAATTGGAGAAACCCACAAACGAAAACTACTGTTGAAATCACAAAGACGATAAATAACTGAAAATAATCCTTTGCTTGATATTGATGAGGTTCTTGATTTACTACCGGTTCATGAATCACTAAAGTCGTCACAATCCCAATCATCATCAATCCAGCCATGAGTAAATAGGTGGACTGCCACGCCTCATAAATATAGTTACCCATGGCTGTACCAAGTGATGCAGCGAAGAGTAATGCACCGAGCTGAGTTACAATGGTCGCAATTCGATAACCTGCGTTATAGGTCGAAGCCATAACCGTCTGAACACTCGTATCTTGTGTCAACTCAATACGATAAGCATCCACGATAATATCTTGTGTCGCTGATGAGAATCCTAGAAAGATTGCGGATATCGCCATGAACGTTAAACTTGAAAATGGCCCTACACTTCCTCCATGAATACTCGGATCAGTAAATGCCATTGAACAAATAGCAATTGCGACCAAAATCTGAGAAACCAATAACCACCCTCGTCGTTTACCCAATTGCCTTGTTAAATAAGGCAATGGTAATCGGTCAATCAAAGGTGCCCAAATGAACTTGAAGGCATAAGCTAAGGCTGCCCATGAAAACATGGTAATGGTACTACGCTGAATACCGGCTTCACTCAACCAGAAAGATAGAGTTGAAAAAATCAGAAAAATTGGGATACCTGATGAGAAACCCAAAAAAAGCATAATGATCGCGCGTCGATCAAGAAAGGCTTTAAATGCCGAAGTCCATCCAGCTGATTCTGGTGACGAAGATTGTGATGTCATTGCGTTGTTATTTTCAGTGAAAAGTACTCTCGCTATTCAACTCTGTAATGCGCTTGGTTTCAATATAATTTACGCAAACTTCACCGAGTATTTCATCAATTTGATCTATCTCAACTTGATATTTTTGGCTAAACCTGTATACCTTAAACTATCAAATGTAAATTATAGTTTTGGATTTCACCTGTGACCCAGAGACACGATCAAATTAGTTCCACCGCAGTAGCTTTAACCACGACATCCACAAACTTAGAACAAAACTCGCAAAACAAGCTCCTATCCGTATTTGAACTTGAAGCCACGCAAAACACCTTGAATGCAACAGCACTCAAACCAGAACAACTGACGCATATTCCAAATTATGACAATATTCCTGCGTCTACAAAACGTATCAAGCCTCTTAATAATTTTTTAGGACAAGATCGTGCTAAAGCATCTGTAGAAGCAGGCATTGCCCTTCCATACTCAGGTTATAACATCTTTGCTGTGGGTACGGCAGGGTTGGGTAAACGCACCATGATCAAGCGCTTACTCCAACAACATGCCAAAGATATGCCTACACCGGATGATTGGGTTTATGTATACAACTTCAAAAATGCACGCAACCCAATTGCGCTTAACTTTCCTGCAGGACAAGGCGCAAAGTTTCAAAGTACGCTACATCAAACATGGCAAACCATTTTCAAACAGCTCGAACGTCGTTTTAGTGCTGAAACGTATCACAATCGGATAGAAAAAATTCGTTTAACGACAGGTCATGAGCAACAACAAGCTTTGATTGAGCTCACCAAAGAAGGTGAAGAGCTTGATTTAAAGTTGATCAGTCGTAATGAAGAACACTGCTTTATTCCTGTTCATATTAAAGACAATAAAATTCAAGAGATGTCTCAAGATGACATCAATGCACTGAGTAGCAAAGAACGTTCTGAAATTGCGTCCAATATCCGTTATATGGATAAAAAGCTTGAGCGTTTAGGTTTACAAATTGGTGATCTTGAAGATGAAGCACGTGATATGGTGTCTGAGTTGAATCGTGACATTGCCAAACAAGTCATTATTCCTCGCATGGAACATATTTTAAATAAATTTCCAGATATCAAACATCTTGAACAATACTTAAAATTATATGCTCAAGATATTATCGACAATGTGGAAACCGTACTAGAACAGGAAGAAAGTGATTTTTCACCTGCATTATTTAACCATGTCCCTGCGCGTTATCAAGCAAATTTAGTCATTAGCCACAAGCCAAATTCTGGGGCACCAGTCATCTTTGAAGATTTCCCCACACATTACAACTTACTTGGCCATGTTGAACAATTAACGCAAAATGGCACTATCAGCACTGATTTCACTTTAATACGACCTGGTGCACTGCATCGTGCCAATGGTGGTTTTTTAATGCTTGAGGCTGAGCAGCTTTTAGAACAACCTTATGCATGGCAAGGACTCAAACGAGCGATTAAGTCTGGTCAAATTAAACTCTCATCTCTAGAGCACATGCTAACGCTGACGGGCAGCATTTCAATTGAGCCAGCATCGATTCCATTACAATTGAAAGTCATTTTAATGGCTGAACCAGAAATCTATTATGAGATTCTGGAGGTGGAGCCTGAGTTAGGAAGTATCTTTAAAATCAGAGCTGATTTTACTGACACATTACAACGTAATGACGAAAATGAACAAGCTTATATGCATTTGATTGCAGACTATGTTCAATCCTCTAAACTACTTCCATTTGATCGTTCTGCCTTGGCTGCTTTACTGACCGACTCAAGTCGTCAAGCAGAGGATCAGAGTTCGTTGTCACTACATGCCTTAACTTTAGGTGATCTGATTCATGAATCTCATCACCATGCATCCAAATCTAATGCAACTATGGTGACAGCAGAACATATCGGCACTGCGCTCAAACACCGCCAATATCGTCTAGGTTATTTACGAGAGTTGTACTGGCAAGATTTATCTCGTGGTACACAGCTTATCGAAACGCGTGGTCATCGACTCGGTCAGATAAATGCTTTGTCCGTGATTCACTACGCCGATGTCGAATTTGGCCTACCATCACGCTTGACTGCTTCAGTGTATCAGGGTGGCGGCGATATTTTAGATATCGAACGTAGCGTGGAGTTAGGCGGTTCACTTCATGCTAAAGGTGTACTATTAATGTCGTCTTTCTTAAAGGCACATTTCGGACGTGAACAAACCTTGCACTTCTCTGCCGCTTTGGCTTTTGAACAAAGTTATGGTCAAGTCGATGGTGATAGTGCAACCGTTGCAGAACTCTCCGCTTTAATTTCTGCGATCAGCCAACTGCCGATTGATCAGTCATGGGCGATTACAGGTTCAATGAATCAACTGGGTCAAGTACAACCGATTGGTGGCGTCAATGCCAAAATCGAAGGTTTCTTTGATGCATGTAAACTTCAAGGTTTAACAGGCAAACAAGGTGTCATTATTCCACGTCAAAACATGCAGCATCTAATGTTACGTCAAGATGTAATTGATGCTGTCGAGGCCGGTCAATTCCATATTCATGCCATCAACACAATTGATCAAGCACTTGAGATTCTCATGGCGCGTCCTGTCGGAGAATTAAATAAAAAAGGTCGCTATACCAAAGGATCAATTTACGCTGCTGTCATGGAGCAGCTAGAATATTGGCAAGCCATTGAAGATGGCGCTGAAATTGAAGAAGAGCCAAAGAAAAAGAAAAAAAAGAAGAAAAAAGACAAAGCTAAAAAAGATAAAGCGATCAATGCTGAAGAACAACCTTCTCAACTCGCTGATGAGACTTCAAACTAATTTGAAGTTTTCAAAATAACAAAAGCACCCATCGGTGCTTTTGTTATTGCGCTTAAATTAAGCTTCAGGCGCTGGGCTATATTGCTCCACGAGCGTTTTTAATTCGCCTGTTTGGAACATTTCTAGCATAATATCACTACCACCGATCAACTCACCATTGATCCATAATTGTGGGAATGTTGGCCAGTTTGCAATTTGTGGCAAAGTCGCACGAATGTCTTGGTTTTCAAGAATATTTACATAAGCAAATGGGCGACCAATTTGGCTCAATGCTTCAACTGCACGTGCAGAGAAACCACATTGTGGGAACTGTGGTGTGCCTTTCATATAAAGAAGAACTGCATGTTTTGCAATTTGATCACGAATTAACGCTTCTGTATCACGCACTTGTTCAGTCATTGATTAAATCCTCAACTATTCTGCCTGCATTATACCTAAAACCGCCGTAAAGAGTATGGATTGCTAAATTTTTCCAGTTTAATTTGCAATTAGGCTTTTAATCTTAAGCAGATTTTGCTTAGATAAACTTTTATTTTCCACCTAACAAATACGAGTTAGACATGAACAATATCACCCTCGCTCCAGTTCAAACTGATCAACCATCTCATTTGATGCCTGTATTCAGCCGTCAACCGATCAGCTTTGTGCGTGGCCGAGGTTCGTATCTTTATACAGCTGAAGGTACAGAATATTTAGATGCGCTGACTGGCATTGCAGTATGTGGTCTAGGTCATGCACATCCAGTTTTGGCAGAAGCAATTGCAGAACAAGCGGCGACGCTTATTCACACCAGTAATATTTATGAAGTACCTTGGCAGACTGCAGCTGCGCAAAAGTTAGCTGAAGTATCTGGTATGGAAGAAATTTTCTTCTCGAATAGTGGTGCTGAATCAAATGAAGGTGCAATTAAAATTGCGCGTAAATATGGTCATATGCAAGGTATTGCTCTTCCGAAAATCATTGTAGCTGATCATTCTTTCCATGGTCGTACAATGGCAACACTTTCTGCGACAGGCAATAAAAAAGTACAAGAAGGTTTTGGCCCGCTCGTTGAAGGTTTTATCCGAGTACCTTTTGGCGACATTGAGGCAATTGAAGAAGCAGCAATCAACCATCCAGATATCGTCGCGATTCTCGTTGAACCGATCCAAGGTGAAGGCGGTGTAAATACTGCCCCTCAAGGTTTTAGTTATCTTGAAGAAATTCGTCAAATCTGTAATCAACATAATTGGTTGATGATGCTAGATGAAGTTCAAACAGGTAACGGTCGTACAGGAAAATATTTCGCGTATCAACATACCAATATTATTCCTGATGTCATGACGACAGCTAAAGGCTTGGGTAATGGTTTCCCAATTGGTGCAGTGATGACTCAAGGTAAAGGTGTAGGTATTCTTACTGCAGGTAACCACGGATCAACTTATAGTGGTACTGCATTAGGTTCGCGCATTGTCTACACGATTATCGATTTGATGCAAAAAGAAAATATTGTTGAAAATGCAGCAACAATTGGCCAATACTTAGTTGATCAATTCCGTACACAACTTGCAGATCAAAACGTTATTGTTCGCGGCTTTGGTATGATGATTGGTATTGAATTACCAAAACCATGCGCAGAGTTGGTGGATATTGCACGCATAGAGCACAATCTAATTATTAATGTCACCGCAGGTAATGTCGTTCGTTTGTTGCCAGCGTTGAATATGAATCAAGAACAAGCTGATGATTTATTAAAACGCTTAGTTCCAGCGATTAAAAACTTCTTGGCTTAAGCCAAGATCAATAAAAAAGCCGCATATTGCGGCTTTTTTATTAAGAAGAACACTTAAGATGCTTCTTGGAATACTCGACCACCAGGCAACTGGCTGAAATATTGTTTTAAAGCATCTAGGCAGCGATGAATTTTCATTGGTTGTTGTTCACGTTTTAATGTCATTGCATTCAAAGTGTATGCAGGTAACTTCCATTCAGGTAAAACTTCAACCAATGTGCCATTCATTAATTCTTTTTGCACATCCAGATATAATAATCGCGCAATGCCGTGACCATTTTGGCACAATGATTTAGCGACATAAACATTGTTTGTCTGTAAACGATTTTCCATGGACACATTCACCAATTCACGCGATGTACTGTGTTCAAATGTCATCATTTGCTGATTTTTTACAATATTTACTGGAATCAAATCATGCTGTGCTAAATCTTCAGGTCTTGAAATAACTGCATTTTGATTCAAATAACTTGGTGAAGCCACCAAGACTTGATCCACACGTGCAAGCGGCAGACAAGATAAGTGATTAGACTCATCCACGCGAGAACACATTCTCACTGCAATATCGATTCTTTCTTGAATCAAATCGACAAATTGATTTTCAACTTCAAAGTGAACGGTTAAACCACGATGTGCCGAAATCCAATGCGACAACGCAGGAACTACATGGGTTGCACCGAGTTCTGGCGTTGTTGCAATACGTAAATCACCAACTAAATCGTCTCGTAACTCATTAATTCGAATTTTACCGCGCTCTGCTGCAGCGAGCATTTCTTGACAGCTATGAAAAAAGGCCTGCCCTGCTTCCGTTAAACTTAGTTTTCTTGTGGAACGGTGCAGAAGTGTTACTTCCATTTCTTGTTCTAGTGAACGAATTTGCTGACTAACCGCACTCGTCGTAATGCCTAAATCTCGAGCAGCACCACTGAAAGAGCTTTTTTCAACAACACATGCAAATACGCCCATCGAGCGAAGTTGATCTAACATAAATTTCCCTCTGAAATTATGAGATGCTTCTCTAATTAACAAAAATTAACAAAAGCAACTCATTGTATTATACGAAGAAATTGTTAAATTGCACTAAATATCTTCAGTTGATTGGCAAAATATTTGCTGGATTGATTGGCTTACCATCTAAACGAACTTGAAACTCAAGCATCGTACGGGTTGCACCACTCGAGCCCATTTCTGCAATTTGTTGCCCCGCACTTACGTTTTGCCCACTCTTCACTAACATCCGGTTATTGTGCGCATACGCAGTGATATAACCATCAATATGTTTAATGAGCACCAAATTACCATATTCTTTTAAACCATCAGCTGCGTAAACCACTTGACCATCAGCTGCTGCAAAAATTGGATCACCAACATTGCCACCAAAACGTAATCCCTTGACATTACTTGCCACATTGAAGTTTTCAATGACTGGACCATTCGATGGTTTCACCCAGCGTAATGAAGTTGCTTTAGTCGAAGTCGTCGGTACTGCAGCAGTTACCGCTGGTACTGGTGTGGTTTGTGGTGGTGGCGTAACCACAGCTGGTTTTGTTGGTAACTGAATGGTTTGACGTTGAATCTGAGTTTCAGTCGCTGTCAAAGGACGCGTGGTCGAACGTGTCACTTGTCGATTGCCAGAGGGTTTTAATCTTAAAGATTGATTTACATAGATGCGATAAGGCGGTGCAATATCATTCATCTCCGCAATGCTCAAATAGCTCAATCCATAACGTGCCGCAATTTTACTTAAAGTGTCGCCAGAACGAACTGTATAGAAGTCAGGAGCAACCGCATAACGAGCAGAATTGTGGATTTGGGGTTTCGATGCACAGCCCGACAAACCAAGAAAAGAAGCGACAGCAACCGCGATCAATGCTGAGTGAATAGATGGTTTAGACAACTTCAAAACTGTTTTGGGTCTGGCCAAAAGCATGATTTCCCTCTCTGACAAAAGATTAAAAAGACTGAATTCGGCTTAAGAGTAGCAAAATTAATGCTAAATTCACCGTTTCAAATATATTTTTCACAAAGTTATAACACATCCTACCTGTGGTCGTTCAATTAAAGCCCTAGTTGAGATTCAAGTGAAGCCAACACCTGATAATTGGTAGCATCCATTTGGATCGGTGTCACACTGACATATCCATTTGCAATGGCATAAAAGTCTGACTGATAACCCAGTTGGCTTTTTTCGGGATCTGTTACGGCCTCTCCAGCCAAACCAATCCAAACAACTTGACGGCCTCTCGGGTCCACTTGTGTGGTAATCGGTTTCGTTTGTTTTCTTCTTCCTTGATAAGTCACTAATGTCCCTTTTATTTCAGCCGTATCCGGAATATTAATATTGAAAATATGACGCGGTGGTAACTCAGGCAAACCATTTTTAATAAACTCATATACCCAATTTGCAGCTTGTGCATAATCTTGATCATCTTGATACGAACGAACATTTGGACCAGCCAATGAAACTGCGATTGCAGGTTGTTTCATGAGTCGGCCTTCAAACGCGGCCCCAACTGTACCCGAATACAACACATCATCACCTAAATTCGCACCACTGTTAATCCCGCTTACGACTAGATCAAATTCAAAATCAAATAGACCATTCATGGACAGATAAACACAGTCCGCTGGTGTGCCATTAATTGCCCATACATCTTCTGAAATTTGCACGGGTCGCAATGGACGATCAAGCGTTAATGCACTTGAAAAACCACTCCGCTCACTTTCTGGAGCAACCACGACTACTCGACCCAAAGGTTTTAATGCTTGTGCTAATGCTTGTATTCCTGGTGCGAACACACCGTCATCGTTGGCAATCAAAATATTCAAAACAATTCACTCAATTCATGTAATCCCATCTGTTCGATAGCCTAATCAAAATCCCCCAACACAACAATGAGCACACGCATACATGTTGAGGTTTTAAACGCCTTTAATCTTGAAAATCTGCTTACCCTTTAATCTTGAAAACTCAGCATGTAGTCATCCCCCTGTTCATACCTGAACTTTTCTTCTTTACTTTCTGAGTTCCAACAGCATTAATACACTTTCTCTATTTTTTAAACACGAAAAAAGATTATTCTATTCTTATAACTAACTTACTAATTTTTGAGTCATTTATGCAAAACCGTTTTTTACAATTGATTTCAACCGCATTTATCAGCAGCTCAATGTTATTTTCAAGTTTCACTTTCGCCAATGCTCAAGACTTAAAAGAAAATATCGAAGTTACTCAACAAAAAGTGACTAAAGATGAACTCGCTGCAATCTATGTCTTTTCAGAATCATGCCCAAGTTTAGTGGAAGAAGATGCGGCGTTTAAAGCAGGCTATCAAAAGCTATTAAAAGACTATTTACCTAACGAAAATTCACCTCAAACCACGCTGAACAATCTAATTAAACAACAGGATTATCAGCAAGCATTAGCTCAAGCGAGACAAGATGCGAAAAACGCTGGAGATAAAGCAAATCAACAAGTGTGCGAGGATATAAAAAAATATCAGTCTTCAGTTAAATAGAGCACGAAATAGTTACAATTCGATTGAAATAAGCCGACTCCACTGCTAGAAGTCGGCTTTGCTTTGTCCTAGAATGCAAAGCTGATTTTTGCGTTCATACAAGATTGGAACTACATAGAATGACCCGAAAAAGCGCCATTGCTGCATTATTACTATTACCTTCATTTACTTATGCAGCAACTGTTTTATCTTCACCACCAGAACTCAATAACAAGTCTTACGTTTTGATGGATTATGAAACAGGTCAAATTCTCGCAAGTAAAAATGAAAATGAAAAACTTGCGCCTGCTTCAATGACCAAAATGATGACCAGTTTCATTATTGAACAAAAGTTGTTGAACGGTGAACTCACGGAAGATGAAAAAGTTCGTATGAACGAGTCTGCTTGGTGTCGTGGTAGTAGTACAGAATCTTGTATGTATGTACCTCTCAACGGCACAGCAACCGTATTGGAAATGTTACGCGGGATTATCATTCAATCTGGTAATGACGCATCTAAGGCGATGGCTGAGCATATTTCTGGTAATGAAGGTACATTTGTACACAGCATGAACCAAGAAGCAAAGCGTATTGGCATGACCAACACGAACTTTATGAACTCAACAGGTATGCCTGCTGAAGGTCATTATTCTACAGCGAAAGATATGGCTACCCTTGCGAAGCACATCATTCATGACAGTTCAAAGTATTATCCTATTTACTCTGAAAAAGAGTTTACTTTTAATGGGATCAAGCAAGGTAACCGTAACGCGTTGCTATATACAGATCCGAGTGTAGATGGTCTTAAAACAGGTCATACTTCTGAAGCTGGTTATTGTTTAACGACTTCAGCTAAACGTGGCCCAATGCGTTTAATTTCAGTGATTTTTGGTGCTCCATCAATGCAAGCACGTGCAACACAAACACGTGATTTGTTATCTTGGGGTTATGCAAACTTTGAAACTGTCAGTGTTCAACCCGCTCACAAAGAGTTGACCACTTCTAAAGTTTGGTTTGGTCAATCTAATCAAGTGAGTGTAGGGCTTGCTGAGAACTTCAACGTGACTATGCCAAAAGGTCAAGCAAATGCCATTCAGACTCAAATCGCGGTTCAACCGAACTTAAATGCCCCTCTTCAACAAGGGCAAGTTGTAGGTAAATTAACAGCGACACTTGACGGCAAAGTTATTGCGGAGAAGCCGCTTGTTGCTTTGCAAGCTGTTGAAGAAGCTGGTTTCTTCTCGCGTATGATTGATCATATCAAACAGTTCTTTAGTAATTTATTTTAATTCGCAGCTTGACTAAAGATATAAAGGCACTCAAATTCTTTTGGGTGCTTTTTGTTTATAATGAATAAAAACAGGCAATTTTTTATGACTGAAAGTATCCGCAAATACTTAGAGACTTACCCAAAATTTGATACAACAAATTATATTGATCCAACTGCGTTAGTGATTGGTGATGTGGTCTTGGCTGAGAATGTTTCAGTCTGGCCTTATGCTGTGATCCGCGGTGATGTTAATTTTATTCGGATTGGTAAAAATTCCAATATCCAAGATCATTCCATGTTGCATGTTAGTCATAAGAAAGCAGATAAACCTGAAGGCTCACCGCTCATTATTGGTGAGGACGTCACCGTGGGTCATCATGTGAAATTACACGGTTGTACCATTGGTAATCGTGTTTTAGTCGGGATTGGTACGATTATTTTAGATGATGTGATTGTTGAAGATGATGTGATGATCGGTGCGGGTTCGCTTGTTCCGCCAAATAAAGTTTTGGAAAGTGGCTATTTATATATGGGCAGTCCTGTCAAAAAAGTGCGTCCACTGAATGATAAAGAAAAAGCGTTTCTGCCGTATTCAGCGCAGAATTATGTGAAGGTTGCAGCGAACTATTCGCAGAATGAACAGTAAAGAAGATCGTTATACAGCAGAAGTTTTTGTTTTAACTTCTGCTAGTGATGATGTAAGATCATATTTACATTCAAAATTAAAATGTGTTTTACGATATAGGTCTGCATTACATCCAAACAAATTGTTCTTAATGTAAAATAGAGTTAATTAGGTTGCTTCGCTAAATTAAACCGCCATTTTTTGGACTTGCGCTATTTTTAGTCCTAGTACCACGCTTTTCATAAGTCGTTCACTGGCTTGAATCACAAGTGTTTCACTGTTTTCAATCGCCTCTTGCAAAGACATAGGGCTAGACATAATTGAGCTAATTGCATGAATCCCAATGTCATAAACGCATTCGGCATCGTGTGCAAGCTTACCTGCTAACGCAATCACAGGTTTATTAAATTTTGCTGCTCGTGCTGCAATCTCAGCAGGCACTTTTCCCCGAAGCGTTTGGCAATCAATCGCACCTTCAGCCGTAATAATTAAATCTGCACGCCTGATTTCATGATCTAAATCATAGCCGACTAAGTCTTTGCCTAATAACACATCAAATCGAGGACAAAGTTTTGCACCAATAGCAGCAAGACCAGCACCTAAACCACCCGATGCACCTGTCCCCATTCCATAAGCAAAATCAAAATTTGAGATAGGGTTGATATGATTATTTTTTAGCCTCAAAGCCCAATGTTCAAAACCTTCAGATAATTGTTGCACCTGTTGTTCAGATGCCCCTTTTTGTGGTGCAAATACAGGTGCAACCCCCTGTGGGCCACATAAAATATTAAATGGATTTAACGCCAATATAATGTCAATTTGGTGATAACGTAATTGAGCAACTAAACCTGAATAATCAATTTGATTCACGTTTTGTAAGTACTGACCGCCATAGGGAATCTCACGATGCAAATGATCTGTAACTTTCACACCTAGCGCTTGTAGAGCACCAATACCACCATCACTAATACCAGAATCGCCACAACCCAGGATAATCTTAGTTGCGCCCTCATTGATCGCGCACATGATCAATTCACCTACCCCATAACTGGTGGTCTGCATCGGATTACGCTGATCAAAGGGAATTAATTTTAGGCCTGCAGCTGCTGCAACTTCAATGACTGCTACATGAGCATAGGAGCCGCCCAACATTGCAAAATGGGCATGAATGGGCTGCCCCAATGGTCCTGTCACTGTTTTAGATATGATTTTGCCATTGGTGTTATGTGCCAATATATGCGCAGTATGTTCCCCACCATCTGGAATTGGAATTGCACGAATTGAAGCATGAGGTAAAGCTTTAGATATTCCAACTTTTATAGCTTGAGCAACTTGAGTTGCAGTTAATGATTCCTTAAAACCACTTGGTAAAATGAGTATATTTTCCAAAATTTCAGCACACATAAGAAATCAAACTTTTGAACTATAGTAATAACGGCATACCTAACATCGGCCAGACGATGAACGAAAAAATAATAAGCAGCACCAACATGATGGGTGCTAAATAAAAACTTAATTTAAGTAAATCGTGCGCATTAAACATCGTCTGTGTTTCAGTTTGATGAAAAATCGCAATTGGTTTTGCTGATGATGTGAGTGAATGACAAAATCCTGCAGCGGCTGTTGAGATAAATGCCATTGCCACAGGTGAAACTTGAAATTGGGGTGCAAGAGAAATCGCAATCGGGATAAGCACAACTGAACGTGCTGAACGTGACTGAATAAATAAATGTGACAATAAAGAAATAATGATCATTAATGCAATGAAAATGATCGATGCACTCGGGGGCTGTATATCAAACTTTGAAAAAATGGAATGAGTTAATAATTGAATTGCTCCACTCTCGATTAATGCTGCCCCCATTGCTAAAGTTGCAGCCATAAACATGAGTAATGCCCAAGGTATTGTTTTCACAGCTTGAGAGAACTTAATACACCCCACACTTGGTGTAACCATTAATAAAGCACCGAATATGGCAACCATGGTGGCAGATATATGATGCAATGGCTCAGTCAACCATAAGCCCAAAATCAAAACTAAAATACAGATGATACGTTTTTGTAGTGCAGATAATTTTTGTTCTGAACCTACAGCCTGTTCATTTAACACATTCAAATGACTTAAGTTTAATGGCATCGATCTTTCATTTTTACTGGTAAATAAACCTAAGATAAGCTCGTTACATGCCAATGATGAGACCAATGCGAAAGGAAAACCTAACCATAGCCAACTGAGTAAACTAAATGCAGGATACCCCTGCTCAACTAAAATCTGATTGGTAATTAAATGTGCCCCAGCACCTAAGTAAGAGCCAATTGCACTCAACAAAATGATCGACGGACAGAGCAATGCCAATGCTTTAAGAATATGTGTTTGATGTTTCAGTATTTCAGCCAAACCTAGAAATATAGGTAAAATAATTGCCGCACGACCTGAGGTAGACGGAATAATAAATGCCGACAGTACGATGAAAATTGTCAGCAGATAACATAGCGTTCGGGTGTTATGGGCATATTTTAAAAGTTGTGATGCACAATACGTTGCTAGCCCTGTTTTGACCACACCTGCCGCAATAACAAATGCTGCAATGAGTAACCAAATCAGATCTTGTCCCCAAGCTTGGTATAGATGTTCTTCGTTTAAGTTGCCAGTTAAGATCAGGGCAAACACAGCTAAAAGTGCAATATAAGTTTCTTCAAGTTTGGTGCAGATCCACAGCCATGTTGCTGTTAAAAATACACCTATAGTCAAAATTGCATTTTGCTGAACCTGATCTAAATTGAATGCGCTAAAGGCTAAAGCAACATAAATGACCAGTAGTGGAATAACTGACCACAATGGAAAACGGAGGAGTGAAGCATTGAACATCTGATGTCATACGTTCTATTGTTTGGATGGCATTTCATCACAATTTAACTCAACATCAAAATACAATTTAAGTTTGAGATGTGTGTTTTGTCAACACTTCGGTAGATAGGCTTTATCTTTAAATACAAACACTTAAATATATGCAAAGTCTTTTGATAAATTTTACTCATTTTTCCTAGGACTTTTTATAGAGCTAAAACAGGATTTGACTGTTAGGTGAAAGATGTTTGCCTTTCAGAGTACTGAATTGTTTTGAACAATCGACATTACCTATAAATGTGCATTTTCTATAACATCTTTATTCTAAAAGACACTTTTAAATGCTTACTCAATAGAATTTCCATCAAGGTCATATAGTTTTAATTGTTTTAGACCAACATTAAAAAATAATTCTTTAAAAACTCGTATTTCAATCTGAGTTAAACCACCTTGTATCGGCTCCATGATTTGAACAAATGTGATAGGAGTTGTGAAATTGAAAAAAGATATACCATTAGAACAATGCCTCATTATAGCTTTTAATGTGGTCGTAGCACTTTCAAAATCTGCCAAAATCATTCTTGGGTGATCATATGGCAATTTAGGAATTTCAGTAGCTTTGACTACACCATTCTCTGCCATCAAACTTATGCGGTTTTTATAAAAATGTATGCAGATTGCTTTAGGATATTTTTTTAAATCTTCTCTTATCATTTTATTTCTTAACTCAAAAGTTCATTTAATTATAAATTTATATTTATCTTAATTCATAATTTTATTTCCAACTAATTAGCCGAGGTTACCTGATTGGTTTTTTTTTATTCTCCCCTCATGATCGAATGATTGCTTCACAAAAAATTATTACCCAAGCTCAAAAATCATGTCACTTCAAAGAAATACCCTCCCATCATAGCCACACACCTCAAAATTTTATACAATATGCCTTCCCTTCATCTGGTGCTTTTTTATGACCGCTTGGACTGCTCACGTCACTGTTGCAACAGTGGTTGAAAAAGATGGTAAATATCTGTTTGTAGAAGAACAAACGGAAGGTGTCATGCACACCGTTTTTAATCAACCTGCAGGTCATGTAGAAGCTGGTGAAACCCTTATTCAAGCCGCGGTTCGTGAAACCATGGAAGAAACAGGTCACCAAGTTGAAGTCACAGATTTATTGGGTATATACACCTATACCCCACCTATGTTTCCAGATCGTACCTATTACCGCTTCTGTTTTTTAGCAAAATCAACACAGTATTTTGCCAATGCAACATTAGATACAGGTATCGTAGGTGCAGTTTGGATGAGCCTAGATGAGCTGTTAGAAACGGCACGCGCGCGTAGCCCATTGGTCATCAAAGCCATTCAAGATGCCCAATCAGGACAAAAATTTCCTTTATCGCTCGTTTATGAGCACCAAAACTCTCCCTTAATTTCAAATTTGGATGCCTAATCCTATGCAACAACGTGTCATCGTCGGTATGTCAGGTGGTGTAGACTCATCTGTCTCTGCGGCTTTATTACTTCAACAAGGATATCAAGTTGAAGGTCTTTTCATGAAAAACTGGGAAGAAGATGACGGCACAGAATACTGCACGGCTATGGATGATCTTGCAGATGCGCAAGCCGTCTGTGATCGTATCGGCATCAAATTACATACAGCCAACTTCGCAATGGAATATTGGGATCGTGTATTTGAGCACTTCTTGGCTGAATATGCTGCGGGACGCACCCCAAACCCAGATATTTTATGTAATAAAGAAATTAAGTTCCGTGCATTTCTCGATCATGCCATGAAATTAGGTGCTGACTTCATCGCAACAGGACACTATGCTCGTCGCGGTGAAACCATGACCAACTCTAAAGGTGAGCAATATGCGCCTTTACTCCGTGGCGTGGATAACAACAAAGACCAAACTTATTTCCTACATGCCGTTCATGGTCGTGAAATTAACAAGACCTTGTTCCCTGTCGGTGAAATTGAAAAGCCTCAAGTTCGTAAAATTGCTGAAGATTTAGGTCTTGCAACAGCGAAGAAAAAAGACTCTACAGGTATCTGTTTTATTGGTGAACGCCGATTTAATGACTTCTTGAAGCAATATTTACCTGCTCAACCGGGTAAAATTGTACTTGAAGATGGTAAAGAGGTTGGTGATCATCACGGCTTAATGTACTATACGCTCGGTCAACGTGGTGGTATTGGTATCGGTGGAATGAAAGGCGCTGAAGAAGGTGCTTGGTTCGTATTACACAAAGATATCGAAGGCAATCGTTTAGTTGTTGGCCAAGGTCATGAGCATCCCCTCATGCAAAGTACCATGTTATGGTCTGAAGCGATTGATTGGGTTGCAGGTGAGCAAGAGATTCCAGAAAATGGTTTCCGTTGCACAGCGAAAACTCGCTATCGACAACCTGATCAAGCATGTGTCTTATTTAATGACCCAAATGCACCGCAAGGTGTACGTGTAGAATTTGATGAACCTCAACGTGCTGTTACACCAGGACAAAGCGTTGTGTTTTACGCGGATGAAGTTTGTTTAGGTGGCGGTGTGATTCATCATACTAATGCGCCTAAACCTGATTTTATTTAAAGGAATTTTCAGACATGACAGAGTTACCGTTCCAGCAGCTTCAGACTCTGAATGATCGTCAAAACAGAGCTTTGGCTTTGGCAGCAGTATTTCAATCGACTCAGCTGACACATATGACAGCCATTGCAGGTCGACAAAATATTGGCGAAAACGGTAACTTCTATTTAGAACAATTAATTAAGGCGAGTTTAAATATTCGCCCTACTTCCAATAAGAATTGTCAAACCTTAGATTTTTTTAACCAGCTTGCAGATATTTCTCTGGGATTAAAAACATTAGAAAGTAGCATCACCCAACCATTCAATACTGCACCAAAATCAAGAATACCGAAATTTGCCAATGCAAAACTTCCAATGTCCTATGCGATGGCATTATTACATTTAGAAAAGAAAGTATATAGCAACCCAAAATTCGTTGAAATTATTGAAAAATCACAAGAAAAAATACTAAAACAACTCTCCTTTTTTGATCATAATTATCTACATCCAAGTATTCTTGCAAACCTTGCTCAAACCTATGTCGAAACTGCAGGACAGATTAATCCTCGCATTATGGTGAAAGGCAATGCAGAAGCTTTTAAGGATTCTTCGCACACCAATCGTATTCGTGCTTCATTGTTTACAGGTTTACAGATGGCGCATTTATGGCGTCAGTCAGGTGGAAGTTCATGGAGCATGATCTTCACCAAACGCAAGTTACTGAAAGATATTCAAGATCTCGCTCGTTTACAGTTTCAGGTGGTTTAACCTGATGTATATCGAGTTCTGTTTTACGTTTCATTCCAAAGTTTAAGGAATTGCTATGAACGCTTTAACCGCACTTTCTCCATTAGATGGTCGCTATGCAAGCAAATGTGATGCTTTGCGCCCTTTCCTCTCTGAGTTTGGTTTAATCCATGCTCGTGTGACTGTTGAAGTGCGCTGGTTACAAGCACTTGCAAATCGCCCAGAAATTACAGAAGTGCCAGCTTTTTCTAACGAAACAAATGCAGCTTTAGATGCAATCGTTGCAAATTTCTCTGAAGACGATGCTAACCGTATCAAAGAAATCGAACGCACAACCAACCACGATGTAAAAGCGGTTGAATATTTCTTAAAAGATAAAATTGCAAACATTGATGAACTTAAAAATGCGGGTGAATTCATTCACTTTGCTTGTACATCTGAAGACATCAACAACTTGTCTCATGCACTCATGCTGAAAAGCGGTCGTGAAGTACTAGCTACGTCTATGCAACAAATCGTGGACTCAATTGTTGCACTTGCAGAAAAACACGCTGATCAACCAATGTTGTCTCGTACACATGGTCAAACTGCAAGCCCAACAACATTGGGTAAAGAAATGGCGAACGTGGCATACCGTCTTGCACGCCAAATCAAACAATTCAACAATGTTGAGCTTCTAGGTAAAATCAATGGTGCGGTAGGTAACTATAATGCTCACCTTTCTGCTTACCCTGAAATTAACTGGCCTGCTCACTCGCAAGCATTTGTTGAATCTTTAGGTCTCACGTTTAACCCATATACAACTCAAATTGAGCCGCACGACTACATGGCTGAATTGTTTGATGCGCTTCGTCGTTTCAACACAATCCTCATCGATTTCAACCGTGATGTTTGGGGTTATATCTCTCTTGGTTTCTTCAAACAAAAATTAAAAGAAGGTGAAGTTGGTTCTTCAACAATGCCACATAAAGTGAACCCAATCGACTTTGAAAACTCTGAAGGTAACCTGGGTATTGCTAATGCAGTCCTTGCTCACCTTGGTGAAAAGCTTCCAATTTCTCGCTGGCAGCGTGACTTAACTGACTCTACTGTTCTTCGTAACATGGGCGTTGGTTTTGCACAAAGCTTGATCGCATTTGAAGCTTGCTTGAAAGGTGTGGGCAAACTTGAATTGAATGCCGACCGTATTCTTGAAGACTTAGACAACGCTCAAGAAGTTCTTGCTGAACCAATCCAAACAGTAATGCGTCGTTATAACGTTGAAAAACCATACGAAAAACTTAAAGCCCTTACTCGTGGTCAAGCAATGACTCGCGAAATGATGGTGAATTTTGTGAATGGTAACGAATTAGAAGCTGTTCCTGCAGCAGATCGTGCGCGTCTTGCTGAAATGACACCTGCATCTTATACAGGTAATGCTGCTGAGCAAGCGAAACAAATTAAAGATTTGATTGCTAAAATCTAAATAGCATTGAATAAAAAAGCGAAGCTTAGGCTTCGCTTTTTTGTATGAGACTCATCAAATGTTTCAATAAAAATCATGCTTCATCAGGACAGTAACGTATAAAGTCAGTTCTGAGCTTTTCTAATTCATCACCAGTTAAAACATCGCTATAGTAAATATAATGAGTCACTTGAGCATATTGAATGTCATGCCTAAACATCATTCCTCGGAGTGATACTGAGATCTCTTCAGGAAAGTCATTCAGAGTAAGCTCTTCAAACTCATAATGAAAATATGCATTTTGCTGTGCAAGAAAAGCAGCTGAATCCGTCATAATAAAAACTCAAAATAAATCATATTCTAACTGATCATCCTGATTGCAATGAGCTATTGATATAAACAACTATTTATAAAAATAATGCGATCTGCAGCTTATCCTCAGGATTGATCCATTACAATCATATGAAGAAATTAATCAAATCAACATATAACAAAATGCACTACAAAAAATTTACTTCTAAACACCACCTCGTATTCTTCATTTTCATAATGGTGCTGATCTTGGCAAGTATAAAGCCTCTTGAATATGCTTCTTATGGCTTACATCAACTTGGCACAGCTTTAATGCTGGTGTTTTTGATCTATATACAAAAGAAAGTTGGTTTGAGTTTTATCGCATTTTCTCTCTATATTGGATTTCTGATCATTCATATTCTTGGGGCGCACTATTTATATTCGTATGTTCCCTATAATGAATGGTTGATGCACTACTTCAACATACATTTAAATGCACAGATGGGTTGGGAGCGAAATATGTATGATCGCTTGGTCCATTTTGCCTATGGTCTACTTCTCTATCCTTTTTTCCTGAGGATCATTCAATTCTATTTACCACAATTATCTGAACGAGTACTTTTTCTTATTGTGGTTCAGTTTGTCATGGCCACCAGTCTCATTTACGAATGGATTGAATGGTCGATTGCGATTAATCTTTCCCCTGAGGCAGCAGAAAATTATAATGGTCAACAAGGTGATATTTGGGATGCCCATAAAGATATGCTGTTCGCAACACTTGGGTCCATGATCAGAGGAATAGTGATGTTATATCGAAAATTAGACTCTCGACCATACAAATGATAAATCATAAAAAAACCAATCATTAGATTGGCTTTTTTTATTTCATCGAATTTAAAGTTTAGGATCACGTAGTTGCACTAAGTTCGCATTAGTTTTGACTAAAGTGTCCATAACTTTATTCATCACAGCAGGAATCAAACTGTCCGCCATTTGTGCCGCTTGCAGTCCTAATTTCTCACCTAAGGTAGGTTTACGGCGAGTTTGAATCAAGTAAACATCATGCACTGTCAATAAACTTAATAAATACTCATCCGAGGTTTGAAGCTTATCAACCAAATTCAAATCTAATGAATCTTGACCGTACCAATGTTCACCTGTTGCTACTTTTTCAACATTTAACTGTGGACGATATTTTTCAACAAAATGCTTGAACAATGCATGCGTTTGTTGCAACTCTTCTTCAAACTTGGCTTTACCCTCTTCCGTATTTTCACCAAACATGGTCACGGTACGTTTATATTGACCCGCAGTATAAAGCTCAAAATCAACATTATGTTCTTTAAGTAAACGATTAAAATTAGGCACTTGAGCAACAACGCCAATTGAACCAATCACTGCAAATGGAGCAGAAATAATTTCGTTACCGATACATGCCATCATATATCCACCACTTGCTGCGACTTTATCAACACAAATGGTTAAATGAAAACCAGCATCGCGCAGACGCACCAATTGAGCAGCCGCAAGTCCATAACCATGTACCATCCCACCTGGACTTTCCAAACGAACTACGACACGATCACGCCCTGCTTTAGCAGTCGCCAAAATCAAAGTAATTTCTTCACGAAGATTCTCTACAGCTGAAGCTGCCATGTCACCTTTAAAATCAATTACATATACTTTCTGATTATTCTTTTTACGCGTGCGTGCTTCTTTTGAAAACTGCTGAGACAACTGCAGAAGTTCAAGTTTAGATGCAGTACTTTGCGCAATTTTTTTTCGTTGTTCATTAATACGCGCATTTAAGTGAGTGACTCGAATTTCGGCAGGAAGTTTCGGCAAATGAAATAACATATAAATTCACATCTCTATAATTCATCTTTATGAGGATAACATGAGGTCAAAATAGACAAATTTCAATAGCTTTATTGAAATGTTATGCCAATCGTAGGATCAATTTGATCAACAATCGGCATAAAAAGTAGATACATTATGCATACTATCTCGATAAAAAATTATCGAACCGATGAGCATCCACGCATCATCTCATGATTGATATCTATCTTTAAAATCAATTAGAGACTCTTATATGATTTGAGAGTGAAGAAATTGAATTATATTAGGATAATAATTCTTAAAATCAACACCTTAATACTTATTATTTTACTTCTTAAACTTTTCTGAAATGCATTTTCAATGCGCCAAATTATGTCGTGTCAGCATATATTTTTCACTATTTTTTTGGCATGATGGTTCCATACAGTAATGATGAATAATGATAAATGACTCAAATGCGTTGGCTGGAACTGTTATCAACAGTTCGATTTGGTAGTTCAAAACAAAATACAGAACAAGCACGTAGCCCCTTCCATAAAGATTACGATCGTATTATTTTTTCTCAGAGTTTTAGGCAACTTAACCGTAAAACTCAAGTTCACCCCCTGACTCAACATGATGGCATTCATACGCGTCTAACACATTCCCTTGAAGTTTCTTGCATCGGACGCTCTTTGGGAATGCTGGCAGCTGAAAAAATTCGTGATGAGTTACCTATGTGGATCTCTCCTGCAGATGTCGGTGCAATTATTCAAGCAGCTTGTCTTGCACACGATATTGGTAATCCTCCTTTTGGTCATGCAGGTGAGTACGCTATTCGTGAATGGTTTGATGATGCATCACACGGCGATTTTTTATCGAGTTTAACCCCTGAACAGCAGGCCGATGTTCGCCAGTTTGAGGGCAATGCTCAAGGTCTTCGTCTACTCACGAAAATTGACTATCACCCTAATGACGGTGGAATGCGCCTCACTTACGCAACCTTAGGAGCTTACTTAAAGTACCCATGGCTTTCTAAACCCATCGACTCTCAGGGAAATACACCTGCCAGTAAACGAGCTAAGTTTGGTTGCTATCAATCTGAAAAAGAAATTTTGCAACAAATTGGTCACCAATTAGGTCTTATACAATATGGTGAATATCATTTCTGTCGCCATCCACTCACCTATTTACTCGAAGCTGCGGATGATATTTGTTATGCCCTGATCGATTTAGAAGATGGCATTATTCTTAACATGCTCAGCTATGAGCAAGTCGAACCTATTTTTTTAAATCTGCTCGGTGACTATGGCACGCCTGCTGAACTTGCAATGCCATACACCACGTGGCAACAAAAGATTGCAGCATTGCGTGGTCGTGTGATGAAACGCTTGGTTGATGAAGTCACTTCCGCTTTTACTAAACATCATTTTGAAATTTTGTCAGGACAGCTTAAAGGTAGTTTGCTCCAATATTGCTCGCCCGATATCGAAGCAGGAATTGATTGTGCAAAGAATTTAGCGCGGGAGAAAATCTTTGAGCACCCTCAAAAATCTGGTTTAGAAATCATTGCACATCAAAGCTTACAGCACATACTAGATGCCTTTATTCCGCTTACGACACCCAATAAAATTCATAACTTTAAGGAAGGACGTTTACTGTCTATTATCTCAGGCTTAGGTGTTCGTTTTAGTGATGATCACTATGACAATATCATGCAAGTCTTAGATGTGATCTCAAAATTTTCAGATCATCAGGCTTATCATTTGGCACAGGAACTTCAAGGGAATAAAGTTGGATTTTTATAAAACTTAAATTTAGTGTTCAGGAAAAGAGCATAAAGTGTTTTTTGATTTTGCGTTCTGAAGCAATGAACACTACTATGCTGACATAGTGAATTTAACATCGACAAATAAGTGAAATAATTGAATGATTGGATGTCTTATTGGTGAAGTGCTTGCTTTAGAAGCACCAACAGTTTTATTGAATGTAAATGGTGTTGGCTATGAGGTTGATACACCTCTTTCAACATTTTGCCAATTACAGAAAGGACAAAAAGTCACATTGTGGACGCATTTGGCTGTACGTGAAGATGCCCAATTACTGTATGGATTTTCCAACGCACAAGAAAAAAGTATTTTCCGCACTTTACTTAAAGTGAACGGCGTTGGTCCCAAAATGGCATTGGGTATTCTCTCAACACTCAGCGTAGACATGCTCATTCATACCGTTGAACATGAAGATGTAAACACTTTAGTCAAAGTTCCAGGTGTTGGTAAAAAGACTGCAGAGCGTTTGATGATTGAACTTCGAGATCGCTTTAAAGCGCTTGCAGCTCAGCCATCTACATCAAACTCTACAACAGCGCAAATTCAGTTTACGGGTAACTCTGCTGTCGCTGAGGCTGAAGCTGCTTTACAGTCATTAGGTTACAAGCCACTAGAAGCACAAAAGTTAGTCAATACCGTTAAAAGTGACTTCACTGAGGCATCCGATATTATCCGTGCTGCTTTAAAATCGATGAATAAATAAGATCTCATATTATGCAAGACCGTATTATCAGTGGTTCTGAAAAACCAGAAGATCATTTTGATCGTGCCATTCGACCAACATCATTAGATGATTATATTGGTCAGCCTGTTGTGCGTGAGCAGATGGAAATTTTCATTGGTGCAGCTCGTGGACGTGGTGAAGCTTTAGACCATACCTTGATTTTTGGTCCTCCGGGTTTAGGTAAAACCACACTTGCCAATATTATCGCGCGTGAAATGGGTGGCAATCTCAAATCCACCTCAGGTCCTGTGTTAGAGCGCGCTGGTGATTTGGCAGCAATGCTCACCAACTTAGAAGAAGGTGACGTTTTATTTATTGATGAGATTCACCGTCTCTCTCCAGTGATCGAGGAAATCCTTTATCCCGCGATGGAAGATTACCAACTGGATATTATGATTGGTGAAGGCCCTGCTGCGCGTTCAATTAAGTTGGATTTACCGCCATTCACTTTAGTCGCTGCGACTACTCGTGCCGGTTTACTGACCTCTCCGCTTCGAGATCGTTTTGGTATTGTCCAACGATTAGAGTTTTATTCGGTTGAAGATTTGACCCATATCGTGACTCGTTCTGCAAACCTGATGGATGTTCCAATCACAGAAGCTGGTTCGAAGGAAGTGGCTCGTCGTTCTCGTGGTACGCCTCGTATCGCAAACCGTTTACTGCGTCGTGTACGTGACTATGCTCAAGTGAAAGGTACAGGTGAGGTCACACAAGAAATGGCGCAACGTGCGCTTGATATGTTGAATGTGGATAAAGATGGTTTAGATACACTCGACCGTCGTTACCTGTCGATGCTGTTAGAGCGTTTTGATGGTGGTCCTGCAGGTGTTGAAGCTTTAGCAGCGGCTATGGCAGAAGATTCAGGCACGCTGGAAGATGTGATTGAGCCTTACTTGATTCAACAAGGTTATGTGATGCGAACTGCTCGTGGTCGTATTGCAACAAATCAGGCGTATTTACAGTTTGGAATGACACCACCTGAGCCGAAATAAAAATAATCGAAAGGTAACTTAAGTTGCCTTTTTTATTTCATCATGAACTTTATCCAGCAGTTCTTCACCTAACTCAATTATATCAATTAAATCATTATCCAATCCTAAACTGCATTGAGCTTTATCCAAACTTTGGTTAATTTTTAAGAAAATTTGTTCTAGCTTAGAATCAATTCTCAAATCGTGATTAGCTCTTAAATAATTGTTTAATTTAAATTGTAAATACTGGAATTGTTTATAACTTTCCTTCGCTTGTGGAGCTAACAATTCTATTTGTTCACTCTTTTGATCACTTAAGGCTTTCAAATATATTTTCAAAGTAAAAAGATGAGATTCAAATTCTGTTAAAATATCTAAAATCAATATTTTATGGTGATCCCTTATTTCTAAAGTCTTAACAGCTAAACTTGTTTGTATTAACTCTTTATTAGATGATGAAATCAATGCTTCTGAACTCTTAATTTGATCTTTTACGATATCAAATGACAGCTTGGTAGCTTTAAAACTTCTCACTCCATACCAATAAGCTAACCATGTTGCAAATCCACACAAACACACTGCTAACAAAATTGAGAAAACAAACGAGGAAATAGCTGTCGTATCAGTTGAGCTTACATTCAAATCCAAAGGAATTTTCTGCGTTTCAGGATTAACTTGAATACTCGTCGTATATAAAGGCTGTTGCGGCACAGTCCACGGAAGTTGAATCATGACATCTTGATTATGCTTAAGTTCTTCTTCAACGTCCATTAGCTCCCCCACAACTATTAAAATAATTATTTAAAATGAATAATTTACAAATAATAACAACTTTAAATCTATGGATAAAGCATTAAAAATCAATGCTTCATGTTCACTATACTTTTCATGTATTTCGATATACCTGTTAAGTTTTGCAACTATCGGAAGTGAATGAGAAGCTCCTAAAACTTTTGGATTTTTAGGACATTGTGTTCATGATTTCACTTAGGCTATTTTCTGCTTGTACCATCTTGCCCCTTTGTTCAACCTTGAGTTTTGCAGATTGGGTTGATGACGGTGTAAACGCTGTTGAACAACATACCATCAAATTAAGACAGCACATTCACCAACATCCCGAACTCGGCAATATGGAATTTAAAACCTCGGCTCTGGTTCAAAAAGAATTAAAAAAATATGGAATTGAAGTCCGCACAGGCTATGCCAAAACAGGTGTAATCGGAATTCTTAAAGGTGCAAAACCTGGCCCAGTGATGGCATTACGTGCAGATATGGATGCATTACCGATTGAGGAAAAAACAGGACTTTCTTTTGCGAGTAAGGCAAAGGCAATCTATCAAGGTAAAGAAACGCCAGTGATGCATGCCTGTGGACATGATGCTCACACAGCAATGTTACTCGGCGCTGCAAAAGTGCTTTCGGAAAATAAAGATAAAATTGCAGGTACTGTTGTGTTTGTATTCCAACCAGCTGAAGAAGGTGGAGCAGATATTGATAACTTTAGCCATGGCGATCAAATTGGTTCACGTAAGATGATTGCAGATGGGGCTTTAAAAAATCCTAAGCCTGAAGTGATCTTCGGTATGCATGTTATGGCGGGTATGCCAAGTGGTCATATTTTTTATAAAGATGGCACCATTTTAAACAGTGCAGATCACTTGCGCATTCAGGTCAGTGGAAAACAAGTTCATGGTTCTATGCCATGGCTTGGACGCGATCCCATTTACGCTTCATCTCAAATGATTAGTAATATGCAGAGTTTGATCAGCCGTCGTGCAGATTTAACCAAAGGTATGGGGGCAATCAGTATTGGTAGTATCCAAGGTGGAACGGTAGGAAATGTGATACCAGAGCAAGTCAATATGGTTGGCACGATTCGATCAAATAGTGAAGAAGTCCGCCAGAATATTCTCAAGGATTTACCGAAGTTGATCGAACATAATGCTCATGCAAATGACGTAAAAGCCAAAGTAGAAATTGCCGCTTATGCCCCCGTCACTACGAACGATAAAACACTAACTCAACTCATCGCGCCCTCACTTGCGAAAGTTCATGGCGAAAATAAATTACATGTGCTTGAGAACAATGCGAGTGCCAGTGAAGACTTTGCCTATTATGGTCAACTTATGCCTTCATTGTTCATTTTCATTGGTGCAACACCTCAAGATCAAGAGATGAGTAAGGCTGCACCCAATCATAACCCTCAATTTATTGTAGATGATGCGACATTAAAAACTGGCGTTGAAAGCCACATTCGTTTTGTGATGGACTATCCGACTATTGCACAACAAGTTCAACAAGATTGGAATAACAAATCTTAAGCATCATAAAAAAAATCCTCCTTGATGGAGGATTTTTTTATTTCAATAATTTATTTCTGCTCGACGAACTCTTTAAAATCTGCTTTACGAATCATCGCATGGATGCCTTTGGTTTTATCTACAACTTGAGAAGCTTCAAAATCAGTCGCAGCGCTGAGATAAGCATATGCAATTTCTTCACTTATGCCATATTCATTTACTAAGAAATTGATTGCTTCACGCGTAGATTTGCGCATTGCTTCATCCAAATCTTCATCTAAGCCAGGTGTAATCCAAAATTGATCATTTTCACCTAATGGCTGAGAAAGTTGCTTACCTGGAATATAATCTTTACCCGCTTTTAACACACTAATTTTAAACGTTGCACGCGCTGAACCTTCTAAAGCAGTTAATGCAACCTCACCATCACCTTGAACAAAATGACTGTCACCTGTGTAGAATAATGCACCTGGAACTTGAACAGGATAATAAGCGGTTGCCCCAGCAGTTAAATCATTAATATCAATATTTCCACCATAAAATGAGGGTGGAACTGAGTGAACAGGTTCGCTGGTATTTGGTGCAACACCCATTGTTCCCATAAACGGATTTAATGGAAAACGAATCGCTTTACCAGATTCTGTTTGAATCACCCCCTCCCATACACCCTCTTTATTTTGCGCAATGGGTGTAAATACTGAAACATTGCCATAAGCATCTGGATTTTCTGGCGAAGCATGATCATGTTTTTGTCGTTTAGGGAATTCAGGCAATGTACCTTTACCATGGCGGTTCGAAATAACACCATAAGGAACACGTGGTTCTATTTTCAATATTTCAACTTTAAGCACGTCTCCCGGCATTGCACCTTCAACGTAGATCGGACCAGTAATAATGTGTGGACCATCTTTATGGAAATCATGCTTTAAATTAGAGCGGGTGATCAATTTCGCTTCATCTAAAATGTGCTCTTTTTTAACACCTTTAGATGTAAAGTATTTTTCAGCATCACGCCCTTGATCCTCTAATAAACCTTCATGTGACACTGTATCAAAAGTCACATGACTCCCCCGATGGAACCGTTAAAACTGGCTTAGCATCTTTATTCGGTAGATAACCCCATTGAATAGTATTGAGTGTGCTTGGAATATAATAGTGTCCAGCATATTCCCCTTTTTTTAGTAAAGTTGGCTTGCTTTCAATCTGTTTTAAAATTTTAAAATCTTCAGCCGAACTAAAAGTCGAAAAACTTAATATTGATGTAGCAATCGAAATCGATAAAGCTAACTTTTTTAACATGCACTCAAATCCAACTATAAATTTCATGTGAATTTATTTAAGCAATCCCTATGCCAAACATGATTAAAATTCAATTAAATCTGCATTTTCATCTTAAAATATTTCGCCCAATCTACAGCTATTTTTGAAATCTTGTGCCATTGGTCTGTAAAAATGGAGTGCTAAACTTCAAGCCTTTCAAACATTGTATAAATCAGCGTTTCGCATTCTTTGTCAAGAATGTTGCAAAACACTGGACTATTTAAAGTAATGGAACACCTGTATGGCGAACAAATTTGAATTTCAAATCCGAGTGTATATTGAAGATACAGATGCAGGAGGCATTGTTTATCATGCCAATCATATTCGCTTTATGGAACGCGCACGTACAGAATGGTTACGCGCTTCAGGGATTTCACATTACTGGCATCAAAAAGATTACAACTTTGTCGTGCATAAATTAGCGCTTAAATATTCACGTCCAATATTAATGGATGACTTAATTACTGTTACAGCAAGTGTAGTTTCGTGTAAAGCAACGTCTTTTGTATTGCAACAAAATATTTATCGTGGTGAAATCATGCTAGCTTCAGGGGAAGTAGAATTGGCGTGTATTAGCGCTGAAATGAAACCGCTGAGAATTCCAAATGAAATCCGTGATCTAATCGAAAAAGAATTAGCCCACGCATAAAAATATGATTGGCACATGTAACTATGGCAACACAACTCGAATCTTCACTTCACGTCACAGATTTAATTCTTCAAGCGAGTCCAGTCGTACAACTGGTCATGCTGGTGTTGGTACTGGCTTCACTCTTTAGCTGGTACCTTATTGCCAAGTTACATATGACGTTTAAGAAAGCTCGCCAAGGCGATGATCATTTTCAGAAGATTTTTTGGTCTGGTGCAGAACTCAACACCTTATATAACAATGCTCAAGTCAACTCTAAGCGTGAAGGTTTGGAAGATGTTTTTTATCTTGGTTTTGCAGAGTTTCTCAAACTCAAAAAAACCAAAGCAGAAACAGCACAAGTCATTGATGGCACAGAGCGTATTCTTGGGGTGGGTTTAAGCCGAGATCAGAGCCGTATGGAACAAGGTCTCAGTGCGCTTGCGAGTATTGGTTCAGTTGCACCCTATGTTGGTTTATTTGGTACAGTTTGGGGCATCATGAATGCTTTTATCGGCTTAGCCCAAGTCGATCAAGTGACACTAGCAACTGTCGCACCAGGTATCGCGGAAGCCCTCATTGCGACTGCTATTGGTTTATTTGCTGCGATTCCTGCAGTACTTGCATTCAACCACTATACGGCCAAAAGTGAAGAAATTTACTCAGATCGTTCCTTGTTTGCTGAAGAAATGGTGGCGCTTTTACAACGTCGTTCTGTGGGTTCTACACAGGAAGCTGAATAAATGGCCGTTCGTCGTTCAGGGCGTTTCCAACGCATCAAAAAGCCACTTAACAGTGACATGAATGTAGTTCCTTATATTGACGTCATGTTAGTACTTTTGGTGATTTTTATGGTGACTGCACCAATGATCACAAGTGGCATAAAAGTTGATTTACCTGAAGCAAACAGTGTACCGATTGAATCTAAGGATGCACCAGCTATGGTGACTTTAGATCAACAAGGACAATACTTTTTAGAATACAAGGGTAGCCAACCAAGTCCACTGAGCTTGCAGGAATTACAACAGACACTTCGTGATGCACAACAAATTGCTGAACGTGAGAATAAACAATTTAGTGTCGTCATCAATGGTCATAATACTCGACCTTACGGTGAGGTGATGACGCTCATGTCTAACTTACAAGATGCAGGGATCAATCAAGTTGGCTTGCTGACCAAACCGATTCAATAAGCTATGAAAGAATCTAACTCCCGCTTTTCAAAAGAAAAGAAAATTGCAATCGGATTCACTGTTGCGGTCCATGTGATTGCGATCACAGGCTTATTGTTTCTTGGATTGACTCAACCTCCTGAGCCAACTAAAACTGTTAAAACAGTTTTAGTGAAACCTGAGGATCTAGTACCACCTGAACCCACGCCATTGGTTGAATCTGATCATTCAGATACAGCGCACCAGAACGTTCAAGAAAATGTTCAACAGACCAATGACCCAATTCAAAATGCACCAGTGATTCCTGTTGCACCTGCTGTACCTCCTCCAGCTCAACCAAAAGTTGAAGAGCCAAAATCCGACCGTAAAGCTGAGCAAGCGGCTGCGGTTAAAGCTCAACAAGAAGCCGAACGTAAAGCAACGGCTGAAGCACAACGTCAAGCGACTCAAGAAGCGAATCGTAAAGCTAAAGCTGAGGCCGATGCTAGAGCTAAACAAGAAGCCGCCCAAAAAGCCAAAGCAGTTGAGCAAAGCGCAAAACAGGAACAACAACAAAAGGCGAAAGCTGATGCGGCTTTAAAAGCGAAACAAGAAGCTGATCGTAAAGCTAAAGCTGAGGCAACTCAAGCCAAAGCTAAGCAGGAAGCTGACCGGAAAGCTAAGGCAGAGGCCGATGCTAAAGCAAAACAAGAAGCCGATCGGAAAGCCAAAGCTGCTGCGGAAGCCAAAGCAAAACAAGATGCTGATCGTAAAGCTAAGGCTGCAGCTGATGCCAAAGCTAAAGCGGAAGCTGATGCGAAAGCTCGTCAGGAAGCACAAAGAAAAGCGGATGCCGAAGCCAGAGAACGTGCCGAAGCTGAAGCTCGAGAATCTGCAGCTGAAAAAGCTAGACAAGAAGCAGCCAACAAAAAAGCTGAATCTAAACGCATCGCTTCTTCAGCAAAAAGAGACTTTGAGCAAAAAATTAAAGGTGCTTGGAGAATGCCAATAGGCTCTTCAGGTCAAAAAGCGACAGCACGCGTGACATTATCTGACAGTGGTTCTGTGACTTCAGTCATCGTCAATGCATCAGATCCAGATGTCAAAGCCAGTGTCGAACAGGCTGTTCGTGCAGCAGCACCATATCCGATGCCATCCGATCCTGATGCAAGGCGTGAAGCTCGTAGTTTCACTTCTTCATTCACCGTGAAATAATAAAAAACCTTTCGATTCGTCGAAAGGTTTTTTCATGAATTGCGGATAATTACACGCTTTATATAGATTCGGTACGGAGCTATATGCTAAAAAGCTAGAATATTCGAAAAATTAGTATCTTGAGTACGTGACCTCTCATGAAAATGATCTCAAAACATCTTCTCGGTTTAGCAATTTTGGCAGCATTTAGCCCTGCTCTCATTACGACCTCTTATGCACAGCTTCATCTTGAAATTGCTAAAGCACCTGAAGAAGCACCAAAAATTGCTATCGTGCCATTCGTAGGTGATCAACGCTTATACCCTGTTGTAGAGCAAGATTTAAACCGTTCAGGTCGCTTTACCAGTTCATCTAAAAATTTACCTGCAACAGCAACCATCAATCAAGCCAATGGTGCTGCTTGGCAATCTGCAGGCGTACCTTATGTTGTGAATGGTGAAGTTAAAACCAATCCTGATGGTTCATTGGCTGTTCATTACCAACTCTATGATGTCCAAAAACAACAATATTTGCTCAATGAACTATTAACTGTACCACCATCGCGCATTCGATCTGCAGCACATATGATCAGTGATGCGATTTACCAAGCATTAACAGGTATTCCTGGTGACTTTAGTGGTCGCATCGCTTATGTTTTGCGAAATCCTGCGACTCCTGATAATCGCTACACTTTACAAATCGCAGATACGGACGGCGAACAACCACGCACTGTATTGAGTTCGCGCGATCCAATTTTATCCCCTGCTTGGACGCCTGATGGCAAAAAAATCGCTTATGTTTCATTCGAAACCAAACGTCCAGCGATCTATGTTCAAGATTTAGCGACTGGACAACGTGAAAAATTAGCTGGCTTCCGTGGCTTAAACGGTGCGCCAAGTTTTTCCCCTGATGGTAAAAGCATGTTGTTCACTGCTTCAATGCATGACAACCCTGAAATTTATCAAATGGATTTAAATACGCGCCAAGTGAAGCGTATGACAAATAATACAGCAATTGATACAGAAGCTCGCTATACCCCAGATGGTAAAGGTTTTATCTTTACCTCAGACCGTGGTGGTTCAGCACAGATCTACCATTACACGTTTGCTGATGGTTTAACAAAACGTTTAACTTTCCGCGGAGCATTCAACGCACGTGGCAGTTTAAGTGCCGATGGTAAATATGTTGCTTTAGTACATCGCCCTTCTGGTAGCAACTATAAGGTAGCAATTCAAGAAATCTCAACTGGAATCACGAACATTTTAACGCCGACCAGTTTAGATGAATCACCAAGCTTTTCACCAAATGGTCAAATGGTCGTGTATGCGACACGTGAAGGCAGCCGTGGATTGTTATCGATTATGTCTACAGACGGTCGCTTCCGCATGAATTTACCTAGCGAACAAGGTGAAGTTCGTGAACCTGCTTGGGCACCTAAATAATCGAATTTAATCTTTCAAGGAGATGAACATGAACGCGATTAAAACGTTTGCTCTTCCACTCATTGCTGTAAGTTTAGTAATGACGGGTTGCGCAAGCCGTAAACCAGCAACTACAGATACCACTACGATGACACCACCATCAACATCAACCTCTGTGAATACGACTGGTCTCAGTGAAGATGCAGCATTAAATGCTCAAAACTTAACGGGTGGTTCTGCTAAAGGGGTAACTGAAGCCAATAAAGCTTTCTTGGCTAAACGTGTTGTTCACTTTGATTATGACAGCAGTGAGCTATCTACTGAGGACTATCAAACCCTCCAAGCACATGCACAATTTTTATTGGCAAATGCAAACTCTAAAATCGCATTAACTGGTCATACCGATGAACGTGGAACGCGTGAATACAATATGGCTTTGGGTGAGCGACGTGCCAAAGCAGTTGAAAGTTATCTAGTTACAAATGGTGTAAATCCAAACCAACTCGAAGCTGTGAGTTATGGTAAAGAAATGCCAATTAATACAGGTAACAATGAAGCTGCGTGGAAAGAAAACCGTCGTGTAGAACTCAATTATGAAGCAGTGCCACCACTTCTTCGCTAATGAATGCAAAAAAAGCGCTCAATTCGAGCGCTTTTTTTATATCAGGTTTAAGACCTTTGCGAGTCTGGCATGGGCACTTGCATAGACTCAATCATGTCATGCTTATTAAACTCTTTATATTCAGGTTTAGCCTCGTACTGTTTCCATGCTTCCTTGGAACTCTCTGAACTAATTTCGTTTAAGTCGATTGCCTCACCTGGCGTTGGAGTTGCTTCAAACTTTTGAATGCTCATTTTAAAGCTCCTTTTAAAATCATCCTCCTATCAACATACCATGTTCTAAAACTCTGGCAAGTGCAAAATCACCACAAATAACGCAGGATAATTTCTATTTTGCACTGAACTCATCTAAAATAGCCCAAGATCCAAATTTTATTCTTTTAAAGCTTTTAGGAGCGTCCTTGTAATGTCATACCTCACCTTGTCACAATATCTTGCACAACAACAAGGAAATCTAACGCCTGAACTCTCTAATGTGATTGAAACCATTGCTGAAACGTGTAAAACCATCGATTCAGCATTGCAAAAGGGTGCCTTAGCGGGTGTATTAGGTAGTGCTGGTAATGAAAACGTACAAGGTGAAGCGCAAAAAAAATTAGATGTTATTTCAAATGACTATTTAATTGATGCGCTAAAAAACAACGCAAATGTAGGCGGTTTAGCTTCTGAAGAACTCGATGAGTTTACACCAGCACAAGAGAACGGTAAGTATTTAGTTTTATTTGACCCACTAGATGGCTCAAGTAATATCGATATCAATATGTGTGTTGGCACCATCTTCTCTATCCTACCTGCCAAAAATTCAGTGACACAAGCAGAAGATTTCCTTCAAGCAGGCACTGAACAAGTCGCAGCTGGTTATGTGTTATATGGCCCATCAACTATGATGGCATTAACCGTTGGTGCAGGTACTGTTTTCTTTACATTTGATCCAGAGTCAAAAACATTCCTGTTGACGACTGAAAATATCCAAGTGGATGCCGATACAAAAGAATACGCCATTAATGCTTCAAACCAACGTCATTGGGAAGAACCTGTTCAACGCTATATTGGTGAGCTACAAGCGGGTAAAACATCTGTACGTGAAAAAGACTTTAATATGCGTTGGGTTGCCTGCATGGTTGGTGATATCCACCGTATTCTTTGCCGTAGTGGGATCTTCTTATACCCTTACGATACCAAAGATCCTAAGAAAGCAGGTCGTCTACGTCTTATGTATGAAGCAAATCCAATGAGTATGCTCATGGAACAAGCAGGTGGTGCTTCGACAACAGGTCGCGTGCGTATTATGGAAATCCAACCGACTGAACTTCACCAACGTGTACCAGTCGTTATTGGTTCAAAAAATGAAGTTGAGCTTGTTACTGCTTATCATCAATAATTTTACAATTGAGAGCCTATTGATTTAGGCTCTCATGGAAGTCAAACTGAATGGCCATTATCTTTTTAGAATCTAAAGACAACCCGAAAATTAAACATTTACGTGGTTTAATTGATCAAAATAGTTACCGTAAAAAGCAAGGCCAAACTGTTCTTGAAGGCACACATTTGTGCTTAGCTTGGTTAGAAAAAAATCGTAAGCTGAATTCGATTTTTACCACTGAAAAAGCAATGGAACACGCCGATTTTGACGAAATCGCACAACACTATACAGGTTCAGTGTTTGTTATTAGTGAATCACTCTATAAAGACATTAGCACGCTAGGAACCACCTTAGCATGTTTAGCGATTGTAGATTTACCAACTCAACGTGATGCTCTAGATTACACTCAAGACACTTTAATTCTTGAAAATGTTCAAGATCCAGGCAATGTGGGTACATTACTTCGTTCAGCTGCGGCTGCAGGTATTGAACAAGTTGTTTGCACCAAAGGTTCAGCATCTTTGTGGTCTCCTCGCGTATTACGAGCAGGAATGGGTGCGCACTTTTCATTAAAAACCTATGAAAACGTTGCGCTTGAAGATGTGCTGTCTCAATTCAAAATTCCCGTGTATGTCACGAGCTCACATGAATCAGAAAGTTTATATGCAAAAGACTTAACTCAAGCTTGCGTATGGGTACTGGGCAATGAAGGTCAAGGCGTTTCGGAATATGCCCTAGCGCATGCTTCAGCAATTACCATTCCCCAACCGGGTGGTCAAGAATCATTAAACGTTGCAGTTGCCGGATCGATTTGTTTCTTTGAAATGGTACGCCAACGGATATGATTCGTTAAAATATATTAACGAAGTCACTGAAAATAAAAAAATCTATTAAACTGCTAAAAAATAGTTGCTTAGATTGTCAACCTACCATTATGTTTTGACGTTATATAAGTAACGATTAGAAAATAATGGTGGGTACCCAATGACGGGATTTTCCATCTCTATGGATTTAGCACCAAAAAAAGTCAAGCCTGAAGATTCGAGTGTTCTTTTGAATACGGCAGAACAACGTCTTAAATATTTTATGCAAGACGTCACTGGGCGTGCATTGGTGATGATGGAAAGCGCAACTCAAGGACACAATGGCATTGCCATGGATTTAGTCCAAGAAGCTTTTATATCTTTGCATAAATCATATGCTGATAAATCCACTGCAGAGTGGTATCCCCTTTTCTATACCATTTTAAATAACAAACTTCAGGATTGGCGTCGTAAAGAATCTCGACGGGCTTTTCCATTCTCGTTATTTAAAAAAAATAACCACGATGAAGATGATGACGAAACCATCAATATTGTGGATGAATCAACACCTAATCCGCTGCAATTTCTTGCACAAGAGATGGCTGTTGAGGAGATTCAAAATGCAATTTCTAAGTTACCTGTTCGCCAACAACAAGCATTTATGTTGAGAGCATGGGAAGGGTTTGACACACAAACCACAGCCGAAATCATGAATTGTTCAGAAGGCAGTGTGAAGACCCATTACCATCGAGCTATACAGGGCTTAAGATCTGCTTTGTCTCACTTAAACCCAAATGACGGGGGATCATCGGATGAATCATGATGAATTTACGAAACAAGTGACTGAAAAATTGAATGTACTGGCATCAAAACATCGCAATAAAGCGGTCGTGATGGAGCATGTACTCGATGAGATTAAAGACAAACCGTTATTTTCTCAGTTGATGACTTGGAAAGTTACTGGTTTTGCATTAGCAGCCGCGATCACAGGATTTGTGGTACTTCCAAATGCATTTGATTTGGAAGAAGCTCCAAGCCCACAACAAGTGATTGTCACCCCTAAACTTTCTCCGCAAATGATGGAAGATCTAGAAATGTTATCTGTTTTTGGTGAGGATAAATCAGCTCATGGCAGCTAAAGGCTTAGCGATTGCACTCTGCACATTAGGTTTTTTACAAACCAGTTTTGCAGGCTATGAACGTTTTTGGATCTTCTCGAAAGACAATAATTCTGAACTTAATGAATCTTGGGAATCGCTTTCTGAAGAAGAACAAAAAGCACTGATTAAACGCTATCAAAATTTGAAAGAAATTCCTGAAGAGCAAAGTGTTGTTCTACAACAAAGAATGGATTGGTTTACTAAACTGCCTGAACAAGAAAAAATACAAATGCGCGAAACTTGGCAACAGATGAGCTCAAGTGAACGAAATGATTTGCGTAAAAAAATGATGAACGCGACGACTGCCGAGCAGCGCAGGGAAATACGCGAAACTTATATAAATAAATATATGCAACAAACCACGATGAAATAATAAACTTTAAAGCCTCCACAAGAGGCTTTATTTTTGAGTTAAAGATATATACCCTCACGTTCAGGCTGATAGAGCACTTTATCAATTTTCACTTTCATTGTTTGCCCATCAGGCTGAGGCCATTCAATTTCTTGTCCTTCCGCCAAACCTAGGATTGCTGCACCAATAGGTGCAATCACATTAACCTGCCCCTTTTCACCTTTAAAGTCATGGGGATATACCAGCACAATCTCTGTAGATTCAGTGGACGGTGCAACCGTTATCAGCACTCTAGCATTCATCGTTACTACATTGGCAGGGATATCTTTAGGCTGTACGACTTCAGCACGAGCCAACTCATTTTCTAAATGCTCCATCGTTGGAGTTACCTGCTTCTGATGTTCCAACATGGTTTCTAAACGATTTAAATCCTGTTCAGAAATAATAATATTTGGATGGCTCATTTTCTGCTCCAATTCAAATGTATAACGACAATTGAATAATTAATAGATACATCAGTTATATCAGAACTATCTAAAAATGACAGATTTGACATTCCAACATTCAATAAAAAAGCCCCCTTGAGGGGGCTTTTCTCAAGTCGAAGATTATTTTGCGTAAACTGGGAATTTAGCGCATACAGTCTCAACTTTAGCTTTCACAGCGTTGATGACAGTTTCATCACCTTTAGAATCTAAGATATCCGCGATCCAACCTGCAAGTTCACGTACTTCTGCTTCACCGAAACCACGAGTTGTTACAGCTGGAGTACCGATACGGATACCAGAAGTTACGAATGGAGAACGTGGATCGTTTGGCACAGAGTTTTTGTTCACAGTGATGTGAGCCGCACCTAACCAAGCATCAGCATCTTTACCTGTAATGTCTTGTTTGATGAGAGACAACAAGAACAAGTGGTTTTTAGTTCCGCCTGAAACAACATCATAACCGCGTTCGATTAACACTTCAGCCATTGCTTGTGCGTTTTTCACAACTTGTTGTTGATATGCTTTGTATTCAGGTGCCATTGCTTCTTTGAAGCAGATTGCTTTAGCCGCTACAGCATGAACTAAAGGACCACCTTGATTACCTGGGAATACAGCAGATTGAAGTTTTTTCTCAATTTCTTCATTTGCTTTTGCAAGGATTAAACCAGAACGTGGACCACGAAGTGTTTTGTGAGTCGTCGTTGTAGTTACGTCAGCAATTTGAACTGGGCTTGGATAAACACCAGCAGCAACAAGACCAGCAACGTGAGCCATATCTACAAATAGATAAGCGCCTACTTTGTCCGCGATTTCACGGAAACGCTGCCAATCAACGATTTGGCTATAAGCAGAGAAACCTGCAACAATCATACGTGGCTTGTGTTCTACAGCTAAACGTTCTACTTCTTCGTAATCGATTTCACCCGTTTCTGGATTTAAACCGTATTGGATCGCATTATATGTTTTACCAGAGAAGCTAACTTTAGCACCGTGAGTCAAATGACCACCGTGAGCTAAGCTCATACCTAAAACAGTATCGCCTGGGTTAAGAAGCGCTAGATAAACTGCAGAGTTTGCTTGAGAACCAGCATGAGGCTGAACGTTCGCGTAATCAGCACCAAAGAGTTCTTTAGCACGGTCAATTGCCAATTGTTCAATCACGTCTACATATTCACAACCGCCATAGTAGCGTTTGCCTGGGTAGCCTTCTGCATATTTGTTAGTGAGTTTTGAACCTTGAGCTTCCATTACTGCTGGAGAGCAATAGTTTTCTGAAGCGATTAACTCAATATGAGCTTCCTGACGAGCATCTTCACTCGTAATAGCTTGAGCTAATTCTGGATCAAAGTCAGCAATAGAGATATTGGCAAACATTAGCGAGGTCCTATTAATGTAGGGCTTTTAAGCCGTGCTAAGATTGGCGCGTATTGTAACATGAACTTGTTAAATTTCGAGAATGAAGTTTAAACAGTTTGCAATTAAATTTGATTAATTCCTGTGTGTTTACTCAATTACTATTAAAAACAAATATCTGAATTATGACTATTCTTTTTTAAATTCATTCATTTTTGAAAATTGCCTTTAACAACCTACAGTCTAAACTTGCAGCGTCAATATCATAGAAAACGAAATTTCTTTAAATGAGCACCTTATCTAAATAATTCCCATAATTTGTTCAATTCAGCATAATTTATACAATTCATTGACTTTATTACTGTGAGCTCAGATTTGAAAATGTTAAATTAATTACATCTTTATCATTAACTTGGACATTTGCATGCAAGCCATTATCTTGGATACTGAAACCCATACATTAAACGGTTTGCCCATAGAAATTGCATATGCTCCTATTCAGATTGAACAAGGCAAATTAAGTCTTGATCGCGAAAAAATTTTTGACCAACTATATAGCATTGGTGACGAAAAAATTTCCTATGCTGCAATGGCGGTTCATCATATTCTTGAAAGCGATTTAGTAGATCAACCCAACTTCAGAACCTTCGAGTTACCTCAAGAAACGACGTATATTATTGGTCATAATATTGATTATGATATTCGAGCTATTCAGCAATGCGGCGTTGAAACAAGTCATATTAAAGCCATCTGTACACTCGCTCTTTCTCGACTAGTTTGGCCTCATGCAGAAGCACACAACATTTCTGCTTTAATTTATATGATTAGTAAAGGCAGTAGCAAAGCTAGAGAGATGTTAAAAGGTGCCCATCGAGCTGACGCAGATATTATTTTGACTGCAAATATTTTAATGCACATTATTCATCATTTGGGTATTCAAAACATTGAAGAACTCTATGAAGTATCTGAAGATGCACGTATCCCTCGTACAATTAACTTCGGTAAACATCGTGGGACAGCCATTGTAGATCTTCCAAAAGATTATGTTTCATGGTTACTAAGACAAGAAGACTTGGATCCCTATTTGAAAAAAGCCTTAGAAAAAACTTTAATTGATACGCTTTAAGCAATATTTCATGACTCTCACTTTGAACCTAAACCTCAAAGTGAGAAATTAACTATTTTTTTTAATACTTTTAAACGATTAAACTAAAATTTACACCAATAATTAAAATAATATAATCACATGATAATTAAATATTTTTTATTATTTTTATTCATTCAACACTGCCCACCTCATCCGCTATTAGACTAAGGCGAAGTAGAACATCTTTGTCATAAATATATTAATACGATCATACAACAACGGTATAAATAGGTGCCTTATGTCTAAACTCAGCCAAATTCTAGAATTTGATCCTTTAGATAATCCTATGTATCTTAAAAAAGTCGGAAATTGGGTTCTCACCTTCTTGCATGCCCATGACCAGGTGGAGAAAATCCAGCTCGCCATTACCAATGTTATTCCGCGTCAAGCAGATGGCTCATTGCAGCCTCGACGTATTATCATTGAGCAAGCTGATCAAGAACATCAATGGCAAATCAATCACATAGAATGTTTTGATAGCCTTGAAAATAAAGAAGTCCTGCTCAATGCTTCAGAACAAACGGGTGGATCGATCATTCAAGACCTGCTCAGTGAATTTCGAAAATATGATGTTGAAGTCATGTTTAAAGCATAATTCCGATATGAAAAAGCCCGCTTTACGCGGGCTTTATGTTGGAAGGCTAGTGTTAGATTTATTGTTCAACTGAACTCAACTAACTGTCATTGATCCGTCCAACTCGTCAGTAGCGTTGAATATTTATTTACAACCTACTGTGAGTTTTAATTTAATACTTTCAATATGTGATGTGAAGTGACTTTAACACTTTTCAACAACTGTATAAAAAAAATACAATTGAACTTTTTTATTTATAGATAAGAATAGGTTTCGCGAATACAGACAAAAACCTTATTAAAAAAGTCGACCCTAATGGGTCAACTTTTATTTCTAAATTTAAGCTCAGAATTAAGCCAAATAACGTGAACGATTATTTGAATGATTTACACCGAAACGTCCAGCAAAAATCGTCACAATCAATCCAATCAATAAACCAATGAATGACCATAAAGCAGCTTTTGCAGCAGCTTTAGTCGCATTAGCTGCTTTTTCACGTGCTTGATCTTTTAGTTCAGCATATTTTAATTTAGCAGATTGAATATTCGCCTCTAAATCATTAAAGAATTTATCCTGCTGTATAAGGAAATTATTGACAGCTTGATTCGCTTCTTGCGGAGTTAGAGATGAATTTTTAGCTAAAGCAGCACTGACTTCATTCTTATTAATAGAAGCAGTCACAGATTGTGCACGATTTTTTAATTGTTCTGATAACTTTTGAATAATAGCATCACTGTTATCTGGATGAATCACCAACTCTTTTGCAGCAACCTTAATTTGCTCCTTTGCCCATTCACCCTGCGCTTTTAAGAATTCGGGTTGCAGTTCCTCGATCCCAGTTTTGCGTAATGCTTCTGACATCTTTTCATCACTATTTTCAAGCTTTGGTAAAGGAACTAATTCCTCAAAAGCTTGAACTCCGATCTGAGTTAAATTAACGCCACCTTGACCAATTCCTGTTACTACACTACCTGCAGCACCACTGACTGAACTAATCGCACTACCAGTAATTTTTGCCGCGCCGCTAATGGTCATTGCACCAAACCAGATACCTAACAGCAATGAAAGTGACCAGACAATAAAGCCATGGATTGCACCATCAGCTTGAGCCAATTGACCTTCAACAAATCCACCAGTAGCCAACGATACTAACAATGAAATAATTGTCCATAAGCTTACTGCTATCCCTGAGCCATTTGTAATATCAGTGGTAGATTGTGGATCTAGGAGTGCAAAACCTAATGCAACACCAAGTAATGAGAATAAAATTGAAATAGCTAATACAACAATAACGCCAGCGAAAATACTCGCCCACGAAATTCGATTTTGGATCAGAACTTTTTCTTCGTACATTGTTGTGCCGCTTATTTGAATTATTCATAATTTATGTGATTTATACGCCAATGCCGCAATTCAAACTTAAGATAGGTCATGTGAATTTTATGTGACTTATTTATCATTTTAATGTTTATTTTGAGAATTATTATATTATCATTTGTCAATATTGGTGCATCTCACGATTCAATCGACTCAGATTAACAATTCAGATTAATCATTAAATTTTGATAAAAATTTACTAAAAATATTTTAATTGACAGACTATGTTTTGTTTGAAAAACATAAAAGAAATGGTGCGCTCAGCGGGACTCGAACCCACGCCACAGGCTTCGGAGACCTGTACTCTATCCAGTTGAGCTATGAGCGCATTTTAGGAAGTGCGCACATCATAACAAAAAAAACTCTAAGGTAAAGCAACTATATATCTTTCCAATTTTTAGTGCTCATGCTTTATACAGCGTTTCAACATCAAAACAGAGAATTCTGATTACAAAGCTTGGTTTATTTTTCAAGATCACTCACAATATCTCAACTTTTCACCATTCGAGATATTCATGACTGATGCATTGACCTTAAGGGATTTGTCGAAGACCTATCGAAATGGTTTTCAAGCACTAAAAGGAATTAATTTAGATGTTCCAGAAGGTGAATTTTATGCACTTCTAGGCCCTAATGGTGCAGGTAAATCAACCACTATTGGCATCATCAGCTCTCTTACAAAAAAAACTGCAGGAACTGTCCAGATTTTTGGTCATAACCTCGATACACATCCTTCTCAAGCTAAACAATGCTTGGGTGTAGTCCCTCAAGAGTTTAACTTTGCGCAATTTGAAAAGACTTTCGATATTTTAGTCACACAAGCAGGTTATTACGGCATTCCAAAAAAAGTTGCTGAAACTCGTGCAGAGGAGTATCTGACCAAATTAGGTTTATGGGAAAAACGTTCTACTCAAGCACGTATGCTATCTGGGGGAATGAAACGCCGCCTTATGATTGCCCGAGCAATGATGCATGATCCGAAACTGTTAATTCTCGATGAACCGACTGCTGGTGTTGATATTGAACTACGTCGCTCGATGTGGGACTTCTTAACAGAAATGAATCAGAAAGGTACATCTATCATTCTCACAACACATTATTTAGAAGAAGCAGAAGTACTGTGTCGCAAAATTGCAATTATTGATCGTGGCGTCATTAAAGAAGACACCACCATGAAGAACTTCTTAAATCAATTAAATGAAGAATCTTTCATTTTTGATTTGGCTGAACCTATAGAACCGATACAACTTGACATTATTGGTGTGAAATTTAATTTGGTTGATCCAGTGACCTTAGAAATTACGCTTGATAAAGCACATAGCATGAATGATCTTTTCCAACTTCTAGAATCACAGAACATTCAAGTTCGAAGTATGCGTAATAAATCAAATCGTTTAGAAGAGTTATTCGTCAAAATGGTCGAAAAGAATCTTGATGGAGCTGCGCAATGAATTTTAACCAACTCGCTGTAGCTTTATATACGATTATCCATAAGGAAATTCGTAGATTTATGCGCATTTGGCCACAAACATTGTTACCACCAGCAATTACCATGTCACTGTATTTTGTGATTTTTGGAAATCTAGTCGGTTCAAGAATTGGGGAAATGGGTGGCTTTACCTACATGCAGTTCATAGTACCTGGTCTAATTATGATGGCTGTCATTACTAATAGTTATGCCAACGTTTCATCAAGCTTTTTTAGTTCTAAATTTCAAAAAAGTATTGAAGAACTGATCATGAGTCCTGTGCCATTACATGCCGTACTTTGGGGTTATGTGCTTGGTGGTGTTGCTCGAGGCTTATTGGTTGCTATCATTGTGACTGCGATGAGTTTATTTTTTACTGACTTATATATTACCAACTGGTTCGTCACAATTTATACCGTCCTGATTACGTCACTACTGTTTGCATTAGGTGGATTTATTAATGCGGTCTATGCAAAGTCATTTGATGATATTTCGATTATTCCCACTTTTGTTTTAACACCGTTGACCTATTTAGGTGGGGTGTTCTATGCAATTTCTGCATTAAGTCCATTTTGGCAAAATCTATCTTTGATTAACCCTGTCGTATATATGGTCAATGCATTCCGTTATGGAATTCTTGGCCATAGCGATGTAAATGTATCTATTTCTTTATTAGTAATCACAGCGTGTTGCGCCGTGCTATATGCGGTCGCTTATCACTTACTCTCCCGTGGTTCAGGAATGCGTGAATAATGAGCGTTGAACAATCTCTTTTAGGCAAAGACACCAACTATCCAACTGAATATCAACCTGAGGTGCTATTTCCAATTGCTCGCGCAGAAGCACGAGCGAAGTACGCACATGTAGACGGTATTCAACAAGGAATAGATTGGTGGCATATTTTTGAAATTTCTTGGTTGAATCTGTTAGGGATTCCTCAAGTTGCGATTGGTCGAATGCATCTTCCAGCTTCATCACCTTATCTCATCGAGTCAAAATCTCTAAAACTATATTTCAATAGTCTTAATTTTGCTCAATTTGAATCTCAAAATCAGTTTATTGAGACAGTCGAGCGTGATCTTTCTAAAGCAGCCAATGCAGAAGTAAGACTTGAATTATTCGATGTTGATCAATTGAATATTGCTCAGCCTGAAGGAATATGCATCGACCATTATGAGCCTGAACGTCTTGAAAACCACCCTGATGCGAGCTTACTTAAACTCGATGCAGCGTCTTCCGAAGAAATCGTTGAAATTCAATTATATTCGCATTTATTAAGAAGTAACTGCCCAGTCACAGGTCAGCCTGATTGGGGCACAGTTTTTTTAAGATATCGTGGCAAAAAACCTTGTTATCGTTCAGTTTTAGCTTATATTATCTCCTATCGTCAGCATAATGGCTTTCACGAACAATGCGTTGAACAAATCTACGCAGATATTTGGGAAAACTTTAATCCTGAAAAGTTGATGGTATATGCGACTTATACACGCCGTGGTGGTTTAGACATTAACCCTTGTCGTGTATCGGACTTTGCATGGATGCCAAGCCCAATTCGATTGGCGCGACAATAAATTGAAGAATAGTTGAGGTTATACGATGTCATATTTTGGTTTTATTCCATCTGAATCTTTGTTAAAGAATATTCAAACTGGAATTGAGAAAAAAAATTCAAACGAACCACTTTACCCTTTGCGTGATCAAACTGCACTCGCTATTAATGATGAAATTATCGATGCAATTTTAGTTGAACTTGTACGTCGTTTCCCTGCAAGTGACAAACGAGAAACAGCTGAAAAACTTGCTGGTTATATTAAATCAACAGTATCGGTACTACTTAAACAGTTATTGGGTAAAGCACCAAATGACGTCGTGAGACAATCGATTGAATTCTCTGAAAAGAGTTTATTCAAAGATCCAGAGGGTAATTATCGTGTCGGTGCTCCATTACCCGCTGATTTAGTAACAAACTTAAAAAATAGCTTTGCAGAAGTACGTGCAGGCAATGATGTCAATCGTGCAGTTCTGTCTGAACAATACAAACAATTCGGTGAAGCTGCAGTTCGTCACTTTATGAATGATTTTAATAAGACCCTAGATTTGGGTATGATTAAACGTAAGGCGTCTGATATCGCTTCTTCAGCGGTTATCAAAGCTGTTCATATTGCGATCGATAAGCTCATTCCTAACTTCACTAAAGAAGAATTGTTAGCTGCAGCTGAATATCATGACACGCTATTTATTCAGAAATAAATCAGATTAATCAAAAACCTAGCTAAAGCTAGGTTTTTTTATGTTTTAAAGATGGTTCAACAATATTGAATAAATAAAAGACATAATTCATCCATTTTTACACTTTTTATGTAGGTTTTTGTGAATCCATCACGACCTAATGTTATCTTAATAAACATTGCGATTAATCAAATGATGTTGAACTTTTAATCCTTATCAACACTTATACCTTTGCGTCTACCACCGATAATAATTGGATCTTCTGCTGTTATGTTATTTGAAAATTTTAATGTTAAATTACAACGTATTGGTTTAGCACTCAGTGCGTTTATGATCACAAGTTTTGTTCAAGCCAATGACTTCGCTCAACATCCTCAATATCAAAATTTTAAACTAAAAACGATGCAGACCTATGGTTTGAGTGCTGAGCAAGTTGACTGGGCCATGAATGGATCAAAAAACCTACCAAATATTATCAACATTATGAATCGCCCAGGAGAAAGCAAGCCTTGGTACGAATATAAAAAGAATTTTTTAGCAGAAAGTACAATTCAACGTGGTGTGCGTTTTAAAAATCAATATGCAGACACTTTAAATCGAGCAGAACAGCAGTTCGGTGTTCCCCAGTCCATCATTCTCGGTATTCTCGGCGTAGAGACAGGTTTTGGGGCAAATAAAGGCTCATTCATCACACGTGATGCCCTAGCCACTTTAGGGTTTGGATATGAACGACGTGCACAATACTTTCAAGACGAATTAAGCGCTTTGATTGCATGGTCTTATAAGGACGGCATTCCAGCTAATTCAGTCGTTGGCTCTTATGCTGGTGCTGTGGGCTATCCTCAATTTATGCCAAGCAATATTCCGAAATTTGGTGTGGATTATGACGGTAATGGTCATATCGATCTCAGAAACTCTGCTGTAGATGCAATTGGTTCTATTGCAAATTATCTTGCTCAACATGGTTGGCAACGAGATCAACCGATTGCTTTTGCCGCACGCTACCAAGGAAATAATGCGGATGCCATCATAGCCAAAGACTTAACACAACCTACTCCATATGGTGCATTAAAAGTTCAAGGCATTAGCCCACTCAATCCTATTGTTAAAATAGATGACTTAGACATGGTCAATGTGATTCAACTACAAGAAAATTATGGGCCTGCTTATTACCTTACATATCCTAATTTTCAAGTCATTACGACCTATAACCGTAGTCGAATGTACGCAACTGCACTTTGGCTTTTAGGGACGGAAATCGCGAGTAGATAAAGATAAATCTACTTATTTTCACAAAAGTCAATGATTATTTTTGTGATTAAGTTCACTATTTGCACATTTTAAATATTTTGTTACATTATTGATTAAATATTAACCATTTTTTGTGATAATTTGTCGTTTTTGTAACTAAAGTGAAAATAAAGCTAGACACTTTTGTATCAGGATGAATATCATCCACTACCGTTAAATGCAGTTGCATAAGTAAATTTACAGACCATTTAATTTAATTATCAGCAACTTAGATAATTAAATTAGGGTTCCAAGGAGTTAAACGATGCATGCTTCGCTGAAAATGTTATCAATATTAGGTATTAGTTTGGCTTTGTCTCAAACTCATGCCGAGCTGGTTCAATCCTCTTATCTGAATAATGATGTTGACCAATCAAGTCTTGCTTCACGCGTGATTAGCAAAGACTCTACAAGTTTCAATTCGCACTTCTCGAATTTAAACAGTTTAGCAATTACTGAAAGTTCAGGTGATAAAATTCGTCGTGAAACAATCGCAGCGAAAATTCAAGTACCTGTTGAAGAGCCTTCAGTGATTGACAAACTTAATAATGTTGCTTCAAACACTGTTCGTCGTTTTAGCCAAACTGGTGTTGCTTCTTGGTACGGTCGTCAATTTCACGGTCGTAAAACTGCAAGTGGCGAAACATTTGATATGAATGCACTTACTGCAGCGCATCGTAGCCTACCTCTTAATTGCTATATTCGTGTAACGAATAAATCTAATGGTAAAAGCGTCGTTGTTAAAGTAAATGATCGCGGCCCATTTCATGGTAATCGTGTTGTAGATTTATCTTACGGTGCTGCGAAATCTCTTGGTATTACCAATGCTGGTACTGCGCGTGTCAGCATCGAACGTGTGGATGGTCCAAATTCTTAGGTTCTCATGATTCAGCGAAGCATTTAACGACAAGCCACTCATTGAGTGGCTTTATTATTTTTAATTTTTTTTGATGTGACCAATATACAAAAAAGAATCTTGATTTATCATCTTATGTCATACTGTCGTTTATAGAATAAATAAAATTCAAATAATCAGTGAAGGAAATAGGATGAAGACAATTACAGAATGGTTAGATGAATATAGTGATAGCCATCAAAACCCAACCAATAAAACATTACACTGGATTTGCGTACCCACGATTCTATTCTCGATCATTGGCATACTCGCTCATTTCAGCGCATTACTGACTACCCTTTTACTGGTGTTAACACTCATTTTTTATGCAAGATTAGATCTTGTACTCTCGGTTGCAATGGCAGCGTTATTATTGGTCATGTCTTGGCTTATTATTATTCTTCCATTCGGGAAAGGATCCTATATTGCTCTGTTCGTTTTAGCTTGGATAGGTCAATTTTATGGGCACAAAATTGAAGGGAAAAAGCCTTCTTTCTTTAAAGACCTCCAATTCCTTATGATTGGCCCTCTATGGTGTATGGATGCTTACCTAGATAAGATACTACCCAATTGGAAATCACGCCAAATCAGCGCTTAAATTAGCAAATACAGCATGGGTTAAATTAGAATTTAATTTAGCCCGATGTTCATGCTCTAATTAAGTAATTTATGAGATAGAAAAACAGTAAAGTAAAAACTAAATTACTGATAACTTTTTGACTTATTAGCGCAAGCAGTACACAAAATATTGCTGCCCATAAATAGTGATTACTCGACATAACCCTTAATTCTGCTGCTTCATAAAAGACAATCGGTACACATATTGCAGTCAACAAACATGGCGCAGAATATTTCAACATCTTTTTCAAAATTCTAGGAAGTGGCACATTTACCCTTGGCTCCAAGAATAAATATCGATTAATAAAGATCATGATCGACAACCCCAGCAAAAGCATCCAGCTCATTTTTAATCCCCTTCTGTTGTTTGCCATTTTTCAACTATCACACTGGCAAACATTCCACATAGACCAGAAATAATTAATGCTGCATTTACTTGGTAAGCTTCTAAAATTAAAGAAAAAATTATGGTAATCACAACACCAACAAGTATTGTAAGATTTTTTATCATTGGCACTATAATTAATATAAGCAGTGCAACGACTGAGAAATCAAGATGCAAATTTGATAAATTAGGAATGAAGTGAGCAAGCACAATCCCAAATAAACTAAATATCAGCCAAAAAATATAAAAACAAAGTCCTGCTCCAAATAAATATGCGAATGATCGTTGTGATTTATTTTTTACTCCAACCGCAAATAATTCATCCGTCAGCAGAAAGCCAAATACAATACGTTTAAATAGTGGAAATTTACTAACATCATTTCGAAAATTAAGCGCGTAAATTAAATGCTGACTCGTCAGAAAAAATATCGTCAGATAGATTGTCATCAGCGAAGCCTGCCCCGAAACCAATCCTAAGCTCACTAATTGTGCAGCACCAGCAAACATAAACAATGACATTGCAAAAGCTTGTATCGCATTCAATCCAGTCTGTATCGCCAAAGAGCCAGCCAATACCCCCCATGGCATGACTGCAATTGCCAACGGCATAATACCCAGCACACCATGTATAAAATTCTTTTTTGTATCACTCATCTTTTTCATCAATATATCTTAATCTGATTCACTTATCGATTATTATCATCTGATGAGTAATGATTGATCTTGAATAATATTGCGGCGCAAATTTAAGGAAAATTAATAGTTCAAAAGATATTGTCTAGGCGTTACACCTATTGCACTTTTAAAATGTCGATTTAAATGACTCTGATCAGAAAATCCAGTGAGTTGTGCAACCTCAGTTATTCGCACCCCCTGCTTAAGCAATTGTTTAGCTTTTTGAATTCTTCTTTGAACAAGCCAACTATGTGGAGGCAATCCCGTATGTTTTTTAAATTCACGTAATAAATGCCATGGGCTTGTATCTACATATGCAGACAACTCGTGTAGAGAATAGTCATGTTCAGGAAAACTACTCATAAGTTCTTTTATTAGTTCAACTTTTTTTCTCATTTCTGGTGTGTTGATTGGACTCAATTTCGCCCGCCCATAGCAATAGATCAATCTGGCCAATGTCGTCAAATAGAGGCTTTCTTTAAGCAAAGTATCCTCGCCCTGCTCAAATAAATCGAATAAAAATACTAGTTGCCTCGCCAAACCCAAATCATGAATCACTGCATCCGAGAACCATGGGACTGCATTCTTGGTTGTAAAAAAATCTCGACTCAGATCTAATATCATTTCAGGTGTTGGGTAAATTGCTCGATATTTCCAACCAGTTTCCACAGCGGATGAACCAGTATGTATTTCATCAGCATTCACCAGAATAATATCGCCTTTAGGTGCGATATGAAGCTTTCCAGAGCGGTAAAAACTTTGTGCCCCATCTTCAATGACACCAATACAATAGCCCTCATGAGCATGTTTTGAAAATTGCTTACGTTGAAATTGAGCTTTTAATAATTCCAATCCGCCCAATTCTTTGAAATGAAGATAATTAGCAGACTCTTGCATCTTTTTTCTGGATATTACGCCTATAAAATTGCATAAAAACTATCACGCCTGCATTTTAAATCTAGAATGAAATTGCTCATCTCATATATTTATTTTTATAAAAATTATTGATAACTTCGACCCTGATGCTTTAACCAACCATCAATATGCCGTTTTTGAGGATCATGGTGAGTCCAATGAATTACACCACCCTTGTCGGTATATTCATATTCACCATAGAACTCGACGATATCCCCTTTTTGAATATTCTCAACACGTGGTGCCAAGTCTATATTATGAGCTACCAAAACTGTCTGACCATGATTAAGTTTTAAAATAAATTTCTGATGTCTAGATCCTTCATTATCATCATTTAATATTGCAATAACTTCTCCAGAAGCCCTAACTTGCACATCACTCATCTTTTTTTGAAAAAGTGTCGCTATTTTTGCGGCATCATCATTATCCGCAGAGGATAGTTCTCGTTGGTTAGCATCATTATATTGAGTACTTGCATCTGTAGGATTTAGTGCGTGCTCATTACTCTGTTTTAAATCCTGTTTTAAATCGACACCGAAATATGCTGCGACCAACACTGCAATTAACGCAACAATACTCATTTTTGATTTCTGAGACATATTGATCTCTAAGTTATATTTTTATTTCATCCTAAAGTTTATATCATTTAGACTCATCAAAAAAAAGAAAAAGCCCTTAAAGGGCTTTTTCTTTTTCAAAATAATTGATTCAATTATTTTGCAGCAGCTTGAGCAGCAGCAACTTCTTCAGCGAAAGAAAGTTCAGCTTTTTTCTCAATACCTTCACCCACTTCGAAACGTACGAATTGAGCAACAGTTGTACCTGTAGACTTAAGAACATCAGCAACTTTCTTGTCGTTGTCGATAACGTACATTTGACGCTCAAGAACAACTTCATTTAAGTATTTTTCAACTGAACCAGTTACCATTTTTTCAACGATATTCGCTGGTTTACCAGATTCAATTGCTTTTGCTTCAGCAATTTCTTTCTCTTTAGCGATTAACTCAGCAGAAACACCTTCAGCATTTACAGCAACTGGGTTGAACGCAGCAACGTGCATTGCGATACCTTTACCAGTAGCAGCATCACCAGCAAATGAAACTACAACACCGATTTTTAAACCGTGTTTGTAAACTGCAAGGTTTTCACCTTCAACGATTTGAGCACGACGAACTTGAATGTTTTCACCGATTTTTTGAACAAGCGCAATACGAGCTTCTTCTACAGTTGCACCATCTTCAAGTTTCAATTCAGCAATTTGAGCAGCATCAGTTACATTCGCAGCAAGCGCAGCAGCAGCAACTTTTGCAGAGAAACCAGCAAAGTTTTCGTCTTTAGCAACGAAGTCAGTTTGACAGTTTACTTCTAAAAGAATTGCTTTATTGCCTTCTTGAGCAATTGTAATCGCGCCATCAGCAGCAATGTTACCTGCTTTTTTAGCAGCTTTTGCTTGACCAGATTTACGAAGGTTGTCGATCGCTAACTCGATATCGCCACCAGCTTCTGTCAACGCTTTTTTACATTCCATCATTGCTAGACCAGTACGATCACGCAACTCTTTAACCATGCTTGCAGTAATAGCAGTCATGTTATTCTCCTAAATTCGGTCGAGATATGTATCTGTTAACAAAAACGGCCCAAATTAATCATCTGGGCCGTTTTGCTTGATTGATGCTTAAGATGCCACGATTACGTGTCGCAAAAATGACAAATCCGCATCAAATCGCATTAAGCCTCAGGAGCTTCTTTAGCAGCTTCTTCGCCTTTAGCTTGCGCATTAGCTTGAGTTTGAGCGTATTCTTTACCAGCAATAATCGCATCAGCCATCGCAGTAGCGTAAAGAGTTACAGCGCGGATCGCATCATCGTTACCAGGAATAACGAAATCAACGTTATCTGGGTTAGAGTTAGTATCAACGATACCGATTACTGGAATACCAAGGTTCTTAGCTTCTTTGATTGCAATCGCTTCGTGGTCAACGTCGATGATGAACAATGCGTCAGGTAAACCACCCATGTTCTTAACACCGCCAAGAGCACGTTCAAGTTTTTCCATTTCACGAGTACGCTCTAAAGCTTCACGTTTAGTAAGCTTAGCGAAAGTACCGTCAGTAGACTGAGTTTGAAGATCTTTAAGACGGTTGATTGATTGACGAAGAGTTTTCCAGTTCGTCAACATACCACCTAACCAACGGTGATCTACATATGGTTGACCAGCACGTTGAGCTTGTTCACGGATGATGTTAGAAGCAGCACGTTTAGTACCAACGAACAATACTTTGTTCTTTTTGCTTGCTAGGTTGTTAACAAAGTTCAATGCATCATTTAACGCAGGAACAGTGTGCTCAAGGTTGATGATGTGAATTTTGTTACGCGCACCAAAAATGTATTGACGCATTTTTGGGTTCCAGAAGCGAGTTTGGTGACCGAAGTGCGCACCAGCTTGAAGAAGGTCGCGCATGCTTACGTTGTAATCTGCCATTTTCTTTACCTTAAAAGTTTGGGTTAGGCCTCCATATGTCCGCATTCTCCACCCTTACGGGCACCCAGAGTAATGTGTCGACATATGTGCGGATTTTATTAACCAACATATCATCCGATTAAGTGAATCTATTCACGAAAAGCATTTGATAAATTGGGCGGCTATTTATACCATAGTCACACACAAATTTCCAAAAGTTTTTAAAGATCATGAACAGTACTTATGAAGCACCACGTCGTTTAATTAAATCTGCTGAAGATATCGAAAAGATGCGTGTGGCGGGACGACTAGCGGCAGAAGTTTTGGATATGATCAAACCGCATATCAAGCCTGGTGTGAGTACACTAGAATTGGATACGATTTGTCATGATTATATTGTGAATAAACAAGATGCCATTCCTGCTTGCCTAGGCTATGGTGCTGCGCCTGGCCGTCCTGCATTCCAGCATACGATTTGCACATCAGTAAACCATGTGGTTTGCCACGGTATTCCCTCTGAAAACAAAATCTTAAAGAAAGGTGACATCTTGAATATTGATGTCACAGTGATTAAAGATGGATTTCATGGTGATACCAACATGATGTACATCGTGGGTGGCGAGACTTCTATTCTTGCAGATCGCTTATGCAAAGTTGCACAAGAAGCAATGTATCGTGGTATTGCTACGGTAAAACCTGGTTCGACGATCGGTGATATTGGTCATGCGATTCAAAAATATGTTGAGTCAGAGCGTTTCAGTGTCGTTCGTGAATATTGTGGTCATGGTATTGGCACTGTTTTCCATGATGAACCTCAAGTGCTTCATTACGGTCAACCAAATTCAGGCATGGTTTTAGAAGAAGGTATGACATTTACAATTGAACCAATGGTCAATGCTGGTGTATGGCAAACTAAACTTCTTGGTGATAAATGGACAGTTGTAACGAAAGATCATAAATTATCTGCGCAATATGAACATACTGTTTTAGTCACTAAAACAGGTGTCGAGGTATTAACTGCTCGCCCTGAAGAGGATTTATCCCGATTTCAATAATTTTAGTTAATTAATAAAGTTAAAAAAGTCAGACCAATTTAAATTGATCTGACTTTTTATTTTGCTAAGTCACTCAATAAGAAATAAATTAACAAACAAACCTAACAAATGTTGGATTTTTAAAATTTAAATTCATGATTTTTAAAAATTTTTTATCACAAAAATGAGTAAAAACGCTTTTCAAACTGATTCATTTTATGTTTATATAACACTTAAAGAATGTAAAACAACAACTAGCAACAAAATCGGACAGGGAGTCCAAAATGACGAAAAAAGCATTCTGGTGCATGGTCGTACCTATTGTTTTTGCATCTACAACTATTTATGCAGAATCATCATTTTTTAATCTGGATGAAACTGAAGGGTTTAAACGATATTCAATTTCAGTCGGACCATTACATGTTATGCCTCAAGGTAAAGCCAAGGCACCTAAAATTCGTACAGCAGTAAAAAATGGTGAAGTTGCAAAAAATGGTGATATTACGCTTTCTACAGTTTTTGAGAACTTAGATCCTGATAAAGAAAAAGAAAATCAAAGTATGCAAGCGCTTTTGAAGATCGTTGATGCTTTTAGTGATACTTATCCAGCCAGTCAAAGTGGAACTTCAACTGTAAGCGGCATTGAAAGTTGGAGTATGGATGGTTCTGGAATGACTGCAGATGATGTTACAACACTTGGCATCATGATCAATTACCATTTCAACGATAAGATCTCATTCGAGAGTAAAGCTGGGTTCCCCCCAAAAGTAGATATTCAAGGTAAAGGTAAGATTACAGCACCATTTACAGCCGAAGCAAATTCAACACTTTTAGGTATACCTTTACCAACAATCTATCTTAAGAATGATCTGCCAATTACAGATCTTGAAAGTCATGGAAATTCTATTGCGACAGCACGTGCATGGACTCCAATGTGGGAATTGCAGTACCATTTTGGACAGACTGGGATCAATAAATTTAGACCCTATGTTGGGCTTGGACTTATGGTCGCATACTTCAATGAATTAGAATTGAATCCAAGCCTTGAAAAAGACTTAATTGATTCAGGTCACATGATTGCCAATATGAAAAATGGACGCGGTGGCGATGCATTAATTAAAGGTAAAAAAAGTACAGCAAATCCCAAGGTTAAACTTGAAGCCGACCTAAGTTTCGCGCCAATAGCCACGCTTGGGTTTACTTACGACTTCAATCAAAACTGGTTTGCAGTTGCATCTATTAGTTATGCACATCTAACAGGTAAAACCACAATTGAAGTCAACGATGATAAACTCGGAACATTATTTTCATCGGAAGTTGATTTAGAAGTAAACCCGATCATTGGTTATGCTGGTGTAGGCTATCGCTTCTAAAACACTTGAGGCATATTGAAGCCACACCCCAATATGCCCAATCCATCACTAACAAAGGAAAAATAAGACAATTAGTATACATTTTAAAATCTAACTTATATCATATTTTTCAATAATTTAACAATTGTAAATTAGGATAATAAATTTGATTTCAAGTGAACAAACTGCTTTGCATTTAGATGATTTAATGAATATAAAATGAACTAAAAATTGGACATGGAGTCCTTCAAACAATGAAGAAGTTTTTAGTTCCTACATTATTCGCAAGTTCATTCTTATCTACTCTGAGTTATGCGGAGTCAGGATATTTCAGCCTTTCTGATGAGGGGTTTAAGCGTTTTTCAATTTCAGTGGGTGCATTACATGTAATGCCGCAAGGTAAGGCCCAACCTTTTAATGTCAAAACAGTCATAAATGACAATTATGAATCTAAAGTTGGGGACATTAATGCTTCCACTGTAATCGATAACCTTGACCCAGATCGTAAACCAAATTATTTAGTAGAAGGTATTGTTAAATTAATTTCTGCTTTTCAAGGTAATGTCTCAGGGGCTATTAGTGGAAAATCCTATATTAATGGATTAGCTGAATGGGATAATCCGAATACGGGCTTGGAGGCTGATAAAGTTACAACAGTTGGCATCATGAGCAGTTATCACTTTACAGATAATTTGTCTGTGGAAATAAAAGGTGGAATTCCACCTAAAGTGGATATCAAAGGTATTGGAAATATTAAAGCCCCCTTCTCAGCTACTGCAGCACCGTTAGGTGGAATTGCGGGGAACTTAGACCTCAAAAATAATATTCATATTACTAATCTAGAACAATCTTCAAAAGCTGCTGAAGCTAGAGCATGGACCCCTGCTTTTGAATTACAATATCGTTTTGGTGAGACCGGGATTAATAAATTCCGCCCTTACGTTGGCGTTGGATTAATGTACGCTTATTTTAATGAGCTAAAAATGGATCCAGGTATTGAAAAAGATTTAGTCGCCGCTGGGCATATGATCCAAAATATTATTAATCAAAATGCTGGTGCAGCACTCGATAAGAAAGATACCAATGGAAAAATGAAAGTTAATTTAGAAGCAACTGATGTTTTTGCACCTATAGCTACAGTTGGATTCACCTACGACTTTAATGATACATGGTATGCAGTAGCATCTATTAGTTACGCCCACTTGCAGAATGAAACGAAGATCACAGTCGTCAATGAAAATACTGGACAAGAGTTAATCAACTCAAAAGCTGATATCGAGATTAACCCGATATTGGGCTATGCTGGGTTTGGCATGCGTTTCTAACGCATAGAGTAAGAAAAGAGGCAATTGCCTCTTTTTTTTGTAATCAAACAAAAACCAAACACAATTGGCAAATTATTACTACAATGTGTCTAAAAATAAATTTGATAATAAAAATACAAAAATAATCACTCTTTATTTACAGTTTTGGACATGGAGTTCCATAATGAAAAAAAAACTAGCTTACTTAGTTGCATCCATCAGTGCTTTAAGTTTTCCAGTCTTCAGTTATGCAGATTCACCTTATTTTAGTTTAAAAGATGGCGACGGCTTTAAACGTTTTTCTGTGTCAGTGGGTGCATTACATGTAATGCCTCAGGGTAAAGCTCAACCAATTAATATTAACACTGCTGTAGCTGAGGGTGAAAAAACGAAGGTTGGAAATGTGCAAGTCGATTCTGTATTGAATGCCATTGACGATAGCGTTCCTGGAACTGCAATTAAAAAGCAATTACTCGAAACTGCTGTAGCTGCAGATGTTTTAAATCTCATTAGCTACAAAGAAGATGGCAAGACCTATTTACGTGAAAATACCTCTGGTGAAGCAGTAATCAACGGATTAAACAACTGGGAAGCTAAAGGCACTGGACTTGAAGCAGATGATGTCACAACACTCGGAATCATGACCAACTATTTTTTCACCGACAATATTTCATTTGAAGTGAAAGCTGGAATTCCACCTAAAGTCGACATTCAGGGGAAAGGACAAATTTATGCTCCACTTTCAGGCATCGCTACCCCGACAGGGATTGGTGCAATTCTAAACGATTTGCCTTTAAAAGATGACATCTTCATTACTGATTTATCAGGTCATGGTAAGGTTGCAGAAGCTCGTGCATGGACGCCAGCATTCGAATTCCAATATCATTTTGGCAAAACAGGCGTAAATAAATTTAGACCATATGTAGGACTTGGTTTGATGTATGCATACTTCAATGAATTGGAAATGAACTCCAACCTTGAAGCTGATCTAGTCGCTGCAGGTCATAAAATTGCGAACATCAAATTAGGTGAAGCTGGGAAAGCACTTGATGGAATTGAAAGTACAGCGAATCCTAAAGTTAAACTTGAAGCTAAAGATGCTTTCGCCCCTGTAGCTACTGCTGGTTTTACGTATGATTTCAATGATCGTTGGTTTGCAGTCGGATCAATTTCCTATGCGCATCTTAAAGGTGAAACAACAATTACCGTAAACGATGCTGAACTTGGTGAATTAATCAATGCAAAATCAGATATCGAAATTAATCCGATTCTGGGATATGCCGGTATTGGTTATCGATTCTAATTTCCATCAGTCTTCATAAAGCGGCCAAGTGCCGCTTTATTCATTCTAATAACTAAATTTTATTGATTGATAAATTTTTATTCTGTCGTCATGATGCTACTGATCTTTTAAAATTACAAAAAATGCTAAGCGGATTGACCATGTCAGAAACCAAATTTTCAAAACCCCTCATCTTTATGCTCATTGGGAGTGCTTTTATTTTGGCACTCTCCTTAGGTGTCAGACATGGATTTGGCTTGTATTTAGTTCCAATGAGTCATGAGTTTAATTGGAATCATCAAGTTTTCAGTTTAGCAATTGCCTTTCAAAATTTATTATGGGGTGCTGTTCAACCCTTTACGGGAGCGCTAGCAGATAAATATGGGAGTAAAAAAGTCGTTGCCGTAGGCGGCGCTTTATATGCGATTGGACTTGTGATGATGGCATTTAGCTCAACAGGGCTTCTCATCAATCTTAGTCTAGGTCTAATCATTGGTTTGGCTTTATCAGCTACTTCATTTTCTGTTTTGCTCTCTGCTGTCGGACGTGCAGCGCACCCAAGTCGACGTAGTATGGCTATGGGTATTGCCAGCGCAGCAGGCTCTTTTGGGCAATTTATTATGTTGCCAACCACACTTTTACTCTTACAAAATTTTGGTTGGTCATCGGCGCTACTCATCACAGCGATTTTAATTGCATTAATTGTACCCTTGGCTTGGATGCTAAAAGCTCCAATGTATCAAGCGCCTCAAGCAGTTGATGCGATTTCTAAACCTTCTTTAAGTTTTAAACAAATACTCATTGTTGCTAAAAACCACAAACCTTTTATCTGGTTAGCATTAGGATTTTTAGTTTGTGGATTTCAAGTCGTGTTTTTGGGCATTCATTTGCCGGGTTATTTAACTGACCATGGTTTCAGCACCACCACTGGTACTATGTTTTTAGCCTTGGTTGGGCTATTTAATATTGTTGGAACTTACACAGCTGGTTGGCTGGGTGATAAATATTCCAAACCTAAATTGCTCATGTGGTTATATGGACTACGTGGCATTGCCATCATTTTATTCCTCGCATTGCCACTCTCGATCTTTACGATTTATAGTTTTGCCATCATTATGGGGTTGTTATGGTTATCAACCGTTCCCCTTACCAATGGTATTGTTGCGAATATGTTTGGAGTTAAGTATCTCACCATGCTAAGTGGAATTGTATTTTTTACTCACCAAGTCGGTTCATTTTTTGGAGGATGGTTGGGTGGCTTAAATCATGATATGACAGGCAATTACAATATTATTTGGATGATGTGTATTGCGCTCAGTATCTTCGGTGTATTCATTCATTTATTTGTTAATGAGGAGAATGTCGTCAATGACTAATCGCTTCAATCTGCTCAACATCAGCATATTCATCGGAGTCATCCTTCTGCTTAGTCTATCGATTACTTTGTGGATGAACACTCCTGATTTATTTACATATTTTAATCAAGCTTTTTGCGCACATTAATTCATATAATTTCATGGTTTTGACAGCTCAGTTTTTTAAATTCCTCAATCAAATAATCTAATAAACATCTCACGGCAGGCATCATGCCTTGTCGTGATGTATAGGCAACATGAATAACGCCACGTGGCAACTCCCATTCAGGGACTAATTCTACAAGAGTGCCTTGATTAAGCTCTTCATAAACAAACACTCTAGGTAATGATGCTATTCCAACACTGTTCAACACTGCAGATTTCATGGCAGCAAAATTATCAGTTTTGAGTCTTGGAAAGAATTCTACTTCTTGAAACTTATTAACTGTGTCAAATTTGGATTGAAATCTCCAAATCGATTTTGGGACATGAAAACCTATACTCGGAAGTTGTTCAAGGTTATCTAAATGGATAGGCTCATGAATCTGTTTAATTAATTTAGGCGTTGCCACTAAAACATGTTGCCAAGCATCAAGCTCTCGTACAATCAAGTCGCTATCTTCAAGTGGTAAATTTCTCACCCTAACAGCCAGATCAATCCCCTCTTCTATGAGATCAATTTTACGATTTGTTGCGACCAGATGAACTTGAACACGTGGGTAATGTTGCATGAATTTAGCAATCATATTCCCCAATGGAAACTCGACCAAACCAATTGGACACGAGATTCGAATTAAACCTGAAGGCTCGCTCGACAAACTTTGCTCTACAAAATTTTCTGCCGCCTCCACTTGATCCAAAATCTTAATACAATATTCAAAAAATTCTTGACCAACTGCGGTTACGGCAAACTTTCGTGTATTTCGTTGCAATAATCTTACGTGTAAACGGTTTTCCAAATCTGAAATATGACGAGACAACTTAGATTTTGTAATACCTAAAGCTTCACTAGCCTTAGTAAAACCTTGATATTTAACGACTTGCACAAAATAGTAGTAATCATTTAAATTTTGCATAATTGTTTCATTTTTGGAATTATCTGTTGAGAGAATCGCCCTGTAATCTCATCAATATACCTCAATATCATGATTAGAACGATATATAGAGGAATACAAATGACACAAGTTCAGAAAGTTTATACCAGCGATCGAAGCACATGGGTGGGTGATGGTTTTCCAACAAACTCCATGTTACCCATGCATGAAATAGGAAATCATACCAGCCCATTCTTGGTAATGGGTTATACAGGTCAATATCGATTTTCTCCAAGTCACCACCAACGCGGTGTTGGTTTACACCCCCACCGTGGCTTTGAAACGGTGACGATTGTCTATGACGGCGAATTGGAGCATCGTGACTCAAAAGGCACTCATGGAAAAATTGGTCCAAACGAAGTGCAATGGATGACCGCAGGTAAAGGTATTCTGCATGAAGAACACCATTCGGAAGCTTTTGCAAAAACTGGCGGAGTTTTGGATATGGTTCAACTTTGGGTAAATCTACCAGAGCATGCCAAGATGACTGAGCCGAGATATCAGGAATTGACTGAGCAAAATATTCCTGAAGTTTTATCTCACGATGAGCAAACCAAGATTCGTGTTATTGCTGGTCAATATCAAATCGGCTCAACTGTTTATCAAGGACCAGCTCAAACATTTAGCAACATGAATGTTTACGACATTAGACTTAATCATGGAGCACGCCTTCCATTAAACCTTATGCCAAACTGGAATCACCTGATTTTCATCCTTGATGGAGAAATTGAGATTGCTGGTCAGATCTATACAGCCATGCAAACGCTTTATCTTGATCCAACATCAACAGGGGTAGAAATATTTGCTCATCGTACGGCGAAAATTCTTTGCTTAAGTGGTGAACCATTGAATGAACCCATTGTTGCCCACGGTCCTTTCGTCATGAATACTCAGGAAGAAATCGTGCAAGCATTTGATGATTTCAGAAATGGAAATTTTGCTTAATTTAACACCCACAAGCCTTATCGTTTTGATGATAAGGCTTACTGCTCATCACTCCTTCATTCATTTCAAATACCTGTCATAATCGCCTATTAGACTTAGTTCAAAAACATCGTACGATTACTAAATGAAATCAGATAATTTTCCTAAAGTTAGCTTATCAGCACTATTTTTTATTTTTCTTAAATTAGGATGTATTTCATTTGGTGGTCCTGCAGCGCATTTGGTGTTATTTCATCGCACTTTTGTTGATCAACTCAAATGGTTAAGCTCTCATGAATATGGACAATTGGTCGCATTAGCGCAATTGTTGCCAGGTCCGACCAGTAGTCAAGTGGGGTTATCGATAGGATATTTATCCAAAGGATATTGGGGGGGCTTTATTGCTTGGTTAGGATTTACATTACCTGCCTTCATTCTAATGACTTCATTTGCTATTTTTGGTCAATATGTTTTTTCCGATATACCTCTTGAACTATTTCACGTCATCCATTTGATTGTATTAGCCGTCGTCATTTGGGCTTTTTTACAAATGTTCAAAAGCTTCTGTACTGAAATTTGGCAGTATGTCCTGATGTTGAGTTCTGCTTTTTTTATTTATTTTGCGCAGTGGAGCTATAGTCAAATTTTCTTAATTTTAGTGGCTGGATTCATTGGCTTAGCATTTACAAAAAAAGGAAAATCTCAGCCATCACCGCACATCAAAACAACTCAGGCATATCAAAAGTATCATTATCTCTGGCTCATCCTGTTTATAGCTTTATTTATTATTTTTCCTGCGTTGCAATTTATCTATTCATCAAGCTTGCTTAGCAATCTAGAAAGCTTTTATCACACTGCTTCAATGGTTTTTGGAGGCGGTCATATCATCCTGCCACTCATGTATGAAGATTTTGTGCTTACTCAACACATCACTGCGGAACAATTTGACTTAGGCTATGCATTTGCTCAACTTATTCCAGGCCCTTTATTTAGCTTTGCAGGATACGTTGGCACATATTTAGGATTTACCGCATCGCCTTTACTTAACGCTGCGATTGCAACCAGTATAATTTTCCTGCCCTCATTTCTGCTTATTTTCGGCACGCTCCCTTACTGGTCAAAATGGGTCAAAAACAAAAAGATTGCAGCAGCCGTCGCTGCTATTAATGCAGCGGTCATCGGATTATTACTCTGTTTAATTGCTCAAATGGCTGAAAAACATCTACATTCGATTTATGATTTTATTTTTATCGGCATTGTCATTCTTTTACTGAGATCAAAAATCCCTGTCATCATCTCTTTATTAGCGAGCTTTGTTAGCTATGGAGCTTTATTGTATTTTGTAATTTAAAGATCAAACTTAAATGCAAAAATAAAAAAACTCGCAAGCCTGAACTTGCGAGTTTTTTGTCATCAAGTCGCCTTAGAACAAGCGATTCATCCCGTTTAATGTTGCTACGCGATAAGCTTCAGCCATCGTTGGGTAGTTAAATGTTGTCTCAACAAAATACTTGATCGTGTTGTTCGGGCTATTCATCACGGCTTGACCAATATGGATAATTTCAGAAGCATTATTACCGAAGCAATGCACACCTAAAATTTCTAAGGTTTCGCGATGGAATAAAATCTTTAACTCACCCACTGTATCCCCCGTGATTTGTGCACGAGCAAGGTGACGGAAAGACGCCTGACCAACTTCATAAGGAATTTTTTCTTCAGTTAATTCCTGCTCAGTTTTACCAATTGATGAAATCTCTGGAATGGTATAAATACCAGTAGGAATATCAACCACGGGTTGGATACCTTGTTCACCACTCATAATCGCGCCAGCACAACGACCTTGGTCATATGCAGCTGAAGCTAGAGACGGCCAACCAATTACGTCACCCGCAGCATAAATATTTTCAACTTCAGTTTGATACTGCTCGTTCACTGATAGTTGTCCGCGACTGTTTGGTTTGATTCCAACATTTTCCAAACCCAGACCATCTGTATTACCAGATCGACCATTACACCATAGAATTGCATCAGCTTTAATTTTCTTGCCGCTTTCAAGATGCAACACCACATGGTCATCAAATGTTTCTAAGTGATCAATCTGCTCATTGTGGCGAATCAATACACCTTGTTCACGTAAGTGATATGACAATGCATCTGCAATTTCGTCATCTAAATAGCTCAATAATTTATGCTGAGTATTAATCAAATCAACTTTGTGATCTAAGCCAATAAAGATAGATGCATATTCACAGCCAATGACACCAGCGCCATAAATAATGATTTTTTGAATTGAAAAATCTAGATCTAAGATTTTGTCAGAATCAAACACACGTGGGTGATTAAAATCTAAAATTGAAGGACGATATGGACGACTACCTGTCGCAATCACCAACTGTTTAAAAATAATCGTTTCTTTCACACCTTCAGGCGTGAAAATCACCACCGTATTTTGATCTTGGATATAAGCACGACCGTGGAAAATATCAATGCGGTTACGGTCATAAAAACGCGAGTGTGTATCCACTTGCTGTTGGATCACTTTATGCGCATTACGAAGCACTTGCTTCATGGTGAATTGTTTCCAATCACCCACTTTTTGGAACATTGGATCACGTTGATAACGGATAATGCTAGAAACCGTTTGACGTAAAGCTTTACTTGGAATGGTTCCTACATGCGTACAGTTACCACCAAGTTGTTCACGCATATCAACTACTGCAACGCGCTTGCCTGATTTGGCAAGTTTCATTGCCGCACCTTCACCAGCAGGGCCTGAACCTAAAACGACTGCATCATATTTGACAAAGGTTCCACTCACGACCTCTTTCTTACGCGGCATTCAATGCTCCTATACAATTATCTCTTCATTTATCTAACTTATATTATGACTGAAAATGCATACATTTGCTGTATTTCAATACCATATATTGCTTGATAGCCACATTTATTTTATGAATATCGTTTTTGCCCAATTTATGCATAAATTCGCTATAATAAGAGACCTATTTTTAATATTTCCTCCCGTCACACATTAGTGGAATCGTTGAATATGTCAGAAAACCGTAAACCAGTACAGGGTGAAAAACTTCGTGGCGCTGAGAAAGTTGCACGTATTCCTGTAAAAGTGATTCCTACGGTTGAAGCACCTCGTAAACCAGACTGGATTCGCGTCAAAATGGCTGCACCAGAAGAGGTTCAACGCATTAAATCAACTTTACGTGAACAAAAATTACATACAGTGTGTGAAGAAGCTGCATGTCCAAATCTTCCTGAATGTTTTGGTGGTGGTACAGCAACTTTCATGATTATGGGTGACATTTGTACACGTCGTTGCCCATTTTGTGATGTGGCACATGGTCGTCCGAATGCATTAGACCCAGATGAACCACGCCACATGGCTGAGACAATTGCAAACTTAGGTTTGAAATACGCTGTTATAACATCTGTAGACCGTGATGATCTACTCGATGGTGGAGCGCAACACTTTGTTGATTGTATTAAAGAAGCGCGTGCTTTAAGTCCTAATACATTATTGGAAATTTTAGTACCCGATTTCCGTGGTCGTATGGATGTTGCATTACGCATCATGACGGAATGTCCTCCAGATGTGTTTAACCACAACATTGAAACCGTACCACGTTTATACAAAGCAATGCGTCCAGGTTCAGACTATCAACATTCCTTAAATCTTCTTAAAATGTTTAAAGAATACTGCCCAGATATTCCAACTAAATGTGGCTTGATGGTAGGTATTGGCGAAACTGAAGAAGAAGTTCTCGCACTTCTTGATGACCTCAAAGCACACGATGTTGACTACGTAACAATTGGTCAATATTTACAACCATCGAAAGAACATGCACCAATTGATCGCTTCGTCACACCTGAAGAGTTCGAACGCTATACAGCACATGGGCAAAAATTAGGCTTTAAAAATATTTGGGCTGCACCAATGGTACGTTCAAGTTATTTTGCTGATCGTCAATACTATGGCGAACCAGTACCAGCAGTTCGTCGTAAAGCTGATCCTGCAAAGAAAATTACTGTTCAAACAATCGAAGCATAATTCTTCTTACTTTAAAGCCCTCGTATGAGGGCTTTTTTGTTTGTGGTTTTTATAATTCTCAATTACTTATTGACACATTTCTTATCTCTCTTCAGCTTGAATTTTGAATATTTTTCAAACAATCTTATCCAATATAAGTATTAATATGCGTCCGTTTTAGAACTCAACGCTTTCGTTTCACATTTCATGATCCAATATCGCTGTAGATCTGATGTTTGTGCTTTGATTAAATTTACTGTGGGTATTGGCTCCATGACCAAATCATAAATGGAGCAGTTCATAATGTTTTTTATACTCAGTTTAATTATTTTATTTATAACACTCTGGGCTATTTTTTATTTCGAATTCTCAAGAACTTCTGGGGCTATCACACTCACAGTCGTATCTATTTTAGTCGCGTTGATCAGCCCTTGGTCGCTGATACTCGGTATTCCTTTTATCCTAATTTCATTGATTGTCAGTATTGATGCGTTAAGGATGAAATTTATTACACAACCTGCCTATAAAGCTCTAGCCAATGCAATGCCAACAATGAGTAGTACCGAGCGTGAAGCATTAGATGCAGGAACCAGTTGGTGGGAAAAAGAATTATTTATGGGGGCACCAGACTGGAAGAAATTTGATCAGTATCCGTACCCCACACTGTCTGAAGAAGAACAATCATTTATCGATCATGAAGTCGAACAGCTCTGCCAGATGCTGGATGAATGGGATATTCACCATCATCGTAAAGACCTCCCTGAAGAAGTCTGGTCATTTATCAAATCCAAAGGTTTTCTGGGTTTAATTATCCCTAAAGAATACGGCGGTAAACAATTCAGCTCATTTGCGCAAAGCCGTATCATGAGTAAGATTGCCTCGCGCTCACTTACCACTGCTGTCAGTTGTATGGTGCCTAACTCTTTAGGTCCAGGAGAATTACTCTTACACTACGGTACTGAAGATCAAAAGAATCGTTATTTACCAGGTTTAGCAAAAGGTGAAGAAATTCCTTGTTTTGGTTTAACAAGCCCTGAAGCAGGTTCAGATGCAGGTGCAATTCCTGACACAGGTGTGGTTTGTTATGGTCAATTTGAAGGACAAGAAGTTCTTGGCCTAAAAATGAATTTTTCCAAACGTTGGATTACACTTGCCCCTGTTGCTACGGTGGTCGGCTTAGCTTTCAAATTATATGACCCTGAAGGTTTACTAGGTGATAAAAACAAAACTGAATACGGAATCACATGTGCCCTATTACCAGCTGATCATGAAGGTGTGATTGTAGGAGCACGCCATAATCCAGGTTCACCATTTATGAATGGTACCGTGGATGGTAAAGATGTCTTCATTCCGCTGGATTGGATTATTGGTGGTGTAGAAAATGCAGGTAAAGGCTGGCGTATGCTGATGGAATGTCTGGCAGTTGGCCGCGGTATTTCTCTTCCAGCACTATCAACAGCTGCAGGTGAAATGTGTTATTTAAATGTCGGTGCCTTTGCTCGTGTCCGTCAACAATTCAAAATTTCAGTCGGTAAATTCGAAGGTGTTCAAGAGGTTTCAAGTGATATCGCTAGCGATACCTATATGCTTGAAGCATTCCGTTACCTAGTGACTTGTGGCCTAAACCAAGGGGGTAAACCTGCAGTCATGACTGCAATGGCAAAATACTACGCAACTGAGACCATGCGTAAGATTGTTAATCATAGTATGGACATTGTGGGCGGGCGTGCTATTCAAATGGGTCCTCGTAACTTCTTGGCGCTCATGTACCAAGCGATCCCTGTTTCGATTACTGTTGAGGGTGCCAATATTCTGAGTCGTTCACTGATGATTTTTGGTCAAGGTTCGATGCGTTGTCATCCCTATTTATTTGAAGAATTACAACTTTTACAAGCCGAAAATAAAGATGCAGCATTAAAAGATTTTAATGACATTCTTTATAAGCATTTGGGTTATACATTTAATCGAACAGCTAAATCATTTGCTTATGGTTTTATAGGCGGATCAACAGAAGGCTCAGTAAAGGCTGATGATTTCAGTCGCCCTTACTACAAAACCATTAATCGTTTGAGTGCTAATTTTGCCTTAGTCGCAGATATGTGCTTAGGCCTCCTTGCAGGTGATATCAAACGCAAAGAAATGCTGTCTGGACGATTAGCAGATATGCATTCACATTTATTTATTGCGACTGCAATTCTTAAATTTTATGAAAATGGTCAACGTACTGAAGCCGAACAACTGCATGCTAAACTCGCACTTGAGAAAGCATTATATGCATCTCAAGAAGCTTTCTATGGTCTTTTTGATAACTTCCCTGTAAAAATCGCCGCAAGCTTAGTCAAACTCATTTGTTTCCCTTTTGGTCGTCCTATTGCTCAACCATCGGATGCCTTGAAACTTAAATTAGGTGAACTAATTCTTCAGGAAAATGCTTTCCGCGATGAATTAAAAAAACATGTCTTCTATAGCACTGATCCCGATGATGTCAATGGACGCATGGAGTCTACATTCCAAATGTTGTTTCAAATTGAGGATTTATGGAATAAGTTTAAAAAGGCTGAATCTAAAGGCCAATTTAGAGGTCTGACTTTCGAAGAGCATATTGAATCTGCTCTTAAGGAGAATTTCATCACTCAAGCTGAAGCTGATCAGTTACTTACGTATAACGCTAAACGTTTTGACAGTATGTTGACCGATGTTTTCGATACTGAACTTAACCAGAGTTTAGAACTTGAGAACCCTCACGCTCAGGTGTTGTCAAAATCTACACAATACTAGTCACTCAATTGCTTCTGAAAAAACGATCCTAAAGGGTCGTTTTTTATTTTTCATTCCACTTTTTATATTTCATTCCACTATGGTGTTATAGAAAACAACATCAAAATAAGCGAAATTAAATGAAAACAAAATAATGAATCTTTATTCATTTTTTATGATAATGTGATTACAACTAATAAAATAGCTGTCATTAAATTTTGAACATATGAAATTGACACGCATTTGAATCATATAAACTACAGGACAAGGATCAACGCTATGAGTCAAGAAATCGTATTAGTTGCAGGTAGCCGTACCGCTATGGGTAGCTTTCAGGGAGGACTTTCAAGCTTAACAGCCCCGCAACTTGGTGCTGAAGTCATTAAAGCCGTACTTGACCAATCTAAGCTTGCTGCAGACCAACTAGATGAAGTGATTATGGGCTGTGTTTTACCTGCGGGATTAAAACAAGGTCCTGCTCGTCAAGCGATGCGAATTGCAGGTGTACCAGATCATGTAGGTGCAACAACGATCAATAAAATCTGTGGGTCTGGCATGAAAGCCGTGATGCAAGCTGCAGATACCATTAAAGCTGGCTCGGCAAATATTATTGTCGCTGGCGGAATGGAATCCATGTCGAATGCACCTTATCTCATGGACAAAGCACGCGCAGGTTACCGTATGGGACATGGCAAAGTGATTGATCACATGTTCCAAGAAGGTTTGGAAGATGCTGAAACTGGCTATTCAATGGGTATTCTTGCTCAAGAAATGGCAGATAAGAAAAACTACACACGTGAACAACAAGACGATTTCGCGATTCGCTCCTTAACTCGTGCTCAGAATGCGATTCAAAATAATTATTTCAAAGATGAAATCACCCCTGTTACAGTAAGTTCACGTAAAGGCGATGTCATCGTTGCCCAAGATGAAAATCCATTTACAGCAAAAATTGATAAAATTCCTACGCTACGCCCAGCATTTGCTAAAGACGGTACAATTACTGCAGCCAATGCCAGTTCAATTAGTGATGGTGCATCAGCATTTTTAGTGACTTCTGCTGAACTCGCAACAGCAAAGGGACTTTCAACTTTAGCAACGATTAAAGCTTACGCAACGCACTCTCAACACCCATCAGAATTTACCATCGCACCTGTTGGTGCAATAGAAAAAGTATTAAACAAAGCGGGCTGGACTGTTGAAGACGTGGATTTGTGGGAAATTAATGAAGCGTTTGCGATGGTGACCATGGCAGCGATCGATGCTTTTCATTTAGATCCTGAAAAAGTGAATATCCACGGTGGAGCTTGTGCACTCGGACATCCATTGGGGTCATCAGGTTCACGAATTATTTTGACTCTCATCCATGCATTAAAACGCTTAGGTAAAACAAAAGGTGTTGCCGCACTTTGCATTGGTGGTGGAGAAGCAACTGCGATTGCGATTGAAATCCCAGCTTAATATTTATGCTATAGCGCATCTCAAGATGCGCTTTTTTTATGAGGAAAAAAATGTCAAAACAAGATTATGAAAATGGTTTAAAAGTTCGTACAGAAGTGATGGGAGAAACTTTTGTCAAACGTGCACAAGACAATACAGTTCCATTTACTCAACCACTTCAAGATTGGATTAATGAGCATGCATGGGGTTCAACTTGGCAACGTGAAGGCGTTTTACCACGCAAGTATCGTTCGTTAATCACGATTGCATTTTTAACAGCCCAAAAAAGCCCAACAGAACTTAAAGGTCATGTACGTGGTGCTTTAAATAACGGCGCAACTGTTGAGGAAATCCAAGAGGTTCTTTTGCACAGCTTGCCGTACTGTGGTGCTCCAGCTACACAAGAAGCATTTAGAGCCGCGTTAGAAGTCATTAATGAATATCAACAAAGCTAATCTCATTGAGCATTCATAGATAAACCGCTTAATCTACATTAAGCGGTATTTAAGGTATTTGGACGCTAGATTTAACTTAATTCAATTTTAGATTGATGTTCAAGCACCTGAACCACAGCTGAAAAATCAGAATCTTGAGCTTTCACTTTTTCAATTTGCATATACTGATTTTGTATAAGTTGCATCGCTGGCAAATTCAACGCTTGCTCTTGAATTAGATCAGTCGCAATTCCTATATCCTTTTGTAAAAGATCTAACGCAAAGGTTTTTGGAAACGCACGACTCAGAACACGTTGCGCCATAATATTTTCAGACATTGAACTTTTACCACTAGAATGATTAATACAATTCAATGCACTATTCAAATCTACTCCTTTTGACTTTAATACCGTCAATCCTTCTGCGAGTGCCCATAGATGGGTTGCCATCAACGTATTATTCACCGCTTTAACAGCAAATCCAGAACCACTCTCCCCGACATATTCAATTAATCCTGCAAATGCCTGAATAATCGGTTTTGCACGCTTATAAGCATCGAAATCACCCCCAACCATTACCGTCAGTGTCCCTTTTTCAGCACCTATAGTTTGCCCAGAAACGGGGGCATCTAAATATTCAACACCATTAAATTTCAACTGATTTGCAAGTTTTAAAGCACTTACAGGTACACCACTGGTACAGTCGATCCATACGCTCCCCTTGACCGGAGGATTTTGAGCAATAAGCTGTTCGACATCTGCACTGGTGGGTAAGCAACTGAAAATAAAATCTGCTTTCACTGCTTGATCGACAGAGGTCGCTTTAGTACCAAATGTTTGTGCATGTGCTTCTGCTTTTTCAAAATTACGGTTCCAAACCAAAACTTCAAATCCTAGTTTTGGTAAATGGCTCGCCATGTGCCATCCCATAGCACCTAAACCGATAAATGCAATTTTCATTTTTAATTTCACCTTAAATTTGAGTGTTAGGGAGTGCCGTTGCTTCTGTTGAATGCGTTTTGTTTTCGAGCTCTACTATTTGCGCATTCTTATCTTCGCGATTTAAGAAAAGATTCAATAAAATAGCCGCTAATGTTGCAGTCCCTATTCCACCCAAATCAAAATTGCCAATTTGTAAACTATAATTGCCTGTCCCCATAATTAAGGTGACAGCAGCAATCAATAGAGTACTGTTTTTGGTAAAATCTACGCGGTTGTCCACCCAAATTTTAGCACCGGCCACTGTAATCAGACCGAAAACAACAATCGAAGCTCCCCCTAATAATGCGACAGGAATCGTACTAATAACCGCGCCAAATTTTGGTGATAGACCTAGCAAAATTGCAAATACGCCAGCAAATAAAAATATGGTGGTCGCATAAATTTTGGTTACCGCCATCACACCAATGTTCTCAGCATATGTTGTCATTCCTGTTCCACCGACTGATGCAGACAAGGTCGTACATACACCATCTGCAAAGAAACCTCGTCCCATATATGGTGAAAGACTACGTCCAGTCATTGCAGATACCGCTTTGAAATGTCCTAGATTCTCTGCAACTAAGATGATCGCTACGGGAGCAATAAGCAGCATGGCATTAAATTCAAACACTGGCGCATGAAAAGTAGGTAAACCGAACCAAGCTGCCTCACTGACTTTAGTAAAATCGATCGCTGTGCCAAAACCCAAAACATTGGTGAGTAAAAAATAAATAAAGTAAGAAGCCACTAAGCCAATGAGCAATAACAATCTACGGATCATGCCCTTAGTAAATACGGCGATTACACTAATACAAATAATCGTGATTAGAGCCATCCATGAATCAAACTGATTAGCAGAGACACTTTTGATCGCCACTGGCGCTAAATGCAAACCAATGATCATCACAATTGCTCCAGTCACAATTGGTGGCATCAATTTTTCAATCCATGCTGTGCCAGTTTTCATCACGATCAAACCGATCAAGGCGTACAAAATACCGCATGCAATGGTACCGCCAAGTGCTAAGCCTAAGTTTGGATTTAAGCCAACACCGGTATAACCAGTGACTGCAATGACTGCTCCAATGAAAGCGAAGCTCGAACCTAAATAGCTCGGCATACGCCCCCCAGTCATTAGGAAAAATAATATTGTCCCAATACCCGTAATAAACATTGTAAGATTCGGATCGAAACCCATCAGTAAAGGGGCAAGTACTGTTGCTCCAAACATTGCAAATGCATGCTGCAGCCCCAATACCATACTTTTAACTGGCGGCAAGTACTCATCTACTTGAACTGCGGTCGTGTCTAGATTTCCTTGGAAAGGTTTAAATTTTGGAAACCATGTTTCTTTTGTGCTCATCGACCTTCTCCTGATCAAGCATGCTGTTTTAGACCATTGGAACTGGCTCGCAATATGCGCGGTTAAAATACATGAGGGCTTTTTCACCTGCTTGCTGTTTCATCCCCTTTACTTGGCAGAACAAAACATCATGACTACCCACCGATAAACTTTGTACGACTTCACAATCAAAACTCACTAGCGCACCTTCTAAAATAGGTGCACCTGTGACTAATGTTGACCAGTCCCCCTTTTCGAAACGTTCTGCCATTGGAGTTTTACCCCCAAACACATTCGATAAATGCTTTTGACTACTGCTTAAAGTATTGACACACAAAACCTGATTACTTTTAAATGTTTCAAATACAGATGCTGATCGATTTAGACATACCAGCAATGTTGGTGGCGTATCTGTCACACTACATACAGCTGAAGCTGTGAAGCCAGCTTTTCCTGCTAGACCAGCTGTAGTAATGACATTGACAGCTGCACCTAAATTCGACATTCCTTGTCTAAAAACCTGTTGGTCAATGTTGAGTGTGGCACTCACTGCCTCGGGTAAATTGATTGATTGCACATTTGCATTCATAGTGTTCTCCATCCCTCATCGCCTAAGCAGTCAGTGAGGGACTCATAATAGGGTGATGAAAGCTTTCAAATTAAACATGAGCAATTGAAGCAATTTCGATGAGTGCATCAGGTTTGACTAATCCTGTTTGAACACAATAACGAGCTGGTTCTGCATTCGGAAAATATTCGGCATATACTTCATTCATTGCAGCGTAGTTTGCCCAATCTGTCAGAAAAATATGATTGAAAGTAATGTCTGACATTGTTCCGCCAGCAGTTTCGATGACCTTCTTTATTGTTTCAAGGACATGGCGTGTCTGTGCTGCTACGTCTCCAACATGAACTACATTGTTGTTTTCATCAAAAGGCAAAGTGCCTGAAACATAGACAATGTTGTCTGCTTTAGTTGCTGGCGAATACGGTGCGAGTGGCTTACCTGAACCCACTGGAATAATGACTTCTTTTGACATGACTTATTTCCTAATTTTAGAATCTATAAATATTTATGCGCTTTCAGCGAGTGTTGGTTGACCTGCAAAACTACTGACAAAACTTTCTGTATCCGACACCCATCCAAAGAAGGTTTTTATGTTGTACATACTTGCGACATGGGCTTCTTTTGGCCCTGCTTGATGACAGGCATCGTCTAAAGCCACGCCAAAATATTCTAGAAAGAAGCCATCTCTGAGCGTCGATTCAACGCATACATTAGTCGCGATACCAACAAAAACCAAATTACGAATTCCACGCACTCTGAGCATGCTGTCTAGCGCTGTGTTAAAGAATCCACTATAACGAGGCTTTTCAATCACAATATCTTGAGGAGCTGGCACCAACTCATCAATCAACTCAAAATCCCAATCCCCTTTTGCTAACAATTTGCCTTGTAGCTCAGGACGCTTACGCATGGTCTTCAGTGCATTTGATTTATGAAAGTTTGGTGAATCAATACCACCTGCTTCACGATATTGATTATCCCAACCGTTTTTGAAATAGATCACTTGAATACCAGCATCATGTGCTGCAGAAACTGCCTTTTTAATATTTTCAACCACAGGTTTTGTCGTCGACACATCAAACCCAGCAAGATCTAAATAACCACCTTTTGACGTATACGCATTTTGCATATCAATCACGATTAATGCTGTTTGCTCAGGTGCAAGCACAATATTTTCCGGTTCGGCTTTGAGTTTTACACCCGTACCCGCTTGTGCAGTAAATCCAGCTTCAACGGTATTTTCAAAATGACTCATGCGATTTTCTCCAACACAGGTTCTGAACTCATTCCTTCAACCACAACATGTTCACGACATTTCATAAGCGGCTGAATCCGTTGTCCAAAACTTTCAACACCTTTAACAAAATCATCAAATGTCAGTAAAATGCCTTCAGTTCCTTTTACCTCGCTAATCTCATCTAGCATTTTTGCGATAGTTTCGTAAGAACCCACTAACGTCCCCATATTGATGTTGACTGGTGATACTGATGAAGCCATTTGACGAATATTAGTATCTGCACCAGATTTAGTATCTTTTCCGCCTTGATTCATTAACCAGTTGATCGCTTCAATATCAGCGCCATCGTTGTAATGTTGCCACTTCGCCATCGCTTCTTCGTCTGTTTCAGCAGCGATAATCATGAACAAAACGTAGGTTTGAATATCACGACCCGTAATATCTGTTTTTGCTTTTAAACGATCGTTGATTTCTGCATATGCTGTTGGTGTATTAAGCCCTTTACCAAAAACAAAATTGTAATCAGCGTGTTGAGCAGAAAATTCCAAACCTGTATCCGATTGACCAGCGCAGATAATTTTCATCTCTGCTTGCGGGCGTGGGCTAACTCGGCAATCATCCATTTGGAAATGGTCACCTTTAAAATCAGATTTACCTGTTGCCCATAATTCACGCAGAATTTGTACGTATTCAGATAAGTATTCGTAACGCTTTCCGAAATATTCATCACCGGGCCACATGCCCATTTGGGTATATTCTGGCGCTTGCCAACCTGTGACGACATTTAGGCCGAAACGACCATTCGAAATTGAATCAATCGTAGATGCCATGCGTGCAACTATGGCAGGCGGCATCACTAGCGTCGCAGCCGTTGCATAAATTTTTATTTTGCTGGTGACTGCAGCAAGACCCGCCATAAGCGTAAAAGTTTCTAAGTTGTGATCCCAAAACTCAGTTTTACCCCCAAAACCACGCAGCTTGATCATAGACAATGCAAAGTCAAAACCATAATGCTCTGCGCGTTGGACAATTTTTTTATTTAACTCAAAACTTGGTTTGTATTGAGGAGCATTTTCTGAGAGTAACCAGCCATTATTTCCGATCGGACAAAAGACACCAATTTTCATATCTAACACTCCTAATTTAACGATCAGTTAAATTTGATTTAGTAGGATTAAGCCTTAGAGCTTGTATTAGATATTTAGCAAATGATGTGCCAATTATTATTTTATTATATATTACAATAACTTAATAATTTTATATTTTACCTTATGATAAATTAATCATATAATCCCAATACCCATTACTCCTAAATAACGTCATAAAAAAGTGCACAAGATGTTCCAAAAAATACCATTTGGTAAAATAATTAAAAAAACCACGATCTCAATCGTGGTTTTTTATATGCAATTGAAAAGTTTCAAATGCTAGAGTGATCGAAGAAATTGAATAAGTGCCTGATTAGTGATATCTGGCTCAGTCACAGTAGAAGCATGTGCACCTACATCAAAAATTGAGCATTGTGCATGTACAAAATTTTTCTGAAGATCAAGAGTCTTATGTACTGGAACCAAGAAATCATCACGATTTGCAATCAAGTGAATTGGAGTTCGTTGAAGTGCGGTGATATGTTCATTTGTTATTTTAAATTCCTTTAAAGCCTTCAGACGTCTCAGTACATTCTCTTTTGGTGGAAAGTTTCGGAGTTGATTATTTTCTGCTTGTTGTATTTGATCGATATTAACAGAGATCCATACAGGTGGATAAAGAAATAATGCTTGAGCTCTAACATATGCCTCTGCACCAGCATTTTGTAATAACGATTCTCGAGCTTCAAAACATTTGAGCGTATGTGGATCTAGTGAGTCCCATGCATTAATACTGGTCAAACTCAACATTTCCAATTTTGTATTTTGAATTAAAACTGCTAACTCCGCTCCAATATGCCCACCTAAAGCATGACCGATAAAATGGAATTCATCGATCTTTAGATCCTCTAAAATCTGTATCACTTGTATTGCCATATCGGTCATTGAATAAGTTGGTGCTAGTAATGCAGCATCTGCATGACATCCTTGTTGATCATATGTAATGACATGAAAAAATCGAGTCAATATATCTAATTGAGGATGCCAAAAATGTCCATGCCCTCCTAACCCTGAAGAGAACAACACAAATTGAGCATCAGGATTAGCTTTGCAGTAAAAAACTTGATACGTCATAAATTTTACCTATCGATAAAAAATAACTACAACTCTGCAATTAACATGCCCAAGCTAATTCAATTAAAAATTTATTTCTAAAATGCTAAATTTATAATTCTAAAGATAAACAATAATTGTTATCACTTACAATAATTACATACACTCACACTTTCTTACTTTTATGAACAGTACAGAATTCGAACTACCAGGCGAGTTAACACTTGGGAATCAAGTAAAAAAAACTCGTAAGACTACTAAATCAGTTTCTATCAGTTATCGCCTGATGGTGCTCTATCGTTTTTTATTGGCGGGTATTGGAGGTTATTTGCTTGCATCCCTCTCTGCTATCGTGATTGCACAAACATTTAGCACATATCAATCTAGCGCAGCGATGTCAGCAACGCTCATTGCTTTCTGTTTACAGTGTACAGCGTTTATTTGGGTTTTTATGGTTCACAAAACCAGAAAAGCTACATTGGGCATCGTCTTACCTAGCCTTGCTTTATTTCTCATCTATAAAATCATGGGGAACTAATTCATGAGAAGTGATGCCAAAGCTGAAGGCCCACGCCAGTCTATGTCATGGTTACATACTTGGGCTAGTTTGATACTAGGATGGTTGCTGTATGCCATCTTTGTAACTGGTACTTTGAGTTTTTTCCAAGCAGAAATCAGTACATGGATGAAACCCGAGTATCACCAATCGATTCCAAGCCAAACTCAACTTGAGCAGACACAAGTGGCTCTGCAATATTTGCAGAATAATCATGCTGATGCAGGGAGCTGGGGAATTCAATTACCCAATGCTCGTCAAAATTACACCACACTGAATATCAGGAGTGTCGGAGAAGATCCCAATGCTCGTCGCGGTGGTGAACGTGTGACGATTGACAGTGCCACAGGTGAAGTATTAGAAGCACGTGAAACCCGTGGTGGTAGTTTTCTGTATCGTTTCCATTTTGAATTATACGGAATGCCACGTATATGGTCACGTTGGATTGTGGGCATAGCAACTATGTTTATGCTTGTTGCAATTATTAGTGGCATCATCACCCATAAGAAAATCTTTAAAGATTTCTTTACCTTTAGAACAGGTAAAGGACAGCGTTCTTGGTTAGACGCACATAATGCAACAGCTGTATTCGCACTTCCCTTTCATATCATGATCACTTTTAGTGGTTTACTTTTATTATTGTTTACCATCATGCCGTGGGGGGTACAGCAAATTTATGACAATCGTGGCGCCTTTCTACAAGACCAACGAAAATCCTTAATTCAAAATCCAGCAGAATCAGAAGGTCAGACTCGTACTGGTCAACCGCAAGGAAATGAGCGCTCAATGATGAATGCTCGTACAGAAATTGAGGCTCGTGGTACGCAGTCAGCATCAAATGAACATGCTAACAACATGGATGGTGAGAGAAAGAATCGAGGTGAAGGTCGACGTACTCGAAACCAAGATCGTAAAGCTGAACCTGCACCACTTACAGATATTGCCCCGATCCTCACTCAAGCTGAAGCGAAGTGGAAAAACAATCCGATTGGTTCGATCACGATTAAAGCACCAAATACATCTAAGGCGACCATTGAGTTACGTGCTTTACACGGCGCAAGTATCGCTCATCGTGGCGTATATGAAACTTTAGACTTCAATGGTGTGACAGGTCAAAACATTACAGATGATTCCGCTCAACTCAAAAATCCTTCTATTCCCAATAGCATTTACAATGTTGTCACTGTTCTACATGAAGCACGAGGAGTTGATTTAGCCTTACGTTGGATACTCTTTTTTTCTGGTATCGTTGGCACGCTAATGGTCGCAACAGGATTAATTTTATGGTGCGTCAAACGTGCACCTCAACAAGCGAAACAAGGTTATAAATCCTTTGGGTATCGTACGGTCGAGATTACCAACATCGCTGCGATTATCGGCTTACCAATTGCTTGTGCAGCTTATTTTTATGCAAACCGTTTTATCCCTGCCGATATGGAAATGCGTTTAAACTGGGAAATCCGTACATTCTTTATTGTGTGGCTCTTCACACTTGTTTATGCTGTTTTTCGCACCCATCGCCAAGCTTGGCTTGAATTACTGGGTCTCGCTACTCTGCTTTTCGCTTTACTTCCATTTGTAAACTTTATCACAGGTGGTCAACCTTTATGGCGTTCTATAGCTCACGGTCAATGGGTTATCGCTTCGTTCGATCTGGCGATGATAGTTTTAGCAGTGGTTTTTTATTTTGCACTTTACAAAGTTCAAAATCATCAAGGAACTCCATTAAAAAAGAGTCAAGTTTTACCTAAGGTAGAGGGGTAATCACCATGAGCTTTTTTCTCCTCATTTGGGCAGTTTGTACTTTAGGTTTTATAGGTTTAGCCAGTGCAATGCAAAAGCATCAAAAACAAATTTTTGGTCAAACATTGAGTATTAAACACCAGAAAATAGCCTCAATGGTTGGATGGGGATTCCTGTCGTTAGGGCTTATCCTCTGCATGAGCAAAGGACAAGTCAGTAATATGATGAGTTATTGGGTTGGTGTACTGACATTCGCTGCGCTTTTTGTTGCACTTTGTCTGACCTATTTTGAGTCACAAATAAAAAAAATCATTTTGGGCGTATCCTTTATTGGATTCATTAGCTTGATCTTCTCAATCATTTAATACTTTACTTGATAAAAACCGACCCATATTTCATTTCAATATGGGTCGGTTTTTTTCTTCTTAAATTAGCTTTAAACGTGAATCACGCTGAAGTTCTAGCAATTCAAACGTATAATCAACCTCATTTATTATGGCGATTAAGGATCGGTACGCATGGAACTTCGACATTTGAAATATTTCGTCTCAGTTGCCGAAGAACTTAATTTTACGCGTGCTGCAGAAAAACTCTTTATAGCGCAGCCCTCTTTAAGTCAGCAAATTAAAGATCTTGAAGCGGAGTTAGGTACATCCCTGCTGATTCGTAAAAGCAGAAGCTTATCGCTCACAGAGGAAGGAGAAACTTTTTTAAAAGATGCACGTCATATCTTGAAACTTGCTCAAGATGCCAAACACAAGATTCAAATCATGGCGAATACCAAGAGAAATAAATTAAATATTGGCTTTTTACCTGTGGCAGAAATGAAAATTTTTCCCTATGTCATGCCTATTATTCGTGTACAACAGCCTGATTTAGATATTCAATTTCATAGTTTGAGCTGTGTACATCAAATCCAAGCACTTCGTGATCAAAAAATTGATGTCGCATTCACTCGCCAATGTATCGATGATGAGCATATTACCTCTATCGAATTGTTCAGTGAGCCTCTGATCTTGCTGATTCCTCGTCATTCAGCCCATGCGCATTTAGACTGTATTTCAAAACAGGATTTAATTGCCCAAAAATTTATCATGAGCGAGGAAACTGCCTCACCGATCTTATTCCAAAAAATTCAAAACATTTTTGAAGCTCTAAATACATCTATTCAAGTTGCTCAATACTCGAGTAACATTTTAATGAATATTAATCTTGTAGCGATGCAAGTCGGTTGGACCATTGTTCCAAAATATGTTGAAAGCTTGCTCAGTGAAAATGTCTTAATTAAATCAACTGAAATCGATTTACCGAATATCAGCTTATATTTGAGTTTCAGAAAACAAGATCAAAGTAAGCATTTGCAAACTGTCAAAAATATTCTAAGCCAACACTTTCATTGTCATATTTTTTAAAAATTTGAACGCTATTTTAAAAATAAAAAACCTGCAAATTTGCAGGTTTTCTTTTAGATTAGTCTTAAACTTTTTGATTAAACGCCAAGTTTATCAAATAGTTTTTGGCTGAGCTCTTCGCTCGTCTGAGGAATACTTAAGCCCGCGACAAATTTATCTGGTCTTAAAAATGCCATCGAATATTGAGTGCGACCAAACCACGCACGAATCGCATGCTCTGTATCCCCAAGTGTCAATATTTCATCATCATGAGCATCAGTTTTCAATTGTTCAGGTGGAACGACTTTAATAAATTTCACACCCAAGGCTTTCCATTTTTGAATACTTGTTGGTGTGAGTCCCCAAGTCGGATCTACTCCCCAAGCAATAATAGCAAAGCCTTGACCAATAAAATCATCCAGTAATTTCACCTGACCTGTGCTATCTTGCATTTTAGGTTGAATAAACATTTTACCGATTGGTGATGTCTTATTGACCTGTCCAACCAAAATACCAGATTTATATTGGGGCATTGGCTTAAAGCGCATTTCCAACAAATATTGTTTAACTGGTTTAATGTAATTTAGAACATATGAAATAGCATCACGCGCAGTACCTTGCCATTTTTTAGGGGGAGCTAGCACATGGCCTGCTGTAACAGATAAATCAATCATCGCTTTGGCATGATCATGACGCTCTTCTTGATAAGAATCTAGAACTTTAGCATCTACTTTACCTTGTACGACCATAGCCAGTTTCCAAGATAAATTGAACGCATCACGCATTCCACTGTTATAACCCTGTCCCTGCCATACTGGCATAATGTGCGCTGCATCTCCCGCAAGTAAGATACGCCCTTCTTTAAATCTACTGGCAATACGTGCATTATGGGTATAAACACGATTTCGGATCACATCGATATTTTCAGTGTTTGGTAATACTTTGGATAAAAGTTTAGCCATGTTTTCAGGTTGGCTAAGTTGCTCTTGCGTCTCCCCTGGCATCACCATAAATTCAAAACGACGGATACCATGTGGTAAAGCCGCTGACACATATGGACGTACTGGATCGCAACATAAGTAAATATGTGGTGTCGCCAATGGATCGTTTGCAATATCGACAACAATCCATTGGTTTGGTGCAGTTTTACCTTCAAAAGGAATATTCAACATACGGCGAACGTAGCTATTACCACCATCACATGCCACTAGATACTTTGCAGTTATATATTCAATTGTTTTATCTTTATTTTGGATTTGAACTTCAACTTGATCTTCAGTCTGCTTAAAACTTTGAAGTTGACGAGAAAAAAGTACTTCCACATCATCAAAACGTTCTAAACCTTCCAATAATTCTGCATCAACATAAGGTTGTACGAATGCGTTACGACGAGGGAAACCAAACTCACGTGTTTTAGGTTGAATATCTGCAAAACAACGGCCTGAAGGCGTAAGAAAACGCATCGCATGATCGGGAGTGGTATGCGGCAATACTTTGTTGATCAAACCAATCGATTGCATTGTTCTTAGAGATTCATCATCAATACCAATTGCACGAGGATAATCAATCAATTGATCGAGCTGCTCAATCACTTTTACTTTTAAGCCCGCAAGGCCAAGGCCGTTCGCCATCGTTAAACCGACTGGGCCTGCACCAAGTACGATCACATCTGCTGAATAAGTGTTGGTCTGTGACATGGTCAATCTCCTCTAATATTCGCATTAGAGAGGATTTTCAGCATAGGAAAAAGTTATGCTAAGGTCTTATGAAATTTAAGAAATTGTCACTTTTACTTCAATTCCATCAAAAAACCTTAATTTATGTCGCTCATCTATAGCTTTTACCTATAGTTGAATTTGTAATTCATCTACAAAATATCTTAGTAAATAGGCTCGAACCATACTACTCAAGCTTTGAATCAGTTTTGCAGTATAATAAGGGAACAACTTTAATATTTTTTGCTTCGCTTTGAAGCCATGGAATCCCACTATGACGAAACGTGTTACCGTCCCGATTGCTCTCGAAAATCGTGCTCATGCAGGTAATGCCGCTGCTCAATTTGAACTTGCTGAACTTTATATGACGAGTGAACACGATGAAGACATTGCGCTTGCAGAAGAATGGGCTTTACGTGCTGGTCAATTGGGTCATGTCGAAGCGATGTACTGGTTAGGGGAAGGTTATACCCATTATGCAAAAGAAGTTTTAGAAGAAGATCCTGAAGATGCAAAACTAAACTTTGAGTACGGTTTTAACTGGCTCACGCAAGCAAGTAAACATCAACATGCTGCTGCGATTTTAGAGCTCGCAGGTTATTACCGTCGTGGTAATGTGGTCGAAAAAGATGTACAAAAATCTGTTGAATTGGTGATTCAAGCTGCTGAACTTGGTGATACTCAAGCAATGCGTGATTTATCTGCCATCTATGCACATGGTTTAGGTGTGGATGTAAACGAGGAAAAAGCTGATTATTGGCAGGAAAAAGCTCAATCAAGCACTTAAGATAAATCTCGTTTTTTGCCTCAAAAGCCTTCATGATTGAAGGCTTTTTATTGAACTACTTTAGATCTTGTTAAAACTTTAACATACCTTAAAATAGCAACCCACTTTAAGATAGTGACATACTTTTAGATATTAATTAACTTCAGCGATGATGGCTTGTCTACAGATCCCGTCTACTGCCCTTTGCTGTTCAAATACTTTTTTCGGCATTGCTTCAAAACTATCAAAAAAGCAAATTTCTTCTTCATTAATGTCATATACCAATGAATGATTACCAATGCCTTCTAAAGTATCGTAATACACGATCACGAATTTATTGGCTTCAAATGCGATTTGAATATCTTGATAGCTGATTGCGGGGGATATTTTTAGCGCAAGTTTTTCAGCTTCTAAATAACTTAGCTTTTCTTGCTCTTGAAGTGCATTGTCTTCATCTGTAGTAAATTCCACATCTAAGCCAAATTTTTTAAGTCCCACCGCTAGACCGATCGTGGTCGTTCCATCACCCTCTACATAACCGCACACTTCTTTAAGTTGTTCAATATCTGGGTCTAACCCAAGATGTTGAAAGAGCATCCATACGGCATAAATACCAGCATTGGCTTCTAGATTGGCGAGTTCTTCGGGAATTTCCATCAAAAATATATATTATTTATTGAGCTATCAATTATAACAAATAATCTTCTTCAAAATTTAAGAAATTAAATACAAAATTCAAGCTCACTCATCTAAAAGTTTCAAAAAGTCTGGACATTGTAAATGGTCATCGTATGGACATTTTTCAACGTGTGTCAAAATTAAGAGTAAGTTATTTAAAGTCTCAATTTTATCTTTGATTTCGTTTTTTGCTTCCCTAACTTGATCTCTTTTAATTTTAATTTTTTCATGATCAATTGCCATATTTTTAATTTGGCTCAGCGTCATACCACCATTTTGGAAGATCTTGATTAATGAGATATTCTGTATTGCTCGGGATGAATACTGTCTTCTAAGCCCTTTCCTTCCAATAGATCGAATAAGTCCTTTTGATTCATAAAACCTAATCGTGGCAGTTGAAGTATTTATCCGATCAGCTAGATCACCTATATCTATTTCCATTAATGCACCTTGACTTCAAGTTAGCTTTAAGTTGCACACTAGCATGACTTAAATTAGAGAGTCATCCTTTCATGAATATTTTAATTTACATTTTAGCCTTAGGCCTAAGCGCTACTTTAATTATGGATTTTTTAGGTTGGGCAAGAGCGATGATTTTTAAAATCCCCTCATTTAACTATGCTTATTTGGGTAGGTTTTTCTTTTTAGTTAAAAATAAAAAATACGTATACAGAAATATTACCGAAGCCCCTGTACACAAATTTGAATACATTACGGGTTGGGTATTTCATTATATAATCGGTATTTTTTTCGCTTTAATTTATACTTATATCGATAATTCACATACTACTTTGGAAGCTTTTATATCTTCTATTTTATTTGGACTTTCAACTGCTATTATCCCATTTTTGGTGATGCAACCTATTCTTGGATTTGGTTTCTTTGCGAGTAAAACGCCCAATCAATGGATCAGCATAAAAAATAGCTTAGTGGCACACTTAAACTTCGGAATTGGTTTATTTATAGCCCAAATTATTCAATCCTACATTTTCTCAACATCACACTAATGAAAGCTTGATAGATTGAATGATAAAAATTTTAAATTAAATTTCTAATACGTTGCCAAAATGAATAAATCAATCAAAGACAAAATTATTCGAATTTGTGATGAAAAAATCGATCGGAAGGGAGAATCTGTAGGTTTGTCATTTTATGCTTTCTTTTCAAATAAAAATAATGACCCCGATGCACTCATGGAAGTAGCTCATTGGTGGATCATGAAACATAAACTTGACCACTTTGAAAAAGCACAGAAAATAAAATCTCTAATATCATCGGAATTTGAAGTTGACGCGATTTAATTGAAATACTTTGAATCACCAATAACCAACTTAACATTGGAAATTCGCAAGTTTAGAAGTACAATACTCCGCTAGTCGAGGGATGCTGCGACGTTTTACAAGTATAAAATGTAAAAGCGCCAGGCTCGACGATCGGTTAGTCTTTTTCTAGACAGACCAACAACGGCATCCGCGAACATAATGATCAATTTTTGTTTTTTATAAGGAGATCGTGATGAACGCGGTTAATGCTTCATTTACAGATTATAAAGTTGCCGATATTTCACTTGCTGACTACGGCCGTAAAGAAATCAAACTTGCAGAAGCTGAAATGCCAGCCCTTATGGGTCTGCGTAAGCGCTACTCTGCGGCTAAACCACTTGCTGGTGCTAAAATTTTGGGTTGTATCCACATGACAATCCAAACAGCTGTTCTTATCGAAACTTTGGTAGAGCTTGGTGCTGAAGTTCGTTGGACATCTTGCAACATTTTCTCAACTCAAGACCACGCTGCTGCAGCTATTGCAGCTTCTGGTGTTCCAGTATTTGCTTGGAAAGGCGAAACTGAAGAAGAATATATGTGGTGTCTTGAACAACAAATTAATGTAAATGGTACGCCTTGGGATGCCAACATGATTTTGGACGACGGCGGTGACTTAACTGCGCTTGTTCATGAAAAATACCCAGAAGTACTCGCAAAAATCCACGGTATTACTGAAGAAACAACAACAGGTGTTCAACGTCTTCTCGAAATGTGGAAAGACGGTTCATTGAAAGTACCTGCGATCAACGTAAATGACTCAGTAACTAAATCTAAAAATGACAACAAATACGGTTGCCGTCACTCTCTAAACGATGCCATCAAACGTGCAACTGACATGCTGTTATCTGGTCGTCGTGCACTTGTAATTGGTTACGGTGATGTAGGTAAAGGTTCTGCGCAATCGCTTCGTCAAGAAGGCATGATCGTACGTGTTTCTGAAATCGATCCAATCTGTGCAATGCAAGCATGCATGGACGGTTATGAAGTAGTTTCTCCATACAAAAATGGCGTACAAACAGGTAAAAAAGAAGACGTTAACGCTGACCTTCTTCAAAATACTGACTTAATCGTAACAACGACTGGTAACTACCACGTTTGTGACGCTGCAATGCTTGATACATTAAAAGCAGGTGCAGTAGTTTGTAATATCGGTCACTTTGACACTGAAATCGATACCAACTACTTACGTGGTTATAAATGGGTTGAAGTGAAGCCACAAGTTCACCAAGTATATCGTTCAGAAAATGAAAATGATTACCTCATTCTTCTTTCTGAAGGTCGCTTAGTAAATCTTGGTAATGCAACTGGTCACCCATCACGCGTGATGGACGGTTCTTTTGCGAACCAAGTTTTAGGTCAAATGCACTTGTTCGCAGAGAAATTTGCTGATCTTCCTGAAGATCAAAAACAAGCAGCGATTCGTGTTGAACTTCTTCCTAAGAAATTAGATGAAGAAGTTGCTGCAGCAATGGTTGCAGGTTTCGGTGGTGTTCTGACTCAATTAACTCAAGAACAAGCGGACTACCTTGGGGTTGCTGTTGAAGGTCCATTCAAATCTGACGCTTATAAATACTAATCTTTGAACAAGCAGGCTGAACAGCCTGCTTTTCTTTGAATTCTATTTTGCTGAAATAAGTACAAAGGATTTGAACATGTCTAAACAGATTCCAATTTCTTTTGAGTTTTTCCCAACCAAAACTGATGCAGGTGCGGAAAAACTTAAGGTTGTTCACCAAGAACTGCAGTTGCTGAATCCAGAGTTTTTCTCTGTGACTTATGGTGCAGGTGGTTCTACACGTGAACGTACACTTTCGACTTTAGCTGATTTTAATGGCAAAGGCACGCCTGTTGCTCCTCACCTCTCTTGTATTGGTGATAGCAAAGAACGGATCGCTGAACTTTTAGATTTATACAAATCTCAAGGGATTGACCGTATAGTTGCACTACGTGGTGACTTACCTTCCGGTCAAGTTGGCTTAGGTGAATTACCGTATGCTCAGGATTTAGTACGCTTTATCCGTGAACATTCGGGTGACCACTTCCAGATTGAAGTTGCAGCTTACCCTGAAATGCACCCACAAGCAGATAGCTTTGATTTAGACATCAAACGCTTTTGTGAGAAAGCCAATGCAGGTGCAAATGCAGCCTTAACTCAATTCTTCTTTAATCCAGATGCGTATTTTTACTTTGTAGAGCGCATTCAAAAAGAAGGTGTGAATATTCCTGTGGCACCTGGCATTATGCCAATTACCAATGCAAGCAACTTAATTCGCTTTGCAGATGGTACCGGTGCCGAAATCCCTCGTTGGATTCGTAAGCAACTTGCGGCTTATGGTGATGACACTGCTTCAATTAAAGCCTTTGGTCATGAAGTGATTGTGAAGCTATGTGAACGCCTCATTGCTGGTGGTGCGCCAAGCTTACACTTTTATACGATGAACACCACTGATCCAACTCGTCAACTTGTAAAAGACCTCGGTCTAGCATAAGTCTCCTGACTTCTTTTATCGACAGCTTAGGTTCACCTTATTTGATGTAGGGACTGAAGATAAAAGAAGTTTTTATTTTACCGATTTTAGAGTAATGCAGATGCCTCGTTTTTTTATTGAAGCAGACCTTAATGTAAATACAACAGTTGAACTGACTGAAACTGTATTTCATCATTGGGTCAAAGTTTTACGTGCACAAGTCGGTGAAAAAGCGACCTTGTTTAATGGTCAAGGTGGCGAATATCAAGTTGAATTAACTGAAGCCAATAAAAAAACAGGCTCGGTTCTAGTTCAAGAATTTAACCCAACCAATCGCACACCAAACTTTAATGCCTTACTTGGTCAAGTAATGAGTAAAGGTGACCGCATGGATTATGCTATTCAAAAAGCGGTTGAGTTAGGCGTATCTGAAATTCAACTTCTCACCTCTGAACGTTGCGAAATGCGTTTAAAGTACGACCGTGATCAGAAAAAACTTGATCATTGGCAAGGTATAGCAATTGCAGCTTGCGAGCAGTGTGGAATGAATATTGTTCCAAAAATATTAGCTCCACTCCCTTTGGCACAATGGTTAAATAGCACACTCCCTGAAACGAAATTAGTCTTAGCCCCCAATAAAGATGAGGTCGATGTGTTAAATGATGCCTCCTCAAATATAGCGCTACTCATTGGTCCAGAAGGTGGATTAAGTGAAGCTGAAATCCAATCTGCAAATCAGCATGGATTTATCAATTGGTGTATTGGTGAACGTGTTTTACGTACAGAAACCGCACCAGTGGTTGCTTTATCGATCTTAAATTACAAATTTTAATAAATATTTTCTCAAAATTCCGTGATTTAACTCACAATAGAATTGATTTTCATCCAATTAGACAGTACTTTAATGAGAAAAGAGTTGTCGCGCTAAATTTATATTTTTTAAGTTCGTACTCAAAAATAATTCAAATAAAGTAGAAAGAAAATTAAGGTATTGCCAGTTATGAGTGAAGTTCAGGGAGAGCATGTTTCCAACTCTGTACTCGATAGCCAGATCAAAAGTGCGACTTCTAATTTGCATTTTTTTTTAGCGTGGGTGCTCTTTGCCTGTATCTATAATCAACTTATTTACTTCTTTTATTTCAAAAGCTTTTCAATACCTTATACCATTTGGCTCATTATATTTACCGCCATTCTTTTAATCTGTATTTGCTTTACCCTCTTTTTTAAAAAATCTAATCAAATTAGTATTTTTAACTTAGACATGTGGGCACAATTGGTTTGCTTAATTACTGGAGCTGGTCTAGCTATTGGTATTTATACCGTATTACAGCTTATCCCCGAACATAATCCAGAAGTCAAAGATATACATATGTTGACTTTAGCTGGGTTAATGTTATCTATTGTTTATACTTTTGCTATTGTATTTTTATCACAGCGTTTACGATACTTCCTTTATGTTTTTTTGCCTTCAGCTTCGGCCATAGTCCTTTCCAATTTCCTTTTTTTAGATAATACTCCTGATGTTTTTAGTTTAATCTTTAATATTTGGTTTGGTGTATTACTTATTTGTGCACTCCTTACCCATAAGATGTACCGCCGTCTTGGAATATTAAATAGTCACAATAAATTCTATCTATCTGAATCTAGAAAACATCTTATGGAGTCATCACTTCTCCAAGACAAGCTAAAAAATGAGATTGAAAAATCCAAAGAAATTGAAAGCCAATTACAAATGCATAATCAATTACTCGAACAAAAAGTAATTGAACGAACCTACGATATTAATAAGATCAACGATCGACTGCAGCACCATCAAGCTAATCTCGATTTTGCGCATGAAACTGCTGGAATTTCATCTTGGCTATGGAATATTGAGAAAAGAACCATTGAAATTTCAGGCATTAAATATGGTAATCAGGTTTTACACTACCAAAGTGCTACTGATCAAATTAACGATTTTATTCACCCAGAAGATCAAGAAAATTATCGTAAAGAGCTCCGTAGACATTTAAGAGGAAATACTGAACGTTTTGAAGCACATTATAGAACTAAAGTAAAAGATCAGTGGTTCTGGATTAAAGATATTGGTCGAGTTATTACACGTGATCCTAAAAATAATAAACCTCTTAAAATGGTGGGTATTTTCCAAGACATTGAAAGTGAAAAAAAAGCACAAGAAAAATTGAAATTAGCTTCGAATGTATTTAATCAAGTAGCCCAAGGGGTTTTCGTTTTAGACAATAACTTGTGTTTTTTAGAAGTTAATCCTTATTTTAGTGAATTGGTCAATATCCCACCGCAAGATATTATCTCAAAACACATCTTTGATATTACCAAATCTTCCACATCCCAACTCAGCCAACATCACGCCGATATAACTCAAACGGTGTTACTCACCGGACAATATGATGCTGAGGTCACTGAAGAATTTATTTCAGGAAAAATATTAACCTTGTGGCTGCATATCAATGCAGTTCGTGATGATAAAAATAGAATTTTAAATTATGTAGGCATCATTTCAGATTTGACTGAACGGAAACAAAATCTTGAAAGAATGGCCTACTTAGAGAATTACGATCTACTTACAGATTTACCTAACCGTGTTTATTTTAATTTACAGTTACACCAGTATCTAATTAGTAAATCTAAAATTCTGAGCCATTTTTCTATTATTCGTCTCAACATTGATCGATTTAGACATTTTAATGAGTTTATTAATCATCAAACTGGAGATGAAGTTCTCAAAGAAGTTTCCCGAAGACTGAAATATACCTGTTCTAAAGCTGTTCTGATTTCATATTTAAATAATGATGACTTTGCTATGATTTACAACTTAAATCATAGTCATTACACGATCCAACAAGTCGTCGATCAGATCCTTGAGGCCTTTGAAATACCCTTTATCATCGATGGGCAAGAACACATGATTCATGTCTCACTGGGTATCGCAATTTACCCCAATCATGGTAGACAAATTGGTAGCTTAAATAGTCACGCGGAAAGCGCTTTAACAGAAGCAAAAAAACTAGGGGGCAGCACAGCCTATTATTATGACAACAAGCCTGAATCCATTTTTGGCAGTGACATTGAGCTCGAAAGAGATTTACGACTTGCTATAAAAAATCAGGACTTAGAAATTTACTATCAACCTAAGATAGAAAGTAAAACGATGCAAGTGAGCGGCTTTGAAGCGTTAATCCGCTGGAATCATCCAAAGTACGGCATCATCATGCCAGATCGTTTTATACCTATTGCTGAAATGACTAGTCTGATCTCAGATATCGGAAAATTTGTTATTTTCCAGACATGTAAGCAACTTAAAATATGGCATGAATTAGGATTTGATAAGTTACAAATTTCTATTAATGTCGTGGCGCAACAGATCCATCGTGGGGAATTTCTCAATTTTATTGATCAAGCCGTGCTTAAATACTCACTCAAGCCGGAGTTTATAGAGTTTGAACTTACCGAGTCATCATTGTTAGATAAATCATCTCATGTTTTTGATTTGTTAGACCAAATTAAGGATAAAAATTTCTCAATTGCCTTAGATGACTTTGGAACAGGCTATTCTTCACTTGCATATCTTGCCGACTATCCTATTGATACACTCAAGATTGATCGCGCCTTTATTTCAAAGATTGGCACTCGTAAAAATAATGCTATTGTCGATGCAATTATTTCAATGGGTAAAACGATGGGGATGAAATTAGTTGCTGAAGGTGTTGAGGATATCGAGCAAATTGAATATTTAAAAAAACAAGGTTGTGATTATTTCCAAGGTTATTATTTTTCGAGACCATTAAATAGCGCTGATAGCACTCAATTTCTGCAAAATGAATATCAATTCTCAAAAATTAAATAAAGGCTAGACCAAAGTCCTAAATATGTATGAAATTTCGACTTTTAACTGTGATCAATGTGCAACTAGTGGTATATTCGAACCGATATAACCAAAAAACCAGCAAGGCTGGAACATTGTAATAACTGGGATTCAGATGGACGATCAATCTTTAAAACAGCAAGCACTCTATTACCACGAATTTCCAACGCCAGGAAAAATCAGCGTTACTCCGAGTAAGCAACTCGTCAACCAACATGATCTAGCATTAGCATATTCCCCAGGTGTTGCAGTGCCATGTTTGGAAATTGAAAAAGACCCTTCTAAAGCAGCGCTTTATACTGCACGTGGTAACTTAGTCGCAGTCGTCAGTAATGGTACTGCAGTACTCGGTTTGGGTAATATTGGTCCCCTCGCCTCTAAACCAGTGATGGAAGGTAAAGGCGTCCTTTTTAAAAAGTTTGCAGGCGTTGATGTTTTCGATATCGAAATTGCAGAAAACGATCCAGATAAAATCGTAGATATTGTTGCTGCTCTTGAACCGACTTTCGGCGGTATTAACCTCGAGGACATTAAAGCTCCAGAATGTTTCTATATTGAACAGAAACTTCGAGAGCGTATGAATATCCCAGTTTTTCATGATGATCAGCATGGAACATCAATTATTGTAGGTTCAGCGCTTTTAAATGCTTTGCAATTGAACGGCAAAAAAATTGAAGATATCAAGATCGTCGCTTCTGGAGCAGGTGCTGCGGCACTATCATGTCTAGATCTTCTTTGTGCGCTTGGTGCTAAAAAAGAAAATATCATTGTTGCTGACTCTCGTGGACTCTTAACAAAAAAACGTGAAGGTTTAGACGAGTCTAAAAAACGCTATGTTCAAGATATCGAAGGTTCTCAGATTGGCGACGTAATTGCTGGTGCAGATATGTTCCTTGGTCTATCAGCTGCGGGTATTTTGACTAAAGAAATGGTCAAAGTCATGGCGAAGGATCCAATTATCTTCGCGCTTGCTAATCCAGATCCTGAAATTCTGCCTGAACATGCACATGAAGTTCGTGATGATGTCATCATGGCGACGGGTCGTTCAGACTATCCGAACCAAGTGAATAATGCGCTTTGCTTCCCATATATCTTCCGTGGTGCACTTGATGTAGGTGCAACAACCATTAACGAAGAAATGAAGATTGCATGTGTACACGCAATTGCTCGTATGGCACATGTAGAAGCTGATGCTGCATCTTATGGTGAAAAATCTGCATCATTTGGACGTGATTACCTAATTCCACGCCCACTAGATCAACGCTTGATTCTTGAAATTGCGCCTGCTGTTGCAAAAGCTGCGATGGATTCTGGTGTAGCGACTCGTCCAATCCAAGATTTCTCCGTGTATCATCAGCGTCTTTCTGAGTTCGTTTACAACTCAGCATTTATGATGAAACCAATTTTTGCTCAAGCGAAAACTGATCCTAAACGTATTGCTTATGCGGAAGGTGAAGATCTTCGTGTTCTTCGTGCTGTTCAAATTGCAGTAGACGAAGGCCTGGCAAAACCGATCTTGGTGGGTCGTACTGCTGTGATCGAAGCGAATATTAAGAAATTAGGTTTACGTTTAGAAAATGGTGTGAATATCACTATCGTTGATCAAGAAACAAATCCTGATTACGAAAAGTTTGCTGATGATTACTATAATCTGATGATGCGTAAAGGGGTAACACCTGAGTATGCACAACGTGAATCACGTCGTCGTTCGACCCTGATTGCAGCGATGTTGGTACGCCACGGCTTAGCAGATGGTATGCTATGTGGTACGTATTCTAGCTACGATATTCATTTAGATTTCGTGAGTAATGTCATTGGTTTAAAAGAAGGTCATAACACTTTCTTTACCTTAAATGCGTTGATGCTCGAAGATCGTAACTTGTTCATTGCAGATACATACATCAATCGTAATCCTACGGCTGAACAGCTTGCTGAAATGACTATTTTAGCAGCAGAAGAAGTCCGTCGTTTCGGTATTACTCCACGTGTTGCATTGTTGTCGCACTCAAGTTTTGGTTCTGACCAGACTGATCCTAGCGCTCAAAAAATGCGTAAAGTGTATGAAATTCTTTCTGAAATCGCACCTGAACTTGAAGTTGAAGGTGAAATGCATGCAGATGCAGCGCTTGATGAAAATATCCGTAGCTTTGCATTCCCGAACTCGCGCTTCAAAGGTTCTGCGAATCTATTGATTATGCCGAATTTAGATGCTGCAAATATTTCATTCAACCTGTTGAAGTCAACTTCAGGAAATAATGTAACAATTGGTCCAATCTTATTAGGTGCGGCTAAGCCAGTTCATATCTTAACACCAACAGCAACTACGCGCCGTGTTGTGAATATGACTGCATTAACTGTTGCAGAAATTCAAGAAGAGGAAAAAAACGCGCTCTAATCCTTTATTTAGGGCACGTTTTGTGACTTGAGAAAACCTCTATTCTGATGCATGATGGTGCTAAGAATAGAGGTTTTTTATGCAAGTTTATTTAGTAGGCGGCGCAGTACGAGATCAGTTGCTCGGACACCCCTATCACGAAAAAGATTATGTCGTTGTCGGTGCAACACCAGAACAACTTTTAAACCAAGGGTTCCAACCTGTTGGTAAAGATTTTCCTGTATTTCTACATCCCGAAACTAAAGATGAATACGCCCTCGCTCGTACTGAGCGTAAATCTGGGCATGGTTATCATGGCTTTGAATTTTTTACCGATCCCTCGGTAACCCTTGAAGATGATTTAATTCGTCGTGATTTGACCATCAATGCAATGGCCATGAATGACGATGGTGAGTTGTTCGACCCTTATCATGGTTATCAAGATTTGAATCAACGCATTTTACGTCACGTTTCTGATGCATTTGCAGAGGATCCACTACGAGTATTGCGTGTTGCCCGTTTTGCAGCTCGCTATCATCAGTATGGTTTTAAAGTAGCTGAAGAAACCATAGCCTTAATGAAAAATTTGGCTGATTCTGGTGAATTGCAAGCACTTACACCTGAACGTGTTTGGAAAGAAACTTCTCGTGCTTTAATGGAACGTGATGCTGATATTTACTTCGAAGTCCTTCGTCAGTGTGATGCTCTCAAAATCCTCTTTCCAGAAATCGAAGCATTATTTGGTGTCCCACAACGTCCTGAATACCATCCTGAAATTGACTGTGGTATTCATACCTTGATGTCATTACAACAAGCTTGTAAAGCAGACTATTCGATGGATGTACGCTTCGCGGTATTAGTGCATGATCTGGGTAAAGCACTCACGCCTAAAGATGAGTTACCTCGCCATATCATGCATGAGGAACGTGGTGTTCAGCCCGTGACTGATTTATGTGAACGTCTTAAAGTTCCGACCCAAACCAAACAATTGGCAATTGCGGTGTGCAAAGAACATCTTAAATGCCATCAGGCGTTTACATTAAAACCAGGAACACTATGGCGTCTATTACAACGTTTAGATGTATTACGCCGTCCTGAACGTGTTGAGGCTTTTGTACAAGCATGTGAATGTGATGCCAAAGGTCGCTTAGGTCTCGAAGACCGTGAATATCCTCAAGCAAAATATGTATTAGATGCGGTACAGATTGTTCGTTCAATTAAAGCATCTGATTTACCGCCTGAGATCAAAGGCCCTGATATTGGTGAAATGCTGATACAAAAAAGAATCGAGGCTTTGGCAACGCACCGAGAAAAACATCAATCCTTGGTAAACGCATAATATTTACCTCCTGAAACTCAGGAGGTAATCGTATTTTAAAAGAATGATTGTTGAAAATATTTAAAAGAATCAATCATTGGTTTAATGATTGAAGCCACTAATAGTAGCGCCATACTGTAATTGAAAATTTTTAGATGCTGTGGCGTACGCACCAAAGTTTGTAATTTTTCTCCGAGTATTCCCCAAGCTCCCGTGCATGGAATACAGACTAACCCAAACACAACACCCAAAATGATATACCAATAAAATTCACTGCCTGCAGCTAAATAAGTCGTCACCGCGCCCATTGCCATAATCCAAGCTTTTGGATTGACCCATTGAAATAATGCAGCTTGCAAAAAAGTAATGGGTTTCGCTTGAGTTTTATCTAATTCAACTGAGCCTGATTGAGCAATCTTAATAGCTAAATAGATTAAATAAGCAATACCGATCAACTTTAGAATTTCGTAAACCAATTGATTTTGACTCAGTAATGTACCAATTCCTAAACCGACCAAAATCACCATGACCCCAAAACCGATCGCTACACCTAAAATGTGTCCATAAGTCGCACGGAGTCCAAAGTTCACTCCTGAGGTTGCGACCATCAAATTGTTAGGTCCAGGTGTTATGGATGTCACAATTGTATAAATTACAAAAGATAAAAATATAGAAAAAGACATATAGTCGCCTATGATTATTGTTTTAAATCTTCACGTTGAAAAAATGAATTAAATCCAAAATTAAAAGATAAAATATTAAATTTATCTAAACAAAATACATGAAAGATTAAATTATTTAAACATAGTTCAATTCATACTTATAAATCATTTTTCAATAGCCATGACAATACTGATTAAACCTGTAAATTTAAACCATGATGTTGCAGCGATCGCTGAATTGACTTCCCAACTCGGCTATCCAACTCAAACAGAAGTTATGAAAGAACGTTTGATGAGGTTACAAGCCCAGGAGCGTTATACAACCCTAGTATTTATCGATCATGGACAAGTTGTCGCATATATTGGTTTTGTTGAAGAAATATCATGTGAATGTGCTGATCCGTATTTTCGCATTCTAGTACTCATTGTAGATCAGGCGCATCGCGATAAAGGGATTGGTCAAAAACTGTTGGCTCACGTTGAACATATAGCCAGTCAACAAGGTATTCAAAAAATTGTGGTCAGTAGTGGTAATCGTGCTGAACGATTACCTGCACATCAGTTTTATTTAAATCACGGTTTTAAAACGTATAGCACGACATTTGTCAAAATATTAGCTCCTCAAGATCGTCCTTTATCCTGAGGATAAAAAATCTTATGAGCGATCAGCAGGAAATGTAATCACTTGCTCTAATTTCATTTTCTCTGTTGCCACCATCAGTAAACGATCGATTCCTAATGCGATACCTGAGCATTCTGGCATTTTAGGCAATGCGGCTAAGAGATTTTCATCTATTGGCATAACATCTAAGCCTAATTTTTCGCGTTCAGCATTATCAGCTTCAAAACGGGAACGCAATACATCTGCATCAATCAACTCATCATAAGCATTTGCTAACTCTAAGCCCTCAATGTAAAGCTCAAAACGTGCTGCAACCAATTCCCCATCTTCATCAACTCGAGTTTTTGCAAGAGAAGCAAGTTCTGGTGGAAAATCCGTTAAAAATACAGGTGTATCAAAACCTAAGCTCGGTTCCACCATATGCGAAAATAACAGGTCGATATATCCTAGACGATCATCACCCAGATCTAGATTTAACCCAACACGATTACAACAATCCTTTAATTCCTCTAATGTGGATTTAAGTGGATTAAAATCTAAGCGATCTATAAATGCATGTTTATAACTTAAAATCGTAGGTCGCACTTCGCCAAAACGATGTGCCAAAGTGACATTGAGTAAATCTGTAACTTCAAACATCAAGTCTTTGAGACTAAAATCAGGTCTATACCACTCAAGCATGGTAAATTCACTGTTATGTTTACGGCCATGTTCATCATCACGAAAAACTTTACAGATTTGATAAATTGGCCCTACTCCTGCTGCCAACAGTCGTTTCATGGCAAATTCTGGTGAAGTTTGAAGATAGTGCTTTTTCAAATGACCATGTACATGACGGCTTGCCTCAACTGACGCCAAGTGGACATCAGTTACTCCAGCATGAGATAAAATTGGAGTTTCAACTTCCAAAACATCACGTTCTAAAAAAAATTGGCGAATCTGTTGATACATCCTCGCTCTGGCTTTCATGGCAGCAAAATCGCAAGTTGGTAGATAGCTCAGAGAGTCAGTCATGCCTGAGGGCCTCCATGAGCAGCCCATTCACGGCGTAATGGATATGTTTTGCGTAATTGATCAAATGAGGCTTGATCTACTTTCCCATCTTTGAGGCATGCTCTTAAGTTCTGATCATCTCTAAAGATATCGTAGATATGGTTTAATTGAGTTTTCAGCGTGTGCTTGAGATCACTATTGTTAAAATATTGTTCACATGTAGGCAATTGGGTTTCGAACTGTTTTGAAGGTTTATGGCCGAAATGCTGACAGAAAGCATCATAAATCATCTGGGTACCACGCGCTTTACCCTCAAGACTATACCCCGCAATATGCGGTGTCACCAATTGCACAAGATCCAGTAACTCTTCCGTAATGACTGGTTCATGCTCAAAGACATCTAGTACAACTTTACGACCTGTTGCTCGAATATCTGCAATCAAAGCTTGTTCTTCAATGACTGACCCACGGGCAGAATTAATTAAAATTGTAGATGGTTTAAGCTTTTTTAAGGTCTCAGCATTAAACATATGTCGGGTTGCATGCATCCCTGAAGTGGTTAATGGCGCATGGATAGAAATTGCATCTGCTTTTGAAAAAACTTCATCTAAAGTGACTTGCTGAATATTTTCTCTTTGTACAAAAGGATCAACCCCGATGACGTTCCATCCCAATAATTTCGCCATATGTGCGAGTCGTGAACCGACATTACCCAGCCCAATAATGGCTAAAGTGAAATCTTGTTCAGCATCTAGAAGATGAGGATTTAGAGCTAATAACGCAGTAATAACATATTCAGAAACAGCTTGGGCATTACATCCTGCAGCATTTGACCAATGAATATTTTGTTGTTCAATTGCTGGAATGTCCAAATGATCTGTGCCGATCGTTGCACTACCCACAAAGGTTAATGCAGTATTTTGAATGAGCGCAGAATTCACTTTCGTCACAGAACGTACTAATAAGGCTTCAGCATCGACCACATCTTCATGCTTTAAGGTACGACCAGCTTTATTATCAATATCGCCAAATTCTGAAAAGAAATAATCTGTGAATGCGAGATTTTCATCTGCAACGATTTTCATGAGCCTACCCATCAAGATTTTAGCATTATGATAACGCTTCTGGGAGGGTTAGGCTATGTGGCTCGCAGCTTGAGCGACTGACTACCAACCACATAGCACCATTCCTTAAATCAATCTAAATAGAACGTTTTTAAAGGTGGATAACCATTAAATTCGACCGAAGCATAAGAGGTTGTATAAGCTCCAGTACTTAACCAATAGAGTCGATCTCCAATGCTCAAGTTTTTAGGTAACTGATAAGGCACTTTTTCATACATGATATCAGTTGAATCACAGGTCGGGCCTGCAAGAACAACACTTGAATGCTCAGGTGCTGAATGCATTTTAGGTGTGTATATAGGATATTTGATCATCTCACCTAAAGTTTCAATTAGTCCATTAAAGACGCCCACATCCGTATAGACCCATCGTTTATCATCATGTGCTGATTTATTGGCGATAAGAACAATCTCTGAAACAATCACACCAGCATTACCCACCAACGATCTGCCTGGCTCCAAAAATAATATCACCTGATCATCAAAGTGTTCATCAAGATAGCGTTGAATCTCGTGCGCATAACTTTGAATACTGTCAACATCAGCTAAGTAATGTGCTGGGAAACCACCACCCAAATTGATTAATTGTAAACTGATACCGTATTGGTCTTTCAAAGTATTAAATATTTGCTTCACTATCGTTAAAGCTGAACGCCATACAGTGACATCACGTTGCTGACTACCGACATGGAATGACACGCCAAAGGGTATTAAACCCAATTGTCTAGCTTTCACCATTAAATCAACCGCCATATCTGGATGGCATCCAAATTTACGTGATAGTGGCCAATCTGCTGTACCTCCTGACTCTACCATTGCCCTGACAAAGACTTTAGAGTTCGGTGCGAATTCGGCTATTTGGGCGAGATCTGCTTCAGCATCAGTGACAAATAAACGGATTCCTTTTTGGTAAGCGTATTCAACGTCTGAAGCTTTTTTAATAGTATTACCGTATGAAATACGATCTGGATGAATTCCACATTCAAGCGCTTTGTCTAACTCATAAATTGATGCAATATCAAAACATGAGCCAAGTTGATCAAGTTTATGAATAATTTCACGACCTGGATTTGCTTTCACTGCATAATAAATATGGGCTTTTGGAAAGCTATTTTGCAACTCAATAAATTGAGTTTGCACTTGATCTAAATCAACAACTAAAAAAGGGCTTTGCTTTGTTTCGGCAAAATTTTGGATTTTTTTCCATTGTTGATCAGAATAGTATTTTTCTAATTGCATGTAAGATCCACTCACGTTAGCGAATAATTTAACGAAAATGGCCTTTGGCTATAAGTACTTTGGCTAGGGCCGTTGATTGTGCATGTGTTGATTTTCAAGGTATGCACATTAGTCTTACATCAATCTCTATCCAATCTAAGACGATCACTCCATTCATTCAACGTTGGCTCCTCCACCAGATCTTGAAATTCAATTTGAAAGCCTTTTTCACGTAGCAATCCAACCAGCGTCATAAGACTGACTGAATCAAGTCCTAACATAAATAAATTATCCTCCTGCTGAATTTCATCTACAGGTAAATTCAATTGATGAGCGACCATATTTTTTAACTCAATCATGCTTAATTCATTCATGATCATTGCCCCTGACCTAAGGCGTTAATCACAGTCTGAGTATCCATGACTTTTGCACAGCGCCCAGTCGCATACTTTAGTGCAAGATCATGTTCTTCTCGGCTAAAATCCGCCAAGGCATCACCCACCATAAATGCTTGAATATCCAACATAAATGCTTCGGCAGCTGTTAATAAGCAACCAATATGGGCATATACTCCACAAATCACTAATTGATCGCGATTGGCTTGTTTGATTTGCTGCTCAAAATCACTTTTTTTAAATGCGCTATAGCGCCATTTTGTCAGCACGGTGTCTTCATTTTTTGGTTGAAGTGGATCAATAATTTTGGTCAATGCTGGATCAGCTGACAAACCTTTACCCCAAAAATCCGTTAATAGTTGACGATGTTCTTGCGTCTGATCTCCAGGTTGTGCGGTGTAATAGACTGGAATTCCTAGTGCATGTGCCTGATCACTAAGGGCTTTACAATTTCGGATTAATGTGGGAATGGGCGCTTGGGTCTGATCGTAAAAATCTAAAAAATATTGCTGAACATCATGTACCAATAAAACCGACCGTGACGCATCTAAAGTCCAATCAACTTTGTTAACTGGAAAATCTTGAGCAGATGGCATGGGATAACTTGCAATACGTGGGATTGCCATATTTTATTTCCTTCGTTAAATCGTGTCTTCGGTGAGGCGTTTTCTGAGTTGTTTCTTGTCGATTTTGCCCAATGCCGTATAAGGCATTTCTTCAATAAATTCGATGCGATCTGGGATCTTATAGGTCGCCAGACCGTATGCTTGAACGAATTGTCTAATTTGCAGTTTCAGCCTTGTTTCTGATGCATCTTGATCGTTAGGTCGCCATTGAATAAATGCACAACTTTTTTCTCCTAACTTTGGATCTGGTTGTGCAACCAAGGCAGACAAGATGATTTGTTGGTGTTGATTTAAAACCTGTTCGACTTCTTCCGTCGCGATTTTTTCACCGCCACGATTAATTTGTTCCTTACTTCGTCCTTCAACAATAATATTGCCTTCTGGCGTTAATCGTACTAAATCACCAGTGCGATAAAATCCATCTAAGGTAAAAGCACTTCGATTATGTTCTGAAGCCCGATAATAACCTCTAATGGTATAAGGGCCGCGAGTTAAAAGATGCCCCACCTCACCCAATGGCAGCTCGTGATCCTCCTCATCGACGATTTTTATTTCATCATCTGGACTTATACGGGAACCTTGGGTACCTATAATGACTTCTTTCGGATCATCGTAACGCGTGTAATTCACCAAGCCTTCTGCCATACCAAATACTTGTTGTAATCGGCATTGGTATTGATCAATCAACTTTTCAGCTAAAGCATCTGGCAACCTTGCTCCACCGACCTGTAAGGCCGTTAATTTTTTAAAAATATTTGTTGCGCCATTTTGAACAGCTTCAGCCCATGTTGCTGCTAATGCAGGGACAAGAGCAACATGCGTGATATTGTGCGATTCAATGAGTGGAAATACAGTTTGGGGAGAAGGATCTTTCGCTAAAATAAGTGTTCCACCTGCATAAAATAGCCCCAATGAACCAGCCGAACTCATACTGAAATTATGTGCTACTGGAAGCACCATAAGCATACGGCTTTCTGTATCAAGTTCACAAATATCTGCACTGGCACGAACACTATACAAATAGTCATCATGTGTTCTTGGTATAAGTTTTGGTGTGCCAGTACTGCCCCCTGAAAGTTGAAAAAAAGCCACATGGCGAGCCGTTAATTTGGGCTTTGAAACCATATGATTTTTAAACGATGCAAGATTTGGCCAAGGATCAAAATCGCCTGCATCACCAACGACAATCACTTGCTGTAAAGTCGGACATCTGCGCTGGCACTCTTGCGCTAAGGATCTGTAATCAAAGCCTTGATGCTTATCTGCACAGATATACAATTTAGCATCTGTTTGCTGAATAAAATGACTTACTTCGGCATGACGGTGTGCTGGTAAACTCATCACTGGTCGCATCCCTATCCGTAAAGCTGCAAAATAAGCAATAAAAAACTCTGCTATATTTGGCATTTGAATCACAATAGCATCTGCCAGCCCATAGCCTTGTTTAGTCAAGAAGACTGCAAATTGTTCAATATTTTGATTCAGCTCTTGATAAGAATACTGGCGATCACCACAAATCAATGCCACCTGATTGGCAAATTTCTGGGCTGATTCTTGAAAAAATTCAGAAATGGTTTGACCTTTCCAATATCCCTTTTGAATGTACCGTTCTACGAAATCTTCTGGGTATGGCACGATGCCATCCCAGAGCAAAGACTCGTCATTTACATTTGCATTCATTTTATTCCCCATGATTTAAGTGCTGAGAATCTAAACCCAATGCATTTAACATCGTTTTAAATTTCACGATGGTTTCTGACAGTTCACTGTTCGGCTGTGAAGCTTCAACAATTCCTGCACCCGCATAAAGACGCGCATAATGGTCAAAGATACGCCCACAACGTACATTCACTGCCCAAGCACCATTCCCTCGGGCATCACACCACCCCATAGTTCCTGCGAATAGGTTACGTTTAAAAGGCTCTAGTTCCGAAATCAACTGGCGAGCCATAGGGGCTGGTTGTCCACAGACTGCTGGCGTTGGATGTAAAATTGAGACCACATCAAAGATATGTTGCTCTGGATCTTTCAACGTTCCCTGAATTTTGGTCGCCAAGTGCCAAACCGCCTCTGTTTTAATCAGTGAAGGTGATTTTGGGATATTGAGCATTTTGCACAAGGGAGAGAGTTGATCTGCAATGGCTTCGATGACCACGGCGTGTTCATGCTGATCTTTTTGCGAAGCAAGCAATTTTTCAGCTTGTTGTTGATCCAGTGTTGGATCTGAATGACGTGCTAATGTTCCTGCAACTGGATGGCTAAACAAATATTCATTTTGCTTCGCAACGAGAAGTTCTGGACTTGCCCCCATAAACCAACCAGATTGTTTTGGGTTTTGGGCCAATGCAAATGTGTAGCCATCAGGATTAGAGGCCAACAACTGGTAAAATAAATCAATAATATTAATTTTGTGTTGGGTTTTAAGATCAATTGCCCGAGCCAACACTGCTTTTTCTAGCGGTGATGACCTCATCAATTCAACCAATTTGACGACTCCAGCAATGTATTCCTCTTGTGCTGGGATGAGAGTCGCTTGCACTTGATCATCAAGAAAAGACTGAGCCGAATGATCAATGCGCTCATTTACAAATGTGTTTTTTGCTTCCGCAATCGAGATTTCTGGTAAATCTCGATGATCAAAAGGCAAGCTCCCGACCAAAATAAGATCTTTATTCGCTGTTAATTCGATTTTTTTTTGTAGTGTAGATTTTGCTTGTTCGAGCCACTGTGCTTGCTGCTGATTAAAATTTAAATGAGAAGCTCGATCAAATTCGATATGTTCAATTAACTTTTTACTTGAAATGGTCCCCGTTGGCGTTGCGAACACGAAGCCAGGTTGATCTTCCTCAATTAACTCTTCCTTTTTTATGCCTATCATATTTTGAAAAACTGACGGTTCTATTGGCAACATATTTGTTCTCACGATTATCTGTTCGCACTGCGTGCATCAAACTTTCAATATTCACAAAAGGACAACCTCTAGGAGTTGAACGCAACCAATATAATAATTATTATTCCCAATTGAAAATGATTATCGTTTCAATTTGTTAATAAAATTAAAGGATACTTAAATGGGTTTATATATCGTGACGGGTGCAGCCAGAGGAATTGGCGCTGAAATTTGTCGTCAACTATTGCAGAAGGATCATCAAGTCATTGCAATTGATCGGATCGATGACATCAATCAATGGGAACTTTTTAAATTAATTCCTGAAGCATCACTCAACCATCTAGACCACATCAGCTGTGACATTCGTAAGACCAATGAGATTATTCAGCACATTGAAAATTCTATACTTTTTAAAGGCACGATCACGGGTTTAGTGAATGCTGTAGGAGTCTTAGAAATGGGATCTTTATTAAATACATCTGTTGAACAATGGCATGAAAATTTGTCGATAAATTTCATTGGCCCTGCCGAACTTAGTCGTTGGGTCGCTCACCAAATGATTCCGCAAAGAGAAGGTGCGATTGTGAGCATCAGTTCAAATGCAGCCCTCATTCCAAGAATGAATATGGGTTTGTATGCAACGACCAAAGCTACAGTGAGTCACTATTTTAAAAATCTTGCGTTGGAACTCGCGCCTCACAATATTCGCTGCAACTTAGTTTTACCTGGCTCAACCCTTACACAAATGCAAAAACAACTATGGACTGAGGATCGCCCTCCAGCAGGCATTGTCAACGGAAATCTAGAACAATTCCGAAATGGTATTCCATTGCAAAAGATTGCTGAGGCTGAAGATATTGCCAATGCCGTGATGTTTTTACTTTCAGAGCAAGCAGGCCAAATCACAATGCACGAATTAGTGGTTGATGGTGGAGCAACTCTAGGCGTGTAACAGCCCTATTGCCTCATTCAAAGGATAAACTGCCAGACTATTCTGGCAGTGGTTTGTGAATTTGAAGTTGTTCAAAAACAAGTTCTGGTTGAGCTAACCAAGTTTTCATCATCTCCATAAAATCATACCAATAAGCTTTGAGACTCGGCACATCATAAAGTTCTTTGTGTCCGTCAACAGCGAGATACAAACGCTCAATACCATTAACAAACTTATTGGTAATCGCGGTATCAAAGTCTTCAATTGGGCCAGCGGATATGGTTGTTTTTGTTAACTTACACCCTTCGAAATGTTCAGGTAAAGGATAAGGAATCCAATTCACAATAGGTCCAAATAAGATATTTTCATAGGGATCAAAATCTTCTAATACAAATCGCATTTGCTCAAAATAGCTTTGCTGATGCGGTCGAATTTCGGCAAACCTTTTCGTTAATAATAAAATGATTTCTTTTAAGTTTTCTTGTCCAGTAATGCCCAACCTCAATGGCAGGATATTCATGACTAAGCACGGAATACGCATAGATGAAGTACCCAACCGAGACATAAAAGGTACCCCAAAGCATTGTTGAGGATCTTTAGACTGTTTTATTAAATAACTCATCATCACTGCCATGACGATAAGAGCACTGGGCAATTTTAATTCAGTTGCTAATGCATTTAATTGTAGCTGTGTAGGCCAATCAATTACCTCTTCATAACGTGGCCCTTGTGAAAATGGTTCTTTTAATTTTCGTTTAAGTCGTTTCTTAGGGGCTTTCTCATATGAAAAATTAGCCTTCCAAAAGTCTAAATCTTTTTCAGCTTTTTCAGAGTGAAGGTAGCGCTGTTCTTCTGCAATAAACTTTTCATAATGATCGAATCCTTTAATTTTTAATTCAGTACCATTTTTGAGAGATTGATAATAATCAATAAATCGACTAATCATCAGTCCGTAAGCGTAGCCATCTAATGCAACGTGATGCGCTTTAAAAAATAATCCATACTTTTGCTCACCTAAGTGTGCAAACACATAGTCATATAAATGACCCGATTCTAAATTAAATGCTGGTTCTACTTCTTTTTCAGCCCACGCTAAAATTTCCTCCTCATCAAGCTGAGATAAATCAACGAAGCTAGGTTTCCGTATCGTCACATCATCTACTCGATAGACGTATTCGCTCTGAACTAAAGCTCGCCAATGAAGCGATTTAGCTTCCTTTAATGTGAGATAAACTGCTTTTTGAAAAAGCTCTCGATCTAATGGTCCCTCAATAACCAACCACTCCGCCGTATGAAAAGGATAACTGCCATGATAATGATGTCCTTTCCACATACTGTGTTGTGCACGAGTTAATAGATCATGGGATTCATTGATTTGCATAAGACAACCGCATACATTTAATTTTCATTATAAAATCAAAGCTTTACAAAATATCCTAACCTTCATATTTTGTGATTACACTTTGGCACAAAAAGATTATTAAATATAATGATTATCATTTGCAAATTTAATTTGTTTGATTTAGATTAATAACCATTCAAATCTGTCGACTGACGCATGTATTACTGTATCGACGATCTTCACTCCATTGATAAGTACAGAAGATTAAATAATGACGACACAATCTCCTCCTCTAGCTCGACATATTTCTGTCCATTCAACAGAACAAATTTCCACTCATTTACAGCGTATTAGGTTTAAAAGTGAAGATTTCACAGGTTATGCAAAATGTGATGGTGGTGCGCACATCAAATTGTTTTTTCCTAACCCTGATCAACAAGCTCCTGACCTCCCGTTTCGAAATTCTTTAGGCAAAATTACGTGGCCAAATGGAAAGAAACCAATTACGCGGACATATACTGTTCGAGATTTCGATGAAGAACAGCAACTTTTAGTCATCGATTTTGTAAGACATGAAGATTTTGGTATAGCGGCTGATTGGGCAAAGCATGCGAGTCCAGGTGATCTGTTAGGTCTAGCCGGTCCAGGAGGACCAGCACGTTTTAAAATCGATGCAGAATATTGGATTTTTGTTGGAGATCTTTCAGCAATCCCGATGATCGCTGCCTCGCTTGAACAATTACCAAAAGACGCTCATGGTGAAGTTTGGATCGAAATCGAAGATGATTCAGACCAAATACATCTGAATAAACCTGAACACATTAAGCTTCATTGGTGCAAAGGCCCTCATGAATTGAATAATAACATCCGTCATTCTTTGCAAAACTTAGACTGGAAAAATAAAGATATTTCAGTATCACTGGCGGGTGAAAATTCAACGGTGGTTGAACTTCGTAAAATACTGAGACAAAACTTTCAGCTACCCAAAAGCAATTTATATGCTGTGCCTTATTGGAAGCAAGGTCACAACGAAGAGGCTTATCATGAGGAACGCCATCAAGTGATGGATGCCGTTGAATAAGTGAATAGAATTATTTTAATGAAATATGTAGAAAGATATGAAATATAAAACTGCAATTATATTGAGTGCTATCACTCTCTTCACAGCATGTTCTCAGTCGAATGAACCTTCTTCACGAGACAGTAAAGCGACGGTTGAATCTCAAATAAATACGACACGACAAATTGAAGATGCTTTAGGTCGTCAAGTTACGATTCCTGTTCAGCCACAACGTGTTGTGGTTTTAAGTGAACTTGATTTGGATAGTGCTATTGCGCTTGAAATAAAACCTATAGGCAGTAGTTATGTTCGAGGTCAAAGTAATTTTCCAGATTACCTCAAAAATGAAACACAACAGATCGCCTCCGTCGGTAACTTTGGACAACCGAGCATGGAACAAATTCTCACGTTACAACCTGACTTAATTATTGCTGGAAGCATGATTGATACACAAATGATTAATCAATTGCAGCAGATTGCACCCACTGCAGTCAGTTTTGCACGCGGAGAGCCATGGAAAGACAGTTTCAAAAAGGTAGCTCATTTATTAAACAAAGAACAACAAGCCCAAAAAGCTCTAGAAGCGTACGATCAATATGCGCAAGAAGCTCAACAGAAATTACATGCTCAACAAGGTCAATCAGTCAGTGTCATTCGTTGGACAGCCAATGGACCTGTGTATATGTTAAATGATTCATTTGCGAGCCAAGTTTTAAAAGATATTGGCTTAACACGACCTCAACATCAGCAACAACCAGGTGCAAGCCATACGCCCCCAATCAGTCGTGAACGTTTTGATCAAATTGATGCAGACTGGCTCATCATTGGCAGCCATCTAAACACAGATAAGCAGCTGGACGAACTAGAAAAATTACCAGAATTCCAACGTCTTAATGCTGTAAAAAACAAACATTATTTCGTGGTGGATGCATCTATGTGGACTGGCATAGGTGGACCACATGCTGCTCGACATGCCATTGATGATGTATTGAAGCATTTCCATAATTAACATGCTGAAGAATGCTACAACTGTACTTGATCGATTCCCGCTGATGGGAATCGTGCTTAGCTTAATTATTTTTTGTTGCGCTGTTTTGTCGATCGCGTACGGCGCTGGTCAGCCCTACTTTACAGACAGTTTGCAACTTATTCTTCAGGCACTAAGTCAATGGTCGTTAGAACCAATCACTCCCCTATTGGAAATTAGAATTCCACGCACTATTGCGGCGGTGAGTGTCGGATTAGCTTTAGCGATCTCAGGCGTCATCCTTCAGAACTTGCTTAAAAACCCTTTGGCTGATAGTGGATTAATCGGAATTAATAGTGGTGCATCTATTGCCATTGTTTTGGCCATTGTTCTTCAAATGGATACCTTCGGACTATTTTTTTGGGCGGTGATTGGGGCTTTAGTGAGTGCATTATTGGTCTTTGCCATCACCCCTCGTCAAATGACAGGTCAAAGCTCACTTACACGTTTAGTCTTAGCTGGACTGGCAATCACCAGTACATTCCAAGGTTTTATGGCTGCCATTCTTCTGAGTTTCCAAAATGGCTTAGACGACTATCGTTTTTGGGTTTTAGGTTCGCTCAATCGCGTTGATATTCAATATCTCAGTCTTGCACTGATTTTAATGGCGATCGGACTCATCATCGCTATATTGGTAATACGCCCTCTAGGTCTTAGCTTAGTTGGTGATCAACTGGCGAATAGCTTAGGCTTAAATACGAAACTACTTGATGCATTCTGCATTTTAGCTGTGGTTTTATTAACTGGAAGTGCCGTTGCATTAACAGGACCAATTGCCTTTTTAGGCTTGATTGCACCTTACTTTGCACGAGCTATTGGTGCTCAGAGTATTCAGAAACAGCTCATCTATAGTGGACTATTTGGCATGTTGTTGTTGCTGATGGCGGATATCATTGCACGTGCAGTCGTGCAACCTTTCGAAGCCCCTGTCAGTATTCTTTTAGCCTTATTAGGTGCACCTATTTTGATATGGATGGTGCGTCAAAATAACTTACAAAATATCATTCAGGCGGAGAAATAATATGTCTTCTCTGTTGAGTCGTTTAAAACAAAAATCAATGATAAAGGCTTGGATAATCATTCCGATTCTACTGATATCACTTAGTTTATTTAGCCTGATGTACGGTGAAATCACATTAAATTTGAATACGCTATGGAATGTATTTACAGGCAATGCGTCAGCTGCACATCAACTTCTCGTTGAAAAGATTAGATTACCACGACTTTTGGCAGCCTTATTGATTGGCGCTGCACTCGCCTTATCTGGTCTCATTCTTCAAATTATCACCAAAAATCCTCTTGCGAGCCCAGATGTTTTTGGTATCAGTGACAGTGCAGTGCTTGCTTTGGCATTCACCATTCTCCTCTCAAGTTCTAGTATGTTAGGTCAATGGTGGCAAGCATTAATGGGTGCGATCTTCTGTGTTTTTTTTATTTTAATTGCTTCAGGCGGTGTGGGAACACAAGGGTATCGTATTTTGGTCATCGGGGTCGGAATTGCAACACTCATGAAAGCCAGTTTTGACCTTATCCTTGCGACACTGCCAGTAATGCACACCAGTAATGTTTTAATTTTTAGTAGTGGTAGTTTGATTGGTCGAAGCTACAGCATCTTGCTACCAACTTCGATTTTTATCATGCTGCTTATCAGTATTATTGTGCTGTGGCGGCGACTATTTAGTGCAATGGTTCTCCCTGATTCTGTCATTGATAGTCTAGGAGAACCCTTATCTAAAATTAGACTGATGCTCATTATTATTGCTGCGTTTCTCGCTGGGACCGCTGTCAGTATTGCGGGCCCCATTGGATTCGTGGCTATTGCCGCACCAATCATCGCATTTAAATCATTTCCTCATCATTTATTTCCGATTTTCCCAACCATGTGTATTGGTGCATTAATGGTTTTAAGTGCCGATTTACTTGGAAAAAATTTGCTTGCCCCTGTCGAAATTCCCGCAGGCATTATTAGCGGCATGGTTGGTGGTCCACTGTTGTTGTGGTTGTTATATCGTCATTCTAGAAGTATGAGTCGTACATGAGTTTAATCATCAATCAATTAAGTGCTGGATATAATCACCATCAAGTTTTGAAGGGTATCAATGCTGAATTTCAGCAGGGTCAAGTCATCGTCCTCATTGGTCCAAATGGCTGTGGAAAATCGACCTTGTTAAAATGTATTGCTCAAATTCATCCATATGATCAAGGCCAAGTCATTTGGGAAAAAAATCAACTGAATTTACTCAGTAAAAAGTTGCTCGCTAAGCAACTCGCATTACTTCCACAGCATGTAACTGCACCCAACGGCATGACAGTTGAGCAGTTAGTAAGCTTCGGTCGTTTTCCACATCAAGGTTGGTTTAAACGACTCAACATCGAGGACCAAAAAGCGATTGATGACGCTTTGTCTGCGACCCATTTAAGCGAATTAAAAAATCAAAATTTAAGTAATCTATCAGGAGGTCAACGTCAACGTGCATGGATCGCAATGGTACTCGCACAACAAACTCCTTTAATTCTTTTAGATGAACCAATCAGTATGCTCGATATCGGTCATCAAGCCGATATTTTAAATTTAGTCCGCTCTCTAGCCTCACAAGGTAAAACCATAGTGATGGTTCTACATGAATTAGCCACTGCTGCACGCTGTGCCGATTTTCTAGTTGCCATGAAAGATGGTCAAATCATTGCACAAGGAAAATCAGAAGATGTTCTAACAAAGCAATTAGTCCATCAACTCTATAACTTAGATGCTGAAGTCAGACTGGTTGAAGATGATCAACTCAAAAAAAGGTTACTGGTCATCCCAAATAAGTTTGGTGATTAATCTTCAATACCAATTCAATCCATCTCCATGAATGACAACGTAGATTTCTTATGGAAGAGCATTATTCCATTGCAAGCTTTTGAGATTAATTAGTGGTAATAAACTGAAATCATTTTCTTATCTTGCCCATTTACATTGCTTACTTGAACCACATAATGATCTAAACTTAAACGATCATCTTGAGTCACTTGATGATCTTTTAACTGCTGAATGAGTTCATGTAATTCAATACAATATTTTTCTAAAGAACTTTCAGAACAGCTATAATTTTCAATGACTGAACCTTGAAATTCAATATTTTGAGCATGCACGACGTGCACCGAAATGACCATATTTAGAATAAGTATAAATAATGATCGCATTGCCTTTCCCCAATAAAGCATACGATCTTTAAATTTACATAAAAATAAAGTTAAAACAATATTATAAATTAAATATTTTTTATCAATGTGAACTACATATCACTATTGATATTGGATTGTGACCGTTGCCTGACCTCTCACACGACCAGGTTCTACTTGGTTTTCAACTTGGATATAGCGTGCTTTCAATGGCAAGTTATATTGAACCGTTTGATTCGAGCTCACGGTGCCAAGTTGTATTTGCTCACCTTGAGTAATAACTTTATTTTGATTTTGATAATTGGAAATTAATTGTGTATTTACACCTTTGGCTCTGACATTTGACGCTGCATCATTTACGATTGAATTATTTCCATTTGAAGTGTAATCAAAGCTTAGGCTAATTCGGTTTGTTTCTGTCACACTCGTCGGATTATCTCCACCATTACATATGATATTCATATCAAATGCCTGCTCACCCGCTGTAGATCCAACACCTTTAAAATCAGATTTATTTACTGTAGGTAAATTCACCGTTTTATTGATATTTCCTTGGATCTCACATGAACTTGAAGCAATCGTAATCGCATTACCATATACTGTGCTGGTTAAAAAAGCTTGCTGAGGATAGCCCTCTACATAATAAGTACTATAACGTCCCGGTGCTATTACACCTGAACCCGTATTCACTGCAGTTTTGATAATTTCGACAACAAAAAAACCATTATCTAAGTTATAAGTTGTATTAGCCGTTAACCTACGAGTGTATGGATAATAACCTGAAAAATTTTGATTATTTGCGGCTTCACGATAAAGCCTAATCCCAATACCTGGAATATTGGTTTCATAAACTGAATCCCCAGCGGGACTCAACTGACCATTTTGAATCAGTCTTGCATTAATATTTACAGGATTTCGATCACACCGAATACTTGAACCATTCGGTGAAATTGGAAACGTTTTTTTGGTTAAAACTCGGCCTACTGGATCAGATGGTCTGACTACGACTCTGCCAACAGCCATGCTAATATCAACTGTTCTAAAGTTAGCTTGAGGTGTACAAGCTGCTTGAACAGAAGTTATGGCAAAACCTGAGAGTACAACAGCACCTATTAAAATATTTGTTTTCATTGACATAGAGCCTCTGTCGTAATCATATTTTCAGACTGATGCGCAGTGACATCATATTGGATTTGGCAACGATCATCTGGCTCATCACCCCAAACGATGTTTAAAGTATCTTTGAGTGCTGCAGTTCTGACATAAACCAAACCACCTTGAGCAACTAAACCAATGCTTTCTTGATTAGAATTGAATACTTCTGCTGCAAATGGTAAAGACTGTCCATCTTTTAGCGCACTTTTGATATAAATTGCCTTCCCTGATTTAGTCGCAAAATTCACTTTCGTTATCGCGCCTGAATAAGGTGCAATTCTTTGACTTGTTTCCATTAACTCTACATCTGTCGACATCTCTTCAGGGTTCAAGCTAATGTCATTCAGACGATATGGTGTGACATAAGGAATAATCGCATAACCAGATTTATTAATTTCTAAACCTGTCGAATTATTTACTTTTGCACCTGAGGCTTCAGGGGCATACACCAAGACCATCGTTTGCCCCTGATCTGGTCCAAAATGTACGCCATCACGGTGTACAACTACATTGCCTCGGGCTGTGACTAACATTTGTTGATATTGATCCGCCAAACTATAAGACGCGCCAAGAGTTGAATAATTTGTTCGATATTGTACATTAGTGTTAAAACTTGGATTATTGCCATAATCAGCGGAAGTCGAAAATCCGTAATTGAATTTTTCGCCCACTGTACCACTCGCACCTACATTAATACGATCTTGCGTGGTAATTGAACTTAGATTTAAAGCGCTCTTTTTAAATGTTAGTGGCAAAGAAAGCGTCAGCATATACTCAGTATCGCTGCTACGCATATTCGTATTGTTATTTTCTAATTCTCGTTTAATGGCAGATAAACCATACGTCAGCAAATTATAAGTATTACTGTAGCCAACTTGATATTGTTTAGACTTTTGGTTGGTGTTCCAATAATCACTCCAAGAACCTGTAGCATAGAAATTGCCTAAATTATCTGGTAATCCTTGGTTTAACGTGATGGTAAACTCACTTCTCTGCTTACCTACATGACCTGAGCTTACACCCTTTTCATCCAAATCTTGGATTAAAAAGGCATCGCGTAGTTTCAAAAAGTTTTCAGTTGAATAACGATAAGCAGCCAAAGTTAAATTCGTATTCGTCGGGCTAATTAATTTGCTGTAACTCAAACGATAACTTTGTCCAGTTTGATCTTTTCTTCGATCAAACTTAGCATCAGATTGCGTGATATCAATTGCAATCGCACCAATTGGTGTCGCAAAAGCTGTACCGACTAAATATGCCTGATAATTTTCAGAAAATTGTAGCCCTGTATAGGCTGTAATATAGTTATTGATCCCATGTTGATATTTTGCCTGACCAACCCATGGATCTAAATCAATATCCTTATCTCTAAACTCACCTATCGTAAATGAATAACGATTCATACCAGGTCTTAGCATTTGTACAACTGATGCATAAGGTACAGAAAAGCGCTGAATTTGACCGTCAGATTCAATGACTGAAACTTCTAATTCACCACCAAAGCCAGTGGGATAAAGATCATTAATTTCAAAACTACCCGGTGCAACTGTAGTTTGATAAATAATTTGACCTTGTTGTTTAATTTCGATTTTAGCATTCGTACGAGCATTACCACGAATTCGGGGCGCATAACCCGTCATGCTATTGGGTAACATCCGTTCATCACTTGTGAAATCTAGACCGCGATAACCTACAGAATCAAATAATTCACCATTGGTAAAATAATCACCGAGTGTCAACATACCTCGATATTGGGGAAAGGCACGTAGTACATAAGTCGTGACTGCATCGTAACTACTTTTATTACGCCCCTGATCTTCGTGATCAGACCATTTCCATTGACCATTATGACGGAGTTGCCACCCACCTAAATTTGCACCAGTTGCCAAAGACATGAAGGCATTGTTAATCTCAGGATTGGTTTCAGAGTTATTTTTTGTTTTATATGCTGAGGCACTGTATGAAATAAATCCAGCATTAATCCCTCGATCCCAAGCACTTGGGTCGATATAGCCCTGAGCATTTTGTTGCATCGCAATTTGAGGGATAGAAATATCTAGTCTTAAACGAGCAGAATCAAACTCATAAAATGCATTTTTCACCCAATTTTCAATACGCTGACAAGATGTCGAAGTAGAATTAGACGGCTCAAAGTTTAAAATCTCTTTTTTGACACCAAACTGCATTAATGTTTTTGCATCAAAACACGTATAAGCATTTGTTGATTTATTATTTAATTCATTCTTGAATACAACTCGATGCTTACGATACCAGTTACCATTTACGTAAACATCAACATTATATTCACCTGGCAAAATAGGATTTCCAAACTTAAACCTATCTGTATTAATTGATTGTGCGTTTTCACCAATCAAAAAAGATGAGTCAAATTCCACACCATCCGCTGATGATTCGTTTGAAATCTCTTCACCATGTGCTGGCGTTAAATAAGTAAATCCGAACGTTATAGCCCCCAAAACAATCATAATTGTAGGAAGTTTTTTTTCATCATCTTGTTTTTGGTTACGGATCAGCATTTTTTTGCCTACCTATTAATATTTAATAGGAATATTGATTCATTAATTTAGGGATTTAATTTCAAATCTGTCTGAATACGCCCACCAAAATCATTAATCGTTGTAAAACTCAACTTACTATGAGTGATAGCTGACTTTAGATTTATATTTTCACTTGATTTGGGGCTCACCATGATCCCTTCTTTCATCAAATCCACCAATTTTCCATTAGTTTGTTGACTTAATATCGATGTGATTGTGACGTGATAAGCCGTTGGATTAATCACCTGGAGTTGATTACCCACTTGCTTCCATTGTAATTTTGCTGGAGCTTCTGCAACCTTATCTTTCAAATTTGTTGGTCGATAAAATAATTTAATTCTTGAGCGTATTGCCAATTGTAAGAAGTTATCTGGTTCCGTGCTTTGAGCATTGGCTTTAGGTTTAGGCGGAATATCTAAAACATTCAACCAAAACACAGTTTCTTGCTCACCACTTAATGATTTTGCATTTGGCAAAGCCGTGATTCGAAGCGATTGACTCTTGGTGGGATCAACACGCGAGATTGGCGGTGTAATAATGAAGGGAGCTTTAGATTGTTCAGGCTTACTCTTTGGATCACCCTCATCAATCCATGCTTGTACCAATGATGGTTTATCACCATTGTTACTGACCTGTAGTGTGATTTCTCTTGCATTTGCTGGGTATATTGCTCTTGTTCCATGAATAATGATTTCAGCATGAGCAAAACTTGTCGAAGCCAATAGCCCCAACGTCATTGTTATATTTTTAAATGAACCTAGCATGCAATTGATCTCTACTTAATACATTTGATTAGAGTCAAGTTAATCAACAACTTAACTCTATTTTAAAAACAAATTATTGATAAATAATCGTGTATTGAACTGAAGTAGTTACAGGACCTGCTGTAGAAGCACCAGTCGCATAGTATTCTGCATAGTAGTCAAGTGCAGCAGTTCCACCATCGACAACATCAACCCACTGAGAGTTAGTTTGCGCACCGTTCGCACCAGCCTGCTGAACTAAAATAGGTTGGTTGTTGCTTCCTAACAATTGAACTTGTACGTTTTTAGCACCATTAGCATCTTGGTTATTTAAACGACCAGTGTTGAAATCGACCGTTGCACCAGGTTCGAAATAAGTTGCGACTTTACCTTCTGAACAATCACTTAGATTGATCGTGAACGGTGTACGACCAGCGACTTCACCAGCTGTAGCGAGCGTTTGTTTTGAAACTGTAGGTAGAGTCACAGTAAAGTTTTTGCCTTGTGGCGTTACAATGTCACAAGTCTTATCTGTAACTAAACCGTTGATTGTAATTGTTCCATCAGCTGCATTTGCTTGTGCAATCGTAGCTAATAAAACTGCTGAAAATAATGCGATTTTTTTCATTAGTCTTACTCTAATTCGGGGAATGGTGGGATGTTTAAAAATGTCGATTGATATGCAAAAAATTGCAAAAGCATGGTATTACATTACAAAATAAGTGTAAATAAAGTCACATTTTGCCATTTTCATTAAAACCATTTCACATTTGTAAATTTATCTTTAACTCTTTATTTATTATTAATTAATTATTCATGTATTTTTTTGTAACTATGAATTTTAAAAAATTTAGTTTAATTACTCTATAAAATTAATAATTTTTAAAATATTTATATATATTAAAGCGATATTATGAAATTTTTGATTTAGACAAATTCTGTCATGATCCCGTCATAATTCTAAATATTTAATATGATGCAATGATGCAATGATGCACGATTATTTCGCTCATAAAAAAACCCTGACATTAGTCAGGGTTTTTGTATTTGGCGGAAGCGGTGAGATTCGAACTCACGGAGGACTCACACCCTCGTCGGTTTTCAAGACCGGTGCATTAAACCGCTCTGCCACGCTTCCATGTGCGCCATAATACGAAGCTTTTCATATCATGACAAGTAAAAATTACAATCAAACCATTCAAGTGAATATAGTTTCACCAAATGATTCAAATTTATTAAATTTTGGCTGCAATTTCAGCACCTTCACGAATCGCACGCTTAGCGTCAAGCTCAGCAGCAAGCTTTGCACCACCAATAATATGATATTTCGCTAAAGTTGTTTCAGCCTCTGATGGCATAATCTCTTTAACAGATTCTTGCCCTGCACAAACAATGATAGTATCGACTCGTAATAATTGATCATGCCCACCAACTTCGATCCACAGACCTTCATCACTCACTGATTTATATTGAACGCCACGCAACATTTTCACATGATGTTTTTTTAATTGGGCACGATGAACCCAACCAGAGGTTTTACCTAATCCTATACCCAAAGGCGTTGTCTTACGTTGCAATAAATATATTTCGCGAACTGGATGATCCACTTCAGCAGGTTGTAAACCACCTTCAGAAACATACTGAACATGTGGATCAACTCCCCACTCACGTTTCCATTCTGCCAAAGGTTGTGGCTGTGGCTGATGTTCAGGTTTTAATAAAAACTCTGACACATCAAATCCAATACCACCAGCACCAATTACTGCTACCTTTTGACCCACAGGCGCACCTCTTAATACTTCTGCATAAGATAAAACTTGTGGTGCATCACTTCCTTCGATCTTCAATGCACGTGGTACAACGCCTGTCGCAACAATCACTTCATCAAAGCCTTCACGCTCAAGCTGTTCACGATTAACTTTAGTATTTAAACGAAGTTCAACCCCAGTACGCTCAATTTGGACTTTAAAATAGCGAATGGTTTCATGAAATTCTTCTTTCCCAGGAACAACTTTCGCTAAGTTGAATTGTCCCCCTACATCATTAGTGGCTTCAAATAAAGTAACTAGATGACCACGACTGGCAGCAACAGTCGCTGCCGACATTCCAGCTACACCACCACCCACAACAGCTACTTTTTTTGGCTTCTTGGTTTTTAAATAAACCAGTTCAGTTTCATAGGCTGCACGTGGATTCACTAAACATGTGGCACGTTTATTTTTGAAAGTATGATCCAAACAAGCCTGATTACACGCAATACACGTATTGATTTCATCAACACGATTAGTTGCCGTTTTATTCACCCAGAAAGCATCCGCCAATAATGGACGAGCCATTTGAATCATGTCGGCTTTACCTTCAGCCAAAATAGCTTCGGCAGTTTCAGGCATATTGATTCGGTTGGATGCAATCACAGGCACAGACACATGTTTTTTCACCTCTGCGGTATAATCTACAAATGCCGCACGAGGAACAGAGGTTACAATTGTTGGAACACGAGCTTCATGCCAACCAATACCTGTATTCAATAATGTGATACCCGCTTCTTCTAGCGCTTTAGCAACCGTGATCACTTCATTCATTGTATTACCGTCATGAACTAAATCGAGCATAGATAAACGGAAACAAATGATAAATTTTTCGCCAACTTTCGCGCGAATTGCCTTAACAATTTCAACTGCAAAGCGCATACGGTTTTCTATTTCCCCGCCCCATTGGTCTGTACGCTGATTGACATGACGACTCATAAATTGGTTCAGCAAATAGCCTTCTGATCCCATGATTTCGACACCATCATAGCCAGCTTTTTTTGCGATACTTGCTGTAGCCGCATAATCTTGAATCGTATCCAGAATTTGTTTTTCTGACATCTGACGTGGTTTAAATGGTGAGATCGGCGATTTTATTGGGCTTGCAGAAACCACAAATGGTTGATAACCATAACGCCCTGAATGCAAAATTTGCATTAAAATTTTTGCACCATGTTTATGAACTGCATGTGTCACTAATCGGTGTGGGGCGACATCACCTAAGGTATTCATTGTGCCACCAGCTGGAAGCAGCCAGCCCTGACGGTTAGGGGAAATACCACCTGTAATGATGAGACCTACGCCCCCTTTAGCACGCTCACCAAAATATGCTGCTAATTTAGGATAATTATAAAAACGATCTTCTAGACCGGTATGCATCGATCCCATCACGACACGATTTTTTAGGGTAGTGAAACCAAGATCAAGAGGTTTTAATATATTTGCATAGCGAGTTGTCATGGCAATTCCTTATTTTATGGGCTTTGCAACTTGTTGCATAAAACTATACTTCTTTTTTCATAACTGTTTATGGCAATTTTTTTTCTTTTTCTATAATAAATTACCAACTATTGAATTAGATATTAATATTCAATCACTTACAAAAAATATTTTTCATTAAGTTCGCATTGAAAAATTGCAATAAAATAAATTGATGCATAAAAATCTTTACAAATACGCTGTGTTATTTTCAAGAGGAATCATGAATTAGATTAAGACTTGCTTATTACTTTTGAGTTTTGACGAAATATTGCTATTTATTCAAATATTTTTGCACCACGTATCTTTTTTTAAAAAAAATTACCAACGAAAAGTGCTATAATTGAAGAAATATATTTTTCAGGTTACCAATTTTCTAGGTGCCTATATTCTATCGTTAGGATGAACAATGTCTGATAATGCAACTATCTTACAGAATGTACCTGTAGGCAAAAAAGTTGGTATTGCCTTCTCTGGTGGTCTTGATACTTCTGCTGCTTTATTGTGGATGAAGCAAAAAGGTGCTGAACCTTATGCGTATACAGCAAACTTAGGTCAGCCAGATGAAGATGATTACGATGCTATTCCAAAGAAAGCTGAAGCTTATGGCGCTGTTAAAGCACGCTTAGTGGATTGCCGTTTACAACTTGCATTAGAAGGTATTGCAGCAATTCAATGTGGTGCATTCCATATTTCTACAGGTGGTGTACCTTACTTCAATACAACGCCACTTGGTCGTGCAGTCACAGGTACAATGCTTGTTACTGCGATGAAAGAAGATGACGTCAACATTTGGGGTGACGGATCTACTTATAAAGGTAACGACATTGAGCGTTTCTACCGTTATGGTCTATTAACGAACCCAGCACTTAAAATTTACAAACCTTGGTTAGACCAAACATTTATCGATGAGCTTGGTGGCCGTGCAGAAATGTCACAGTTCCTCATCGACAACGGTTTTGACTATAAAATGTCAAAAGAAAAAGCATACTCAACAGACTCAAACATGCTTGGTGCAACTCACGAAGCGAAAGATCTTGAGTATCTTGATGCTGGTATCAAAATCGTTGAACCGATTATGGGTGTTGCATTCTGGAAAGAAGACGTTGAAATTGCACCTGAAGAAGTTTCAATCACATTTGAAGAAGGCTTCCCTGTTGCTCTTAACGGTCAACGTATTGAAGATCCAGTTGAGTTAATTCTTGAAGCGAACCGTATCGGTGGTCGTCATGGTCTAGGTATGTCTGACCAAATCGAAAACCGTATCATCGAAGCGAAATCTCGTGGTATTTATGAAGCTCCAGGTATGGCACTTCTACACATTGCTTACGAACGTCTTGTGACTGGTATTCATAACGAAGATACCATTGAACAGTACCGCATCAACGGTTTACGTTTAGGTCGTTTACTTTACCAAGGTCGTTGGTTCGACTCACAAGCGCTTATGCTTCGTGAAACTGCGCAACGTTGGGTTGCTAAAGCAATCACAGGTACTGTGACTTTAGAACTTCGTCGTGGTAACGATTACACCATTATGAACACTGAATCTGAGAACCTTACATACGAAGCTGAACGCTTAACTATGGAAAAAGGTGATTCTGTATTCACGCCAATGGATCGTATTGGTCAATTAACCATGCGTAACCTAGACATTACAGATACACGCGCTAAGTTAGGAATCTATACTGGTGCAGGTTTACTTGCTGTCGGTACAGGTTCTGCTGTTCCACAACTTAAAGACAAAAACTAAGATTTAGTTTAGTCCCAAAAAACCGCGCTTTGAGCGCGGTTTTTTATTTGGACGTGAAAATCTATTATTGTTCCCTAGATGGATAATGACTCATTCATCTAACGTATGCCTCATTTCCATATTAATCAGCACAAATAGATGTAAAACCCCTTTTATCGGCTTTTGTCGTTATCAATTTCAAGCAATATCGATTATCATCTATGTTATTTTTTCAGTAAGACTTGCCTTGAATACGATCACTTTAATCCAGCCAGATGATTGGCACGCTCATTTAAGAGATGGTTTAGCACTTCAACGTACTGTTCCTGATTTGGCGAAGCAATTTCATCGCGCAATCTGTATGCCAAATACAGTTCCACCTGTAAAAACTGTGGAAGAGGCACATGCCTATCGTGAAAGAATCATGGCGCATGTTCCTGAAAATGTAAAATTCGATCCTCGTATGGTGCTTTACTTTACGGATCATACTTCTCCTGAAGAAGTACAAAAAATTAAAAAATCTCCATATGTAAATGCAATTAAGCTTTACCCTGCTGGAGCAACCACGAATTCTGATAATGGCGTTAGTGATATACGTAAAGTGTATAGCGTCATTGAGCAACTTGAAGAACATCAGGTTCCTCTCTTACTCCACGGCGAAGTAACACATCATCATGTTGATATTTTCGATCGTGAAAAACGTTTCTTAGATGAAGTTTTAGCACCGCTGCTTAAACAATTTCCAAAATTGAAATTAGTTTTAGAACATATCACCACAAGCGAAGCTGCACATTTTGTACTTGAGCAAGATCGCAACGTGGCAGCGACGATTACACCACAACATTTGTTATTCAATCGCAATGACATGTTGGTTGGTGGTGTTAAACCGCATTTCTATTGTTTGCCAATTTTAAAACGCCAGACACATCAGCAAACTTTGTTAGAAGTCGCAACAAGTGGCAACCCTAAATTTTTCTTAGGTACTGACAGCGCTCCGCATTCTAAAAATGCGAAAGAAAATGCCTGTGGATGTGCGGGATGCTATAGCGCTCCAACTGCAATTGAATTGTATGCTCAAGCATTCGATCAGGTCGGTAAAATTGAACGTCTTGAAGGTTTCGCTTCATTCTTTGGTGCGGATTTCTATGGTTTACCTCGTAATACTGAAACCATTACATTGATCAAAGAAGATCAAGTGATTCCTGAAAGCCTTGAATATTTAGATGGCGAACAGATCATTCCTCTTTATGCAGGTAAAACAATTCAATGGAGAAAAGTGTGACCACTGAAACATTACCTGTCATCGGTCAACGCTTCCGCGGGTTCCTACCCGTGGTTGTTGACGTGGAAACAGCTGGTTTTAATGCAGATACTGATGCATTGCTCGAAATAGCATGTATTCCAATCATTTACGACGAGTCTGGAAAGTTTGTACCTGGTCAAGCGCATCATGCACACATCAATCCATTTGAAGGTGCAAATTTAGATCGTCGCTCACTCGACTTCATTGGCATTGATCCTTTTAATCCAATGCGTGTAGCGATGGCAGAAGATGAAAAGTCTGCACTTAAACGTATGTTTAAAGCAATTAATGAGGTACGCAAACAACAACAATGCACACATGCTGTGCTAGTTGGACACAATGCTCATTTTGATCTTGGTTTTTTAAAAGCGGCAATTGCACGTACTGGAACTAAGAATCAAAATCCATTTCATAGTTTCTCGGTTTTTGATACGGTGACTTTGAGTGCTGTGATGTTCGGACAAACTGTTTTGGCTAAATCATGTATTCAAGCTGGCATCGAGTTTGATGGTAAAGAAGCCCACTCTGCTTTGTATGACACACAGAAAACAGCTGAATTATTCTGCTATATTTTAAATAAATTAGCGCCCCATTTACTTGAAACACTCGTTTCAGAGTAAAAATCTTTAAATACCCCAATATTTTAGAAATCTTGATCATCCTGTGGATTGATCTTAATTGAAAAGTATTGGGGCTTTTTGTTCCAATTTTTAACTATCGCTTTTTTATATTATGTTAATCGTAATATAGTATTGATAATTATTCTCATTAATATTGTGAAATAAGTATTATTAAATGATAATCGCTATCGTTTTTATTCTCTCAATGTTAAATCATGTCATTTGTACGCTCAAAATTAAATTTAGCCATTCTTACGATTCTCTCAACTACAGTTTGTGCAAATGAAACAGAAATAAATTCTACAGCTAATGATGATTCAATCAAACTCAATACAATTGTAACGAATGCAACTGAGCAACAAGAAGTTGGAAAAACCCTTTATACGAAGGATGACTTAGACAAGACACCCAATAGTTCTAAGAACATTACTGATTTTTTAAAAGTAAATCCTAATGTGCAATTTGGTAATAATTTTAAAAGTGGCTTACAACAAGGTGAACTTAGCCCAGCCGAAATTAGCATCAATGGCGGTTTACCCTATGAAAATAAATTTCTAATCAATGGGATGAGCATCAACAATAATATTAACCCTGTGGGTGCAACAACATCGAACTCAAATAATGAACTACTCGGCTCTAGTCAAGCTGTTGCAGTCAATGCAGACCTGATTTGTAATATTAAACTGCTTGATAGCAATGTGAGCGCTGAATATGGTGAATTTACTGGCGGTGTAGTGAGTGCAGAAACCTGCGCACCAAAAACTGAGATAGGCAAAATTCACGGTAATATTACCTATGATTATACATCTGATTCTTGGTCTAAAATCAACTTTCCTAATCCAGAAAGCCAACAGGAATTTGAAACCTCCAACAGTGAAAAAAATCAACCTTTCTTTACTAAACAAGGAGTCAGTGCAACACTGTATGGTAATCTCACAGACCAATTAGGTTTCAATGCTTTTGGCTCTTTTCGACATTCCTTAATTCCATTAAAAACGAATTTTATTGAGCCAGCAGAATTAGACCAAACACGTGCTGCGAGCAATTATGGTGTCGAACTCTTCTATACACCTTCAGATAAAACCTCATTAAAAATAGGAACTCAGCTATTTGAAAATAAAGGTGAGTACTTCAATGCTACATTTTTAAACTCAGAAAACACGCAAATATCTGATAGTCAAAGTATTTATATCAATTTAAAAAATAAATTAAATGCTGTTCGGTTAGAACAACAACTTAATTATCAAACACAAAAAAACTCGCGAAAGGCAGAGCAGGATGCGTATGTGTGGGCTCGATCTTCAACAAAGAATTGGAATCCTAATTTAAGTACGCAATCTTATGGAAACTATGGTTCATTATCACAAGAAGAAAAAAAACTCGAATACTCAATCAAAGCCCTATTTGAACCAATAAACTTTGCGAACTCATCACACCAATTCAAAATGGGTGCAGGTTATGGTCATTATGAAGCGTATTGGGAAAGACCTGAAGTTTCTAATAATTATTACACAACTACTATCTCTTCCAAAAATATTGAAAACTTAAACTGTTACGCTTCTGATGGTCGTCGTTATGATGCTTGTGACGAAGGCAATTCAATTGACGGGCAATATTTAACACAACGATTTAAATATGATGCAGGACAAATCAATGTACGCCAAGATCGTTGGCATGCATATCTCGAAGATTCAATTTATGTTAATCCATTTATTCAATCTAGTTTAGGCTTACGAGCTGATTATGATTCACTGACTCAAAACACCAATATTGCACCTCGTAGTTCATTTGTTTTGAAGCCATTTGGCAATGATCAATTATTTATCACGGCTGGTTGGAATCGCTATTATGGTTTAAACGCATTCGCCAACGAATTACAAGCTCAACGAGGTCGATTACAGACAAAATTTAAGAGAAATAGTCTTTCTGAAGATTGGGAACTCGACCCGACGTTTATGCCATCCTTCAAATCAAGGTCAGAGCTGGATACGCCGTTTTCAGATGAATCTGTATTTGCTTTTAACACCAATATTTGGAACATCAATACTGGTTTAAAATATGTTCAGCGAGAGAACAAAGACCAATTACGCCAGCAGCAAGGTAATAAGTCTTATAACAACTCAGGAAAATCTGAAGCTGAAATATTAACTTTCTCTTTAAAAAATATTAAACCACTTGTATTTAAAAATTCTGTGCATTATTTAAGCCTAAATGCCGATATGACAGATACAAATCGTAATTTTGATAGCTATGAAAGCAACTACTACACAGGTACATCACAAATTTATTATGATGGCAAACTGATTAATGCTGAAGATAAACCCACTGATAATTTCAATACTCCATGGACAGTTAGACTAGATTGGAATATTGGTTTTAATAATATTCCTTTAAATATTAATCATTATCTTAGCTATCGTGCAGGGACACCAGGTATGAAAAAAACCCTGAGTACCAGTAAAACTGAATTTGTCTATGAGCTCGATGGTATGAAATATGACACTTACACTGCATATAAAACGAAAAATGCTTTGAATTGGGATATGCGTACTACCTACACAATACCGAGTTCAAAGAATACGCAAACTATTTTTGGTTTAACCATTAATAATGTACTTAACCGTAAAAATGAGTATTTTTCTTCCAATACATCCTCAGTGACACCAACACCAAGTCCTGAAATCGGTCGTCAATTCATTGCAGATGTTACATTTAAGTTCTAACTCATGATTCCCATAGAGCACTTAGGTGCTCTTTTTCATTTATGCCACGTTAAACTTTTGGATTGCATAAAGAAAAAACAATTCAAGACTTGAAAAATATCAATTATCCTCGATATTACATAAAGTAATTCACTCAATCTTAGAATGAGCATATGAACAATCAAAACAAACCTGAAATTATTACGATAGAAGATCAAAGCTTTGGTAGCCATGTAGAACATTGGGCGCTGTTAACTGATGATCCGACTGTTCAGGTTCCTAAATGGTTGAGTGAAGCACTAAATGCACCTGTCATGCCGATGGGGATTTGTGCTGAAGAACAAGATATGGATCCGAATGTTTGGCTAATTCAAGGACCTAAACAACAACCTATCCAATTGGTTCAAGTTATTGCTGTAGAAGATAATAAACCTAAAGCAGTCAAAACAGCCTTCCCTACTTTTGATAGTCCTTATACGTTGAACGCGACGATTGAACGCATCATTACATGTAAGTCCAACACGCAAGCAGTGTTACAATTAAAAGTTAGTGATAATAGTGTGGTTTATGCTTTTGATAGCTTATACAGTGTTAACCAAATTCAATACCAAAAAAATCAATCTTATAAAGTCCAATTAAATGCGTGGGCTTATGAGCTAGAAAAAGTTGCTGATCAAGAACAAATTGTTGTGGATGATCCAGCTTCAATTAAACACCATCGTGCTTTAAATGAAATTTTGAGTGAACACAATGGTGTAGCGCCAGATAATTTACAGCAGCTGATTGATGCTTGGGAACCTAAATCAGATGCCGATAAAGAACCTGTAACGGTCGATTTTTCGAAAATGGTGGCTTACTTGTACGGTGAAACCATGGGTCAGGAAGATGAGGCCTGGTTCCAAGGAAAAGTGGTTGGCAAGACCCAAATGCAGTTCAACGATCAATTTTATCAACTTTATGATGTAACACTTATTTTAGAAGAAAACCAACCTGCTACACTTATTCGTATCGCGACTAAGGATGAGAATTATAAAAATTTCGAAATTGGTCAATATATTCGTGGAAATATATGGATTCAGGCGAATATTTATGCTAAAAATACATCAAATAAATAGGATTTAACTATAAAGTAATATTTAGGCTCCTAGATGAAAATTATACCGGAACAATCAACAGGCTTAATGGAACAAGCACCCCCTCGTATTCGTGTAGACAAGGGTGCTTACTGTTTCTTTTTCTTAGGTGTTTTCCTCGCTGCTTTTATTTTCCACTTTACCAATCTTATTCCAGCATTTTAATAAAGTAGCATTGATTACTTTCATCTGCGTTTTAGTGCATAAAAAAAGCCTGTCATATGACAGGCTTTTTTTACAGACTGATTTTAAGCGTTACGCTTCGCAAAATCATCCATAAATTTCACAAGAGCTTGTACACCTTCAAGTGGCACTGCATTGTAAATACTCGCACGCATACCACCTACTGAACGATGTCCTGCAAGATTTAATAAATTATTTTCCTCTGCTTCTTTCAGGAATTGCTTTTCAAGTTCAGGCTTCGCCAATGTAAATGGCACATTCATAATTGAACGATATTCTTTCGCAATTGGATTTGCATAGAAGTCACTTGAATCAATATAACCATACAATAATTCAGCTTTTTGCTGGTTCACTTGATGAATTGCCTCTACACCACCCTGTTCAAGCAACCATTCAAATACTAAGCCTGATAAATACCAAGCATAAGTAGAAGGTGTATTCACCATAGAATCGTTCTTCGCTTGCGCTGAATACTTCAAGATGCTCGGAATTTCTTCTTTTGCTTGATCTAATAAATCATCGCGAATGATTACCAATGTTAAACCAGCAGGACCGATATTTTTTTGCGCACCCGCGTAAATAAGACCGAACTTTGAAACATCAATTGGTGCCGACAAAATACTAGAAGATAAATCTGCAACCAGTGGTTTATCCGTAGTTGGGATATTTTTAAATTGAATACCACCAATCGTTTCGTTATCGGCATAATGAACATAGGCAGCATCAGCAGATAAATTCCATGTACTTTCATCAGAAATTGCAAGATTACCATCTGCATCTTTAATACCAGCTTCGATCACGTTAATTTCGCCATAACGTTTTGCTTCTTTTAAAGCTTTTTCAGACCAAATGCCAGTATGGATATAATCTGCTTTGTTATTTTTCCCTAATAGATTCAATGGAATCGCAGAGAATTGTAGAGAAGCACCACCCTGTAAGAAAAGCACTTTGTAATTCTCAGGAATATTCATCAACTTGCGTAAGTCTGCTTCTGCTTTTTCAGCGACAGCGACGTAGTCTGCACTACGATGACTCATTTCCATGATTGATAGGCCCTTACCCTGCCAATCAAGCATCTCAGCTTGAGCTTTTTCTAATACAGCAGTAGGTAATGCAGCAGGACCAGCACAGAAGTTGTACGCGCGCATGATTTTTCCTTTCAGAGTGAAACACAATAAAATGATGGCATTTAACCACAGATAACCATAGCTTGCAGTATATTCAACTTAAATAATTTCAATCTTGTTTTCACACTAAAGCTATTTTTTCAATAAGCTCTACATTTATCAGAGATTTATGTTTACTATATTTTGAGAGACACCGTAGTTAGTAAGTTTAAATCGCTCACTACAACAGCTCTCAATCTGACAAAATTTATTATGACTATTTCGTTGTATTGTCTTTCATTTCAAGCGAACACTTAAAACATCTCACCATTATAAAGCGCATCAGTATTTACAGCTGAATGTTTTGTTTATGAACAATATTCCTCAGATTCCCCTCTCTCCTTCATTCAGCTGAAATGAAAGGGTTCACTACATGCTGTTATAAACAGTGCTATTACAATCAGCAAGCTATAATTAAATTTGAGTTTCATTTTTAATTAAAATTCTTTTTTAGACTATTGTTAATTAAAAAAGGACGCTTCAGCGTCCTTTTTTAATTCCTACAAATTATTCATCTGTAGATTTTTCATCGCTATCAGTCGTATCAATTTCTTGAGTATCTACTGATTCATTAGATTCAATTGAAGCCTCTTCACCTTCAACTGATTCTATAAAATCATCTTCCTCAACAGCTTCAATCGCTTCAACACCAACCAATGTCTCGTTTTCACCTAAGCGGATTAAACGTACACCTTGTGCATTACGACCCGTCTGAGCAATTTCAGATGCACGAGTACGTACTAGCGTACCACCATCAGAAATCAGCATGACTTCTTTGCTGACATCGATCGCTACCGCACCAACTAGCTCACCATTACGATCAGATGTCTTGATCGCAATGACGCCTTTACCACCACGTTTCTTGGTCGGGAAGTCATCCACTGGCGTACGCTTACCGTAACCATTTGCTGAAGCACAAAGCACTTCACCTGTTTCCGGAACAACGACTAATGAAACAATACGGCTTAGGAAATTAGAATCCGTATCTTCATCTTCTGAATCTACATCATTATCTTCAATTTCTTCCGCTTGAGCCAATCCAATGGTGACACGCATACCACGTACACCTTTCGCAGATCGACCCATTGCACGTACATCAGTTTCTGCAAATCGAATCGCTTTACCTTCATTCGAGAACAACATAATTTGTTGTTCACCGTCAGTAATCGCAACACCGATTAAACGGTCATCTCCAGCTAACTCGATTGCACGTAAACCATTTGAACGTACATTAGAGAACTGCTCAAGTTCAACTCGCTTGATCGTACCGTATTCAGTTGCCATAAAGACATAGAAGTTTTTACGTAAGTTTTCTGCAAGCTCAGCAAATTCAACTACTACTTCATCATCAAGATCTGTAGTTGATAATTCAACTCCTAACTCTTTCAGATGTGTACGCAATTCGTCCGATAGATCGTCACCATCTGCTAGATCAGCAAATGATTTTTCTAATGCATCATAGTGTGCAGCAATGATTTCGTTTTGCTGTAATTGAGCTTGATGAGATTTAACAAACTGACGGAAATCGGCTAGACGTTCTTTAAATTTCTTCGGTGCATCAATCACTGGCAGAATAGCAGTAATTGTCTCATTTTCATCTAATGGCAATAAGTTCACCATAGGACGACCTTTTGCACCACGAGAAGCTTGAGGCACTTCAAAAACTTTTAAGCGATAGACTTTACCGACATTGGTAAAGCATAAAACTGTTGCATGGTTAGATGTCACAATCAAATGTTGAATGTAATCATCTTCTTTCATAGACGTTGCTGATTTACCACGCCCACCACGACGTTGCGCAGCATAATCAGAAAGTGGCTGTGTTTTCGCATAGCCTGATTGAGAAACGGTTAAAACAACTTGTTCTTCTGGAATTAAATCCTCACGAGAGAAATCTACACGAGATTCTACAATCGCAGTACGACGCTCATCACCATATTGCTGAAGAATAAGTGCAAGTTCTTCACGAATCACATTCATCAACAATTCAAAATCATTAAGAATTGCTGTCAACTCTGCAATTTGTGCCAAAATTTCAGAATATTCTGCATGCAGCTTATCTTGTTCTAAACCAGTTAAACGATGCAAACGTAATTCTAAAATTGCACCCACTTGAGTTGGTGAGAGACGATAAATATTGCCAGATAATCCAAACGGTTTATTAGGATCTTCGCCTTCAATTTCATCTGGGCGAACAGAAACTGAACCTGCTTTTTCTAATAAAGCAACTACGCCACCTGCAGACCATTCTCCTGCTTGCAAACGTTCACGTGCTTCTTGCGGATTCGCAGAGGTTTTAATGGTTTCAATGATGGCATCAATATTTGCTAAAGCAACCGTTAAACCTTCCAAGATATGACCACGTTCACGTGCCTTACGTAATTCGAACATCGTACGACGTGTTACAACTTCTTGACGATGGCGAATGAAAGCAGCAATGATGTCCTTTAAATTCATCAGCTTTGGCTGGCCATTATCCAAGCAAACCATATTAATACTGAATGAATTTTGAAGCTGAGTATTTTGGAATAAATTATTGACAATTACTTCAGCGTTCTCACCACGCTTTAAGTCAATTGCAATACGCATACCTTCTTTATCAGATTCATCGCGTAACTCTGAAATACCTTCGAGCTTCTTCTCTTTCACAAGTTCAGCAATACGTTCAATCGTTTTTGCTTTGTTCACTTGATATGGAATTTCAGTGAATACAATCGTCGTGCGACCTGTTTTTTGGTCTTCTTCTAAATGGTACTTACCACGAATAAATAAACGACCTTTACCAGTACGATAAGCATCAACAATACCTGATTTACCGTAAATGATACCGCCTGTAGGAAAGTCTGGACCCGAAATATGCTCCATCAATCCTTCAATACTGATATTCGGATTATTGGCATAGGCTAAGCACGCATTGACCACTTCAGTCATATTATGCGGCGCCATATTGGTTGCCATACCTACAGCAATACCCGTGACACCATTAATGAGTAAATTTGGCACACGAGTTGGCATAACTTGTGGAATACGCTCTGAACCGTCGTAGTTATCTTCCCACTCTACTGTATCTTTTTCTAAATCAGCTAACAGTTCATGCGTTAATTTACGCATACGCACTTCGGTATAACGCATCGCTGCTGCACTGTCACCATCGACAGAGCCAAAGTTACCCTGACCATCAACCAACTGATAACGTAAACTGAAATCTTGTGCCATACGAACGATTGTTTCGTATACAGCAGAGTCACCATGAGGATGGTATTTACCTATCACGTCACCGACTACACGTGCAGACTTTTTGTAAGCTTTGTTATAGTCATTGCCTAATTCGTGCATTGCGAAAAGCACACGACGATGAACAGGTTTTAAACCATCTCGTACATCGGGCAATGCACGTGACACAATCACGCTCATCGCATAATCGAGATATGAGCTTTTAAGTTCATCCTCAATGGCAATCGGTCTAATTTCCGATACGCTCATGCATACTCCTTATTCTACAAGCCAATTTTGGCTTGTATTTATATGTCGTAAAACTAGCAAAATCATTAACTCAAACGACTGAGTTAAAACTAAAATACAGCCCTAAATTATAGCATAAACACTTGTATTTTTGTGTCGAAATATTCAGCCTAACCTTGTTAATTATCTTCATTTTAGCGATCATTTTCTTGTTATTTCAAAACCAAAAATTAGCGCATCCAGACAGGATTTTTCAAAATCCAAAATTTTGAGAAATACATTAGTACAAAAAAAATGCGCCAATCAACTGGCGCATCTTCATAATTTTTTCTATATTTTTATTGTGCCTGGTTCAGTACTTTACGATAGCTCAGCACAGCCACAATCAATAGAACTGGCAATAACATCTCCACCCCTTCCTCAATGGTCATAATCATGATTTGAGTATGCAGCACCAACTGGATGCCGAATTCATCTTTCAGGGTTGAGGTCGTGCGATCCAGCACTTTGCTTAGTCCGCCACAGGCAATGGTGAGGAAAATAAAAAAATGTGCAATATTCAATGAATCTTTCATGCTTTGTATGGTTTGAACCAATTTTTTCACCAATACCAGAAAGACAAAGATAATGCCGAGCAATAAAATAAATCCGAGTAGCTTATCCATGAGCGGAATTTCAGCACTACGATAGAAATTAGTTTTGATAAAACTCATTTCAAACACCTGCTTATGAAAATCCATTTCCCGTAATCCCAACAATGTCGCTGCTATAGCCGTAAATACTCGGGTATGGGGTTTGATTTCAACATTAAGCAAACACAGCACTGCCAGCAAGTACCATAACCATGGACTCATGACTTCAAAAGCGCCTGACTCACTAAATAAATACTGAGTCACCTCAGGCGGTGCATTCAAGGCAGTATGAATACAAATACCAAGATAAAGCGCAATCAGCAGAAAACTAATGAACAGGATATGGGCGGCTTTGGAAAAGGGCATGATTAAAAACAGAAGAAAAAGCAAACTGGGATTTTATCACTTTTCATACAAATGAAATACTCTAGTTTCGATTGTCGAGTACTTTTAAAATTTTTGCATAAAAAAACGCCCTTACACAAAGCAGTAAAACATTGCTTTCACTGCTTGCACAAGAGCATTTTTAAACTGTGTTCAGGAATTAGATTTTAGAAACCAATTCTGGAACCACTGTATTTAAGTCACCTACTAACCAGTAGTCAGCTACTGCATTAATTGGAGCTTCTTCATCCTTATTGATCGCAACGATCACTTTAGAATCTTTCATACCTGCCAAGTGCTGAATCGCACCAGAGATACCTACAGCGATATAAAGGTCTGGCGCAACGATTTTACCCGTTTGACCAACTTGCATATCGTTTGGAACGAAACCAGCATCAACTGCTGCACGAGATGCACCTTGAGCTGCACCAAGCTTATCAGCTAATGGATCAAGTACTTTATGGTAGTTCTCACCAGAACCTACACCACGTCCACCAGATACAACAATGCGAGCTGCTGTTAATTCTGGACGTTCTGATTTTACGATTTCTTCAGATAAGAACTTAGAAATACCCGCATCACCAGTAGAAGTGGCAGCTTCAACCGCAGCAGAACCACCTTCAGCAGCAACTGCATCAAACGCTGTACCACGAACTGTACCAACAACAACTGATTCACCAGACTCTACAGTTGCAATCGCGTTACCAGCATAGATTGGACGCTTGAAAGTTTTAGGACCATCAACTGCAATAATGTCAGTAATCATACTTACATCAAGAAGTGCAGCAGCACGTGGAAGTACGTTTTTGCCCGTCGTTGTAGACGCCGCAAGAATGTGTGAATAACCTGTACCAATTGAAGCAACAAGCTTCGCTACATTTTCAGCCAATTGGTTTGCATATGCAGCATCATCAGCTAAAAGAACTTTGCTTACACCAGCAACTTTAGCAGCTTCATCAGCAACTGCTTGAGCGCCTGAACCAGCAACTAATACAGTGATATCACCACCGATTTTTTGAGCCGCAGCTACAACGTTTAAAGTTGCACCGTTAAGTGCTTTGTTGTCGTGCTCAGCGATTACTAAAATACTCATGATTTTTATCCTTCTGTATTAGATCACTTTCGCTTCATTTTTTAGTTTTTCAACAAGCTCATCAACAGACTTCACTTGAACACCAGCTTTACGTTCAGCAGGCGCTTCAACTTTAACAGTCTTAAGCTTAGTTGCAGGATTAACACCAAAATCTGCAGGAGATTTAGTATCAAGCGGTTTCTTACGTGCTTTCATGATGTTTGGTAGAGCAGCATAACGTGGCTCATTCAAACGTAAGTCAGTCGTAATGATCGCTGGAAGTGCTAGTTCAACAGTTTGTAAACCACCGTCGATTTCACGAGTCACTTGTACTTTATCGCCTTCAACTTTAACTTCTGAAGCAAATGTACCTTGACCAGCACCAAGTAATGCACCAAGCATCTGACCAACTTGGTTAGAGTCGTCATCAATTGCTTGTTTACCAAGAAGGATAAGTTGTGGCTGTTCAGCGTCTACAACGCCTTTAAGAATCTTCGCAACTTCTAAAGCACCAAGTTGGCTATCATCAGCTTCAACTAGGATACCGCGGTCTGCACCAAGCGCCATTGCAGAACGGATTTGTTCTTGCGCTTCTTTAGGACCAATAGAAACAACAACGATTTCTGAAACAGTTCCTTTTTCTTTTAAGCGAACCGCTTCTTCCACTGCGATTTCACAGAATGGGTTAATTGACATTTTAACGTTAGTAAGGTCAACCCCACTATTGTCCGGCTTTACGCGAACTTTAACGTTGGCATCAACCACACGTTTTACAGCAACAAGAGCCTTCATGTAATCCTCGGCTGTTTTAACAGAAGTAAATATTCAGAAAAGTTATAATAACTCTTCATTTAAAATTTTTAGGTGTCCTATCTTGCAATGTGTTTGGCATTTCGGTCAAGTCACAATTCACAAAACTGCTGTAAAAAAGCGTAATTTTCGTTGAACGGAGCGTTCACAAAATTATTTTGTTAATAAATTTGTCAGCTTTTCAATATTTTTTGTAAAAAATTAAACTTTGATTTTTAATATTTTTTTAATTTATTAACTACATCAGTTGAATTGATGCTGTAGACTCTTATTTTACGTTGAAAAGCGTTGGCGTGAGTCACCAAATTTGAGGTAAAAAATGTCATAACAGACAGCAAAAATTACAATAACAGCTATTCTTTTTGAGTATAATTTAACCAAAGTTAATTCTATTTGAATAGAAAGCGCAAACATTAGTTTGCGCTTTTTTAATGTTAATTCACAATGAGCCATGTTGCTGCCAATGAAAGCATCACTCCCGAACCACCATCAATCCATTTTTGACGTTTTTCATTTATCCCTGTTTTCTGTGTCAAAAATGCAAATACAAAACTCAATGATGAATAAATAATTAAGCATAATCCAATGAAGATTAGGGATAAGACAATCCCCTGTCCCATAATCGAAGAGGTATGCTGGTTAATAAATTGAGGCAAAATCGCAAAATAAATAAGCATACCTTTAGGATTAAGTAAGGATGTTATAAAACCGCGTCGAATCGGACTAATGACCTGACTTTGTTTAATTTCAATATTTTTGTGATTAAGCGCAGATCGAATCAAATTAAATGCCAAATAAAGCAAATAACAGATTCCTAACCATTTGATCGTTTCAAAAATAATAGGGAAAGAAATAATGATAGCCGCAATACCCACAACGACTAAAAAAGAATGGACGAAATAACCCAAACACACCCCTAAAGTCGCCATAACGCCTGCTTTCGCATTTTTACCCATTACCTGTGACAGAATAAATAACATATCCGGACCAGGCGTAAAAATAAGAGGGATAACTGTCAAAGCAAATAACCAATAGGTAGACATTTTCTTTCTTCCATCATTAATGAAAATGAAAAAAAAGTATCTTCGAATTTACATAAAATAGGATTTCAAATATTCTATTTATTCTTTAATTTTTAGAATTTAATTCCAATATATGAAAATAATATCTAAATCAATTTCAGTTAAATTAGATCGTATCGATAAAAGTATCATTCATGAACTTCAAACCAACGGTCGAATTCAAAATAATGATTTAGCCAAAGAGATTGGCTTATCACCATCCTCTTGTTTAAGACGCGTAAAAATTCTCGAAGATGCTGGAGTCATCCAGCAATACACAACCATTGTTGATCCTCAAAAAATCGGATTACAACTTATTCTATTTTCGCGTATTTGGTTGGTGGGACAAGACGCTGAAACCATCGATACTTTTATTGAAGCGATGAAAGAACTCCCTCAAGTCATGGAGTGCTATATTATTTTGGGCGAATGTGATGCGATGTTAAAAGTTGTCGTACCTGATTTGGAGAACTATCGTAAATTTCAGTCAGAACACTTAACCAAAAAAAATGGGATTACCAGTGTGAAAACGGATTTACCCAGTCAAATCATTAAACAAAGCTATCAACTGCCCCTGCAATCAATTTAATACCATTAAGCAATCGATCCGACTGACTTTTTAGATCGGACCGATTATCCATTTTGATCAAGTTAAAAAGTTAAATCTTCAATGCTTTAAGTTTTTTCAACCTCGATTTTTTCATTCAAAATTTTTTCTAAAAGTACATGCTGATCCACTGATTCACTCAATTTAGGATCACAAATTTTGAGTCTTCGTTTCAGCTCTTCCTGTAAATACAATTGATCCTCAAGCTCCAATTCAGTTTGACTAAGTTGCTGCGCAAAATATCGAATCACACCTTCAAGTCGTTGATTTTGCTTCAATATAACGTATGCATAACCCAATACAAGCCCTTTGAAAATTTCCTGATAAGGCTTACCACGTTGAAAATTGTATGCCAATGAAGATAGTACCCGCTCACCAAAACCTAACTTACGATATGGGTCTCGCGCCACTCGATCACATGGGTCTTTATAAGCCGTCTCACAAGAGTCGATAAAACTCTTTGCCAATAGTTCTAAATTTTCTTTTCGATGTGGTAGTAGATCCTTTAATCCAACTTTAACCTCATGGAGTACTGCCAACATAAATTTAGAAATTTGCTCATCAGACAGTGCAATCCCGATCGTTTCATATTGTCGAAAACTTGCAGCCCATGCTGTCATTGCATGAACACCATTCCACATGCGATTTTTGATTAACTGTATCTCTTCAATCTCTTCAACCAGAATCATTTGGCGCATTTTTGCCAATAAAGGACTGTTATTTTCCACATAAAGTGGCATATCTGTTTCGGCATGAAATAAGATCAATTCTAGATTTTGTAGAATATGCGCCGATTTGAATTTTTCGTATAGATCGTCAATATACTGAGTAGCCAATTGTTCTTGTTCAGCATTTAAACGCGTCCCTTCATCCACATCCGTCACGTCTAAATCATGCTCATGCTGCACATGTCTAAAAATATTGTATTTGATTTTTAACTGTCTAAATAGTTTTTGATCTGTAATTTTAGCTACCATTCGATTGACTACTGTATCGCAAAAATAGTGCTGCGACATGATGATATTGACTGTCTTCGCATCCGTAATTTCATGCAAAGCACTACAAATCTGTTGTTCAATTAATGATTTTGCGCCTACTTTGTTTAAAACAATTAAAACTGTTAGAGGATTCAACTGTTCTTCAAAATGGATATAACGCGCATACAACCCTTGAGCAATGGTTTTAGCCTCTTGCTCGATTGCCTTTTCAGGTAAACACAGTGCAATTAAACTTGATTCAATATACATGTGCTGCATCATTTCAATATTTGATGCATCTATGACGGTTATATTGTCTATTCGCTCGTCATGAGAGTGTTGCCCATAACGAATACTGTAACCACCAAAAGTATTCACACTATTTCTATAGAGTGAATTCCGCGTTGAAGCATAGATTTGTTTTGGTCGAGTATATCCATCCCAATGAGACAATACTTGGGCAATATAGCCACCACCTATTGCCCCAAAACCATGTATCCCCACGACATGCTGATTTAAAGTCTGAGGAAAAGAGTCAAATAGAGCAGGCATTTTTAATTTTGGTGTAAATTGATTCAAATCTTCCAGAAAATCATGCATGCTTTCGTAAAAGAAATTCGCTTTTTCGAGCATGGTTGAATTAGGTTCTTTGATATCTTGAAGTAATACCGTTAATCCACCCGCTTCAAACGCCGACATCACTCCATTTTCTGAGTCTTCAAACATTAAACATAAAGTTGGATCAATGTTCAGTTGCTCAGCAGCTTTTAAGAAAATTTCTGGGTGTGGTTTTCCATTATCAACCTCATCGCCGCATACGATAATGTCGAAAAACTTATATACATTGGCATTGATTAAATACTCTTCAGCTATTTCACGTCGACTCGAAGTTGCTACTGCCATTTTCAGATTGGACTTTCTTAAACGTTCAAGAACTTGCATGAGTCCAAATTTAATCGGCACTCCGTATTTTCTTACATGCTCAAGTTCTAGCTGATCTGCTCGCTTTCTGATTTCCGCATACGGTACTTCTTGACCATATTGCTGATTTGCCAGTTTTTCGGCACTACGAGCACTTAAACCCAAACAAGATAATAAATAGGCGTCTGTAAATTCGACACCAATGAGTTCTAATGATGCTTGCTTCAACGTTTGAAAACGAAGTCGCTCCGTATCAAACATTGTGCCATCCATATCAAAAATGGCGGCATGGATATTATTTTCATGAAATTTAATCATTTACCCCTCTCCAAAAAAATTCAAAATTATTAGACAAGTGTAAAGAATTTGACTGAATCGAATGAGCAGAATAAATATATGAAACAAAATTGAACGTTATTTAATCAATAATTTTATCTTTATGTATTGAGTTGTTGGAAACGGGTAAATTTAATTTTCTATAAAGTAACAGAGCTAAAATTATTAGCCCTGTTTTTTAAATGATTTTTTTCAAACTTGATTGAGCGCCGCCAAGTAATCACGATGGACGTGACTCAATTCAATAATAGGATATTGTTCTAGTTCAAAAATTTTCCAAACTTCAATAAAGTCTTCTTTCAAATCAACTCCTTGATCTGCAATAGGTCTTTCTTGCCATTGCTGATCAGAAATCCACAAATAAGTCTTAGATGCTATTGGATCAATCGCTTGGATTTTTCCTTCAGTATTAATACCCTGCACATAGGCATTGTTGGGGAGAGCGGCCTCAATCATCGGTAAATTGATTTCCACAAAATGTTTCACCTGACGTAAACCATAACCTGCAAAAATGTCTTTTTGTGCTGAAGAGAGTTGCTGATACTTTTGATCAATATTGTCAATCATGGCTTGACCTAATCATTCCTGCAAAATATTTTTTAATTTGTATACAACTTAAATCCATCTATTAAAGTTATACCTTAAAAATCGTATTAAAAAAATTCAATTCGAAAAATTTAAGCTAAAGTTCAAGGGAAAATTATTTTTAAAAGCGCAGCTTTCAAAAGCTCAATCCCAACAATACATTATTTTTCAAATAATTTTATTCGCATTAAATTAACGCATTTTATTTATATCAATGGTTATTAGCTATTTTCTGGAGCATAAAACTGTAAATTTCATTCATTTTTAGAGTGGCACATTCATTGCTTAACCAGTTTGAACTTAATCTGGGGAATGCACATGATCACATTTAAAAAAACTCTGCTTGTTGTCACGATAGCAACTTTCTTAACAGCCTGTGGTGACAATGAAAGTAGCACAAATAATTCTAACACGCCGCCTCCTGTCCCGTTTAATCCTGTAGAAGCAACCATTAGTGATTTGCATAACTCGATTTTAAGCAAAGGTTCATCTTGTGTTGATGTTGTGCAAGGATATTTAAATCGTATATCAGCTTACGATCGACAAGGTCCAGAGCTCAATAGCATTATTTCTTTAAACCCAAATGCACTTAAAGAAGCAGAAGTGCTCGACCAACAATTTGCAAAAAATTCGAAACTTTCAGGACCTCTTCACTGTGTCACTGTACTCGCTAAAGACAATATTGATGCTGTAGATATGGCGAACACAGCAGGTTCTGTAGCATTAAAAGATAATTTTCCACATGATGATGCCTATATCATAAAAAATATCAAAGAAAATGGCGGAATCATTTTAGGAAAAGCCAATCTTGATGAGTTCGCTTTCGGCTTTGGTGGAAAATCAACTCTAGGTGATCAAACTAAAAATGTGTATGACTTAAGTAAAGGCCCAGGTGGTTCATCATCAGGAACTGGCGCTGCCATATCTGCAAGTTTTGCAATGGTGGGAATAGGAACTGATACGGGAGGGTCAATTCGTGTGCCTTCATCAGTACAGGGTCTTGTCGGTTTACGACCATCTTTACGTCTTTTGAGCCAAGATGGAATTATTCCACTGGCACCAACTCAAGATACTGCTGGACCAATGTGTAGACAAGCTATTGACTGTGCAAAATTAATGGATGCAATGATCGGATTTGATAGCTCATTAAGTTCAAATCAACGTAGTGAATTTGCACGTACTTCTCCTCTTCTAAAATCAGAGTCTGCTTACCGCGAATTGATTAATCAACCGAATAGCTACGTTCCTCATGACACTGTAAGTCTTGTAGGAAAGCGTATTGGTATAGTACAAGCACTTTACCCTTCCGAAGGTTCAACCACTCAACAGAAAGAAGACTACAATCTCGTTAAAGAAGCAATGGATAACGCAATTACTAAACTTGAAGAGGCAGGAGCGACTGTAGAAATAGTTACAATAAGCGATCTAAATACAATTTTGACACGTTATTCGAGTCTTTCAAGTGCTGAATTTAAAATATCACTTACAGAATATCTAAAGACCACAAGAAGTATTTACCAATCGTATGAAGATTTACTCGCTAGTGAACTAATGATCCGTAACTTCAGCGGCTATAATTCTGATCCAACAAGTGCATCATATATTGAGAATTATGAGCGCAACACCACTGAAAGAAGTCCTTTCGTGCGCTTACGCATGAATAGCGCTTTAAATAATGTTGAACTAGATGGTACTCGTAAAGGCTTACAATACGACGCTTTAGCCTACCCTTCTATTACTGGGTTTGCTGGCAATTTAGGAAGTAGCCCGACCACAGGTACAAATAATCGCCTAAGTCCGTTTAGTGGTTTTCCTGCATTATCTATGCCTGCTAAATCAGTGAACTCAAGTCGCAGTAGTTATCCTATGAATGTTAACATCGAGTTTATTGCTCGTGAATTTGATGAGCCGACTTTATTTGAAATCGCAGTCGCATTCCAAAAAGTGAATCCCGCACGTATGATACCTATACACACACCAGCACTTTAAACAGATAACTTTATCATTCAGTACAGTATTAAGTATATTCAATATACTTAATACTGAGGATTAAGATTTTTGGGCTCTAGGATGAGCTTTATCATAGACTTGAGCCAAACGATCAAAATCTAACTGAGTATAAATTTGTGTCGTAGATAGATTACTATGACCTAGCATTTCTTGAACTGCTCGTAAATCACCACTGTTTGAAAGCAGATGACTAGCAAAACAGTGTCGCAATAAATGAGGGTGTAAATCCACATTTACGCCCGCTCTCTGTGCTTGCAATTTGACTCGATTTTCAATCTGTCGATTCGTCAATCGATTCCCTTTTTTAGTAATAAAAACTGGGGAATCTAACTCAATTTCCCCACACCAGATACGATGGACTTTAAGCCATTCGATTAAACTCGTTTTCGCTTTCAAACCAAAAGGAACAACCCGAGTTTTATTTCCCTTACCTGTAATTCGAAGTAATTGTCGTGTAAAATCGATATCTCGAATATTCAATCCTTGTACTTCAGCTAATCGTAAACCACTTGAATAAAGCAGCTCTAAAATAGCTTTATCTCTTAACCACAAGAGATGATCTTGAGAGGATTCAGGTGCCGGTTGATCCAAGATTTGCTGAATCGTTTCGACATCAACCATACCCGGCAAAGGCCTTGGCTGTCTTTTTAACTTAAAATCATGAATGGGATTATTCGATACATATTTCCCTTCCACAGCCCATTTCATGAATTGACGAATGGCTGTTAAATGACGTTGTAAGCTTGCACTGTTGAGTTGATGTTGTTCAACCTTATAAGCCATATATTCTCGTAAATCAGATGCTTCAACTTGATTTAATTCAATTTTCTTTTCATAACAAAAGTCAATAAAACCAGACACATCACGGAAATACGCCTCAAGCGTATGCTCAGATTGATTTTGAATCTTTCTCTCTTTCAACCACATTGACAGCAATTGCATTGCGCCATATTGCATTTGGCTTTCTCTCTATTGAATCGATGTCTAATCATCAATACTCGTGGGCATTCCAACAAATCATAAAGTAAAAAGCCCTGAATTTCAGGGCTTTTTAGTTAGGAAATAAGTTTTATTGAAAATAACGTAGATCCAAACGACCTTCATAAACCGTTGCAGTTGGACCAGTCATCCAAACCACATCTCCCTCTTTCCATTCAATCAGCAATTTACCGCCGGCAAGTTCGATTTCCACATTGCTAGACAATAAACCACGGCGCATACCTGAGACAGCAGCAGCACATGCACCTGTACCACAAGCTAATGTTTCTCCCACACCACGTTCAAAAACTCGTAATCGAGCATGTTTTTCATCAACGATCTGCATAAATCCAGCATTTACACGCTCAGGAAAACGTTCGTGAGATTCCACTTGAGGGCCTATTTTAGCAACATCAGCAGTTAACACGTCTGGCACAATGGTCACTGCATGCGGATTTCCCATATTGACCACATCGATGCTGATCGTCTCATTATCCGCTAAAGCTAAATCATATAAAGCAGCAGGCGCTTCTGCTAAAAATGGGATTTGGTTCGGTAAGAACTTCGGATACCCCATGTTCACACGAACCCATCCATTCGCACCCAACTCAGGCTCGACAATCCCCGCCTTTGTTTGAACTTTGAATTTAGTTTTATTGGTTAAATGACGATCATGAACAAATTTGGCAAAACAACGAACCCCATTACCACATTGCTCAACTTCAGAACCATCCGCATTAAAAATGCGATATTTGAAATCCACATTCGGATGATCTGGTGTTTCAACTATTAATAACTGATCAAAACCGATGCCAAAATTACGGTCAGCCAAACGGCGAATCATGACAGGATCTAGATAAGCACGTTGGCTGATTAAATCAACCACCATGAAGTCATTACCCAGACCATGCATTTTAGTAAATTCTAGCAACATCTATTGTCTCCTTAAGGCAATAAGGACTCACGTTCCCACAGAGACTCAATCGTTTCACGTTGACGAATTAAGTGTGCTTGATCACCGTCAACCATCACCTCTGCTGCACGACCTCGGCTGTTGTAATTTGAACTCATCACAAAACCATAGGCACCTGCACCTAAAACGGCCAAATGATCGTTCGCTTGAATCGCAAGTTCACGCTCTTTACCGAGGAAGTCACCTGTTTCACAGATCGCACCAACCACATCCCAAACTTTTTTCTCAGTTTTCGAATTTTGATTAACCTCTTGGATATCCATCCAAGCTTCGTACAAAGAAGGACGAATCAAGTCATTCATTGCTGCATCAACAATTGCAAAATTGCGATGATTGGTTGGTTTTAAAAGATCAACTTTCGTCACCAATACGCCAGCATTCGCCGAAATACTACGCCCTGGCTCCATATACACTTTAAGACCAAGTTTTTCTAATGCAGGACGTAAAGCATTTGCATATTCTTCAACTGTCGGTGGAACTTCATCTTTATAAGTCACACCAAGACCACCACCAATATCAATATGTTTGAGGTTGATCCCTAATTTTTTCAATGCTTCAATCATGTTCATGACACGATCAAGTGCATCAACAAAAGGTTGAGTTTCAGTCAATTGTGAACCAATATGACAATCAATTCCTACGATATCTAAGTGACTTAAACTTGCTGCATACTGATAAGTTTCATATACCGAATCAGAAGGAATACCAAATTTATTTTCTTTAAGACCAGTCGAGATATATGGATGTGTTTTGGCATCAACATCTGGATTTACCCGAAGTGAAATTGGAGCTTTTACATTAAGTTCTGCTGCAACTTTTTGAATACGGTCAAGCTCTGCATATGATTCCACATTAAAACAAGCAATACCCACTTCTAATGCTTGACGAATGTCAGCTTCAGACTTGCCCAAACCAGAGAAGACTATTTTAGAAGCGTCACCACCTGCGCGTAAAACACGTGCTAATTCACCACCAGTCACGATATCAAACCCGCAACCAAGTTTCGCCAACACATTTAGAACAGCGATATTTGAGTTTGACTTCACTGCAAAACAAATTTGGTGATCGATAAAATTAAAAGCACGATCCATATCCAAATAATGTTTTTCAAAAGTTGCTTTTGAATAAACATAAAGTGGTGTACCAAATTGCTGAGCAAGTTGATCCAATGAACATTGTTCTGCGTGCAAAACCCCTTGAATGCGAGGGAAACTCATGGATGTATCCTTTCTAAATTGCGCTGGAGAAAAAAAATAAATGAATATTAATCTTGAGTAGGTGCAGCATCTGCTTTAGGTTCAGCTTGATCCTGACTTGGGCGATCATTGTTTTTATAAATTAAATATTGTGCTCGCTTGTCATAGTTTGGATCACTGGGTAGTTGTAATGCACCAGTCTGACCACATCCAGCCAAGATTGAAACAACGGCTGCACTGATAACTCCGATCAAAATACGCATACCTACACCTATCAGTAAAATTTATAGAAGTATACCTTGATCATCTAATTCACCAAAGTATTTAACGCAACAGATTAATAACAGAAATAAAAAAACGCCAGTAATTACTGACGTTTCTTTTGACCTAAATTGCAAATCATTTATAAGTTTTTATTTTTTCTTATAAAAACCAAAATAACCAATGATCAGAATAACAAACCAAATCGGGCTCACCATCAATGCACGGCGAGTATCATCTTCTAAAGCCAATACTCCAATCATGCCAATAAAGAATATAGCAACAATCGCACATGTCACCAATCCACCTGGTAGTTTAAATTTCGATTTGGCATGAAGTTCTGGGCGTGTTTTGTAATACACCACATAACTCCAAATAATCATCAACCATACACAAATAAATAAAATGGTGGAAAGTGTTGTCGCTAAAGTAAATGCTTCCACCGTATTCGGTACGAAGTATTGCAGTGCTGCCCCTAGTAACAAACATACTGCTGAGAAATACAAGGCATTCGCTGGCACAGCTCGCTTATTCAGTCTTCCAAAAGCTTCAGGAGCTTGAGTCTCGCGCGACAAGCCAAACAGCATACGGCTGGTTGAGAATACGCCACTGTTCATCGATGACATCACTGAAGACAATACAACCAAATTCATAATAATAGCAGCGGCTGCAATACCTGCTTGACTAAACAAGTTTACAAATGGGGAAATATTCGGATCAATCTTATTCCATGGTGTAACCGACATCACCACCAGCAACGACAAAACATAGAAAATAATGATTCGAATAGGAATCGAGTTGACAGCTTTCGGCAAGTTCGTTTCAGGATCTTTAGTTTCAGCTGCGGTTGTACCCACCAGTTCTACACCCACAAAAGCAAAAATTGCGATTTGGAAGCCTGCCAAGAAACCGATTGCACCTGTTGGGAAGATCCCGCCGTTTGACCAAATATTGCTAAATGCTGCGATTTCACCTGATGTAGAAGTGAAACCTGTAAATATCATCCAAAAGCCAACGCCAATTAAAACCACAATTGCGATAATCTTGATTAAAGCAAACCAGAATTCTAATTCACCAAACAGTTTCACTGTAACAAGATTCAATCCCATAATAAATACGATTGCAGCGATGCTAATCATTACCCCTTCTTCAGGGCTAAAAGGCATCCCATTATTGAAGAACTGAAGGTAATAAATGATCGCCGATAAATCTGCAATACCGATGGTGATCCAACACAGCCAGTAGGTCCAGCCCACAAAGTAACCTGCCCATGGTCCAATTAAATCCGTGGCGAAATCTATAAACGACTTATATTTCAAATTTGAAAGCAACAATTCGCCTAGTGCTCGCATCACTAAAAAAACCATGAAACCGATGATCATGTAAATTACAAGAATTGAAGGACCAGCTAGGCTAATTGTTTTCCCAGAGCCCATGAACAAACCTGTTCCAATTGCGCCTCCAATTGCAATTAACTGCAAATGTCGATTGGATAGACTTCGTTGTAATTCACCATTTTGCTGAGGCGAATTTATATTTTGATCTGACATTTTCAAATTCACCAAATATATTAATCGGCACAACTTAACTGAAAAAAATCAGATTTCAAAAAGAAAATTAGCACGATCAATATTTTCTAATTAGTTTAAAGTATTAATTCATTTTTCTTATATATCACCAGAATGATCAATTATTCATCATATTTATTTATCTTATTTTGAGTAAAATATTGAAAATCTTGTTGTTATATGTAAAAAATATAAGTGCAAAAAAATAATCAAAAGGAATGATGTGTTTGATCGCGCAAAAGTATGGCATATCCCTTGCTTGATCATGCATGTAAAAAACAATCAGGAAAATAAGAAGGTAATTTATGCAAGAAATACAATCAATCATGGAAACACTCAGCGGCTTAGTCTGGGGACCTTATATGCTGGTGCTGATTGTTGGGACAGGTGTTTTCTTAACATTCCGTCTACTTTTTTGGCAATTCAGGATGCTTCCATTGGCATTTAAACAAGTGTTCGGGAAACACCCAGATAAAAAAGACTCGGGAGATATCTCACAATTTGCCTCACTCATGACCGCACTTTCAGCCACGATTGGTACAGGTAATATCGCAGGGGTAGCGACTGCTTGTGTACTGGGTGGTCCGGGTGCTGTATTCTGGATGTGGATGACTGCTTTTTTCGGTATGGCAACCAAATACGGTGAAGGTGTTTTGGCGGTCAAATACCGTGTAAAAAATGAAAAAGGAGAAATGTCTGGTGGTCCAATGTACTACATTGAACGAGGACTTGGCGCGAAATGGAAGTGGCTCGCAGTCCTCTTCGCATTATTTGGTACATTAGCATCCTTTGGTATTGGTAGCTCAGTTCAATCAAACACAGTGGCACTAGCAGTAGAAAATAGTTTGGGTATAAGCACGCTCACCACTGCCATCATTATTACAATTTTCTCTGCATTGGTGATTTTAGGCGGTATTAAGTCTATTTCCAAAGCATCCTCAGTTATTGTTCCAGTCATGGCTCTAGGCTATGTCATTGGCGGGCTAATTATTATTTTCAATAACCTTGAATTAGTTGTTCCTGCTTTAAAAATGATCTTTACCTATGCATTCACAGGTGAAGCAGCAGCAGGTGGAGCCATCGGTGCAGCGATTCGTTACGGTGTTGCCCGTGGTGTATTTTCAAACGAAGCTGGTATGGGCTCTGCTCCAATTGCAGCGGCAGCAGCTAAAACTGATCACCCTGCCCGTCAAGGCCTAGTTTCAATGACAGGTACATTCATTGATACGATTATTGTGTGCTCAATTACGGGTATTGTTCTTGTTATGGGTTTCATCATGGCAGGACAATCATTTGGTGATCAAACTGGGGCTGTTTTGACCATTAGTGTTTTTGACAAATTACTACCAGGATTTGGGGGCTGGGTTGTTACGTTCGGAATCATCTTTTTTGCTTATTCAACTATTTTAGGTTGGAGTTATTACGGTGAAAAATGTTGCACCTATTTACTGGGTGAAAAGTCAGTATTTATCTATCGTCTCATTTATATTGCTTCGGTATTTGTAGGCTGTGTCGTCACACTTGATTTAGTTTGGCTTTTCGCAGACACCTTCAATGGGTTAATGGCAGCACCAAACTTAATTGCCTTATTATTACTTTCTGGAGTCATTGCAAAAGAATCTAAAGACTTTATTGAACGTCGAAAATCTGGTGAGCTTTATTAAATAAATTAATAGAATTAAACCAATAAAAAAGCCTCATTGATGAGGCTTTTTTATCTTTTCACGAAAATTTCTGCTCATTCAAATTTTGTTTTTCCTCTTGATCCTTTGCAATTTCTTCCGCAACCTCTAAGCTCAATACAAAAAATAGAACATGTTCAATTATCATATTGCCTTGTTCATCTTCAAGATAATTTTTAACCAGCTGATACTGCTTATTTTGCTCATCAAAAGGAATATCTAGATATAGGTCACCCAGATAGCTATCAATTTCATCCTCACCTGACAAACCTAGACATGGCTCAAATTCAATTTCATGTTGTTCAAGCCATGTAATCACAAGATCTCGAATATTTTCTTCCTCATTCTGATCATCCGTGTAATTCTCAAAATGAATAAACAGCACATCACGCTGTATTTCACGTGCGATGGCATCAATATGTTGGGCGTACAAGCGCATATCAAATAACTCAGTCGATTCTTGATATGAGTATAAATTAATTCATGATCGCTTTAATTCAATATCTCGTTAAAGCACACGTCATGACTTGTCTTATTGTTTTTAAATTTGATCAATATTTTTTTGTTTTCGCGACCTTTACTCAGTATGCTCAGCATATAGAAAATCACAAAACCTATATCAAGTTATGGCTAAAGCAAAAAGTGTATATCGCTGTGAACAATGTGGCGCAGATCATCCTAAATGGGCAGGTCAATGCTCAGAATGCGGAGAATGGAACAGTTTAGTTGAAGTCACCATTGCCCCAGCGATTACGCATCGCGCAAATCCAAAAATTGCAGGCGGTTATGCTGGTCAAGCAGCATCAATCACTACTTTGAATCAAGTTTCAGTTTCTCACGAAACACGTTTAGCAACAGGGATTGGAGAATTTGATCGCGTTTTAGGCGGAGGGCTTGTTACTGGTTCAGTTGTACTGATCGGTGGTGACCCTGGTATTGGTAAATCAACTATTCTTTTGCAGACGGCAACCCATATGGCTGCCGCGAAAAGTTCCGCCCTATATGTCACTGGTGAGGAATCTTTATCTCAAGTTGCATTACGTGCCAATCGTTTGGATCTTCCAACTGATCAATTAAAAGTGATGGCTGAGACGTGCGTAGAGCGTATTTGCGAAGTATTAGCGCATGAACGACCTGCTGTCGCGATCTTAGACTCGATTCAAACTTTATACACTGAAACTTTACAGTCTGCGCCAGGCGGCGTTTCTCAAATTCGAGAATCTGCAGCCCTTCTGACACGTTTTGCGAAGAACAGCGGAACAGCTTTATTTATTGTGGGTCATGTGACCAAAGAAGGTGCTTTAGCTGGCCCTCGTGTTTTAGAACACATGGTCGATTGCGTACTTTATTTTGAAGGTCAATCTGATTCACGTTATCGAATGATTCGAGCTGTTAAAAATCGTTTTGGTGCAGTCAATGAACTCGGTGTTTTTGGGATGACTGATAAAGGGCTTAGAGAGGTTGCCAATCCCTCAGCCATCTTTCTTAGCCGATATGATGAAGCGATTCCTGGTTCTATCGTCATGATTAGTCGAGAAGGCACACGTCCACTCTTAGTTGAAGTGCAAGCCCTAGTAGATGACGCGCATGGTCAACCTCGCCGTGTTGCATTGGGTCTTGAGCAAAACCGTTTGAATATGCTACTCGCCGTCATGCACCGTCATGGTGGTGTTCAAACTTCTGGTCAAGACGTATATGTGAATGTTGTTGGTGGCTTAAAAATTACTGAAACAGGTTCAGATCTCGCCGTCTTATTGGCCTGTGCTTCAAGTTTGAGAGCAAAAGCACTCCCTCAGCAATTGGCTGTATTTGGCGAAGTGGGATTATCGGGAGAGATTCGCCCCGTACCTAACGGGCAGGAACGGTTGAAGGAAGCAATTAAGCACGGGTTTAAATATATTATAGTCCCTAGAGCGAATGCACCACAAAAGGATATTCCTGGTGTTCGCATTATCGCCGTTGCCCGTCTACATGAAGCTTTAACTGAAGCGATGAGCTTAGCGGATGAACATTAATTCAGCTGATCAATTTATTTAACTATACACTGTGTATGAATACTGAAAAAAATTGAGGTTTAAGTTGAAATTTAAGCCAAAAGACTGCATAAATACAGTGTGAAATTAACTTTTTAAAATAGGAATTTTAGATGGAAGTTCGACAGCGTAGTTTAGTTGCGGGTATTTTAATGGCGACACTCATGGTAGCGCCTTTTGCAGAAGCAAAACGTGCTGGTGGTGGTAAAAGCCATGGTATGAGCCGTTCTGCTGCTCCAACCCAATCATATCAGCAACCACGTCAAGCTACTCCTGCCCAACAACCTGCTGCTCCAGCGACTGCGCCTCAAAAGTCTGGTCCTGGTGTGGGTGGTATGGTCGCTGCTGGTGTTGCTGGTGCTGCAATTGGTGCAGTCGCAGCAAATGCTTTAGCAGATGATGATACTGTTCCAGCAAGTCAAGCAGAAGTTGCTGCACAACCTGAGGAAGAAGGTGGTATCCCAAGTTGGGTATGGTTGTTGATTATTGCTGCTGCTGCGTTCTTCATCTTCCGTAAATTCGGAGCAAAAAAAAAATTAGCGGCTAACAACCCTTATGCACCAAACAGTTCAGGTCCACAATCTGCACCGTTTGGTCAAACTGCTGCACCTCGCCCTTCAGTGTCTAATGACAATACCAATATTTTTGGTCAATCTGTGGGCGGTGGCACAGCTGCATCTCAAGCGCCATTTGGTCAAGCACCACAAGCTCCTTTTGGTGCAGCAACAATGTCTAGTGGAAGTCAGCTACCTGACGGAACTGAACCAGCTGCTTTCTTACGCATTGCACGCCAACGCTTCAACCATATTCAATCGATGAATACGGCAAGTAATATTGCTGAGATTCAACGTTATTTGACGCCTGATCTTTATCAATCGATGTATAACGATATTATGGGTAACCAAGATCAAGACGTAGCTGAGTTTTCAAATCTGAATGCTATGGTTGTTGATTCTGCGACTGAAAATGGTCAATACATTGTCAGCGTTCGTTTCACGGGTACGGTAAGTGAAGACTTAAATAGCCTTCCACAACCGTTTGCTGAAGTTTGGCATTTCGTTAAACCAGCAGGTTCTAATCAAGATTGGTTGGTTGCGGGTATTCAACAGGAAAGCTAATTTTATTATCAAAAAAGCCAGTGAACCACTGGCTTTTTTTGTTTCGCACACTGTTTAATCCTTCTTGAGTGAATTCAATTTTGCATGTGTTAAAACCCTATCTCACCGTCACTTAGGAATGCATGACCGTATTTAATTATTAAATAGCAGATTTATTCAGATTCATTCAAAGGTATGAAACAATATAGAATCTAAGAATTATAAAAAAGCCCCATATTACTGGGGCTTGTTAATTTAACGACGAGGTAATGGAATATACTGGCTATTACGATCGCTGGTTTCAGCTGGTCGTTCACCAATAACCACTTCAGTATTGATGCTCTTACCTTCACGTAAAATCTCAATTTTTGCAGAGGTATTCGGTGATTGCATTGCAACATAATTAATCAATTGTGATGGATTATTGATCTCCTGATCATTTACTTTCATGATCCGATCACCGACTTTAATCTTAGCTTTATCTGCAGGACCAGACTCATAGACGCTGCTCACAATTACACCCTTCTCACGAGGTTGTAATACATCGGGTTGCGTCGGATTCGCCAAACCAATACCTAGCCACCCTCGAATTACTCTGCCTTCTTTTAATATTGAATTTAGAACTTGCTGGCAGACTTTAGCAGGAATAGCAAAACCAATTCCTAAAGAACCACCAGATTGCGAGAAAATTGCAGTATTAATCCCAATCAAATTACCTGCAACATCAATGAGTGCTCCCCCAGAATTACCTGGATTAATAGCAGCATCGGTTTGAATAAAATCTTCATAGAAATTTATACCCAATCCCGAACGTTCTGTCGCAGATATGATCCCTTGCGTAACTGTTTGTCCCACGCCAAATGGATTACCAATTGCGAGTACAACATCTCCAACTTCATTTCCACTCAGTTTGAAAGGAAGCACTGGCAGTTTGTCCATTTCGATTTTAATGACTGCTAAATCCGTATCAGGATCTGTTCCAATTACTTTGGCTTCTGCTCGACGACCATCATACAAAGCCACAACAATCTGGTCAGCCTGTGCAATCACATGATTATTAGTCAGAATATAACCATCAGGTCGAACAATCACCCCCGAACCCAAACTATTTTCATTTGGTTCTTGTCCAAAACGTTCAGGTAATTGACCACCAAAAAATTCTCTAAAAACAGGATCATTTAAAATCGGATGATCCACTTTTTTTACAGTTTGTGTTGTAAAAATATTAACGACTGCAGGTGCTGCGACCTTTACCGCAGCATTGTATGACACTACTCCCCCAGAACGTGTCGTATCCACCAAAGGTTCTACTTTTTCAGCTGGCATTTTATATCCATCAGCTGCTATTTGAGGCTTTGGTTGATTTAGTTTTTGCCATGTGACAAAACTAATAATGACAATAATGAGTAACACCCATGGTAACCATGTAAAGGACCGGCGCACTTTAATATCCTCTGAGAATTTTAATTTATTGATGACAAAAGTATTTTATGACTGCATATTGTAATCAAAAAAAATTTATATACCTAAAATTGTGAAAATAGTTTTGTTCGGCTTTAGTTAAGATTAAAAATATGCTTTGATCTTTATATTTTCACAGACTTAAGAACATTATGGCAAAGCTAAACGACATTATCCAATGGTGTGATCAGACCCTAAAGGCCAATGAATTTAAAGATTACGCTCCCAATGGTCTGCAAATCGAAGGTAAAACAGAAGTAAAGCGAATTGTTTGTGCTGTATCGGCTTCTCAATCAGCCATTGATGCTGCAATCGAGCTGCAAGCTGATGTTTTATTGGTTCACCATGGCTATTTTTGGAAAGGTGAGCCATCTCCGATTACAGGAATGCGTGGCAAGCGAATTAAATCACTCATTCAACGTGATATTTCACTATTAGCTTATCATTTACCTCTCGATAGCCACCCTAGCTTGGGAAATAATGCTGCGATAGCGGATTTACTTCATCTTGATCAAATTGAAGCACTTGATCCGAGTGAACGTCATCCCATTGGAAATATCGGCTATTTAAAAAATGCAATGACACCAGATGAGTTCAAAGCTTTTGTGTCACAACAACTTAATTATGATGCGATACATTTGATGGCTGATAAACCAAGTATTCAAAAAGTTGGATTTTGTACTGGCGGTGCTCAAGACTTTATCACTAAAGCTGCCGAACAAAATTGCGATGCTTATATTTCAGGTGAAGTTAGTGAGCGTACCTTTTATCAAGCTTTAGAATTAGATGTGCATTATTACGCATGTGGACATCATGCGACTGAACGTTATGGTGTTCAACGACTAGGTCAAGCAATTTGTGAACAATTTGGTCTTGAATATCATTACGTTGAACTCAATAATCCTATTTAAATTGATTTAACCACGCGTTTTAAATTGGAGTGAGCTTATACGTATTAATTCACGCTTTATTCTGTATTCTTATTTATAAGTAATGCGCAAAATATGGTGAGAATCTATTACAATAAGTGCACTTCGATGTAAAACCCAGCACAATGCAAGGAACTTAAAACATGACAACGATTACTTTACCAGCTCTTCCGTACGGTTACGAAGATCTTGCTCCACACATCAGCAAAGAAACTTTAGAATACCACCACGACAAACACCACAATACTTATGTTGTTAATTTAAACAACCTTATTGCAGGTACTGATCTTGAAGGTAAAACGCTTGAAGAAATCATCAAAGCTTCTGCTGGTGATACTTCTAAAGCGGGTATCTTCAACAACGCAGCACAAGTTTGGAACCACACATTCTACTGGAACTGTATGGCTAAAAACGGTGGTGGTAAAGCGACTGGTGCTTTAGCTGCTAAAATTGACGAAGCTTTCGGTTCTTACGAAAAATTTGCTGAAGAATTTGCTGCTGCTGCTACAACTCAATTCGGTTCAGGTTGGGCTTGGTTAGTTGCTGATGAAGTAAATGGTAAACTTTCTATCATGAAAACTTCAAATGCTGATACTCCACTTGCTCATGGTAAAGTAGCTATATTAACGATCGATGTTTGGGAACATGCTTACTACATCGACTTCCGTAACGCTCGTCCTAAGTATATTTCTACTTTCTTAGAAAGCTTAGTGAACTGGGATTACGCTAACGCGAAATATGCTGGTCAAGAAGCTGGCGTAGAAAAATAAGATTTAACCGTCTTATTACGTTTAAAAAACCATCCTTTTAGGATGGTTTTTTTGTTATTTACATCAATTTGAGTATTAATAAATCAAACTATTCATTTCTTTACAATAATTGGTTGACGACTAGTAATTTCAACCCTAAAATGCGCATCAGATTCTCCAATAGCTCAGTCGGTAGAGCGACGGACTGTTAATCCGCAGGTCCCTGGTTCGAGCCCAGGTTGGAGAGCCAATCTAATCTCCCATAGCTCAGTCGGTAGAGCGACGGACTGTTAATCCGCAGGTCCCTGGTTCGAGCCCAGGTGGGAGAGCCAAGATTCTAAAAACCCAAGCATAATGACTTGGGTTTTTTTATGCCTAAATTTTTGATTTGCTATAGAATTATTCTAATTTTCTAAAAAAGTCTAAAAATGAATACACCTTGGCTTAAATCACTGATTTTCTGGTCTCTACTTGTTGGCAGTCTCATCTTTATATTTCAATGCACTCAGAAATCTGAACATAATAAAGTAGCCCCTGCACTTATGTATGAACGTTTGTATCACTGCACTTCAGAACTATCCCCTGAACACGCACTCCTGATCAAAAAAATTCAAAACGAGGTAAATGTGGAATCATCACAACAAACCATGATGGAACTTATGAGTTTATGTCGTAAAGCGAATCCACTGAAAAGCAAAGCAGAGTATGTCCATTTATTAAAAAAGCTATAGATCGTTTCACTTAGATTAAATTTAAATCAGTTGATTCATATTTCTAATATTTTTCAATGTTAAGGCTTGACCTCTCTTCATTTGACTCATAGAATGCGTACCAGATTCTCCAATAGCTCAGTCGGTAGAGCGACGGACTGTTAATCCGCAGGTCCCTGGTTCGAGCCCAGGTTGGAGAGCCAAGATTCTAAAAACCCACTCAATCGAGTGGGTTTTTTCTTATATGTGCTTTTATTTACGAATTCCTGTGCTTCAATCCAGTCAAATTACTTTCTTAATTATTGGTGTTATTGCAACCCTTGCCCTGCTCACCATTATCTTTCAACAATTATTTAAAAAGCCACAACGCTTTTACCCCAAACGCATTATTACCGCATTTGAAAGTAAAATGTTTTTTAGATTAAAAGAGAGTTTTCCGCAATACCATGTGCTTGCTCAAGTCGCTTTTAGCGCTTTAATCACAAACCCCAGTCTAAAGATTCGAGCTAAATTTAATCGAAAAGTGACTGACTTTGTCTTACTGGATGATCAGCTTAAAGTTATTGCCATTATCGAACTCGATGATCCAAGTCATCTTGGTAAGGAACAAGAAGATGCTGAACGCGATCAAATGTTTTATGAAGCAGGATATCGAGTATTTCGCTATAACGATATCCCAAGTGTTCAAAGCCTCAAAAAAGATATTCTTGCTAAAAATAATTAGTTTAAAGGCTCTGCTACAGACGAAGCATTCTGCTCAAGCTGCTCTTGTTTTTCTCTAGCTTCAATTCGCGCGGCTTGTTCTGCACGTAACCGATCGTACTCTGCTTTGTTCTTTGCATCACTCTTTACTGCAAAAAAAGCGATCGCAATGATAAGCAACGGGATAAGGGGACCAAGACTTGCCAATAAAATAAATTTAGTGGTGAATTTCTTTTTTGATGAAGTCATCAACAAAACCTGTGTTATTGAGTCCGAGGCAATATAACAGAATAAAGTCATAGAAAAAACTTTAGCTTTAAGTGTCAACTAGGATGCAACACCCTAGCTGACATAGTCACGTTTAGCGCACCGGTAAATACGATTTAATAAAATCAACAACCTCATCATTTTTCTCAACAATCGCTTGTGTATGCGATGCTCCTGCCACAATATCTAATACAATTGGAGGTTGAGTCCCCAATCCATTTAACTGATTTACTAATTGTTGTGTTACTTGATATGGGACAGCGGTGTCATTTTCACCTTGAACCACATAAACCGGTTTCATGAGTTTTTGAGTTCCAGGCTGATTATTACTTAAAAAACTACTCACCACTGGATCATTTTCAAAGCCAACCTTTAACCCAGGATAGTCCATTACTTTTTGTGTTGAATTTGATTCCAAATAAGTCTTAATGTCTTTTCTAAACTCATCAATTAATGGCATCAAGCATAGGCCATTTTCACCAGTCGACCCCTCAGCTTTCTCTGCCACAGCTTGAGACCTAGATTGGAATATCGTTGCTAATGAAAATCTAGGTTCATATGCTTTAATCCCTACACCTGTATAAGCAGCATAAGCTAATAGCTCTGAATAAATAGCGATTGCCAAATCTCTATTTTGACTTTCTATCGCTGAAATGGCATTTGGTGCGACTTGGGTAATAATGTAACCCAAACTGGATGCTGGAGCAGTCGCTACAGCCCCTTTGTAATACGGATCATTATTGGCATATTGTGCAATTCCTAATGATGCATGACCACCTTGGGATTGGCCGACAGACATCCAAGATTTATTTAATCGTGATGGATATGCTTGGTGAACTGACTTTATTGCATGAATCGCAGATTGTGCAGCACTAGATAGATGAAGATAAGGATGAATCCCTTTAACCCCCAAACCTTCATAATCAGGGGCTACAATGACATAACCTTCTTTAAGAAGATTGTTCGCTAAAATTTCAAAATTCGAATTGAGTACATTATTGCTTGGTGCACATTCGTCTCCAACACCAGTTGTTCCATGTGCCCATACCACTACTGGCCATCCTGCTGCTGGCTGAGCAGTCTTAGGAAACATGACCATTGCTGTAGCCTTAGTTTTCTGACCCAGAACATTCGGCATTAAATAAGTCATAATTTGGATTTTGGAAGCTTGCTCTAGACTATCTTTTTGATAAGCTTTCTCAGCAACAAACACTTTTTCTTGAAAAATATTTTTATCATCATCACTATTACAAGCCGTTAAGAGTAATGCTGCCGTACAGCACATTGCGATAACCGTTTTTTTAATTGTACTCTTCATAATTCTTTCCATTCATTATTATCACTCTCCATGAGTACTTTTAATTAAACATAAAAAAAAGCATCCGACTAGGATGCTTAATTAATTTATTTTTATTTAATGTTAAGATTAAATTAATGCAATAAAAATCCCCATAAAGATCATCACCCCTACCCATCGGTTATGTCTAAATGCCCAGAAGCACCATTGCGGATCTTTATCACGTGTTTTGGTCCATTGATAGATGAAATCACCTACCACGAGCACTAATGCGATTAATCCAAAAGGGACAAGTATGTGTTCAAGCCATAGTGCAGTACCAATTAAAATAACACTCATCGCCTGCAATAAACTGATAATTTTAATATCATTTTTTCCAAACAAAATAGCCGTCGACTTAACCCCAATCTTTAAATCATATTCGCGATCCGTAATTGCATATTGAGTATCATAAGCCACAGTCCAAGCCAAATTACCGAAATAAAGTAGCCAACACGTCCAATCCAAAGGCTTAGCCATTGCAGTAAATGACATCGGTATACCCCATGAGAATGCCATCCCCAGTACCACTTGAGGTAAATGCGTATAGCGCTTCATAAATGGATAGATGAAAGCAAGTACCAGCCCAATTAAAGCACAATAAAAAGTTTCAATAGGCAGGAAAAACAATGTACAAGCACTTGCAGCAACCAGTGCGATAAACACCCAAACTGCTTCTTTTGCCGAAATCACACCTGTGGCTAATGGACGATTTTTAGTTCTTTCTACGTGTGCATCCACTTTACGATCAGCAAAATCATTAATGGCACATCCCGCTGCACGCATAAATATAGTGCCACATACGATGGCAAGCAGTGTCACTACATCAGGTATTCCACCAGCTGCAATCCACAGCGCCCATAAGGTGGGCCACAGGACTAACTCAGTACCAATTGGCTTATCGAAACGACATAAATAGTAATAAGCGCTTAAACGCTCGCGCCAGGTGATTGCTTGTGCGGTTGCCATAAAGTCTAGCTCAATGAGTTTTTATAAAACGTTCAAATGCTGGTAAAAATGTTTCTTGGACAATAAATTTACAGCCATGCCAAGTATAACAGCTCTGTCTGGTCCATCCATCCTCAAGTAAGATCACGCGACGTTGGCATTGCGGTTCTGTGCGTTGGAACAGGAATCGACCTATAGGCTGATTTCCAATATGTTGAAAGAGACGTGCTTTTTTTTGAAGGCTGGTAATTGGGAAAATAGATTTCGCTTTTACCCACGGTTCACACTCAGAACCAAATAAATGAGTCTCTCTAACCCAAGAAGTATGCTGATGTGATACACCCATCCAGCTGGCATCATGAAAATTTAAACGTTGAAATCGTTCTTGGATTCGTTGAACTTTGAATGTTCCATCAGCTAAATCTGTCAGTTGTTGGGTAAGTGAGCCTGAGGCGTACAACCATTTTTTTAACTCAGGACACATTAATTTTTCCTGATGATTAAATTGACGGCTTTCAAGCATATTTCAGACTACCATTATTTTATACTCTCAAGTGTACCCAAGCTTTAGAACTAATGCACCAAACCTATGGTTTAGTTTAAGGCATCACACTCACACATTTCATACTGCACCCCCCAAAAAAAATGCTATAAACATTCATTCGTAAACAACTTCATTAAACATGCTTAAATTTAGCTTGTACTTATTTATATCACTGTTATTTCTTTCCCAAGCTCATGCTCGTCAATTAGCACTGAGTTTTGATGATAGATTAAATCCAACTATCGATCCTACTGCTCCACACATTAATCAACAAATACTAGCGCATTTAAAATCCAAAAATATTCAATCGATCATTTTCACAAGTTACATCAAAATCGGTGACAATGCGGGTAAAGACTTAATACGTCAATGGGATAAACACGGACATATTGTCGGCAATCACAGTGCTTTTCATGAAAATTTAAATAAACCTGAAATTTTGGCGAAAGACTACATCAAAAGCATTAGAATTAATGAATTAGTTTTTCGTGATTTAAAAAACTTTAGGAGAATCTTTAGGTACCCTTATCTCAAAGAAGGCAATAATATTGCGAAAAGAGATCAAGTCCAACACTGGTTAAAGCAAAATCACTACCAACATGGTGGTGTTAGTATTGATGCAAGTGACTGGTTTTATAATCAAAAATATCTAGCGTATCTAAAAGCAGGTAAAACGTCACACATTAAAAGATTGAAGCAGGCTTATATTGATCATCTTCTTGATCGAGCAGAATATTATGATTCACTCGCATTACAAACTCTTCAACGCTCTCCTCAGCATGTATTGTTACTCCACACGAATGCGATTAATGGACAGTTTCTAGGCGAGATCGTTTTAGCCTTAGAAAGCAAAGGGTGGACAATAATCAATGCAGCAGATGCTTATGCTGATTCGCTATATCAGAATTTCAGCCCTAATATCCCCGCTGGGGAGAGTATTATATGGTCTATCGCCAAAAGCCAAAATATTGAAAGTTTAAGATATCCTGCTGAGGATGCACCTTATGAGCGTGAAAACTTACTCAAATATGACTTGGATGATCACAAGGAATAAATCTTAGTTTTAGGCGCAGCTACACACATTCAAGCATTGTCAGATTTTGCAATCACTTCAAATTTGCCTTGTGGCGTTTTTACTAAAATAAAACCTTCGGCACTGATATAAAATTCATGTGGATAATCAAATTGTAAAGCCAAATCAGGATTTCTTAGTTCAAGAAATTGTGCCTGCTTATAGCCTTCGATGGTTCTGCCAACTTCCAAATAGGTCACTTCAGAAAAATTGAGCTTGAATCCTTTTTCGTGATCACTTGGATCATTCCAAGGAAAAAATCCCGTGTGCTTTTTACGTGGCTTTGCCATGAAATATTTCTCATATTTGACTACATTTATTTTAACTCAAAACACAAAAAAACCCGCGCATTGCGCGGGTTTTTTACAGCGAAATTCGTGAACGAATTACAGGCTGTAGTACATATCAAATTCAACTGGGTGAGTTGTCGTATTAAGACGACGAACTTCTTCAGTTTTAAGCTCAATGTAAGCATCAAGCATTTCTTTAGTGAATACGCCACCTTTAAGAAGGTAATCGTGATCGGCTTGAAGAGCTTCTAAAGCCATATCCAAGCTGTGTGCAACTGTAGGAATTTTTGCTTCTTCTTCAGGAGGTAGATCATACAAATTCTTGTCTGAAGCTTCACCTGGATGAATCTTGTTTTGAATACCGTCGATACCCGCCATTAACAATGCAGCGAAACCTAAGTAAGGGTTCATCATTGGATCTGGGAAACGTGCTTCAATACGTTTACCTTTCGGGCTAGAAACGTATGGAATACGGATAGAAGCCGAACGGTTACGCGCTGAATAAGCAAGCATAATTGGCGCTTCATAATGTGGCACTAAACGCTTATACGAGTTTGTAGAAGGGTTAGTAATCGCATTTAATGAGCGTGCGTGCTTGATGATACCGCCAATGAAATACAATGCCATTTCTGAAAGGCCTGCATATTCATCACCAGCAAACAAGTTCTTGCCGTCTTTAGAAATTGACATATGAACGTGCATACCAGAACCGTTATCACCAACCATTGGTTTAGGCATAAACGTTGCAGTTTTAGCATATTGATGAGCAACGTTCCAAACAGCATATTTAAACTGTTGTACTTCGTCAGCTTTACGAACCATAGTGTTGAAGCTCACACCAATTTCTAATTGGCAAGATGCAACTTCATGGTGATGTACTTCTACACGACCTGGCCCCATGATGTCTTCAATTTTCGCACACATTTCTGCACGCATATCGTGGTGAGAATCAACTGGAGGCACTGGGAAGTAACCACCTTTAACGCGTGGACGGTGGCCTGAGTTACCTGATTCGTAAGAATTACCTGTAGACCAAGCAGCTTCTTCAGCGATTAATGTATGGCGAGCACCAGACATATCGATGTCCCATTTAACTTCGTCAAATACGAAGAATTCTGGTTCTGGACCAAAGAAAGCAGTATCACCAATACCAGTAGATTTTAAATATTCTTCTGCACGGCGAGCAATTGAACGTGGGTCACGGTCATAACCTTGACCAGTAGATGGCTCAATAACATCACAAGTCACCACTACAGTTGGCTCTGCAAAAAACGGGTCGATAAAACCTGTTTCAGCATCTGGACGTAAGATCATGTCAGACGCTTCGATACCTTTCCAACCAGCAATTGAAGAACCGTCGAACATTTTACCATCTTCAAAAGTATCTTCATCGATAGTATCTGCTGGGTAAGTAACATGTTGTTCTTTACCCTTAGTGTCCGTAAAACGGAAGTCTACCCATTTTGCGCCACTTTCTTGGATGAGTTGTAGGACCTTGTTCGCCATGCTCATTTTGCTCCGATGATTTTTTGTTGCACATTTAGTGCGTGTTAGTAGTTGGTAGTTTTAAAGCAATTACCGTACCAACTTTTAAAAGCAAAGCTAAAATCTTGAAATCCTTATCAGATTAACAGCTTTATTCACTTTGCTTTGCGACTATTATACTGTGCTTAAAACTAAATGCACCATATTCAGGCACAGTTCATCGCAATAAAAAATATTTATTTACAACCTGTATCAAAATGGTGCACCTCAGAGCATGATCGTTTAATTATTAAACTTAAAGTCAAGTTTATTCAGGGATTTAATTACTTAATTTACCAAACGATATATTTTATAAATTTTTATAAATTAGAAAAATGGATCAAATTTTCAGGCACATGCGTTTAATGCCTTGTTTTATATATCAATAAATAAAAAAATTTAATATTTAATTTTTACTTGAAAGACTAAAATTACAACTCAATCATGACTTTATTAATACACATCGAGCCATGATGAATCTAAATTTTGTGCATCATATTAGTTCATTAAAATTAAATATCTTCGCTAAATGATGTAAAAGTGAACGACCGCGAGACTAAATCTTATAAATTATAAATTTACTGAGTGCATTTTGTTTGTTTGTTTTTAAAACAAATCTTACTCATCAAACAGAATGATTAAAAAAACTTATGAATAACACGTATGAGCTTTTAGATTCAGATCAATTTTTCATTTATTAGCGCTCTTCACCTAGAACCATTCATTCACACATTAATTTGATTTAAGTGATCAATATTGCTGATGTTTTGAACCCCAAAATTTAACCTGCGCTGATAAAAGAATCTGCTATGATAACTGCCACTTAATCGCTTTGAGTTACTAGACAAGGATGCAGTCAACACCCTGTGATGTATCTTATTAATGTGAATAACAAAGCTAAATTAAGTTAAATTATAAATTTCAAGAGGTTAAGCTTAAAATGCTTCTGATGATCGACAACTATGACTCTTTTACCTACAACATCGTCCAATATTTTGGCGAGTTAAATCAGGAAGTAAAAGTGGTCCGTAATGATGCCGTGACTTTGGAGGATATTGAGCGATGGCAACCAAAATATCTCGTCATTGGACCTGGTCCCTGCTCTCCCTCTGAGGCAGGTATTTCAATCCCAGCGATTCAACACTTTTCAGGCAAGATTCCACTGCTTGGGGTGTGCTTAGGTCACCAAAGTATCGGGCAAGCATTTGGTGGAGATATTGTTCGTGCAAAAAAAGTAATGCACGGGCGTTTATCTGACATGTACCACTCTGATCAAGGGATCTTTAGCAATCTACCCTCTCCATTCTCAGCGACTCGCTATCACTCTTTAGTCATTGATCAAGCGACTTTACCTGAATGTTTAGAGGTGACGTGTTGGACCAATGAAGAAGATGGTTCTATGGAAGAAATTATGGGTGTGAAACATAAAATCCTTCCCGTTGAAGGTGTTCAGTTCCATCCAGAATCGATACTCAGCCAACATGGCCACAAAATTTTCCAAAACTTCTTAGAAATTTATGCGTAAGAGCAAGACATGAATATTCAACAAGCATTAAACAACATTACGAAAAATATTGAATTAACACAGCCTCAAATGGAAGCTGTTATGCGCACCATTATGGATGGTGAAGCGACTGATGCACAAATCGGTGCATTGATGATGGGTTTGCGTTTAAAAGGCGAAAGTATTGACGAAATTACTGCTGCTGCACGTGTGATGCGTGAATATGCGATCAAGATTGATGTCAGTGATCTTCCATACTTAGTCGATATCGTTGGCACGGGTGGTGATGGACAAAACCTGTTTAATGTATCAACTGCATCAAGTTTTGTAATTGCAGCTGCAGGTGCAACGATTGCCAAACACGGTGGCCGAGGTGTGTCATCAAAATCAGGCTCGTCAGATCTATTAGAACAAGCTGGTATTAATCTCGACCTAAATATGGCACAGACTGAACGCTGTATCCGCGATTTGGGTGTGGGTTTTCTCTTTGCTCCAAACCATCATAAAGCAATGAAGTATGCAGCAGGTCCTCGTAAAGAATTGGGCTTCAGAAGCATTTTCAACTTACTTGGCCCGCTTACGAATCCGGCTGGTGTAAAGCGCTTTGTAATTGGCGTGTTCTCAACAGAATTATGTCGACCTATTGCTGAAGTTCTTAAGCAACTTGGTGCTGAGCACGTCATGGTTGTTCACTCTAAAGATGGACTAGATGAAATCAGTCTTGCTTCATCCACCTATGTCGCTGAGTTAAAAAATGGTGAAATTACTGAGTGGGAAATCCTCCCTGAGGATGTAGAGATTGAATCTCAAACATTGACGCATTTATCTGTTGATAGCTCTGCTGAAAGTTTGGCACTGATCAAAGATGCACTAGGTAAGAAAAAATCACCGAAAGGTGAAAAAGCGGCCAGTATGATTGCATTGAATGCTGGTGCTGGTATTTATGTCTCAGGTTTAACTTCGAGTTATAAACAAGGTGTGGCATTAGCACATGACATCATTTATGGTGGTCAGGCACTTGAAAAGATGGATGTGCTTTCTGAATTCACAAAAACAATAAAACATTATGAAGCTTAATTAAGTCAGGACATTCTTATGTTAGATATCGCGAATACTATTCTTGGCAAAATTGTTGACCGTAAACAAGAAGAGTTTGCTGCACGATTAAAACAACGTAGTTATAAGGACGTCGAAGAACTCGCTCAAGCCGCTAGCCCTGTTCGCGGTTTTGCTCAAGCACTACAACACAAACGTCCTGCTGTCATTGCTGAAATCAAAAAAGCATCTCCTTCTAAAGGCATTATTCGAGAAAACTTCAATCCTGCTGAAATAGCTGAACAGTATCAATCAGCGGGTGCAGCTTGTTTATCAGTACTTACAGATATTGATTTCTTCCAGGGTGCCGATGAGAACATTCATATTGCTCGCTCTCACTGTGATTTGCCTGCACTAAGAAAAGATTTCTTAATCGATCCTTATGGTGTGATTGAAGCTCGTGCATTGCATGCAGACTGTATCCTTCTCATTGTTGCATGTCTTTCAGATCAACAACTTGAGGAAATGTCGAAAACTGCATTTGAACATCATTTAGATGTACTGGTTGAAGTGCATGATGAATATGAACTAGAACGTGCTCTCAAATTATCAGATCGTTGTTTATTAGGCGTTAATAATCGTAATTTAAAAACTTTCGATGTTGATTTGAACACATCAATTCGTCTAAAAAAACAACTTGCACCATCTCGTTTATTAGTGACGGAAAGCGGCATTGCAACCTCAGCGGATGTCACCATGATGCAAGAAAATGACATTCACACTTTCCTTGTGGGTGAAAGTTTTATGAAACAGCCTCGTCCTGATCATGCCTTTACCGCATTGTTTGGCGAACCTCAGAATATTTGACTCTAATATTCTGCGGTAAATTGTTCGACTAAAAATAATTCAATCTCATAAGAATGGATTTCCGAATCCATTCTTGCCTCCATTAATGCCAACAACAATAGCTAGAACAAATTCAAAATAAATTAGATTAATAATCAATCTCTTTTTTTTGCTTTATCCCTTAAGTTATCTCCAATTCATCCAACACCTTAAAATCAACTTAAATACTTCTCACTACAAAGTTGAGGGATTTTCGGATTATAATCACATTCATTCATCTTCCACTTTAAAGTCACAAGCACGTTATGAGTAAACATGATTCTTCTTTATCAAAAGATCAATTTAATTTACTGAAACAGTTTAAGAAACAAATCAGTAATCCTGCTCCTCGTGTTGAAGCTCCTAAACCTATTGAAAAGACGGTTGAACAAGAGCATGAGGAAGATTTAGAACTCTTTCGTCAGCAGATGCAAGGCGTTCAAAAAATTGATCATGGCAATATTGCAAAAATTGAGAAACCAGTAAAAAAGAAATTGGATGCTCAAACCTTAGCAAAACGTGCTGCTGCTGAAGGTCCAATGCATACTGATGAAACAGTGATGTCTGATACTCAAGCCATGCTCAATCCAGTTGGCAGTCAGGCTAGTCTGAGTTATCGAATTGCGACCTTACAACATAAAGTATTTGAAGATCTGAAAGCTGGAAATTTACGTTGGTTTGAAGCAGTTGATTTGCATGGCTGTACCGTAGAAGAAGCACGTTCAGCTGTATTGCAAATTATTCAGATGGCGAAAGAGCAAAATCAAAACGTCATTAAAATTGTTCATGGTAAAGGCCCTGAAGCTGTTTTAAAAACCTATGTTAATAGTTGGCTCAGACAACATCGTGATGTTTTGGCTTTTGTCAGTGCGCCTGAAAAACAAGGTGGCACTGGCGCGGTCTTAGTTCTGCTTAAACGTGCAGAAAAGAATCCAAAATTTACTCAATAATCGGAATTTTTTCTGAATATACGGCATTGTAATCGTTTTCTGATACAATGCCGTCCTTGTTCAACATCTGTGTAAGTGAACACGTCTTATGTCTATGCAGCAATCCTACGCCAACATTTTAACTGCCGTTGGCGAAGATCTTACTCGTCCTGGTCTTAAAGATACACCAATGCGTGCTGCTAAAGCTTTTTCGTATTTGACGTCAGGTTATAGCCAAACGCTTGAAGAAGTGACCAACAATGCGGTCTTCCCTTCAGACAACCGTGAAATGGTTTTGGTCAAGAACATCGAATTCTATTCGCTTTGTGAACATCATTTACTGCCGTTCTATGGACGTGTGCATATTGCCTACTTACCAGAAGGTCAAGTTTTAGGTTTATCTAAATTTGCACGTATTACTGAAATGTTTGCCCGTCGTCTACAGATTCAAGAAAATCTAACTCAACAGATTGCTGAAGCTGTGGCTCAAGTGACTGGTGCTAGAGGCGTAGCTGTTGTCATTGATTCAGCACATATGTGTATGATGATGCGTGGTGTAGGCAAACAAGAGTCAACCACTCGTACAGTATCATTTGTTGGTGACTTTAAAACTAACAAAGATGAACGTCGCGAGTTTCTGAGCGCTGTTCCAGAAAGTTATTAATTCATAAAACCTCAACCTTGTTGAGGTTTTTTTTAGACCGTATTCCAAGGCTCAATTTCTTAAGGTGAATATATGACATCTCTTCATGTTGCAGGTCAAGGTCAACAACAAGCAGAAAAGTCAGTCGACTTCCCGCGTCCTGATCGTCTCGTCCAAGGCAATCCCGAACGTCACACCTACAGTCTTTATGAACACGAGCATATGGAATGTGGGATTTGGGAATGTGAAGTTGGTGCTTGGAATATTCAATTTGCCGACAATAAACAAGAATTCTTTCAAATTATAGAAGGAAAAGTTCGCATCCACACTCAAAGTAAAAATCACTTTATCGAAGTTTCGGCAGGTCAAGCAGGTGTAATACCACCAGGATTCATTGGAACATTCGAAGTCATTGAGAAAGTGAAAAAGTACTATGTGAATGTAATCGTTTAAAAACAAGCCTCACCTTTCAACACAGTACTTCCTAGTACTGTGTATTTACCAATAGCGTGTAAATCCTAAACTAGTTTGATGCCAATCATGCTGTTCTTGTAATTGATAATTCCAGTGAATAGAGATAGCACTTTGCGAGTTAAGTGCATACTGAACTGAGGATCGTAGTCCGAGCTGCCAAGCCTGCTGATCTTCCCAAAAAGGGATTTCAATTTGCACTAAGCTATTCACTCGATCTGACCATAAGTTTTGACAACCTACAGTTGGCCCTAGCCCCAATCTCCAGCCCTTTTCTAAAATTTTTCCAGCTTGAATATGATTCTGCATCTGCGCATAACACAGTTGTTCACGATCTGCATCTGCCCAACTATATCCAAACTGTGTTGATAGATTCAAAACACCATGTTGCTCGCTATCACTGAAATTTCCAGAAACATCAATTGAGATTTGCTTCCAACCGAATCCAAATCCCCAGCTCAACGGCGTCTTAAAAGGCGTAATTGGATTATAAGAATTCACTTCTAAAAGATCTAAATCAGCCAACTTGAATTGATCATTCCGTAACTCGAGACTTCCCTCAAGAAATTTCAACTGTGTTCCAAGTCGGTATCCACCCTGAGGATCAGATAAATCGTGATAGGCTTGTCGATGGTTGAACTGCACAAACGTATCGTCCTGCACTCGTCCAAATTCAATCGATGTTTTTCGAGCATGATGCCCGTCCACAGGGTCAATTCGTGGTCTTGCCACTTCAGTACGTTGTTTTTCAACAGGGAGTTGGCTTCTTAAACTCAAAATTTGTCGTATTTTTGGTTGCGCAATACTCGCTTCTATTTTTTGAGAAATAAGCTGTAGATACAAATGATCATATGCCATCTCAAGAATACGCGCCTGATCCTTGGCCGTAAATTGAGCTAAAAATTCACGCATTTGTGCTGGTTGAACCAGCGTTAATTGATGTGCCGAATGTGCTAAGTCATTACCATGTTGTTTGGCTTGATGAAGTAACTGCGTTTCAAGTGCTGGGCGATAAACAGTATCTTTAATGAGACCTTGCTGCTGAACCGCTTTAATGGTTTCGACTGGGATTACAGTATGACTAAACTGTGCTTGGAGATTGGCATCGGGTTTTACCAAATCAATGAGTCCCAATAAGCGGTAGGCACAATTATCACTTATAAAATAATAGGGAAATTGGACATGCTTTAACTCCCAGATATGTTGTACTAAACGTGTAGTTTCTTCTGGGTTTAATGCTAATTCGTATTCCCACAAATCACGGCTTTCGAAATCACCATACTCTTTTACTTTTCGATAGTAGGGCATTAACGAATATTCACCTGGATATTGACCCGTTAAGCCTTTCCAAGCAAAAGAAAAACTATCACTATTTTCGACCGTCGCAGCGTAGTTGACGGCATAAGAAATAAGATTAAGCTCTTTTTGATCTTTAGGATCAAAACGTAACAAGGTATGACCAAACATCGAACTTGGATTTCCCATGAAATCTGTCGCATAAATCAATGTTGCTTGATACGGTTTAATCTGTCCAATCCATTCCTCTAGAGCAGGACAATCTGCTTTAGGAAGCTCCTCTTGTTTTATTTTCAGTTGTTCTATTAACCATGCAGAGCGAGCTGGGAAACGACATATAATGGATTGATCTTGTCCTCGATCTATAAATAATTCACGAATATTTGCATTCAGCTCATCTTCTAAATTATCTGCACCATTTGCACTAAAAAAAAATCCTGAATAGCTCACTTCACTCTTCGCTTGATGTGCATACATTAATCTTTGCCAAGTTTTATTTTTATCAAGCTGATGGTGTTGTGCTTGTGCAATATATTGTTCAACTGGAGAAGTATATGCATGTGTCAGAAAGCTACTGACAATCAAGGCAGAAAAAAAAGCAAATTTCATAAAATGAACTTAATAATGATGAAACAAAAAAACCCTGCCATAAGACAAGGTTTTCGCAATTAAACGTAAGCTTTTAAAACTTCGTCTTGAGACATAACAGTTTGAAGAGATGCAAGGACTTGGAATGCATCTTGATTGTCCGCTGAATAAATTTCAGAGAAATTTTCTTTTGATACTGCAAAGAAACGTGCTTTATCTTCAGATTTAATATTCAGAAGCTCTGCAAGGACGTTAAGACTTTCCCCCTCACCTACCGCCATATCACGTGCAAGAGCTTCGGCATTTTCATTTGTAAATGTTACTGCTTGTGCTGTTACTGTACCTGTACCACTACAGCCTAATGTCCCGAAAGTAATACCGAATAATTGGTTAGCAAATAAACCGTTGGTCGTACCTGCTAAGATTTTTGCAACTTTACCAGACTGACCTGCCCAAACTTGTGAACCGATACCACAACCCACATCACGGTCAGCAAATGCAGCTGTTGATCCTACTGCCAATACCGCAGCTAAAGCTAATTTTTTATACATAACATCACTCCAAACTTGATGTGCTCAAGTGTTCTTTATTGTTCCAATTTTGTTCTTTTACGAACTTCTTTAACATAGCGATATCAAGCCAAGAACGCAAAACAAATCTTACCAATGCCATCAAGTATCGAGTTTTTTTGATGAATTAACTTATTCGCCCTTCAATCGCCACAAACCCTGTGAATTCCGTTCACCTAGGATTTTTAAAACCAATACTAAACTCAGCATTAATAGGAGATACCAAGAACCAAGTTTCCCCCATCCCACCATATGCCACTGTTCCACTTGCGTTGGATACAACCAAATTTGATAAAAAGTACTGATATTTTCAGCAATCCAAATAATAAATGCCAGCAACAAAAGTACAGGAAGCATTGGCAAGGTCATTTCATGATATTTAAGCTTGAACGTTATTTTAGTTTTCCAAAATATCAACACGCTCCATGCAAACAGTAAATATCGTATATCTGGGATAAAGAACTTAGTCATAAAGTTTAAATAGGACAAGATCGCTAAACTCAGCATATTAAAAAAACTAGGTAAGTTCTCAATTTCTACGCGATAGAGCCTGAGTGAACGAGCAAAAAAACTGCCTACGGCAGAATACATAAATCCCGCAAAAAGTGGTACGGTCATAATCTTAAACGCCGCAGGTTGCGGATATTGCCATGATGCAATCTGTGGATGTGTCAGGAAAATCTCCATGACCATTGCCAACATATGAAATATTGCAATAACTTTGGCTTCAGCCCAAGACTCTAACTTTAAAAGCAGTAAACAGACCTGAATAACCACTGCATAAATCAAGAGGTAGTCGTATCGGTACAATCCATAATATTCTTGATGCCCTATCGAAGCCGTCAAAGCAAAGGCTAGCAGTAATAAAATACCAAATAAGGCAGCGGATGCTGCCTTATAATGAAACTCAAATAATGATTTTAAAAAGCTCACACATTCATCCTAAATGTTTAGCCTAAATATTTTGCGCTGTACTCATGTACCGTATCAATGAAAACTTTAGGATTCGCAGGATCTACCCATTGGGTGATACCGTGTCCAAGGTTTGCAACATAACCCGTTTTTTCACCAGCAGCATATGCATCATCGAGCATTAATTTTACTGACTTTTCGATACTCGCAGGAGAGCCATATAATGTTGCAGGGTCTAAATTACCTTGTAGGGCAGCGCGACCAGCAACAGTTTGACGTGCAACATTTAAAGGGGTTGTCCAATCTAGTCCAAACGCATCTGCGCCAGTTGCGATCATAGGTTCTAACCATTGACCACCACCTTTGGTAAATAAAATTACTGGTACTTTGCGGCCTTCATTTTCACGATTTAAACCCTTCACGATTTTGTGCATATAATTGAGGGAAAATTCTTGATATTCTCGATGTGCAAGTGCACCACCCCAACTGTCAAAAATTTGAATCGCCTGCGCACCTGCCTCAATCTGTGCGTTCAAATAATCTATGACTGAATAAGCCAAATGATCTAACAAGGCATGTAAAACTTCAGGTTGTGCATACATCATTTGCTTGGTGTAACGGAAATCTTTACTCGACCCACCCTCGATCATATACGTCGCGAGTGTCCATGGACTCCCAGAAAATCCGATTAGAGGTACCTGGCCACCTAATGCTGATCGGATTGTCGACACTGCATTCATGACATAGTCTAAGTCCGATTTAGCATCAATTTTTGGTAATTGGGCTACATCCTGCTCAGTACGGACTGTTTTCTTAAATTTTGGTCCTTCCCCTGCTTCAAAATATAGTCCTAAGCCCAAAGCATCAGGAACAGTCAAAATATCTGAAAATAGAATGGCTGCATCTAAGTCATAGCGACGAAGCGGCTGTAAAGTCACTTCACAAGCAAAGTCATTATTTTTGCACAAAGAAAGAAAATCACCAGCAGTTGCTCGTGTCGCACGATATTCAGGTAAATATCGACCAGCCTGACGCATCATCCAAACTGGCGTGCAGTCCACAGGTTCACGTAATAAGGCACGCAGAAAACGATCATTTTTTAAGGTCGTCATTTACTTTCTCGATGCAAAATTGAAATTCCATTCATCATACCAAAAAGCTGCACTTTAAAGTATTTAGTTAGAATGAAAATAAAGATTGAGACTATCGGAATTTATTTGATTTAAACAAAACAAATACTGCATATCCGTGTTTTTTCTGCAATACTTTATCCGTGTTTTTATAAATCAATATGAATAATTCTTAAGGTTGAATTACATGTTCGTTCGCTCAATTCTTGCTTTGAGTTTAAGTTGTATTATGTCTGGAACTGCATTGGCTGCTTCTGGTACTGCTGAACAACCGCTTTCTCCAATTACAAAAACGAGTTTAGATACTATTCAAGATCCAATTGATCCTCTCGCGGTAGAATCTAGCTCTGAAGCCCAAATTAGCCAGCAAGAGCAAAATGATCTAAATCAAGCTGCAGATACGCTTCAAAACCTAGAAAGAACTGAGGATAGCACTGCGGACATTGGCAGTGCACCTGCATCTTCAGCAGTGACAAATCCAGCTCCATCTACATCAGCACCTGCTACAGCAAATTCATGGACGCTAGACAGTCTGAATAATGCTGAATGGTATGAAAATATTGGCAAAGGTCAATTCCCTGTATATGCCCGTGCACATGTAATGTTAAATAATTCACATGCTTCACCAGGTGCTATTGACGGTACAAGTGGAAAAAATACACTTAAAGCAATTGCTTCATTCCAGCAAATGAATGGCTTAAAGGCTACAGGTGTTTTGACGAAAGAGACTTGGGATGCTCTAGTTGCACGCCAAGCTGGTAAACCTGCTTATGTTGAATATACGATTACTGAAGCAGACCTAAAAGGTCCTTATGCAGCCTCAATTCCTCATGACTATGCTTTACAAGCGAAAATGAAAGGTCTGTATTACACTCGTGTAAGTGAAATGCTGGCTGAAAAATTCCATATGGATGAAGAGTTTCTCAAGAAACTGAATCCTAAAGCGACATTTAAGAAAGCCGGTGAAAAGCTTATTGTGACCAACATTCGCAATGAACTTCCAGAAAATATTCATTTAATCGTGGCACATAAAGGCGCTAAACAACTTTATTTATTTAACCAACAAAACCAAATGGTTGGTTCATTCCCAGCAACCATCGGTAGTGCTGACACTCCATCGCCGACAGGAACATACAAAATTACTGGCGTAGCGAAAAACCCTTGGTATAGCTATTCACCAAGTAACTTTGTACAAGGTAAAAACTTGAAGCCACTTTCATTACCACCTGGTCCTAATGGCCCTGTAGGTAATATCTGGATCGGTTTAAGCAAAAAATCGTTCGGTATTCACGGCACACCTAACCCATCAAGTATTTCTAAGACAGCTTCACACGGTTGTATCCGCTTAACCAACTGGGATGCGAATGATTTGGGTAATAAAGTTCGTTCTGGCGTTACAGTAAAGTTCTTAGAATAATCTAATTTTAAAAAGCCTGTTTCAAGCAGGCTTTTTTATCCTTTTTATGTTTCAAAATTAGAACGATACGTTATCCTAATCCACTATCTTATTCATTTTAACCTATTAAAATAACATCATCTTTAAGAATAATGAAAGGAGCATCATCATGAATGCTTATTTACATCGCAGTGAATCACGTGGTCATGTAAAAATGGGTTGGTTAGAATCCAAACACAGCTTTTCATTTGGGAGCTGGTATGACCCTAACCACATGGGCATCAGTGCTCTCCGTGTCATTAATGATGACCTCATTGCTGGTCATCAAGGTTTCGGTACACATCCACACGACAATATGGAAATTCTCACCTGTGTATTACAGGGAGCGATTACACATAAAGATAGTATGGGTAACCACGGTGATATCAAAGCTGGTGAATGGCAACTGATGAGTGCTGGTACAGGCATTCAACACAGTGAAATCAACCAAGGTGATGAAACAGTTCATTTACTGCAAATCTGGATTATTCCAAATCAGCGCAATGCAGAGCCGAATTACCAACAAATTCAACTCGATCCTGCTGAACAACCGAACCAATGGCATCTGATTTGTGGACCGACAGAACAAGCACCCATGCATATTCGCCAAAATGCGGAGGTTAAAACAGCTGTTTTGGAGAAAGGGCATTCACTTGAAGTTGTTGCAACACAACATGTCAGCTATCTACATGTAATTAGTGGTTCAATTCAAGTCGCTGAACACACTGTGAATGCTGGAGATGCTATTGCATTTATTGATCCAGCGCAGATTGAAGCATCAGAAGATGCTCGTGTGATTTGGTTCGATCTTCCAGAAAAAGTGGCTTAAACGCTGTAGAGAAACCACCTTAGGGTGGTTTTTTTATGCCATGCTCAAAAAATTAAATCAAACAGTAAATATCAGTCTTAATATCGCACGAATATGAAGAAAATAAAAAAAGCCACTAATGATTAGTGGCTTTTTAAAAATTTGGCGGAAGCGGTGAGATTCGAACTCACGGAGGACTCACACCCTCGTCGGTTTTCAAGACCGGTGCATTAAACCGCTCTGCCACGCTTCCAATGGCGGCTATCATATAAATATTTTTTAAAATTGGCAAACACTTTTCTAAGAAATTTTGCTCGCCTGCCTATTTTTAAATCAGAAATTACTATTTTGATGAATTTTCGATCTTTCATAGCGAATTGAATTAATAAACCATGTTTTTTTTCCCAAGGGTGTATGTACCTCAAATTCATCATCTACTTGCTTACCTAACATTGCACGTGCCATAGGTGAATCTATTGAAATATGTAGAGGATGATGATCATAAATTTCATCTACACCGACAATCCGAATCGTCTTTAATTGTCCTTCCTCGTTCTCGATGTCTACCCAAGCTCCAAAATATACTTTGCCCTCTTGTTCAGGAGAAAAATCGATAATTCGCAACTCTTCAAGTCGTTTACCGAGGTAACGAACACGACGGTCTATTTTTCGTAAAATTTGTTTATTGTATTGATAATCTGCGTTTTCAGAACGATCACCTAAACTGGCAGCCCAATTCACTTTTTTGGTGATTTCAGGTCGTTCCTCATGCCATAAATACTGTAGTTCTGCGACCAATTTGTCATGCCCACTTCGGGTAATTAAATTCGATTTCATAGGCGATAAAATGAGTATTTTGCTTACGTTATAGCGACACATTGCAACATTTTATACCGCATTTCTACATGGAAAAATTTTATAAAGTTTTTTCTTTTTATTTATCAATGCCTTAAAACCATGTTTTTTATTTTTTTTTGTACAAAATTTGACATGAGTAAAATTGACCATTAATATGCGCCCATGTTTTATCTTGATTACTTTTTGTACGAAGATCTTTTCTTCAATATTTTATCCACCCACACATGTCATTTTGAATGACGTTCATGACGCCCACCCTAATTGAATTTATCAACTTTAAATAAAAGTTTAAGGCGGTACTGCTTTTGCTTTTTTTGGGCATAAATTACTTGTAGCGGAGACAACATGCGCAGTAGTTCAAACACTGGATCGAGGCTTTGCCTTAATTCACTAACTTCTTCTCTCTCGTTTAAAGCGATGGTCCTCGCTACAGCATTTATCCCATTTCATGCATTAAATGCAACAAAGACCGACAACCAATACAACTCCATTGTAAATTCGAACAAACTTACAGTGGTGGCCGTGTCAAATCCCACCGTGGTTTTTAAAGACGGTAACTTCAAACATGGCTTTGGCTACGACTTGGTGAGCAGTTACGCTCAAAACTTAAATGTAAAACTCGATTTTAAAACGGTTCAAAGTAATGAAGCCGCTTTGAAAATGGTGCAGCAAGGTAAAGCTCATTTCGCGGTGACCACAGCATCGATCATGACCATTGAGCAAAAGAATCTTTCAGGTTTTTCCGCATCATGTGGTGACCTTGAAAGCTTACGCAAAAATGGGCTTAATCCAGAAATCAATTGGGTTTTTAAAAATGCTGCTGATCCTTTAACAGATACTGCCAGCGGTTTTGTTTGTCAAAGCAAGCAAAATGGTGCTATCCGTCAAATGGCATCTTTCTACAACCGCAACGTGGTTAAACAAGATGATTGGGATACTATTCAGCGCAATCTTAAAACACGTATGCCAATTTATAAAGCTAGCTTTAAAAAGTCAGCCCAAACATACGACTTAGATTGGCACTTCCTCGCTGCGATAGGCTATCAAGAGTCGTTCTTAAAACCGAATTCTGTGTCTCCTACAGGTGTGCGTGGCATCATGATGCTCACCAACAACACAGCAAAAGCAATGGGTGTGTCGAATCGTGTTGATCCTGCTCAAAGTATTGCAGGTGGTGCGAAGTATTTTGATCTGATGATGTCGAAATATGATTATATTCCTAAACATGATCGTTATTGGTATGCCCTCGTGGCTTACAATATGGGGCCAGGTGCCACAGATGCGATTATGAAGCGCCTAAAAGCCCAAGGAAAAAATCCGAATGATTGGATACAGGTATATGATTTTCTTTACCGTAATCAATCGCACAATACGCGTTATAAGCAAGCGATCCAATACGTCACTCGTATTCGTGCTTATTTAGAACATATTAAAACGACACCAAGTTTGGTGAGTATTTAACAAAAAAAAGCTTACCTAAAGGTAAGCTTTTTTTTGTTTAAAAGTCTTAAGTAGTTTGCTCTAAAACTTTTTTGAACAAATCTTTTTGTTCTTGGCTTGGCTTCGCTGTTTGTAAAGCCATCAATTGAGACATATCGCCTTGAACTTTGATTTTACCAGTCATAAATGCTTGCATAGCAGCAGCCATGTCAAACTCTAAGAATACTTTGCGTAAAGTATCCGCATCTAAGTTTAAAGTTGTTTTAGCATTCGCAGAAGCGCCTTTTTGGATCTTACCGCTATCAAGCGCTAATTCAGTCGTTCCTTCGCTACCTGTTACTACAAGATTCAATGCTAGATTTGCTAATGATGGTGGTAAGTTCAAATCACCAGCTTCAGCTGTAAGTTTCTCAACGTTTGCAAACCAATCATCAGTTAAAAATGCAGGCATGTTCTTTCCTCGATGTATTTATTCAATTTATTGCGTTACCTATCCAAGATAACAACATGTAGAAGCTTTACGCTTGAGAGAGTTATAGCATGATATTTTCCAAATGCGATACGTTTTTTTGTACTCTGCGTTCGATTTTTTTTGTAAATAAAACTAATCGCCTAAATATCATCAAATCTTTATTTTTTCACAAGTTTGTCAATGATTTTTTGTATCGGTACTACGACCTAAAGTGACAAAAAACATCATTTTGTAAATCGACTCAACACCTTCATTAAAATGTAAAAATCTAAGAAATAAAAAAAGCACTTCGAAAAGTGCTTTTTTTATTAAGACGAATTACTCAGCAGCAAAACCGAGATTGACCATGCTAATACGCTTATTTGGTGTGTCCCCTTCGGCTGTTGAACAAGTTACATCAAAATCAACTTCACGTTGTCCATCTAAGGCTTCAAAATCGAAAAGATCTCGGTCAGCCAATTGCGATGGCGAGACATTCTGTAACGCGCCAAAAATGCTGTGTAAACGTTTTGGATGAGCTTTATCCCATTCACGCAACATATCATTGATGATTGCGCGCTGTAAGTTTTCCTGCGAACCACACAAGTTACATGGAATAATTGGGAATTTGCGCATTTCAGCGTATTTGATGATGTCTTTCTCTTCAACATACGCCAAAGGACGAATCAAAATATTCTTTTTATCCGATGAAAGTAGTTTTGGTGGCATCGCCTTTAAACTACCGCCATGGAATAGGTTCAAGAAGAACGTTGCCATAATATCATCACGATGATGACCTAAAGCAACTTTGGTCGCGCCAATTTCTTGAGCAAAACCATATAAAGAACCACGGCGCAAGCGTGAGCACACTGCACAATAGGTTTTACCTTCAGGTGTAAGCTTTTTGGTAATGCTATATGTATCTTTTTCTAAGATGTAGTACGGAATGTTATTTTCTTCTAAATAACGGGGTAATACATCCTCAGGGAACCCTGGTTGTTTCTGATCAAGATTCACAGCCACAACATCAAAATTGATTGGTGCTATGCGTTTAAACTGCAGGAGAATGTCCAGCATGGTATAGCTATCTTTACCACCTGAAATACATACCATGACCTTATCGCCATCCTCAATCATTTTGTAGTCACGGATTGCATGACCTACTTGACGACGAAGTTTTTTTAATAAACGATAATATGCAGAACTTGTAGGTGGCTCTGGCTTAAAATTAAATCCTTGGTTGGATTCAACTGGCGAGTACATAGACGACATTAACCATAAAAAAAATACTGCGCAATTTTAGCTGATTCAGTGCTTAATCGCATCTAAAGAATCTGTTTTTTACATCTAATTTTTATTTTTTCATAACACTGTCTTATTCACACATCTAAAATGGACGCTTGGGTTCATTTTTTAGTCGAATTGCTTATCTTTTGGACTTTTCCACAGTTTTCCACAAAACCTGTGGATAAAATTGTGGACTTTTTAGGGGTTGACAAAGTTTTGGCAAGATAAGATGGTGCTTTCCCTTAGATTGATCATTTTTTAACCACTATTCTATATCCTTAAAATTCAATAACTTATATGTGTCAAGCAGTTGTTTATAAATAAAAATAAATAATTTTTTTGGATATTAAGCCAACAATTAAGACTTGATTTTTTTACAACGAATTGTTAAAAAACATTACATAGTCGAGAGACATCTCCATTGCAGAAAATCACCCACATATCATTTAGGGACAAAAATAGTGTTCGAATGATGAAAACTACAAATAAAATAAAAGTCATAGCGTTATTTGGGTGTGTGAATTTTCTAATATTCTCGCCACAGGCTTCTGCAGGTCAAACAATCTATCAGCTTAAAGATTCAAACGGCACTACCGTACTGACCAACCGCAAAAACAAATACAACCATCTTAAAGTTGAAAAGAAAACCTACTATCCAGATAGCAATATTCATAGTTACAGCAATTGGGGAAGCAATGAAGCATCTGTTCTCCCAAGCCATAGTAAAAATCGAAATGCCTTTGATGGCTATATTCGCCAAGCAGCTCAACGACACGGCATTTCTGAAGGACTCATTAAAGCGGTGATGCACACAGAGTCTGGTTTTAATATACATGCACGCTCCCCTGTTGGTGCTCAGGGTCTTATGCAATTGATGCCTGCGACTGCACAACGATTTAATGTCAATAATGCATATGATCCTGAACAAAATATTTTCGCTGGTGCAAAATATTTGGCTTGGCTATTGAAACGCTTTAATGGCAATACGCAATTGGCATTAGCGGGTTATAATGCTGGCGAAGGAAATGTTGCTAAATATGGTGGAATTCCGCCCTTTCGTGAAACTCAAGACTATGTCAGACGTGTACTCAGTCGTTACAATAATTTATACGCCAATGGTGTAGGCTCAAATCCAACCAATAGTTATGCAGCTTCAGCATCCTCTAAGTTAAGTTCACCGAGCTATAACAATCAGAATTTATCAGCTCAAGTGACTGCACCATCTAAACCAAAGTCACCTCCTCGCCAAATTATTGTGGCCGCTGATGGCAGTTTTACTGACGCACCAGCTGGTTCATATTCTACAAATAATGCCACAGCATCAGCGAAGATCTATATTTCGAATTAATCTCAATTTTTTTCGTTATATTTTTTATTTTTTTCTTGAAATTTTCCCTATTCGAAAGCATATTTGACGTAGGTTTTTTAATTCAAAAAGCTTATTAAATTTTATTTATAAGAGGATTTTCTCGATGATGCGGATTGGTTTGTTTTTGCTGACCAACCTCGCGGTACTGGTGGTAGCTGGCATAATCTTGTCACTCTTCGGTGTCGGTAGTTACCATGGCGCGGGTGGCTTGAATCTTGGCAATTTACTTGTGATCTGTTTTGTCTTTGGTATGGTGGGTTCTTTAATCTCCCTATTCATGTCAAAGTGGATTGCAAAGAAAACCACAGGTACAGAGTTAATTGATCCCAATGCTCCACGCAACCAAGCGGAAGCATGGTTACTCAATGAAGTGGCACAACTTTCTCAACGTGCTGGTATTAAAATGCCAGAAGTTGGTATTTTCCCATCTTATCAATCAAATGCTTTCGCAACTGGTTGGAACAAAAACGATGCTTTAGTCGCTGTTTCAACAGGCTTATTGGAACGCATGAATAAAGATGAATTACGTGCAGTGTTGGCGCATGAAATTGGTCACGTTGCTAATGGTGACATGGTCACCCTTGCTTTAGTCCAAGGTGTAGTCAACGCGTTTGTGATGTTCTTCGCGCGTATCGTCGGCGACTTTGTAGATCGCAACGTATTTGGTCGTGAAGAAGGTGAAGCACCGGGCTGGAGCTATTTCCTCATTACAATCGTGTTAGATATCGTATTCGGTATTCTTGCTTCGGCAATTGTCATGTGGTTCTCTCGCTATCGTGAATATCGTGCTGATGAGGCTGGCGCGCGTTTAGCGGGTAAACAAGCGATGATCAGTGCATTACTTCGCTTACAAGCAGAAACTGAAATGCCAGATCAAATGCCTAAAGAAATGAAAGCTTTCTCAATTTCATCAGGTCGTGAAGAAGGATTCAGCCTTGCTGCACTATTCCAAACACACCCAACAATTGAGCAACGTGTAGCAGCATTACAACAACTTGATTGTCCTTAATCTGCTTCTAAAAAAAGCCTCCATAGGGAGGCTTTTTTAATGGACTCAATCTATAAGACTTTAAATAGATTGAAACCATTGCCATAAGAACGTGACGCCAAACCATAAGGCAACACCAAAAATAATTAAAAACAGAAGACCCAGTAAATCAGGAATATGAATCCAAATCCATGCCACGACAGGATTTCGCCAGAAGGCAGAGTTCTGCTGTTTACGCTCTAAGTTTTCATGTAAAAATGGGTGTACCACATGATGGTCTGAATGTATCTGATACTCTTCACGGATATGATCATGAACCACATCTAAAGCCTTGCGACTCGGTCGAATAAACACATCAAAAAGTGTACCTGCAACAGGGATTAAACCTACTACACCATCCATCACAGCAAGTTTAAGCACGCCATTCAATTTAGATTGGGGCACACCGATTTTTCGAGCTTGTAATACTGCATAACACGTAAGTACAAATCCAGCTACGTCACCCGCCACAGGAATCGTGCTCAATGCTGCATCAGCCCCTACCCCTTGTTTAGTGAATGGAATTCTTACGACGGAATCCATCATGTTTGCGAACTTGGCAAGATCGCGTTCCATTTTGATGACTTCAGCTTGGGTTAATTTATTTTTATTTGTCATTTAAGCAACATCCTGCAAAGATACTCCATCAGTCATAGCCTTAGAATAAGAGTTGTGAAGCAATAAATAAATAGACCAATACACCAGTTGCATCACATATTGAAGTGACCAAGGGCGCAGATGCGCTTGCAGGATCGAGTCCTAACTTATTGAGTACAAATGGTAAACTCATCCCGATCAGACAGCCCATCATGACAATACCCATCATACTGATCGCAAGCACTAAAGCGACCATCATATCTCCACGGATATAGCCAAGAATACAAACAGCTGCAGCCATCGTTGCACCCAAACATAGAGCAACCATCGCTTCACGACCAAGCAACACAAACCAATCCTTGGCTTTTACATCGCCAGTTGCGATTGCTCGAACCATCAAGGTTGCAGATTGGGAGCCTGCGTTACCACCACTCCCAACCAATAGCGGTAAAAAGAAAACCAAAACAATATGCGCAGCAATGATGTCTTCATAATGGGCGATCCCAATACTCGAAAGTAGGCTGCCAAAGACCAGAAACACTAGCCAAAAAACACGTTGTCTAAATAACAATAATATTGGTGCTGAACGAATACTGATATTTTCTTTAAGCTCTACCGCCCCACTTTTCAAAAAGTCCTCGGTAAATTCTTCTTGGAATACATCCATAGCATCATCATAAGTGACGATACCGAGTAGATGGTCATCATGATCTAAAATGGGTAAGGCGATAAAATCATAGTGGCTTAATTTTTTTGCCACTGATTCCTGATCCTCATCTACCCGTCCGTAAATGACGTCAGTGGTCATTACTTCTTGGACTGTTTTATCCAAAGGTGCTTGCACAATTTCTCTAAGAGAAATTACACCCTCAAGTTTCTGAAATTGATTGGTAATATAGATCAGATATAAGGTTTCAGTATCTTTGGCGGAATGGCGCAAAATCTCTAAAGCTTGTTGCATTGAGATGTCTGATGGCAAAGTGACATAATCAGATGTCATGATCGCACCAGCTGTTTCCTCAGCATACAGTGCCAAAGATTGAACTTGCTGCTTCGTTTCTCGATCTAAATTCGCAAAAATAAATGTTTTAATTTGATCCGGTAAAGCTTTGTACAAATCTGTTCGAGCGTCTGAATGCATTGAACCAATTAACTGGACTGTACTTTTGCCGTCCATTTTTTTAACCAACTGTACTTGATGATTGAGTGGCAAAAACTCAAATACATATGCCGCGTTTTCTAAATGGTGGATAAGTTGTATTTGTTGATCGATTTCTAATTGCTGTAAAAACAAAGCCAAATCTGCAGGATTAATCGTATCCGCAATATGATCAATCTGAGCGACATCAGAATTGATCAATGCTTGTTGTAATGCTTCAATTTTATGATCTTGTTTAATTTGATCCATAATCGCTTCATTTATTATCGTTTAGAATTACGCAAGGCATGCTAACACTGATTGAACATGTTAGTGCGTATTGGTCTTGTCAAAAACTAATATTTAAAAATGGATTAGATCAACCGCAGTACAATATTCGCTGTACTGCGGATACCATATTAAGTTTCAGATGCTGATTTTGATTTATATTTGAAAATATTCCGAACGATAACAAACATAAAGGGAATAAAGACAAGAACTAAAATTGTGCCGAAAATTACCCCCCCAAGGACACTGACACCAATTTCTTGACGACTGGCAGCACCTGCACCTGATGCAAATACCAAAGGTATAACCCCTGCACCAAAAGCAAGTGAAGTCATTAAAATTGGACGTAAGCGTAAACTTGCACCTTGTAAAGCAGCAGCAATCGCGTTAGCTCCACGCTCCTGAGCCATTGCCGCAAATTCAACAATTAAGATGGCATTTTTACATGACAACCCAATCGTCGTAAGTAACGCAATTTGGAAGTAGATATCGTTTGGAAATCCGACCAACCAACTAAAAATAATATTACCGCCAATACCCAATGGAATAGCAGCAATCACAACAGAAGGTATCGACCAACTTTCATATAAGGCAGCTAAACATAGAAAGATAAAGCCAACAGAGATGAGATAAAGCCAAATGGCTTGTGTACTCGATTGTTGCTCTTGAAACGATAATCCACTCCACGCTAGCCCAACCCCGTCCAATTGATCAACCATAGACTTGATATCACGCATTGCAGCACCACTGCTCACATTTTTTGCAGTGTCTGCTTCCATTTGTAGCGCGGAATAACCTTGGAAACGAGTCACCACATCAGGGCCTCCATCCCAATCCACAGTGGCAAAATTAGCAAATGAAATCATTTGATTTTGATTATTTCGTACAGACCATAAATTGAGATCTTCAGGCTTTGAACGATACTCGGCATCCCCCTGCATCATGACGCGTTTAATACGTCCGCGATCAATAAAGTCGTTCACATAAGAACCACCCCAAGCTGCAGCCAAAGTGCTATTAATCGCAGATTGTGAAAGACCATTCGCCATCACTAATTTTTGATTGATATTCACTTTCAATTTGGCTTTATCTGGATTAGAGCGTTTGCCCAAATTTTCAAAAGTCGTGAAGTTGATTGCCTGTCGTTCTAGCGCTTGAAATTGATCTTCTAAATACTGTCGTCCTTGTCCATTTAAATCTTGCAGCCAAAACTCGATGCCGTTTGTATCGCCAAGACCACTTACAGAACCTGGCAAACTCACCATAATCCGAGCGCGACTGTCTTTTCTAAAGAACTCCATCGCTCGTTCACGAATGGCTTGTGCAGAGTTTGTCTCACCTGGACGATCATCCCAATGATGTAATGCTACAAATCCTGTTCCTAAATTTTGACCCGTTCCTGAAAAATTTCGTCCATAACGAATTTGAACCAACCTAACATTCTGTTTTTCTTGTTCAAGAAAATACTCTCGAATACTTTCACCAACAAGCTGACTTTCTGTCATAGGTGCGCCTTCAGGTAAACTGAATTGGACACTGATAAAACCTTGATCTTCACTTGGAATAAAGCTGGTTGGAAGCGACTTATAAAACAAAGCAAAAATCACAATTAACCCAGCAAAACTGGTTAAAACGATCCATTTTAGTGACAGGCTTTTTTCAACCCACTTTAGATAATGCAATCGTAATGATTCCATTTTTGTATTAAACCATGTCGCCCATTTTGCTTCTTTTTGTTTGGGTTTAAGAATAATCGCACACAATGCTGGTGTGAGAATTAACGCGACCAACAATGACAGTGACATGGCTGCAATCAAGGTAATTGAAAACTGACGGTATATAACTCCTGTCGATCCTGTAAAAAAAGCCATCGGAATAAATACTGCAGTTAGCACCACTGTAATTCCAATTAAAGCCCCCGTCATCTCTTGCATAGATAAGATAGACGCTTGCTTTGCAGATAGCCCCTTTTCATGCATCAAACGTTCGACATTTTCGACCACCACAATTGCATCATCTACAAGTAATCCAATCGCAAGAACTAATGCAAAAAGTGTCAATGTATTGATGGTCATTCCGAGCGCAAATAAGACGGCGAAAGTGCCCAAAATAACAATTGGAACCGTGACCGTTGGAATAAGTGTTGCGCGCCAGCTTTGTAAAAAGATAAACATGACCAACACGACCAAGATAATGGCTTCAACTAAGGTCTTTACAACTTCTTTAATGGACTCTTGAACAAACGGCGTGTTATCTCGTGGGTAGACAATTTGATAGCCTTCAGGAAGTTTTTTCTTAATGTCCTCAAGTACTTCTTTAATTTTAGCTGAGGTTGCAAGAGCATTTGCACCAGATGACATTGAAACAGCCAAGCCTGCTGAAGGTGATCCATTAATGGTATTAAAAGCTTGATAATTTTCAGCACCTAACTCAATGCGTGCTACATCTTTTAAATAAATAAAACTTCCATCAGGGGTCGCTTTGACAATGATATTTTTAAATTCATCGACTGTTCTTAGTCGTGATCCAGCGGTAACTTTTGCATTAAGATACTGGTCTGCTACTGTCGGTAAATCTCCGATTCCACCTGCAGCAACTTGTGTATTTTGTGCTTCAATTGCGGCACGAATATCACTAGGCATCAACTGATATTGTTTCAATAAGTTCGGATCTAGCCAAATACGCATGGCATATTGAGAACCAAAGACATCAACCTCACCAACACCTTCTACACGCGCAATTTCTGGTTCAATGTGATCAGCCAAATAATCTGACAACGCAATATTATTACTTTGGTTCGTAGTGTCATATAACCCCACCACCATAAAGGTGTCACCTAAGGATTTATAGACATTGACCCCTTGACGCTGCACGTCTTCAGGCAAACGATTGATCACCCCATTAATGCTATTTTGAACTTGGACTTGTGCTGTGTCTGGATCAGTTCCGTTTTCAAAACTTAAACTAATTCGACTATTCCCAGATGCATTACTGGTAGAGCTAAAATAAAGTAAGTTATCAATTCCTTTAATTTGTTGTTCTATGACCTGTGTGACACTTTCCTCAACTGTTTCGGCATCAGCTCCTGTGTAAGTTGCTGATACAGTAATTCTTGGCGGAGCAATATCAGGATAGCGTTCTACCGGTAAGCTCATCACCGCAAATATACCAATTGCCATGACAATAATCGCAAGTACGCCAGCAAAAATAGGTCGTTCAATAAAGAACTTAGATAACATAGTCGTTAAGCCGTCAAAAGAATTCTAGAAAGTGTTTTCATTAAAATATATAAAAATTTAATTGATATTCAGTGACTATGAATAAAAAAACAAGAACTAATAACAGAAACGATCAACATTGATTGAATTAAGAAGAAAATATGAAGCCCTCACCTATGAACCGCTTATCTGATCCTTCAAAAAAAATTTGCGCAATTTCTCAAAAGTAAAAAACTTCTAAAATTACGCAGCATTAATGCCATCACCCCCTCCCAATTTGAGGATAGTCATATTCAATTTTTTAAAACTATATTCGAGGTACAAAAATACGAATGATTTGGGGGAAATGATGAAAAAAGCTCTTCTAACACTGGCGCTCAGTACCTGTTTAGCAGCTTGTGGTGGTTCGGATAAATCCGCAAAAAATGATGATCAGATTAAAATAGGAATACTGACTGACAGCCCAGTAGCAGGTGCGACGTATATCGTGAATGGCAATAATGACAATGCGAAGAAAACCAATGCAAATGGGGAATTTGAATATCAAGATGGAGATGTCATTACATTTAAAATTGGTGATATCGAAATTGGTACTGTACAAGGCTTAGCTCGTGTGACACCAAATGAACTCGTGGATGAAGATTTAAATGCAGATGAACGTAACAACAGAATTATCAATCTACTGATTTTTTTACAATCACTGGATATCGATGAGGATAAAGAGACCATACAAATCCCTGATGATGTTTCAACTCTCTCGCCTTCAGCGATTGATTTCAGCGATACGACGAGTGATTTTAGAGAGCGACTTCAAGCTCAAATTATCAATATTCCTGAAATTGCCTCCAATACAGTAGTCAGTGAAGAGCAAGCTAAAGAACATTTTAGCAGCTCACTGCTCAAAGACATTCAAGGCGTATGGTATGCAAAAAACAATGAGTCTGAAATTGTGTTATTTATTGGAGAGAATGGCGAATATATGCTTGGTGAACCAATCCCAAGTGAGCCCAATAATTCTTCAAATGGCATGGAATACGCCAAGATTAATCTAGATGCTTTGAGTGGTAGCTTTTATACTTCTTCCATAGATAGTACTACGCCTGTCATTGACACAAATGAAGATTGGGGACTTCTCGATGATGGGGAATCACGTTCATTAAGGCTATCTTTTAATGGTTCTAAACTCAAAATTTTTGATGATAATAATCTTGATGAAAGTGCAGAATTTACGCGAGTTCCTCGAAATAATAGTGGAATTGTAGGCGCATGGCAGTCCTCAAGTGGTAAACAAATTTTCGTATTTAATTCTAATAACACTTTCATTATGGTAGATGCTATTGGCGATGATCAACCAGATCCATATGACGGACCTTGTGGTGGCCCTGGTATTGAGTATGGTCGTTATCAATTACGCGACAACAAGCTCTTTGTTACCACGCCCCTCAGCATTGATACAAATGGTTGTGCTGGATTATCCAATACAGACGCGCATTTAGGCTTACCATTACAAATTTCTACTCAAAGTTTAAGCTTTACCGTGGCAGATGAAGGCACATTTACACTGACCAGAATGAATTAATTTTATCCCCCTTCAACATCTTCGTTAAAGGGGGATTATTCAATATGCTGAAAAGCATCAATAAATTCGATCAAAATCCGCATCATTTCAGCTTGTGAGGAGCATCCTAACTTCTGATAAATCGTTTTCAGATATGTCCGCAGTGAACTCAGCGTAATCCCACATTTCAAAGCAATATTTTCAAGATGCTGATCGTCCATAAAATGCTGACAAATTTCAATTTCTCGAGCTGTCAGTTGGAATGTTGACTTCAGTAATATTTTAGACAAGCGTTTTCGATCCTGCATTTTTGATAAGAATAATGCAACTTGATTATTGTCTAAGATCATTGAATCTGACAGCACCTTAAGTGGTGAGACTGTGATTAAGTAAGCTGATTGATGTCGATCGCTATATAACTGCATTGCACCCCCAACTTCTTCTTGATCATGCCTCTCTAATGAATAACGCTCATTCTTTTTGAATGTGCTCTGCACCAATTTTTTTAATTGAGTATTATAAGGCTCGATTATTTTTAATCTGTTATGCAAATCTATTTCAATCATACTCGTATCATTCAAACAATCCTTCGCATACTGATTCACAAATCTCACTTCTAGGTTAGATTGAACGATGAGCACACCCACATTCAACTTATCTAAAATTTCGGTGTAATTACTTCTATCATTTTGAAGAAACTTAATTTGTCGATGAATTTGAATCGCTCTTCTAAAGTGTTTTGCGAGTCTTTCTAAACTTTGTAATTCAGCAGCCTCATAAGCAACTGCATCTGAGGGTCGATGTACCGCAAGCACGCCCCATTTATATTTTCCATACTCTAGCAATACCCCACTGAGATAACAGATGTTTGAAGGAACTAAACAATATTCATAAAAGTTCTTCAAATCCTCATTATCTGTTTCAGCATATGATCGACAATCAATTTGATAGGCATGCTCTAATCCATAGTTATTCATTAACTCACCATGAATACGCATGTCTAGGGCATCTAAGTTATACGTTTGATAATTTTGAATTCCATCAATCGGGATATTAATGGTGTAAATAAAATTTTGTTCGGGCCGAAGCTGATCAAAGTAAGTAAAGATCGCCGTTGAACTCTGTGTAAATTCCACGACCTGTTTTAAAACATTTTCCCAGTGATGTGGCTTTAAGGCAGCCTCATAAATTTCTTCTATGATTTGATTTTCTTGAACAGTTAACATCATCACCCCCAATCATGGTGTTAATGTTCCTTTAGATTAGCGCTCTACAAGGATTTTATTCAATATTTACAATAGTATTCAAATATTTATCAGACAGATGACAAAAAAATCCCCGCTTAAAGCGGGGATTTTTTAGGCTGTGGGATGAATTACATCATACCGCCCATACCACCCATACCGCCCATGTCAGGCATAGCTGGTTTATCTTCTGGGATCTCTGTAATCATGCACTCAGTTGTTAACATTAAGCCCGCAACAGACGCAGCATGCTCAAGTGCAGAACGAGTAACTTTCGCTGGATCAAGAATACCCATCTCTAGCATATCGCCGTATTCACCAGTCGCAGCGTTATAACCAAAGTTGCCTTCGCCATTTTTAACTGCATTAATCACTACAGATGGTTCGTCACCTGCGTTAGATACGATTTGACGAAGTGGCGCTTCAATCGCACGACGAAGGATGTTGATACCTACGTTTTGATCATCGTTAATACCCGTTACACCGTCAAGTGCTTTAGCTGCACGTACTAATGCAACACCACCACCCGCAACAACACCTTCTTCAACAGCAGCACGAGTTGCATGAAGAGCATCGTCTACACGATCTTTCTTCTCTTTCATTTCAACTTCAGTTGCAGCACCGATTTTGATCACTGCTACACCGCCTGCTAATTTAGCAACACGCTCTTGAAGTTTTTCTTTGTCGTATTCTGAAGTTGATTCTTCGATTTGCGCACGAATTTGTTGAACACGCTCAGCAATTTGATTCGCATCGCCTGCACCATCAACAATCACTGTGTTTTCTTTAGATACAGTTACTTTGTGTGCAGTACCTAAATGTTCAAGTGTTGTTTGATCTAACTGCATACCGATTTCTTCAGAAATCACAGTACCACCAGTTAAGATCGCGATATCTTGAAGCATTGCTTTACGACGATCACCGAAGCCTGGTGCTTTAACAGCACATACTTTGATGATGCCACGCATGTTGTTTACAACAAGCGTTGCAAGTGCTTCACCTTCAACATCTTCAGCGATGATTAGAAGTGGTTTACCTGTTTTCGCAACTGCCTCAAGAACTGTAATCAACTCACGGATGTTGCTTACTTTCTTATCAACAAGAAGGATAAATGGGTTTTCCAATTCAGCAGTTAATGTATCTTGTTTGTTTGCGAAGTATGGAGAAATATAACCACGGTCAAACTGCATACCCTCTACAACATCTAGAGAATCTTCAAAGCCTGAACCTTCTTCAACAGTGATTACACCTTCTTTACCCACTTTTTCCATCGCTTGAGCGATCAGTGAACCAACAGTCGTATCAGAGTTCGCAGAAATCGAACCAACTTGTTCAATCGCTTTAGAATCAGATGCTGGTTTAGCAGTTGCTTTAATATCTGCAACAACAGCTTTAACTGCAATATCAATACCGCGCTTCAAGTCCATTGGGTTCATACCCGCAGTTACTGACTTGATCCCTTCGTTCAAAATTGCTTGAGCTAAAACAGTTGCCGTTGTAGTACCGTCACCTGCGATGTCATTTGTTTTAGAAGAAACTTCACGAACAAGTTGAGCACCCATGTTTTCAAACTTGTCTTTTAATGTGATTTCTTTCGCTACAGAAACACCATCTTTAGTGATGTGTGGCGCACCGAATGAACGATCGATAACTACGTTACGGCCTTTAGGACCAAGTGTAACCTTAACCGCATCTGCAAGGATATTCACACCTGCGATCATTTTTGTGCGAGCTGAATCACCAAATTTAACGTCTTTAGCTGACATATTTGACTCCGAATATTATTAAAATTACTAAATCTGATTGATTAAATGAGTAGTATTAAAAAGAATCAATTAGCCTTCTAAAACAGCTAAAATATCTGACTCTTTCATGATTAATAGTTCTTCGCCATCTACTTTCACAGTTGTTCCTGCATAAGTACCAAACAATACCTTGTCACCTACTTTTACATCTAAAGCGCGAACGCCATTGTCAGTGATCTGACCATTACCAACTGCAATAATTTCACCTTGAGCAGGCTTTTCTGCAGCAGAACCTGGCAATAAAATGCCGCCAGCTGTTTTTGTTTCTTCTTCAACACGACGAATTACTACACGGTCATGTAATGGACGAATGTTGCTCATAAAAATACTCCATCAGACTAAGTCTTTTGATTAATAGTCGTGATCTTAATTTCCTTAGATCACCACCAAAATTATTTGATGTCACTTTTGTGGGGATGGAAAAAATTGCTTCAAGGGGAAAATGAAAAAAAATTTAATTTTTTGTATTTTTTTTAGGCATTTCGATAATTTAGCCTTCATTCCGATTTGCAACTAAATAAAATTTCTTGAATCTCGAATCAAAGCGATATTCACGCACCTTCAGTTTTTCATCAATTAGATTAAAACTATTAGAAAAGTCATGATGTAAACGATGTGACGTAGCGGTACCTGCATGAATATCCAATATTGGATGTTGAGCATTAAGTTGGAAAATCTTATTCAGATCATAAACAGCAGATACATGTAAATGACCATGTAGAATTGCATTCAACCCTGAGCTTGCCCATGTCTTTAGGGCTTTTTCAGTATTTTTAGGACGATCTTTAGACATATTTATACCGTGATCACCACTATAGAAAGGTTGATGCGTAAGCAGAATTTTTAATTTATCTTGAGGAGCCAATTTCATTTTTTGATCAACATCCTGAATTTGAAACTCAGTAATACGACCTTTGGTATGGTACTTAGGGTGAATTGTATTGATTCCTATAATATAAAAATGCTCAGTTTCTAAGGTCTGTTCCATTTCACCAAAAAACAACTTATACCGATGAAACGGACTTAAAAATCTGCGCCATAAATGAAACAAAGGAATATCGTGATTACCCGGAATCACAATATAAGGAACATTAAGTTCTTCTAGAAATTTTTTGCAGTGATAAAACTGTGAAAATCTTGCCCTTTGAGTGAGATCACCACTGACCACAACAGCTTCGATCAAATGTTCTGCAACAAAGTGAGTAATTGCATCTAAGCAATCTTGTTGCTCAGTCCCAAAATGCAAATCAGACAAATGTAAAATCATTGTGGCACCATTAAGGTCAGTGCATTTCTTTCAACATGAATATCTAATGGTGAATCCAGTTGAATAATTTCTCCATCGATTGCTACAGTCATCTTTTTTTGATGAGAACGTATGCGCACATGATCCGCACTAAAACTATATACGTCTGCTGCCTGATCTAATTTTCCACGAACGAGTTGGATGAGTGTTTTAAAAATACTCAGCTTATCCGTGCGAGCAAGTACAACTCCCGCAACCCGACCCTCTTCTGCCGTTTTAGCGATATTGAGGTTCATTTCTTTTAATTGAAGTTGGTTATTACCTAAAAATAATAAAGGGGTTTTAACTGCATAATTTACACCATCCACCTCAATTTCTAACTTTAATTCTTTACGATCACGAATCAACACGTCTAAGCCAGAAGTATAGGCATGTAATGGTAGACGCCCTAGTTTTTGGTTATATAACTCTCTTTTTTTAATAAACAATGGATAAAGACCCAAACTCGCGTTATTTAGATAAATGGCATCATTAATTTTTGCCACATGTACCGCTTTAGGCTTACCTTCAACCACCAGTTTTGCAGCTTCGAGAATATCTAAAGGAATATTCAAAACCCGTGCAACATAATTGAACGTCCCTAAAGGTAAAATTGTCAAAGGGATGGTTTGATGTAATAAATAATTAGCCACAGAATTTAACGTTCCATCCCCGCCAGCAACCACAATCACCCCCTGATTATCGTGATTTAAATGTCGAAGATGAACTTTTTCAATGAGTGCTTGAACACTCATTTCTGATGCAATATCAAAAACTTGTATTTCAAAACCTAGATCTGTCCAGTAATGCATGAGTTGCTCATAAATTTGATCATTATTGGTGGCATGGAATCCAGATTTTTCATTAAAAATCATAGACAAAGGCTTAAGCATTGAATTCATTTTATGGCTTTAAAAATTGAATTACTTTAAAATTTCGTCTATTTACTACTCAATTAAAAGCCAATTTATGTAATTTTTAAATGATGTTCATTTAATTTTTCGATGATGAGAATTGATCTCATAATTTAATTAAGTTTTTATTTTAAATGAATATTTTAACCAAAAATACCAAACATAAAATTTAAAAATGAAAAAGAAATTACTCATTTTTTAAAAAAATATCAAATAATTACATAAACTTAACACCAAACAAGTCTTAAGCACTATTTAAGCCTTTGGTCTTATTTTTTTTAAGAAAATATGCTTTAATACAGCCACTTTTTTTCATACTGAATCTAGAGTCTGCAAACCAGCATCTAGATATTATTTGTACACCACATTGTACACTTTTGATATAGGCCTCACCATGACCCAAGTGAACGCACCAGAATTCGTTCGTCACCCTAAGCTTATTGCTTGGGTGGAAGAGATTGCTAAACTAACAAAGCCAGCAAAAATTGAATGGTGTGACGGTAGCGCAGAAGAATATCAACGTTATATCGACTTGATGATCGCTAACGGCACAATGCAAGCGCTTAACCAAGAAAAGCACCCTGGTTCATATCTTGCAAACTCTGATCCTTCTGACGTTGCTCGTGTTGAAGACCGTACTTTTATCTGCTCTGAAAACAAAGAAGATGCTGGCGCAACTAACAACTGGGAAGCTCCAGCGGTTATGCGTGAAAAATTAAACGGTTTATTTGACGGTTCTATGAAAGGTCGTACTTTGTACGTTGTACCTTTCTCTATGGGACCTTTAGGTTCTCATATTGCTCACATTGGTATCGAACTTACTGACTCTCCTTATGTTGCAGTCAGCATGTCTAAAATGGCTCGCATGGGTAAAGCTGTTTATGACGTTCTAGGCACTGATGGCGAATTTGTTCCATGTGTACACACTGTAGGTGCACCATTGGAAGAAGGTCAAAAAGACGTGGCTTGGCCTTGCAACAAAGAAAAATACATCGTTCATTATCCAGAAACTCGTGAAATTTGGTCATTTGGTTCTGGTTATGGTGGTAACGCATTGCTTGGTAAAAAATGCTTAGCATTACGTATCGCATCATTCATGGGTCGTCAGCAAGGCTGGTTAGCTGAACACATGCTTATCCTTGGTGTGACAAATCCACAAGGTGAAAAACACTACATCGCAGCTGCATTCCCATCTGCTTGTGGTAAAACAAACTTTGCAATGTTAATTCCACCAGCAGGTTATGAAGGTTGGAAGATTGAAACAGTAGGTGACGATATTGCTTGGATCAAACCAGGTGAAGATGGTCGCTTATATGCAATCAACCCTGAAGCAGGTTTCTTCGGCGTAGCTCCTGGTACAAATACGAAGACCAACCCGAACTGTATGGCTACGCTTCATAAAGACGTGATCTATACAAACGTTGCTGTGACTGACAACGGTGAAGTTTGGTGGGAAGGTCTTTCTAAAGAAGCACCTGCCAACCTAACGAACTGGAAAGGTCAACCACACACTGGTGAAGAAAAAGCGGCTCATCCAAATGCGCGTTTCACAGTTTCAGCTGGTCAATGCCCTTCTATTGATGCTGACTGGGAAAATCCAGCAGGTGTTCCAATCTCTGCGTTCATCTTTGGTGGTCGCCGTGCGGATACAGTACCTCTAATTTCAGAAGCATTTGACTGGGTTGACGGTGTTTATAAAGCTGCAACGATGGGCTCTGAAACAACTGCTGCTGCTGTTGGTCAACAAGGTATCGTTCGTCGCGATCCATTTGCGATGCTTCCATTTGCTGGCTACAACATGGCTGACTACTTCACGCATTGGTTAGAAATGGGTGAGAAAGTTGGCGAGAAAGCTGCTGCTGCTGGTAACAAGCTTCCTGGTATTTACAACGTGAACTGGTTCCGTCGTGATGCTGAAGGCAACTTTGTATGGCCTGGTTTCGGTCAAAACATGCGTGTTCTTGAGTGGATTATCGATCGCTGTGAAGGTCGTGCTGACGCTATTGAAACTCCAATTGGTCGTGTTCCAACATACGAACAGTTGAACTGGACTGGTTCTGACTTTACGAAAGAACAATTTGACCTTGTAACTTCTCAAGACAAAGATCAATGGATCAAAGAACTTGAAAGCCACACTGAATTATTCAACAAACTTGGTGATCGTTTACCAGAAGCGTTGAAAAAACGTCAAGCTGAGCTTTTAGAAGCGGTTAAATCTGCTTAAGTATGATGAGAAAAAAGGTCACTTCGGTGACCTTTTTTTACTTCAAACAAACTGAATAAAGTGTATTTAGTAACGTTTATTAGTACCAATAATTTGTCACACTTATGGCATACTGATTTAAACAGCTTATTAGGATCAAATAATGAAAAAAATAGAAATGATTGGCTCTTGTTTAATCGTACTTATGCTTACAGCCTGTCAATCTGTTCCGAGACAGCACAATGGAGCTACAGGATATCAAATTGAAAATAAATCAGAGAATTCTGCCACTATTTCGTATACCCTCTCTGCACGTGCCAACCAAAATATTGATGAACACAAATTACAACGTACTTGCCAACAAGTTCTAGGGCACACTCAACAATACAAAACCACCATTTTGAGTGTAAATGAAATTGCTAATCCCAATTATAAAACACAAGAAACTCAACAGGTTCAAATTGGTCAATCACGAACATCATTCGGACTCTCAAACACTCAAAGCCTATACAGCAATGAAGACTACAATACACGTCTTTCTTTAGAAACTAAGCCTAGCCTCTTACAAGTCGTTCGCTTTAACTGCACACTCTAAACTTAGGACACTCAATGTACTTCATTGAGTGTCTTATAAAAACTGACATTTCTAAATTCAGGTGATTCATCCAAGTCTGGCCATGTCGTTGCACTGCGTTCATCAAGCTTTTCATACTTCGGATGACTAAAGTTTTTTACACGACTATCCGCCACCCACACTTCAGGTGCAAATTTTAAAAACTCATCCAAGAAGAAACGATTGCACTGGTCATACAACACATCAGCCGCCAACAAGATATCAACCTGCTCAGCTTTATATAAGTCATACAAATATTCAAGCTCAACATCATTCAATTCAGCATTGGCACGACACGCATCCAAACTAACTTGGTCGATATCACAGCAAATGACACGCTTTGCCCCTGCCATTTTCGCTGCAATCGCGACTACGCCTGAACCTGCGCCAAAGTCTAAAACCACTTTGTCTTTCACATGATGCGGTTCAGCCAATAACCATTGTGCCATTGCTAAACCTGATGCCCAACAGAAAATCCAATATGGCGTATCATTCCATATACGACGAATAACTTCATCATCTAGCTTATCGGTTGGAAAAACAGGTGGAATGAGCCAAAGTGAAATTGGTGTATCAGGCAATTGCTGTGCATGAAGTTCACAACCTGGAATCACATCATGTAAGGCTTTGAGTAAATGTTCAGGCACTTTAGGAAATTGGAAAGTACAGCTCATTGGATTTTATTTTTAAATATACAAAATTTGAGTTTCAAATACGAAACCTAAATTAATAAAGAGAATTCCCTCTCCTTTTAAAGGAGAGGGTTAGCGAGAGGATTTATCTAACTCAATACCCTCAACCCCAACCCTCTCCCTGAGCCGTATACGGCGCAAGAGAGGGAGATAATATTAACCTAAAGCTTTTTCAGCTGCTTCAACTGTTTGACGAATCAACGTTGTGATTGTCATTGGACCTACACCACCCGGTACTGGTGTGTAAGCTGAAGCAATTTCTTCAATACCAACAAGTTGAATATCGCCCACACCACCGCCATCACGTGGATGGAAACCAGCATCAACAACTACTGCACCAGGTTTAATCCAATCTTTTTGAATCAATTCAGCTTTACCCACTGCACCCACAATGATATCCGCTTGCTTCACAAAGCTAGCAAGGTCTTGTGTACGAGAGTGACAAATCGTTACAGTAGCATTCGCCTCGAGAAGCATAGCTGCCATTGGTTTACCCAAAATTGCAGATCGACCTACAACAACCGCATGCTTACCTGCGATTTCAATGTTGTTTTCTTTCAGAATCGTCATAATACCTGCAGGTGTCGCAGAACCGTAAGCCGCTTCACCCATTGCCATACGACCATAACCAAGGCAAGTAACACCATCCACATCTTTTTCAAGTGAGATCGCATCAAAACACGCTCGCTCATCAATTTGCGCAGGTACTGGATGTTGTAAAAGAATACCGTGAACATCAGGATTTGCATTGAGTTTTTCAATTTCAGCAAGCAATTGTTCTGTCGTAGTTTCTTTTGGTAGTTCAACTTTAAGTGAATCCATACCAACACGGCGGCATGCATTACCCTTCATACGCACATAAGTTGCAGATGCACCATCGTCACCTACTAAAATCGTCGCAAGAATTGGAGTACGTCCTGATTTTGCTTTTAACGCTTCTACGCGAGTTAACAAATCAGCCTCAATTTGTTTTGCCAATGCACGACCATCTAAAACTAATGCCACGGCACATCTCCCAAGTGTTGATATGAATCAATTTCGCACATTCTACATGAATATTTTAAATAATTTCCGTTATATGCTGTTTTTCTGCACATACGAATAAAAGCACTATTGTTTTTTTTTCAGAGCTTGTTAATATACGCATCAACAAGACATGGCGGGGTGGCAGAGTGGTCATGCAGCGGACTGCAACTCCGTGTACGCCGGTTCGATTCCGACCTCCGCCTCCATCTTGTTAAGCCCGAGTGGTGAAATCGGTAGACACAGGGGATTTAAAATCCCCCGCCCTCAAAGCGTGCCAGTTCGAGTCTGGCCTCGGGCACCATTCTTCTAATAGAGAATAATGGTGTAAATAAAGAACCCAGCGTAAGCTGGTTTTTTTATGTCTGCATTTTCTTTAAACTCATCTGCTATAATCACTCATCTTCAGAATTTCATATTCAAATGAATCAAAATCAGCAAGTTGCTCAATATCTTCAAGAACTAAAACAACAATACCCTCAAGCGTTTAAAAAAAACTTCTTGCTCTATAGTCAGTTAAAGACCAAAGGGATTCTAGATGAGCGTAAAGAACTGATCCCGCTTGCACTTGCATTAATGATTTTCCTCCCTTGCTCATATTTGTTAACCCTTTTGCTTAAACAACACAATGTTTTTTTAGAAGGCTTTCAATCTGGCGGGAGTGCTGTGTTGTGTATCATGTTATTTTTTATGCTGATTACGCCAATCATCCTCAAACAGATCAAGCATAGTAGCATCTCAACTTACCAGCAACTTAAAAATACCCCATTCAAACTGACCATCCTCATTCTTTTACAAAGTTTAAATATCGCTTTTATGGAAAGTTGGTTCTTACAGGGAATTTTGTTTTATTTCTCTATGAATTTTGGTTTCGTTAAATTTTATAAAGAGAATTTATTCCGAGAAAATACTTCTAAAGAAAACTATTACTACATTCAAGAAATTCGTAGAGCGGCTTTCTGGAGTTATAAACAAAATTTTAAGCTTTACTTAAAACTAATCTTTTCATCAAAAAACTCAAAGCAGTATCAATTACTGATTGAACAAAAACAAAAAAATGCGCAACTTTATGTTCATTTGATGAACTATGAAAACAAATTGTGTATGCGCTACAAGCATACCGATATTGAAAAATATATCGATAGCATCATGTAGCGCTACGATCAACTTGCTTGCTGCATTACTTTAATTATATTCAAATTGGTATCATATGTGGTCGAGTGCAATCTGAGTTGATCAACTTGATACTCCTGTGAATGAATATCTGTTAAAAACAACCAATCTGCACTCAATTGCGTAGAATCAAAGCTCAATTTTAAATAGCCTCGTTGATTCAAATTACAAAAGCTTAATTCATCAATCAATTGGATAAACACTTGTTCAAATTGTTGCATTAAGTTCTCAGGTAAATTGAGATATTTCTCCATACCTGGTGAAGAAACTGAACTTGTTGCTAATTCAATCCCCACCTTCTCACCATTTTGTTGATGTAATGCAGACTCCCACGCATTATGGGTATCTCCAGCCAACACAACAACTTTCTTCTGATATTGCTCATACAAAGCATAAACACGCTCACGCTCAGCATAATAACCATCCCAAGCGTCTAAATTATAAGGAATCACGGTTAGGATTCTTGATAATTCAGCGTCAGTTAAGCTCGGGTCACTATTTTTATAACGCAACTTAATCGCAACCAACTCCATGAGACGTTTTTGAGCTTCTATTAAAAAGTTGCCATCTACCATTCCACTTTTGGCGACATTTAATATTTGTAATACCTCAGCAGGTACCAACATTTTCGCCATCAATACTTGCTGACCCAATACATTCCATATTGCACGAGAACTCTGAAGACTATTCGCCAACCAATTTAACTGATCTATCCCTATTAGCTGTCGCTGCTCATTCATTAATGCCGCTCTAAATTGCTCAACATTTAGATTTTCACCATCCATAAATGAAGCAAAAGCCAGTTGCTCATCTCGTGCCAACATACGTGTATCTAGCATATTAAGTTGAACTAAATCACCAAAATTAAACTGACGATAAATATGAAGAATATCGTTATTGCTTTTTTCGCGGATTGGCATCCACTCAAAATAAGCGGTTAGGGCTGCTGTTCTTCGTGCTACGAAATCTCCCTCTAAATCAGGTTGATGATTCTGCGCACCAGCTCGCCATGCATCATTTGTCAGCTCATGATCATCCCAAATCAGAATAAATGGATGACGTTGATGAACCGCTTGTAAATCAGGATCTGTTCGATATTTTGCATAACGTTTTCGATAATCTTCCAGACGGTAAATCTCGTTTTGATTATCCACATCGAGTGTTCTACCAAGCTTTTCGGCTTGTTCAGTTGCATATCCATCTTTGCCATATTCGTAAATATAGTCGCCCAGATGCAGCACAGCATCCACGTCCTGCTTCGCAATTTCACGGTACACATAAAAATAACCAGCAGGATAATTTGAGCATGAGCATACGGCAAAGTTAACCGCATTGGACTTGGTTGCTAAGGTCTTCGTACGACCAATTGGAGAATGTATCTGCCCATATTTAAATCGGTAATAATAGCGAGTATCGGCACTCAAATTAAGTACATCGACTTTCAAGCAAAAGTCTTTAGCAGCAGAAGTCTTGATTTTCCCCATCTGAACAATATTTGAAAAATTCTCATCAAGTGCAATTTCCCAATCTAACTCATATGTTGCCGTCACATCTGTAGGTGTTATGCGCGACCAAAGAATTATTCGATCCTGTAATGGATCTCCGCTCGCCACTCCATGCAAAAATTCAACTTTATGCTCATTGCTGGTTTGACCATCGCCATTACATGCTGTAATCGAAACAGGCAGTGAAATCGCACCAAATCCAGCCAATGAGTTTTTAATTAATGCGCGTCTTGAGATTTTATTTTTCATTTTATTTATGAATTGGCGAGTTATTTTAACTTCGAACTTAAACCATATTTATGAAGTTAAAATTGCAATCAGATGACAATTTAATGTCCAAATATCTTAGACCATCGCCCCCAAAGTTATAATTTTTAACCTAATCAATGCAAGTTGATTGAAAAGAAAGCAAATAATACGATTTTCTCTTGCCAAGCTTAAAAGTGTCCTCTATTATTGCGCACATGCCCGAGTGGTGAAATCGGTAGACACAGGGGATTTAAAATCCCCCGCCCTCAAAGCGTGCCAGTTCGAGTCTGGCCTCGGGCACCATTCTTCTAATAGAGAATAATGGTGTAAATAAAGAACCCAGCGTAAGCTGGTTTTTTTATGCCTAGTGTTTAGTCACAACAATAACAACACAAAAAAAATAGAGAGCGATTTACCACTCTCTATTTGAAACAAGTTCTTCCATTTCGATATCTAAGAATCCCTCTTCCTGAACGACCATCATCATTGCCTCAGCTATATAGTCTGCTGCTGCATCATCAAGAGAAGAGTCAAGATCTTCGAACTGAGGTTTCATCTCATTAATTTCCGCCACAATATCATTGGCGATTTGATAAATCTCAGCATCGGAATTCACCTTAGATACCTTCTTTGAGAATTTTTCAATGAGTTGCTGAATTTCAGCCACGAGAATATCAGGATAATATTCATCGTCGAACATCGGGAGAAGTACATCATTCAACATATTAAAGCTCAAGTAATAGCATTAACAAAAACCGAGCTTATATAACACAAGCTAGACATTAAACCAACAATAAAAATGAGGAGTAAATCTCACTTTGAGTCAAAGTACAACTAAGCCAATATTTTCATTGATGATTTTAACTGCCTTAAATCACCCTTTAATTTAACCGACACTATTCATTGCTGTCCAAATTTGTATAGCTTGCACCATTTCTTTTACATCATGTGCTCTGACCATACATGCTCCTTGCTGTATGCTTAACAGATGCCCCGTCACCGAACCCACTGCACGTTCATGGGCAGGTACACCACCTAAAGCTTCACCAATAAATCGCTTACGAGATAATGCAGAAAGTATTGGATATCCCAACTCATTTAATTTATACAACTCTTTTAATAATTTCAGGTTTTGATGTGCATTTTTTGCAAATCCGAAACCCGGATCAATCATGATATTTTCAGGTTTAATTCCCGCATTTAATGCTGCATCTAATCGAGTTTGCAATTCTGAAATCACATCTAAAGTAATATCATCATATTGATCCAACTGGTTCATTGTGGTTGGCTCACCACGCATATGCATGATAATGACTGGAATATCTAATTCCGCAGCTGTTTCTAAAGCATGTGGCTTTGTTAATGCTCTGACATCATTCCAAATATGCGCTCCAGCTTTAACCGCCTTTTTAATCACTTCTGGTTGAGAAGTGTCGATTGAGATCACTACATTCAATTTTGACAACGCTTCAACGACCGGAACTACACGATCTACTTCATCCTGAACATCAACAGCAGATGCGCCAGGGCGAGTTGACTCACCACCTACATCAATAACACTCGCCCCTTCAGCAATCATTTGCTTTGCTCTCTCTAGTGCCGCCTCTACACTATTGTGTTTACCACCATCACTAAACGAATCTGGCGTTACATTTAACACACCCATTACATGAGGCTTTGACAAATCAAGTTCCAATGCACCACATTTAAGAATCTGATTAGGTAAAGAGATAAGTTGCATATTGATGTTCCTAGAAAATCTATTCACATGATATCAAGTAAAATTTAAACATGAGGGATAATTTCAACACAAAAAAAAGAGCCTCATAAGAGGCTCCTTCATTTTAGCTTGCTGGTAAAGGTGGAGGCGTTGAAGGACCATCTGTAGGGGTTACATCTACAATTGGATTCTCAGCCACATACACCTTAGGTGGTTGAGGTTCACGACCTTCCATAATGTCACGGATTTGATCACGATCAATCGTTTCCCACTCAAGCAAAGCTTTTACCATCGCATGGGCAATATCTTTATTATTTTCTAAGATATCACGTGCAACTTTGTACTGCTCATCTAGGATACGGCGAATTTCACGATCAACTTCAAGTTGAGTCGTTTCAGAAATAGTACGACCACCTAGACTACCCATAAATGACTGTTGAGCATCTTCTTCATAAACCATGACACCCATCTTGTCAGACATACCGTACTTAGTCACCATTGCACGCGCCATTTTTGTTGCACGTTCAAAGTCATTAGAAGCCCCAGTCGACATCTGATTAATGAAAATTTCTTCTGCAATACGACCACCAAACAGAATAGAAAGCTCATTCAACATTTTGTCTTTGTAATGACTGGTTTGATCAAACTCTGGAAGCTGCCAAGTTACACCTAATGCCCAACCACGTGGCATGATCGTGACTTTATGTACTGGGTCTGTGCCTGGAAGCATTTCAGCTACAATCGCATGACCTGCTTCATGATAAGCCGTTGCGCGACGCTCTTCTTCACGAAGAACCATTGATTTACGCTCTGGCCCCATATAAAGCTTATCTTTTGCATCTTCAAAGTCATGCATATCGACCGTATTTTTATTACGACGTGCAGCAAATAACGCAGCTTCATTGACTAAGTTTGCCAATTGCGCACCAGAGAACCCTGGAGTACCACGTGCCAATACTTTGACATCCACACCTGTCACTGAAGGTAATTTTTTCAAATGCACATTCAGGATTTGCTCACGACCTTTAATATCTGGAAGTCCAACCATCACTTGACGGTCGAAACGTCCCGGACGAAGTAAAGCTTTATCTAGAACGTCAGCACGGTTAGTCGCAGCAATAACGATGATACCTTCATTACCTTCGAAACCATCCATTTCTACCAACATCTGGTTCAAGGTTTGTTCACGCTCATCATGACCACCGCCAGTACCTGAACCACGATGACGACCCACTGCATCAATTTCATCAATGAAAATGATACACGGCGCATGGCGTTTCGCTTGCTCAAACATATCACGTACACGTGATGCACCAACACCAACGAACATTTCTACAAAGTCTGAACCTGAGATACTAAAGAATGGAACCTTAGCCTCTCCAGCAATCGCTTTCGCGAGTAAAGTTTTACCTGTACCCGGTGGACCTACCATCAGGACACCGCGAGGAATGCTCGCACCAAGACGCTTAAACTTTGTTGGATCTTTCAAGAAATCAACAATTTCAACGACTTCTTGTTTCGCTTCGTCACAACCCGCAACATCTGTGAAAGTGACTTTGATTTGGTCTTCTGAAAGCATTTTTGCTTTTGACTTACCAAAACTCATCGGGCCGTTTTTACCACCAGCACCGCCACCCATGTTGCGCATAAAGAACATGAATAACAAAATGATTAAAAGTACTGGAAAGCTTGCGATCAAAAGCTGCATCAATAAACCTTGACGTTGCGGAGCAGTGCCCTCAACAACGACATTATTTTTGATGAGATTCGGCATTAACTCAGGATCTTGAACCGCAGGACGAATACTCTCAAATGGAGAACCATTTACTTTTTCGCCACTAATTCGTTCACCGTCAATGGTAACTTGTTTAATTTGACCAGCATTAACCGCTGCAACAAATTCTGAATAGTTCAATGCAGCAGGCTTATCACGGTCACTAATGTTGCTGAAAATTAATATCAGCACACCAAGTATAACAAGCCATAAAACGGCATTCTTAAAGAGATCGCTCAAAGCTTTATTCCCATATCAATCTAATTTGATCATGCCCAAAATTGGGTGACCTTTAACAAAAAGCGAGTAAATCAATTTCGCAATAAAATATTCAAAAGGTACAAAATGCACATTTTTTAGCGACTTGGCAAGTCACTTTATTGCGAATTCTTTTTACGGCCCTGTCCAATTAAAAAAACTTCCTTCGAACGAGCACGCGAGGCAGCAGGCTTTGCAGTTTTTAATACTTCAAAACTGTCTACAACTTCCTTACGGAATTCGTCAAAACCAGTTCCTTGGAAAACTTTGACAACAAACTGTCCTTTCGGACCTAAAACTTTATTGGCAAAGTCTAATGCAAGTTCACACAAATAAATTTGTCGAGGTTGATCAACGGCCTTATTACCTGATGTATTGGGGGCCATATCTGAAATTACAACGTCTACAGTTCGTCCATTTAAAATATTTAACAATTTTTCGAAAACTTCCTCTTCTCGAAAGTCTCCTTGCAGGAACGTCACATCTGGAAGTGCATCCATTTCCAAAATATCTGATGCAATCACTAAACCTTTATCACCCACTAATTTTCCGGCGATTTGGGACCAACTACCAGGTGCAGCACCAAGGTCCACGACAGTCATACCAGGTTTAATGATTTTGTATTTCTCTTGGATTTCAAGCAATTTATATGCAGCACGCGCACGATAACCTTCCTTTTGTGCTTTTTTCACAAACGGGTCATCTAAATGCTCTCTCATCCACGCACGACTACTTTTGGATAACTTCTGATTGGTAATGCGTGTTGCCATAACTCTTTAAATACACGTAATCTTCTAACTTTTTATTGTACGTGAATTTTATCCCCCTTGCAGTATTCATCTGTATCTAATTCAAGATTATCGTTTATGTTTTTTTGATTTAAGTTGATCGATTATTTCTGAGAAACATAAGCGTTTGATCTCTTGATTTGCTATACTAAGTCGTTTTTAAAATTAGGTTATCTTTATGGCGGCTTTATCAATTCAGGAACGCAAACGTTTGCGTCAAATCGGACATGCACTTAACCCAGTGGTAATGTTAGGTGGTCAAGGTTTAACTGAAAATGTCATTGAAGAAACTCAACGTGCTTTAAATGATCATGAGTTAATTAAAGTAAAAATTGGCGGTGAAGATCGTGATGCTCGTGCAGCAGTCATTACTGAAATCGCCGAAGTCACTGGTGCAGAGGTTGTTCAAACCATTGGAAAGATTGCACTTTTATATAAGAAAGCGGCAAAACAAAATCCTAAACTTTCGAATCTTGTTCGCCACGCACATCTTTCTAATTAATTTGAGTTGCATTGAATGGCAAGTTACGAACTAAATTCTTTTGACCGTTACTTTGATATCTCCTTGGTTGGTGCAATTGAACAAGCGAGTCCATACACACTAAATGTGGGCTATTGGTTACGTGACCCAAATCAATACTTAGTTTATCCGGAAATTGTAGCTGGTCATCCACGACGAGATTTTCTTTGGGAAGAAACCTGCTTTGAAATTTTCATTGGGGTGAAAGATCAGGACTTTTATCGTGAAGTCAATCTCTCCCCTTCTCAAGCTTGGCAAGCGTATCAATTTGAAGAGTATCGTTACCCTGAAGATATGCCACCTCAAGCAGCTTATGACATAGAACTGAATTCACTCAAAAAGACGCACTATGGTTTAAATGTGAGCCTTGATCTAACGGAGTTTATGTTAAAACATAAATTGAAATGGCAGGATATTTTTATTGGCTTATCCGCTGTATTAAACACATCGCAAGCTAAACATTATTATGCGATGCAGCATAGTAGTCCTGAAGCTGACTTCCATAACAAGCGCGATTGGTTGCATCAGTTTTAAAAAAAATAGTGAGATTTAATCTCACTATTTTTTTACCCCAATATTTAAGTTCTATAGTTGTAGACTCTTCCGACCTCTTTTAGAGTTAAGTTTTATACAGCTGATCTCAACGTGTTATATCTAGTTATATTTGTAATTCCTGTTATTCATTTCTAATTTCAAAATTGTCCTTAATCACTTGAACAGCCAAATCTGCTCTTAAATATTTCTTCACAAACACCGAAGTAGCGTCAAATCTCTTTAAATTCGATCTCGGTTTAATTTTTAAAACCCAGCATGCTAACTACCAATTTCATCTTTGAATAATTGAACCAACGCTTTTAACAAGCAATTCAATATTTACCTCTATTTTCCATATTTAATCAGTCCTTTCTAAAATACTGGTAAATTGACCTAATCAGTACTTTTTTCGAACTTTTAGGAAGCATTTGGAGCAACTTCAACATTTGTTCTATTTAACAAATCAGCTTTTCAGAAGCTTTGTTATTCTGTTTCAGAAACTTAGCTTATTAATTGTAAGTCTACATAAATTTTGATAAATCGTGATAAAACTTAACTTTTGAATTATTAAATAATTCTTACATTCTTAGACTTTTGTCCAAAGTTTAAAAAGCAGACTTTTAAACAAATTACAAGGTATATATCTGACGAATTCAGGTTTATTTACGTGGACTTTATCAAGGTGTTTGCGTATAATGCCGTGTTAAGTTCAAGCGAGCAGATGTAAGGAGGGTGGGTTTTAAAGTAGCCTTCCTTTTTTTTCGTCTACTCGCTTTTTTACAGCCTAAATTTCAGGAGCTTTGGTTTGAGCACCCCAGCAATTTTAGCCCTTGCCGATGGTACGATCTTTAAAGGAACGTCAATCGGTGCATCGGGTAGTACGACTGGTGAAGTCGTTTTCAACACTGCCATGACTGGCTATCAAGAAATTTTGACTGACCCAAGTTATGCACAACAGCTTGTTACGCTTACCTATCCACACATTGGTAACACAGGTTGTAATGATGAAGACGCTGAGTCAGGTCGAATTCATAAAGTATGGGCAAACGGATTGATCATTCGTGACCTACCTTTATTGCACAGCAACTTCCGATCTACGCAATCTTTAGGCGAATACTTAAAATCTCACAATGTTGTCGCTATCGCTGACATTGATACACGTAAACTGACACGTATTTTACGTGCTAAAGGTGCACAAAACGGTTGTATCTTAGCTGGTGAAAATATTACAGAAGAAGAAGCTTTAGAAAAAGCTCGTGCATTCGGCGGTCTGAATGGTTTAGACCTTGCGAAAGAATGCTGTGATCCAAACGGTTTCGAATGGACTGAAGGTTCTTGGAAATTAGGTCAAGGTTTCTCCCAACCAGAAGCAAAATTTCATGTTGTCGCATATGATTACGGTGTCAAAACCAACATCTTACGTATGCTCGCAGACCGCGGTTGTAAATTAACTGTTGTACCTGCACAAACTCCTGCTGAAAAAGTTCTTGCTCTAAATCCAGATGGCGTATTCTTATCGAATGGTCCAGGCGATCCTGCAGCATGTGACTATGCAATTGAAGCTGTAAAAACAATTGTTGAAGATGCTCGTAACGTACCTGTATTTGGTATTTGCTTGGGTCACCAAATTCTTGCTCTCGCTTCTGGCGCTAAAACGGTGAAAATGCCTCATGGTCACCATGGTGCTAACCATCCTGTACAAAACATCGAAGATGGTACAGTGATGATTACTTCTCAAAACCATGGCTTCGCAGTGGATGCAGAAACATTACCTGCAAACCTTAAAGCGACGCACAAATCATTGTTCGATCAAACTCTTCAAGGGATTCATCGTACAGATAAGCCTGCGTTTAGTTTCCAAGGTCACCCAGAAGCAAGCCCAGGTCCACATGATTGTGCACCATTGTTCGATCATTTCATCGAACTTATTGAAGCATCTAAGAAGTAATTGAGGAGCAAATAATGCCAAAGCGTACGGATATTAAAAGCATCTTAATTATTGGTGCTGGTCCAATTGTTATCGGTCAGGCGTGTGAGTTTGACTACTCAGGCGCACAAGCATGTAAAGCATTACGTGAAGAAGGTTACCGTGTAATTCTGGTAAACTCTAACCCTGCAACGATCATGACTGACCCTGCAATGGCAGATGCAACGTATATCGAGCCAATCACTTGGCAAACTGTTGCAGCGATCATTGAGAAAGAACGCCCAGACGCAGTTCTTCCAACAATGGGTGGTCAAACTGCATTGAACTGTGCCCTTGCCCTTGATGAGCATGGCATTTTAGAAAAATTCAATGTTGAATTGATTGGTGCAACGAAAGAAGCGATCGAAAAAGCGGAAGACCGTAAACTTTTCGACCAAGCAATGCGTAAAATTGGTCTTGAATGTCCAAAAGCAGCAATCGCTGAATCGATGGAAGAAGCTCTAGAGATTCAAGCACGTTTCGGCTTCCCAGTGATTATCCGTCCATCATTCACCATGGGTGGTTCAGGCGGTGGTATCGCATACAACAAAGAAGAATTCCTTGAAATCTGTGAACGCGGTTTCGATCTTTCTCCAACTAAACAATTATTGATCGATGAATCTTTAATTGGTTGGAAAGAATATGAGATGGAAGTTGTTCGTGACAAAAACGACAACTGTATCATCGTATGTTCGATTGAAAACTTTGACCCAATGGGCGTACACACAGGTGACTCAATCACTGTTGCACCTGCACAAACATTAACAGATAAAGAATATCAGTTAATGCGTAATGCATCTTTAGCAGTGTTGCGTGAGATTGGTGTAGAAACAGGTGGTTCTAACGTACAGTTTGGTATTTGTCCAAATACTGGCCGTATGGTTGTGATCGAGATGAACCCACGTGTATCTCGTTCTTCTGCATTGGCTTCAAAAGCAACTGGTTTCCCTATTGCGAAAATCGCTGCAAAATTAGCGGTTGGTTATACCCTTGATGAGCTTAAAAACGACATCACTGGCGGTACAACTCCAGCATCTTTCGAACCTGCGATTGACTACGTTGTAACTAAAGTTCCACGTTTCAACTTTGAGAAATTCCCACAAGCTGACGCAACTTTAACTACACAGATGAAATCTGTTGGTGAAGTGATGGCGATTGGTCGTAACTTCCAAGAGTCTATGAACAAAGCACTTCGTGGTCTTGAAGTGGGTGCAACTGGCTTTGATGAAAAAATCGAAGTGGGTGCTGAAGGCGCGCGTGAGAAAATCTTACAAGAACTTCGTGTTCCGGGTCCTGAGCGTATTTGGTATGTTGCTGATGCATTCCGTCACGGCTTTACATTAGAAGATGTATTCCAAGCGACTAAGATCGACAAATGGTTCTTGATCCAAATCGAAGACATCATCAAAACAGAAAACCAAATCAAAACTTTAGGTTTTGGCGATCTAAATGCGGACAACATCCGTTCATTTAAACGTAAAGGTTTATCTGACCTTCGTATTGCGAACTTGATGGGTATTTCACAAAAACAATTCCGTAAACATCGTTGGAACTTGGGCGTAACCCCAGTTTACAAACGTGTAGATACTTGTGCTGCTGAGTTTGAATCAGACACAGCGTATATGTATTCAACTTACGATGACGAATGTGAATCAAACCCGTCTAGCAAAGACAAGATCATGGTGATCGGTGGTGGTCCTAACCGTATTGGTCAAGGTATCGAATTCGATTACTGCTGTGTACACGCGGCGCTTGCAATGCGTGAAGACGGTTATGAAACAATCATGGTGAACTGTAACCCAGAAACGGTTTCTACTGACTATGACACATCTGATCGCCTGTACTTCGAACCAATTACACTTGAAGATGTGTTAGAAATCGTACGTATTGAGAAGCCAAAAGGCATCATCGTACAGTACGGTGGTCAAACACCACTTAAATTGGCTCGTGCTTTAGAAGAAGCTGGTGCACCAATTATCGGTACATCTCCTGATGCGATTGACCGTGCAGAAGACCGTGAACGTTTCCAACAAATGATTCAACGTCTGCAACTTCGTCAACCAAACAACAGCATTGTAAAATCTGCTGAAGAAGGTATGGCTGAAGCAGCGAAAGTTGGCTATCCACTTGTAGTACGTCCATCATATGTACTTGGTGGTCGCGCGATGGAAATCGTATACAACGATGAAGAGTTACGTCGCTACTTACGTGATGCTGTTCAAGCTTCTAACGATGCCCCTGTTCTTCTTGACCGCTTCCTAGACGACGCGATCGAAGTTGACGTAGACTGCGTATCTGACGGTAAAGATGTGGTGATCGGCGGTATCATGCAGCACATCGAACAAGCAGGTATCCACTCAGGTGACTCTGCATGTTCGATCCCTCCTTACTCTCTTTCTAAAGAGATTCAGGACGAAATGCGCCGTCAAACTATCGCGATGGCTAAAGAGCTTGGTGTTGTTGGTTTAATGAACGTACAGTTTGCTGTTAAAGGCGAAGACGTTTACATTTTAGAAGTGAACCCACGTGCATCACGTACAGTGCCATTCGTTTCTAAATGTATCGGTGAGTCTTTAGCCAAAGTCGCTGCACGTTGTATGGCGGGTCAATCTTTAGAATCTCAAGGATTCACGACTGAGATTATCCCTGAGCACTTCTCTGTTAAAGAAGCAGTGTTCCCATTCAACAAGTTCCCTGGAGTTGATCCAATCCTTGGGCCTGAGATGAAATCTACAGGTGAAGTAATGGGCGTTGGTAAAACATTTGGTGAAGCGTTCTATAAAGCTGTATTAGGTGCGAATGAGCGTTTACCAGGTCTTCCAACGGAAGGTGAAGTTAAACATGCGTTCATCTCTGTACGTGATTCTGATAAACCACGTGCAGCAGGTATTGCAAAACAACTTACTGGCTTTGGTTTCAAAATTCTTGCTACTGGTGGCACTTACGATGTCATCAAAGCGGCTGGTATTGAATGTGAACGTGTAAATAAAGTGACTGAAGGTCGTCCAAATATTGTGGACCGCTTGAAAAATGGCGAAATACACCTCATTATCAATACAACAGAAGGTAAACAAGCTCAGCAGGATTCGTTCTCAATCCGCCGTTCTGCACTTCAAGGTAAGGTCTATCATACGACTACCCTTAATGGTGCAGATGCAGTTTGCCAAGCTTTAGCAATCAAATTGCCAATGGATGTATATCGTTTGCAAGACTTACAAACAGTAGGTTAATACACTACCAAGAAGTCCCGTCACCTCTTGGTGGCGGGCTTTTTTTCATTTATAGACTTAGTATTTTTTCATACTTACTTTTTTGAGGGACAACTATGCAACGTTATCCTATGACACCTCAAGGCAAAGAAGCGCTTGAGAAAGAATTACACCAACTTAAAACTGTAGATCGTCCTCGTATTACAGCAGCGATTGCTGAAGCGCGTGAACACGGAGATCTTAAAGAAAACGCGGAATACCACGCTGCACGTGAGCAACAAGGTTTCTGTGAAGGCCGTATCCAAGATATCGAAGGAAAATTGGGTGCTGCACAAGTGATTGACGTTAAAGAACTTGAGCAAAATGGACGCGTTGTTTTTGGCGTGACTGTCACAATTGAAAATTTGGATACTGAAGAACGTAAAACGTATCAAATTGTTGGTGACGACGAAGCAGATTTTAAAATTAACAAAATATCTGTGAATTCCCCTATCGCTCGTGGTCTTTTAGGTAAAAATGAAGGTGATGAAGTTAAAATTACGACACCTCAAGGTGAAGTTGAATACGAAATTGTGAGCGTAGAATATCTCTAATTCTTGATATTTTAGGCTATAAACCCCTCTGATGAGGGGTTTTTTATTTTCATTTTAATTGATTCATTGTTTTTGCTAGATGCACTTTTCCAGCTTCATGAAGCTTCGTAATAACATTACGAAAATCTTTTTCCTCTCTATTTTGACTTAGTTTTGATTTAGCAATGATTCTTTCAATTTTAATTTCAAATACAACAAAATGGTTGAGCATTTCCATCAAGAAATCTTTTGGTGCATCTGCCATTTTCCAAGCATTTTTACCATTCGTGATACGTTCATGTTGTTGAGTGAGTTGACCTAATACTGCAAGTTTAGTTTTCTGATCATGAAAAAACTGAATTTCACCATTAATGTGTACGACTTGATAATTCCAAGTAGGTACTTTTTTGTGATCTTCAAATTTTGAAGGATAATAATTCGGTGAAATATAAGCATCCTCTGCTTTAAAGATGCATAGTATTTGATTATTCAAAATCGAATGATTGAATAGTGTATTCTGCAATGAAACATGTCCTCTCAATGTTTGTTCATCTACTAATATGAGCGGGATATGTTCAGCAATTAACCCTGTTTGGGTCTGTGCGACCAAAGATGCAAGAGGATACTCCTTTATTATTCTATATATTTCTTCAGGTCTATCTTCTCTAAATTCTGTTTCAACAAACATAGCTTTTCCATTCTTCTAATGCTCAATGAATATAAAAGTTTTTATTCAGGATGTAAGTTTTAATTGGTATATAATGCCCTAAAATATTCTCCTTTTATTTCACCATGTCTGAAAAGCTGATCAACTCGCCTGTCAATCATTGGTGTGAGTTCGAATTTATTTCTAAAACGGTAAAAAATCCGAATATTCATATCAAAGGCAATTATAGCTATTACTCAGCATATTGGGATGAAGGTTTTGAGCGTTGTGTGGTGCGTTATCTACATGACAAAGCTTCGACACCAGAAAAACCCATCGATCAGCTTTATATTGGCAATTTTGTCTGTTTTGGTGCTGAGTGCGTCATCATGATGGGCGGAAATCAGTTACACCGTACCGACTGGATTTCGGCATTTCCTTTTGATACGCGTTGTTTTGTGCCTGCTGGCGATACTGTCATTGGTGATGGTTGTTGGATTGGTAGTCGTGCCATGATTATGCAAGGGGTAAAACTTGGTGAAGGCGCAGTGGTGGCAACTGGTGCTGTCGTCACCAAAGACGTGCCACCTTATGCTGTCGTAGGTGGTGTACCTGCGAAAATTATTAAATATCGCTTTTCTGAACAAGATATTAAAAAACTGCTTTCTCTAAAACTTTATGATTTAGACGAAAAGCAGTTTTTAAAAATGCGTGAACAGTTGCAGACCGATAATATTGAAAATTTAGTGAAGTACATGACATCATCTACGTAAAATTATATTAAGATTGTAGTGCTTCTTCTCTTGCAACCAAATTAATTTCTTCATGTAAATAAATATTGTCATCATCATGGAAAGTAATTGGGTTGACAGTACACTTAATGTATTCATCGTAAGATTTACCATATATATCTTGGTATTGAACTTTGAACATCCTTACCAAATTGTGTTTTCCCTCACTTAATTCTTGCGCGAACTTACCATCAACTTCAAAAACTATAATAAAGTTTTCTGAATTCTCAAGTTTATACTGTTTTCTTTGGATATAGGGTTGTCCTTTACGAGATCTAATTATCAAATTTCTTGCCCTATCACCAAAGTTCTTAATTGTTAAAGTAAACTCGATTCTTCTTTCCTCATAAATATCAATGACATTATCATCTACATCAAATATAGGCTCATCAATTAAATAATTCTTCGTCACTTTAAAAGCATATTCAAAATAAGGTTGCACTTGAAAATGCTTTTGCTGAAGTTCTTCTTCGTACACCTTAGTCAAACGTGACTGCTGCTCTACAGAAGCCTGCATTTCTTTTACTTGCAATTCCAATGCTTGAGTCGTTTTTCCTAACTCAGTTGCTTGAAGTTTTAAAGCTTCTGAATTTTGCTTAAGGCCTTTGCCCTGTTGATAAAAACCTCTAACCAACCAAAAAAATGCTAATGGAGCAAAAGCTCCCGCAATAAAATCACCAAATTCATTTAAATCTTTAGGTATTACACCGTTGTGAATTTTTAAATAGATAAAAATTAACCAACCAAAAGTTATCGCCCCTGATAAACAACTTCCAATATTCACTTTAATCCATTCAAAAAACTTCTTATTCATTAAATATAGAATTCAGTTGCTTATTTTCCAAATATCTTATCATTATCACTCTTAAAGACATAAAAAAACCCACTCAAACGGAGTGGGTTTTCAAAATATAGTCGCTAAAGTAAGGCTAATACTTTTTTTAATTCTAAATATCAACTCTAGAGTTTATAGAGATCTGAAACACCCATAATTACATCTCTACTCATTACAATACTTTCAAATTGATCTTTTTATGATTCAGTTAATCAAATTTCATTCTTCATAGTTCGTTACTATCTTATATCTCTAAAATTTAAGATAATAAATCAAAAACAATAACTTAATATAAAAAACCATAGTTTTACACTTGGTTTTATTTTGAACAATTAAGGTCTATGATGAACTTATACACTTTTAATTAAAACGGTTAAAAAAGGAGAACAACATGAGTTATCAACATATCCTCGTTCCAGTGGATGGTTCAGAAGTAGCACTCAACGTCGTTCAGCATGCTGTTGATTTGGCTAAAGCATTTAACAGCAACATTACTGTTGTTCAAGTGATGACACTCGATCCCTATATCGCAGCAGAATATCTCTCAGATGGGCAGTCGAATCTTTTAATAGAACGAGCACGAAAATTTATTGAAGATAACCTAGCTCAAGCTAAAGCAAAGTTTAATGAATATGGAGTAGACGTAGAGACAAAAATACTCGAAGGAGAAAGTATTCACCGTACCATAATGAAGTCAATTGATGAGCTTAATATTGATCTGATTGTTATCAGCTCGCACGGTCGCTCAGGATTCAAGAAATTAATTATGGGCAGTGTCGCACAAAGCCTCATCACTGAAGTCAATGTACCTGTTTTTGTCGTAAAGCAATAATAACTGATAGCTCCGTATACCATCATACGGAGCTACTCGAACCATCCAAAAATCTTGAAATCTATTTTGCCATTGTTAAACACAACTCCCTCTTCAAGCAATCTAGCTTGCTGGCAATTAAAACCTTGATCATCCAAACGCTGATGACTAATTTTACCTTGTGCATTAATGACACGATGCCAAGGCAAATCGCTACTCACATCTAATTGATTCAACACACGACCAACCAAACGTGCATGTTTAGGCAGTCCGGACATCGCAGCAATTTGACCATAACTGGCTACTTTCCCATAAGGAATTTGTGATACTGTGGCTAAGAACATCTGTGCCATTTCCGCTGATGCTGATCGATTCATCAATAATTGACCTATAGTTTATCGAATGATTGATTTGAGCAAATGCATTTCATAACAGACTCACTTAATCTAAATTTGCACAATAACAATACACAGAGAAATACAATGAAAAGGATATTTTCACACTTACTTGCTGCTTCAATTGCAGTCGGTACAATCTCTATTACATCGACAACTCAAGCCGCGCCAAGCAGTATAAATATACAAAATATTTTACAACAAGAACGTGCTTGGGCTGGACTGAATACCAAGCGTATTAAAGTTTCCGACATCGATTGGGCTTACAGCGAAGGTGGAACAAAAGGCAAACCCGTACTTATGCTTGTGCATGGTCTAGCAGGCAGTCGGGATAATTGGAACCGAGTCGCTCGCTATCTGACACCACATTATCACGTCATTATCCCTGATTTACCTGGACAAGGTGATAGTAAAGTAGCTGCAGATTTTGATTATTCAATTCCAAATCTAACCGAAAAATTACGTCGCTTTGCGGAATCCATTCATGTTGATCAAAATCTAAATGTTGCCGGTCACTCCATGGGCGGTGCTGTAGCATTACTTTATGCAGCTCAGTATCCAATCGATACTAAATCATTATTACTCATTAATAGTGCAGGCGTATTTAAATCTGCCAATACGCCTTACTTAAAAGACCCAAACTTACTCAAAAATTTTATCGTTTCTAAACCTGGAGATTTTGATCGGTTATTTAAAATTGCTACGCAGCAACCTCCATTTATACCGAACGAACTGAAAGTCGAACAAGAAAAGCTCATGATATCCAATGTTACGAATAACACGAAACTCGTTGAGCAACTTATTCTCATGTCAAAATCATTTACACCTGAAACATTTGCGCTAGCGGCTCGTTCAATCGATCAACCAACACTCATCATTTGGGGAGATCGTGATCAAATTATTAATGTAGAAGCTGCAGCTGAACTGAAAGGATTACTGAAAAATGCTCAAGAGCCTATCATCTTAAAAGGTGTAGGTCATACACCAATATTGGAACAAGAACAAATCCTCGTACAACATTATTTAAATTTTCTTAATCTACTCAAATAAGTTATAGACAATGAATGGGACATTTTAAATGTCCCATTTTTTTCAAGAATAAAAAAAGAGGAACCGAAGTTCCTCTTTTTCACATTAGTCTATTAGAACAACAAGTGGTTTTTGTTCAACAAGTCTTGAAGTGAAACATCAGTATTGTTGAAAGTAATTAGGTCAACCTTGTTATAAGTTGTACCTGCACCATCACGATCAATACTTAACTTCGTATTGTTTCCATCTTTCTCGACAAAGATAAATTTATCAATGTTTTGAGCAGTTGCACTATCAGATAACAACTCAGAAACATCAATCTTCACATTGCTGCCTAATTGGAAGTCATTGATTGTGTCAACACCGTTACCACCGTTATGGCTGTTGTCATTTAACACATTGAAGATCAACTTATCCAAACCTTTAGCAGAAACTGTTTCATTCAAGTAAGTAGAATTAAACTTACCTGCTGTTTCATTCGCCAATGCATCAGCATCATTCGCGTTTGCTTCTGGTGTGAATTTGCTCCAAGCCAATGGTGAACCTGATTTAGAATCAATTTGAAGTACTAATTGAGCTGTATCAGACTTACCAGTTACAGGATCAGTAATCGTGTATTTAAATACATCCGTTTTACCAATCGCGTTAAGGTTTGCATTTGGCTTATAAGCATATGTACCGTTTGCATCAATAGTTAATGTACCAAACTCGCCTTTAATTGTTGTTGCACCATTAATCGCAACACCATTTACAGCTTTCACAACAGCACCGGCAACTACAAGATCTTTACCATGTACAGCATCAAGATCAGTAATGACATTACCCTTCGCTTCAGTGATTGACTTCACAACAGGCGTTGTACTTGTATTAGTTTCTTTAATTACTAAATTAGTCTGTACATAACCTGGTAAAGAAGCAAGGTTACCATTACTCATTTCTATGCAATATTTACCTGCAGGTAAATCTTCTAAATTGATATGAGCAACTTCTCCAAATAAGCCGATGAAATCAAATAATCCTGCAGATTTATTATTGGCAATTGGTACCCACTTACCAGAACTATTTTGCTGGTAAAGAACAATTGATACTGAGTCTAATAATGTTCCCCATGATGCTGATTTTACTTGAAGCTGCACATCTGCAGTTTTGTTTGCACCAATTGTAAACTCTGTAGCACCACTTGTTTTACCAATCGCAAAACCGGCGAAGCCAATCAACCAATTATAAGAAATTGCATCTTTAATGAATTTCTCTGTAACAGGATACTCGTATTCAATACCAGCTTTAGCAACATTATCAATGGCATCCAACGGAATGTTTGGAGCAGTCACTTGACGTGGTGCAGATTCACCCGCTACATCAGAAGCGGTCACATATACATTTTGTCCATCGTTTAAACTTGGTATCAACTTAATTGAGTAGTTTCCATTGCTATCCGCAGTGGTTGTACCAATCACGTTGTTGTTTGCATCTTTTACTTTAACAGTTGATAAAGCTTGTGCAGTACCTGTTACTAATGAACCATCTGCATTAAATGTTGCCGTTGGCGCATCTGGAGGAGTCACATCCAAATCGAAGCCGATGCTTGATGAAGGACCGACATTTCCAGCTTCATCAATCGCTTTAGCTTCAACGATAATTGTACCTTCTGGTAAATTATTGTTGATTGGATATGTCCAATTACCATTTTGATCAGCAGGAACAAGTGCAGAATCAATAATTCGACCTGTAGAGTCCTTAATCACTAATTCGACAGTAGTATTCGCTTCAGCTTTACCTGTTAATACTGGTTTCAAGTCACTTGGATCTGTAATTGGATTAATAATCACAGCATCAGGAGCTTGAGTATCAACTGTTAATTGCTGAGTTTCAGTTTTTTTGTTCTTAGCTAAATCAGTAGATGTTACTTCAACTGTGTAATTTCCATCCGCTAAATCTCTTGGCGGTGTAAATGTCCAATTGCCTGAGCTATCTACAGAAGCTGGTGCATCTACAACAGTATTTCCATTCTTATCTTTAATCACGACTTGAACTTTAGAATATTGTTCAGTAGAACCAGAAATTGCTGGAGTAGCATCGTTTGTAGGATATAACTCTTCAACTGACAAATCAGGTGAAAGTGTATCTACACCAAATTTTAAAGAAACTGTACGGCTAGTATTACCAGCAGCATCACGTGCAGTGGCTACAAGTGTATATATACCATCTGCTAAAGGTTCTGCTGGTTTATAACTCCAACGGCCTGCAGACAACACTGCTAAACCACTAGATACCACAGCACCGTTAGCATCTTTAATCTCTACAGCAACCTCTTTAGGATTATTTACTGTATTACCACTAATCGTACGTTGTGGATCATTAGTATAATTAATACTTGGATCAACTGCCGTTACTTGAGATGCTGTTACTACTGGTTCAGCAATAAATAATGAGCGTGCAGCGAAAGCAGAGAATGCAGCAATTTGAGGCTCAGCAGCTAATGATACTGCCTGTACAGATGCAGCTTCACTCACATCCCATGCAGCTTCTTCATCATCCCAAGGATCGATATCTAACCAAGGATCATTATCATCTTCCCACGGATCAATATCGATATCTGGTGGTGTCAAGTCGATTACAAAATCTTGTTCAGTTGGATTACCTACGTTTCCAGCTTCATCTTTAGGAGTAGCTTCGATTTTGTAGTCACCTTCTTCCAACTCAGCTTCTGGTTTATACGACCATTTACCATCTTCTCCAACTTCAACAGTGGCCTTCTCTTCGAAGCCATCTGGACCGGTGATCACGATATCCACTAGCGAACCTTTCTCACCTGTTCCTGTAATTTCAGGTTGAGGATCATTCGATTCGAAATCATCACCACCAATTGGATCAATAGTAATGTCAGAAGGAGGTGTTGTATCAACTTCTAACTGTTCTTTAGAAGTATCACCTTTGTTACCCGCTTTATCAGTCGGAGTTACTTCAATATCGTAATGACCTTCTGGTAATTCTTCAGTCGGTGTATACGTCCAGTTACCTTCTGGATCAACTTCTGCTTTACCTTCAGAGACAATTTCACCGTCTTTGTCTTTGATCACAACATCAACTATCGCTCCCGGTTCTGTTTTACCAGTAATTTCAGGAGTGGTATCGTTTGTTGGCTTAAGCTCATCGATGGTTAATTCAGGCGCTACTGTGTCAACCTCGAAGCTCTCTGGCTGAGATTCACCTGTGTTACCTGCTTGATCTGTTGCTTTTGCAACTACGTCATATTCGCCATCTGCCAATTCAACTGATGGTGTATATGTCCATGTGTCACCTGTAACTGTCGCTGGACCTTCTGCAACAACTTGACCGTCTTTGTCTTTAACAACGACATTTACTGTTGTTCCTGGTTCAGTTGTAC